>NZ_JAJHVW010000008.1:0-330635 GCF_027583855.1 Rhodococcus sp. BH5
AAGCACGCCGCCAGCGTTCGTCCTGAGCCAGGATCAAACTCTCCGTTGAAGACTCTAGATATCACCAACCCGAAGGCCGGCTAATCAGTCATAGACAAAAAGAGTCAAATCACTAGCAAAAAAACTCAACTAGCAAAAAATGTGTCGGCAATCATTCAGACGGAAGAATGAACAATCACCGACGAAAAATACTCACACCCCGAACATCAGAACCGAAACCCGAAGGCCCGGAACATCATCCGATATGTGAAGTACCAAAAATTATTTGGCACTGACATTCATCGACACACTGTTGAGTTCTCAAAGAACACGCACACACCATCACCACGACCCTATGGCCGCCGCTCCGGGGCAACTTTTCCAGCCTATCCCAACCTGGCCACCGGCGCAAACCGGAACCCCGTGAAGAAAAACTGGATTGTGTTCGCCAGGCACTTCGTACAACCTCGTGTCACTCACCCTTGCAGGTGGGAGTCGGTGTCCGTGTCGCTCTGACCTGGACAAAGTTACGCGAAGATCAACACAACACCAAATCGCCAGGTCAGAGCACTGCGGTCGGTTAACTTCACGGAACCCAGTACCTCTCGGCCAGTTCTTCGACGATCGGATCGCCTTCCGCGGCCTGCTCCAACGCTTCGAGATCGTCGTTGATCGACACCAACCGCGGATCGTCACCCTCAGCTTCCTGAATCGGGTGCCGACCGTCCTCGGCGAGTTGCCTCAGCAACTTTTCCTTGACGCGGGCTTTCAACGAATCAGCCATACCGCCAGCATGTGCCGCGCGGGCCCAGTTGTCGAGGCCTACTCGTCGTCCTTCTTGCCGAAGACACGTCGTGCCGTCGGAATCAAGATGATCAGCGCGCCGAGCAGAACGATGAGCGAAAAAACCTGCAGTGCCATGTCGACCTCTTACCGTCACGCCGGCGCGAGCCAGCTCCCCCACGGGGTGTTTCGAACAACCGTAAATGCAACGAGAACTCCGAGCACCACGATCGTCACAGTCGGCCGAAGCACGATCATGCGATCCCGCGTGCCTTTCCAACGGCGCACTGTCCAACCGATCCACGCGATCACCAACACCGCGATAAACGGCACGATCAAGGCATTGCTGGACACTGCGGCGCCAATATCCAGATTAGTCAGGTCATTGACCGCACGAAGGCCACCACACGCCGGGCACCACAATCCCGTCAACGCGTATATCGGACAAACGCCGTAACTACCCGCGCTGTGGGGATCACGGAAGTGGAGTACCGCGCCGGCCGTCACGGCCACTGCAGCAACACCGACGGGTGCGGCCAGCGAGCGTCGTCGACTTGTGACCGCTTCCAACTCCATGGCACCCACTGTAAGAGACCCCGGCAGCGACTAGCGGGCGCGAACGACTACCGACCGGACCACCATGTCGTGCCAGCACTGGTGCTTCGAGTCCCAGAGCGGCCAGAGATAGTTGAGGAAGCAGGCGCCACCCAGGATCGCCATCATGATCCAACGAAGCAGCGCCATCACCGGGCCGAGAGGCACACCGTCGGACTCCCGAATCACCGAAATTCCCAGCCACTTCTTGCCGAGCGTCTGTCCGGTGTTCCCTTGCCTGAAGACGAGATTCCACACCTCGATCAAGAAGATCGCCAGTATGCCGACGACCATGACGATCACCCCGACCGGATTACCGCCTTCAGCGCTCACGCTGCCGTCGTCGTATGTGGTCACTTCGGATCCGGAGAACGCGATCACTGCTCCGATGCCCGCGAGGATGACGCCGGGGAGCGGAACGACAAAGCCGTCGAGGATTGACGCAAACACCCGAGAGATCCAGCTTGCGTACGGATAGGCGGGCGTCGGCGGCTGATAACCCTGCGGCGGCATCGGCGGCATCTGCCCGTACGGCGGCTGATTCTGCGATGGTTGGCCTGGTCCCCAGTTCTGATCCGACATCGAGGTCTCTCCTGTTCAGGCACGTGTTCGCCGAACTCAGGATAAACCGCACATACGCAAGAATTGGGAACTAACGACAAGAGCCCCACATCCGGATTTCCGGGTGTGGGGCTCTTGGCTGAGCTGCCTGAGAGAATCGAACTCTCGACCTTTTCATTACGAGTGAAATGCTCTACCGACTGAGCTAAGGCAGCGTGCCTTTCGGCGGTGGCGAGTCTATCTGGTCAACCCCCGGATCGCGAAAACGGGGGTCGGAAAGCGGCTCCGATGGAGGCAACCATCGCATCGAGCGCCCACTGCAACTTGACGTTGAAGTCGACGGCCTCGCGGCATTCGAGCACCGCTTCGATGCACTTGAGCAACCCCTCCGGGGACGTTCGTGCAGCCAACTCGGCGGCCTGCCGAGCCATGTCGGGATGGGTCGCCGTCGACGTCGACCCCAGCGAATAGGAAAGCGCGTCCCGGTACATGCCGGCCAGGTCGATCAGCGTCCGGTCGAGAAGATCGCGGCGGGCCCGGGTGTCGCGCGATTTCTGACGCGCTTCGAGGTCCTTGATCAGACCAGCCGATCCGCGCAGAGTCCCGGCTGTTCCCTTGCCGGTTCCACCACCACCCAAGGAAACCTTGAGCTCCTCGAGCTCCTGTTCCTTGAGTTCGGCGTAGAACGCCTTGGTGTCAGCCTCGATCGACTTCACCAAGTTCTCTGCGGCCTTGTACGCCGTCGAAGCCCCGATCGCGTCTGCGGCAAGTCGAAGCGAACGCTGACGCTCGTCGCGCGCGCTCTCGTCGGTGGCGAGACGCCGAGCCCGGCCGACATGTCCGCCGCTGATCGATGCGGCGATTCTCGCCCGTTCCGGATCCAGCCCGTCGCGGTCGATCAGTACCTGGGCGATCGATTCGACGGACGGCGTCACCAACGGCATGTGCCTACACCGCGATCGGAGGGTGACAGACATGTCTTCCGGATCGGTCGTCGGCGCGCAGAGCAGGATGACCGTGCGGTCCGGCGGCTCCTCGACAACCTTCAGGAGGGCGTTGGCTGCGCCTTCGGTCAAACGATCGGCATCCTCGACCACGATCACCTGCCACCGCCCCGTCGTCGGTCGACGCGAAGCGATGTTGACTATCTCGCGCATGCCTTTGACGCTGATGCTCAGGCCGTCGGGGATGATCCGTCGTACGTCACCATGGGTTCCACCCATCGTCGTCGTACACGCATGACACTCACCGCACCCTGGTGCACCGTCGGAGGTGCATTGCAGGGCAGCGGCGAAGCAGAGAGCAGCCACCGAACGACCAGAGCCGGGTGGCCCGGTGAAGAGCCACGCGTGGGTCATCTCCGAGCCGCTGGAATCGCCACGAGCCGACAGTGCAGCATCACGCAGGCTCTGCTCGACGTCGTGCTGACCCACCAGCCGACCGAACACACCTCGTTCGGCCACTTCAGTACTCATGCAAAAACCCTAACCGTCGGCACCGACGAAGCCTTACGAGTCCTTCTTCGCCGGAGCCTTCTTGGCGGCGGCCTTCTTTGCCGGGGCCTTCTTTGCGGCTGTTTTCTTGGCAGCGGCCTTCTTGGCCGGAGCCTTCTTGGCTGCTGCCTTCTTCTTGACCGGGCCGCGCGCACGACGATCAGCCAGCAACTCCGACGCCCGAGCATCGGAAATGGATTCGACGTCGTCGTCCTTGCGAAGGCTGGCGTTAGTCTCGCCGTCGGTGACGTACGGACCGAATCGGCCGTCCTTGATCACCATCGGCTTCTCGCTGACCGGATCGACGCCCAACTCACGCAGCGGAGGCGTTGCCGACGCCTGACGCCCACGACGCTTCGGCTCGGCGTAAATCTTGAGGGCCTCGTCGAGCGTGACGGTGAACATCTGCTCTTCGTTGGCGAGCGAGCGTGAGTCCGTGCCCTTCTTCAGGTACGGACCGTAACGGCCGTTCTGCGCGGTGATCTCTTCCTTCGATTCGGGGTCGACACCCACGACGCGCGGAAGCGACAGCAGACGCAGCGCATCTTCCAAGGTGATCGTCGCCAAGTCCATGGACTTGAGCAGCGATCCGGTCCGCGGCTTGGGGCCTGCGACCTTCTTGGCAGCCTTCTTCGCAGGCGCCTTCTTGGCCGCGGCCTTCTTCACCGCAGTCTTGGTGCTGCCCGAGCTGATTTCTTCCGGCTCGGGAGCGGTGACGGGAACGATGTCCGGTTCCGGCTCGGCCGGCGGTTCGGGCAGGATCTCGGTCACGTAGGGACCGAAGCGGCCTTCCTTCGCGACGATCTCGTGGCCCGTCAGCGGGTCGACGCCCAGCTTGCGGCCCTCTTGAGGCGTCGAGAACAACTTCTCGGCGTACTCGGGAGTGAGCTCGTCCGGTGGCAGGTCATCGGGAAGATTTGCCCGCTGCGAGATCAAATCGCCTTCGGGATCGTCCGGGTTCTGAACCATGCGCTCGAGATACGGGCCGAACCGGCCGACGCGCACGTGAACCTCGCGACCCTCGGCGTCGTCGAACAGTCGGATGGAGTTGACCTCGCGAGCGTCGATCTCCTCGAGATTGACACCGACCATCTTCTTCAGCCCGCCCTCGCGGGCGACCGATCCCTCTGCGCCTGTCTCGCCGCCGAAGTAGAAGCTGCTCAGCCAGTTGCCACGCTGCTCACGGCCACCGGCGATCGCGTCGAGATCGTCTTCCATTCCTGCCGTGAAATCGAAGTCGACCAGCCGGCCGAAGTGCACCTCGAGCAGCCCGATGACGGCAAACGCCACCCAGGACGGAACCAGCGCGCTGCCACGTTTGTAGACGTATCCGCGATCGAGGATGGTCTTGATGATCGACGAGTAGGTCGAAGGACGGCCGATGCCGAGTTCTTCGAGCGTCTTGATCAGGCTGGCTTCTGTGTAGCGAGCGGGCGGGTTGGTGCTGTGCCCGTCCGGATCGAGCTTGGTGGCCGTGACTTCCTGACCCTTGACCAGCACCGGAAGCCTGGATTCGGCGTCGTCGGACTGACCGCCGGCCTCTTCGTCGACGCTCTCGACGTAAGCCTTGAGGAAGCCGGCGAACACGATGGTGCGACCCGAAGCGGAGAACGTGCAGTCCTCGCCGGTGCCTGCCGTGCCGGAGATGCGAAGCGTCAACGTCGTACCGCGGGCGTCGGCCATCTGCGAAGCGACGGTCCGCTGCCAGATCAGTTCGTACAGCTTGAACTCGTCGGAATCGAGCTTGGAGTGCAGCTGACCCGGGGTCTGGAACACGTCGCCGGCGGGGCGGATCGCCTCGTGGGCTTCCTGCGCGTTCTTGACCTTGCGGGTGTACTGACGCGGCGTCGGATGCACGTATTCCGGACCGTACAACTCGGTGGCCTGCGCACGAGCGGCAGCGATCGCCGACTCCGAGAGAGTCGTCGAGTCGGTACGCATGTAGGTGATGTAGCCGTTTTCGTACAGACGCTGTGCGATGCGCATTGCACGCTCGGACGTGAAACGAAGTTTGCGTCCGGCTTCCTGCTGGAGCGTCGACGTCATGAACGGCGGGTAAGGCTTGCGGGTGTACGGCTTGTCCTCGGCGGAGGAAACCGTGAGGTCGACGCCCTGCAATGCTTCCGCGAGACGACGCGCGTACGCCTCGTCGAGCACAGTGACCGCGCTGCCCTTGAGCTTTCCGTCAGCTCCGAAATCACGGCCGGAGGCGACACGCGAACCGTCGACGGAGACCAGGCGAGCACCGAAACTACGCGGGCTGGCCTCTGCACCGGCGTCGAGCGTCGCGGAAATGTCCCAGTACGACGCCGACTTGAACGCCATGCGCTCGCGTTCACGCTGGACGATGACGCGAGTGGCCACCGATTGGACGCGGCCGGCCGAGAGCTTCGGCATGACCTTCTTCCAGAGAACCGGGCTGACCTCGTAACCGTAGAGACGGTCGAGGATGCGGCGGGTTTCCTGAGCATCGACGAGGTCGGTGTCGAGTTCGCGGGTGTCTTCGGCGGCAGCACGGATTGCCGGCTCGGTGATCTCGTGGAAGACCATTCGACGAACCGGAATCTTGGGCTTGAGAGTCTCGAGGAGATGCCAGGCGATTGCCTCGCCCTCGCGGTCGGGGTCAGTTGCGAGGAAGAGCTCGTCGGCGTCCTTCAACAGAGACTTGAGTTCGGCGACCTTGCCCTTCTTTTCCGGGCTCACGACATAGAGCGGCTCGAAGTCGTGATCGACGTTGACGCCGAGACGGGCCCATGACTCGCCCTTGTACTTGGCCGGAACGTCTGCTGCGCCGCGCGGGAGGTCGCGAATGTGACCGACCGATGCCTCTACGACGTAGTCCTTACCGAGGTAGGGAGCGATTTTGCGCGCCTTGGTCGGTGACTCGACGATCACGAGGCGACGAGGGTTACCGGACGCTCCCTGACCGCTGCCGTTGTCCGCTTTAGCCACCTGCTGCCCGAGCCTTCCTTTGGACGTTCACTGCCGTCGGCAGATCTTCAGAACTAGACGTGTGGAGCAAGTTATACCCCGTGTCTCTCTTTACAGAGTGACATACCCGCAAGACATTCGTGCAGATCAGTACAGTATGGGCTCCGTCGGACACGCGGCATGAGCACCGTTGGACACGCGGCATCAGCACTGTCAGACGTGTGGCCAGGCGACCGAGGTGTCGACGTGTTTCGGCGCCTCACCGAGGTATTCGACGAGCTTTGTCAGTCTCTTCTTTCCCGACACACGGAGCCCCGGACCCGGTGTCCGGTTACCCAGTTGAGTCGGCGCGATACCAACCCTCATCAAGGCCTGAGCCAGCGGTGCGTGTGTCTCCTTCGCATGGGGGTCGAGGCCGAACACGAATCGTTCACCGCCTTCTTCGAGTCGGCCGGCGGCGACGGCCCACACTCGGAGTTGGCGAGAATTAGGAACCCACCCGACCGGCACCGCCTTCACTGCTCCCTTGGTCCATTGCACGGACAGCGGAAGGAGTGCGGGCGTCGACTGAGTTCGGACGAGTGGGCTGCCTTCTTCGCTACGCGTCACCTCGGCCCCGAGTCCGCACTGCGCGATCAACTCGGCAACGGCCTGCGCTCTCCAGTCCCGATCCACGACGATCGAGATCCGCGCGCGATCCTCCGAGGTCACGACCTGCCCCGGTCCGGCCAGCATTCCGGCAAGGTCCGTCACGGCAGGTGGAATCGACTCGGCAGAGAAAAAGGACAGTTGGCTCACAGAGTGAAACGTAAGCCACGAAGGTATCGACGGCATAGACGACCGGCCGTGGCCGAACAGCTGCGTGCATTCACCTCGGACAGGGAAAGTACTAACCCAGCCCGAAAAGATTTGTCCCCCACCGCACGGATGCGATGGGGGACAAATACTGTCCGAACTATTCGCTCAGCAAGTGAGCGGAAAAATCAGACCGCGCGAACGCCGGTAGCCTGGGGACCCTTGGTGCCCTGGCCGACCTCGAACTCCACACGCTGGTTCTCCTCGAGGGTACGGAAGCCGTTGCCCTGAATTTCGGAGTAGTGAACGAAGACGTCTGCGGAACCGTCTTCGGGAGCGATGAAGCCGAAGCCCTTTTCAGCGTTGAACCACTTCACAGTGCCCTGTGCCATGCTTTTCCTTCTCTTTCTAACACCGGATTCGGTGAACAGCCCTTACAGTCCACCGGGCCGGTTCCGACCGCTGTACGTCTTTATTTCCCCCTCAGGAAAGGCAGAGCACCGCGCCCGCAACAACGATCCTGCGAGCGTGCACTTTCTCAAGCCTACGAACACAGAAGCTGCGACCGATTGTCAGTCAACCATGTTCTCCGCGTGCACAACAGTCGAAAAGGGAACTAAAAACGTTAAAAGTTCGCTACGAGAAAAACAGCCCACGATCGTGGTTTCCCGCTCGCGCGCCGAGCACCCGGTTCCACCAAGACCGCCGACCGTTGCGTATCATCAAAACTGCAGGTAGCGACAGTTTCCGATTGCCGCCACACCCCAACGCCGAGCCCGGAGAGTCACGTGAACGCACCTTCCCCGATCCCCGCCCCGGGAGGGAAGCCTGGCGAGACCTACGGGCAGATGCTGCTCGATCGGGTCGTCGCCGGGGTCAGTGGAAGCGAAAAACCACTGATGTTCACCGCGCAGTTACCTGCTCGCGTAGCCGAGTTCACCGAATGGCCGGAGTGGGTGCACCCCAGCGTCGTACGCGCGCTCGCCGAGCACAGCGTGCGGTCCCCGTGGATCCACCAGAGTGAGGCCGCCGACCTCGCTTACGCCGGAAAACACGTGGTCGTGGCCACCGGTACGGCGTCGGGTAAGTCACTGGCGTACCAACTCCCGGTGCTGACGGCCATGGCGACCGATCCGCTCGCAACTGCCCTGTACCTCTCCCCCACCAAAGCGCTGGGCTCGGATCAACTGCGAGCAGTGCTGTCCCTCACCGACTTCGACGTCGAACTTCGCAGCACGAACGCCAGTGCGTACGACGGCGACACCTCGCAGGAACTCCGCACCTGGGCACGCGAGAACTCACGCTGGCTCTTCACCAACCCCGACATGATCCACATTTCGCTGCTCCGCACCCATCAGCGATGGGCACACTTCTTCCGCAACCTGAAATACGTGATCATCGACGAATGCCACTCCTACAGGGGAGTCTTCGGATCCAACGTCGCGCTCGTGATCCGGCGATTACGCAGAATTGCAGCCCGTTACGGCGCCGAACCTACCTTCATCCTGGCCAGCGCGACCACAGCAGATCCCGGCGCAGCGGCCTCGCGGCTCATCGGCGCACACTGCAGCGAGGTCACGGAAGACGGATCGCCTCACGGCCCACGCACCGTCGCACTGTGGGAGCCTCCGCTACTCGAGGCATTGACCGGCGAAAACGGTAGCCCGGTACGACGTCCCGCGGGCGCGGAAGCAGCCCGGATCATGGCCGACCTCATGATCGAAGGCGCCCGCACTCTCACCTTCGTCCGCTCCCGCCGCGGCGCCGAACTGACCGCGATGGCCACCAAACGTCTACTCGCCGAGGTGGACCCGGACCTCGCCGAGCGAGTCGCGTCGTATCGCGCCGGATATCTGGCCGAGGACCGACGTGAACTGGAAGCTGCACTCGCCGACGGCACACTGCTGGGCGCAGCCACCACCAACGCACTGGAGCTCGGCGTCGACATCGCAGGCCTCGACGCCGTTGTCGTGGCAGGCTTCCCGGGCACCGTCGCCTCGTTCTGGCAGCAAGCGGGTCGCTCCGGGCGACGCGGTGAGGGTTCACTCGTCGTGTTGATCGCCCGCGACGATCCACTCGACACCTACCTCGTTCACCATCCGTCAGCGGTACTCGACAAACCCGTCGAGGCGACGGTGACAGATCCCGGAAATCCGTACGTCCTGGGACCACAACTTCTCTGCGCTGCAATGGAACTCCCACTTTCCGATGCCGAGGTGGACGCGTTCGGGGCTCTCGAGGTTCTGACGAGACTGTCCGAGGAAGGCAAGATCCGGCGCCGAAAGCACGGATGGTTCGTCACCGCCGATTCGAACCCCCACGGCTCTTTGGACATTCGCGGCGGCATCGGAACTCAGGTGGCCATTGTCGACGGTGAATCCGGCCGGATGCTGGGCACTGTCGACGCGGGCCGCGCTCCGGCCACAGTTCATCCCGGCGCCGTGCACATCCATCAAGGCGAGACCTACGTCGTCGACGAACTGGACCTCGACGTCGGACTCGCACTGGTACACACCGAGAATCCGGACTGGACCACCTCGGCCCGCGAGACCACCGAAATCACGATCACCGAACAACTCGAGCACAAGAACTACGGCGACATCGCCGTCGCTCTCGTCCAGGTCGAGGTGACACATCAAGTCGTCGGATACCTACGACGGTTGACTTCGGGTGAAGTCCTCGACTCGATCGAACTCGACATGCCCGCACACACTTTGCCCACCAGGGCAGTGATGTACACGGTCACGCCGGAACTCCTCGAATCAATCGGGGTCCCGCCCGAACGGTTCCCCGGATCACTGCATGCCGCCGAACATGCCGCAATCGGCCTGCTGCCACTGGTGGCGATCTGCGACCGCGGAGACATCGGCGGAGTGTCCACCGCGATGCATGCGGACACCGGACTCCCGACCGTCTTCGTCTACGACGGTCATGCCGGCGGCGCCGGGTTCGCCGACCGAGGGCACAGCGAACTGTCCCGATGGCTCACCGCGACGCGCGACGCCATACTCTCCTGCGAGTGCGCTCACGGTTGCCCGTCCTGCGTCTATTCACCCAAGTGCGGCAACGGAAACGACCCACTCGACAAAGACGGCGCGGTCAAGGTTCTGACCGCCGTCATCGACACCATCAGCTGACCGGACCCGCACGCGCGTAAGCCTGCGCATCCCCGATCCCGAAGCCCGACAACAACACCGGTGCGCGTATCTCGACCAATACATCCCACCCCTGCACCTCGCACTCCTCGAGCACCGTACGCATCCGCTCCGCGATCACCGCGGACATCTCACACGCCGACTCGTCGCCGCCGTCCAAGGCGCCCGCACCGCCGAGAGCCGAAAGATCAGCGGCCGACTGAGCCGTGTGCCGAGCCACCACTGCGGAACCGACATGCAGCATCCCACCGGTCACCATCACGATCGCCGCCAGAACGCAGCACGCCAGAACCGTGGCAACACCTTCGTCGTCACGTAGGTTCACCCCTCCTCCACTCCCGACTCCACAGCTGCCACCGCCTCGGAAGAAATGTCGACCAACGGCAGCAACGCACTCTCGGCGCTGACAACGGCAACGGCAAAACCGTCCACGATCTCCACCGAGATCGACGCATCTTCGGGTGCGATCCGGCGGGCCGTGGCGACCGCAGACTCACGATCACCACGTGCCACCAACCGCGCGGCCTCACGAGCGGCGTCGACACACCGAACCTGCATCGACACCGCCAGGACTCCACCGACACACAGCACGACCACCGTGACGATCGAAGCCAGAGCAATCGCGGCCTCCACCGTCACGGCGCCGTCGTCGGCTTGCCGAATACCTCTCGTGGACAACATCACACAGCTGTCTTGAGCGCCTTGTCAATGATGCCTGTCAGCGCCGAGACAATGGAGTCGCCAGTGACAACCGTGTACAGGACGGCACCGAATGCGGCAGCCGCAATCGTGCCGATCGCATACTCCGCGGTGGACATGCCGTCGTCCTCGGCAACCAACAGCGCAAATCTGGCCGACACCGTCCTCAACGTCTTCGAAATCATTTCTCCCCCTTCAATCGAAACCTTTGGCAGCACTTCTGCCGCAGGAGCTTTCACTCGGATCCGGCTCACAGCAGGCCGTTACCGAGCACAGTCGTGGCAAGCCCGATCACCACCGGGACGATGCCCAAGGCGATGAACGCCGGCAGGAAACACAGCCCGAGTGGACCGCTGATCAGCACTCCCGCGCGTTCGGCTGCGGCAGCAGCAAGATCCTCGGCGTCACCTCGACTGCGCTCGGCGAGTTCGGCCATGGATGAGGACAGCGACGAACCCGAACGGGCGGAACGCCGAGCCATTCTGGCGAGCGCCTCGGTATCGGGATCGAGAGCGGCTTCGCTCCACGCGGCGTCGGGATCGGCACCGAGCGCCAGAAGGTCGGCAACGCGACGAAGCGAGTCGGCCATCGGTTTCGGTGCCGTCGACGCCATCGCTGTGATCGCGGCGGAGACGGGAAGCCCCGCTCGTAGGCAGGCCCCGAGAAGGTCGAGACTTGCGGCAACTGCGAGTGGATCCGGCTTGTCCGGGACTGAAACCGAATTTTCTGTTGTTGTGTCCGCGAAGAGAATTTCTGCCGCCCTGGCCGAAGCACCGCGCCGATCGGGAATGATCGCGAGCGCCAACGCCATCATCACCACGGATGCCCAACTCACGACGTGACCTTCGCAGCTATCCGGTCGGTCCAGAGCAGACCCGCTGAGACACAAGCGGTTCCGATCACCAGGAGCACGCCGCCGAGCCCACCTCCGAACAGCACGCGCAGCGGCGAAGCCCCCATCAATTGCCCGAGACCGATCCCCAACAGCGGGAGAAAGGCCAACACCGCAGCGGTCGCCCGAGCGCCCGCCAACCCGGCCTCGGTACGCTGACGAAAGCGTCTACGTCCCAACATGTCCGTCCGGACGGCGCCGAGTAGTTCCGCCAGCGCCAGCCCGTGTTGGTCTGCGACCCGCCAGACGGATCCGATGCGGGAGAACTCACGCTCGATGCACGAATCCGGTACCGCGAAGGCCGCTGCGGCAGAACCACCGAGACGCGCCCTGGCCCCAGCGGAACGGAATACGGCACTCACTTCTCCGGTACATTCCTCGCCTGCAACAGAACTGGCCGCTGCAGGATGCGCGCCGACGCTCAGCTCGGCGATCAGCACCTCCAGACCGGAGAGCAGCATCTTCTGTGAGAGATCCCGGGTTTCGGCTGCATTCGCGCGTCGGCCACGGAGGATCAGGGTCCCGGCGAGGACGACAGCCGCACACCCTGCCGGAAGACCTCCGAGGATCCACGCGGCCGAAATCGCGAGAAATGCGGCGACGAACTGCCACGGAATCTGCCGGGAGGGCTTGCGGACGCTCGGGGTGTACGTAGCGAGCCGAGCACGTGAATCCCGCACCGGCGCAATCGAGACCGCCAACGCGAAGGCCAAGAGGGAAACCGTCACGTCCCGACCTCTCGATTGCGAAGCCGGAACATCCGCTCGAGCCGCTCACGACCCGAACCGCCGTCCGGCCACGCCTGCATGATTCGTACATACCCGTCCGCACCGCGGTCGATGACACCGATCTGTTCGAGACGCCTCGATCCGTCAGCCAATCTGTGCACGTGCAGGATCACTTGAACTGCCGCGGCAAGTTGACTGTGCAACGCGTGGCGATCCATCCCGCCGAGCGCCGCCAACGCCTCGAGTCTGGCCGGCACCTCTTCGGGCGAATTGGCGTGAACGGTGCCGGCGCCGCCGTCGTGGCCGGTGTTCATCGCCGTGAGCAGATCAGTCACCTCTGCGCCGCGGACCTCACCGACGACGATGCGATCGGGACGCATCCGCAGTGCCTGCCGAACCAGATCGCGCACCGTCACCTCTCCGACGCCCTCGACGTTGGGAGCTCTGGCGACGAGGCGGACGACGTGCGGATGCGGCGGCGCCAGTTCGGCCGCGTCCTCGACACAGACGATTCGCTCGCGCGGGTCGACCGCGCCGAGCATGGCGGACAACAACGTGGTCTTTCCCGCACCGGTCCCGCCGATCACCAGAAAAGCCAAGCGACAAGAAATGATGCGATTGAGGAGCTCCCGCGCGTCCGGTTCCACGGCGCCGTGGGCGGACAGCGCGTCGAGACCCTGTGTTGCGGGCCGCAACACTCGCAGTGACACGCAGGTTCCACCCTGGGCCACGGGTGCGAGTACGGCATGAAGTCGTACCCCGAAGTGCCCGTCGCCGACGCCCCGCAGGCGGCCGTCGACCCACGGTTGGGCGTCGTCGAGGCGTCGACCTGCCGACAGTGCCAACCGCTGCGCCAGTCGACGCACGGCTGCCTCGTCGGTGAACCGGACCCCCGACCTTTCGAGGCCGACCCCGCGGTCCACCCAGACCTGATCCGGCGCGGTCACCAGTACGTCGGCGACCCCGGGTTCGTGCAGTAGAGGTTCGAGCGGCCCCGCGCCTGTCAGTTCCGTCTGGAGCACCCTGACGACCTCCAACAGATCCGTGTCCGCCAGAACGCCGGAGGACTCGGCTCGCACGGCATCGGCAACGGTGGCCGCCGTCGGCTCGGCGACCGACGACGCCGTCAATCGCTCGCGAACTCGGTCCAGCAGTTCGGCCGTGACCAACGCACTCATGCCGCAGCCCTGCGCGGGCGTGCGCCGGATTCGACGGCGTCGAGTACCGCTGTTGCCGCCACACTCAACGGACAACCGCGGGTCAATTCGAGGCCACCACGCTCGAGCATCGGCGCCAGCGATCGGTGGCCGCGCATCACGGCCGTCAGGGGCAGGCCGAGCATGTCTGCCACATCGGCGCCGCGTAGGCCTCCCGGTGCCGGCCCACGCACGACGAGCCCGACGTTGGAGTTGTGTCGCACCACCCAGGCTCCGACCTTCTCGGCCGCGACGCATGCGGCCACGGTGGCCGGAACCACCACGAGCACCGAATCCGACATCTCCAACACGGCCTGACCTACCTCGCTGGGATGACGTGGCACGTCGCAGACCACGAGCCCGCCGGAACTGCGACCTGCGTCCAGCACGGCGCGAACGGCGGTCACTGTCGGACCGTCGATCTCCCGGCGACTGCTCGCCAGAACCCTCAGAAACTTTCCCTTCGCCGGCAGTGCATCGCGCAGCGCATCCGGGGACAACCGCCCGCCCTCGACGGTCAGTGCACCCCAACGTAATCCGGGAGCAGTCTCGATACCCAACAGCACGTCGGCGCCGGAACCGAGTGCGTCGACGTCCACCAACAGCGTCGGGACGTGACGTGCCGCCGACGTCAACGCGACTGCCGCAGCAGTTGCCGAGGCTCCGCCGCCGCCACAACCACCCACCACGCTCACGACGGTGCCGTCACCACTGACGTCGACGTGGTCGGCCAGAACTGCGACCAGCGCGTTCTCTTCCTCGGGCAAGGACAGAACGCTGTCAGCTCCGATCGCGGTGGCGCTCTTCCAATCGTCGACGGTCGGTGTGCCGTCGCATACGAGGAACACTCGCGTTCGCTTGGGGGAACGAGCCAGAGCATCTCGCGCCGCCGACGCGTCCAGTACCACCGCCGAGGCCCGGTTCCACTGTTGCCGGGACACGGGATGTTCGGCCTCGTCCAGCCGGCGGTCCACCGCGGCAGCGACGCGTCGCACGCTCGCGAGGATTTTCGCGTCGTCGACGAGAACCAGAATGGGAGCCCCGGTTTCCTGAGAGCTGATCGTCGTGTTCATGACTGCAGAGCCTGAACGAGCACCGGCACCGAAAACAGTGGGCCGAACAACCCTGTGGACAACTGGGAGGTTGGGGAGAAACAGGCCTGAGACAGAGGACGACCCCCGCCAATGGGGGGAGGAGGCGGGGGCCGTCTGAGTTCAGCCCCGGGGGGTCGGGCTGAACTAGTTCGAACGAATCGAACAGCAACGATCTTACACCCGCCATCGGCGAGAAATGCAAGCCTGAGCTGCACTGAACTGCTGTTTTTCGCCGAAAGAGGACGCTTGCCGGAGAGCACACGAACCGCCTGTCGGACTATCCTCAATCCTGTGACCGACAAGCCTGCGAACGGACTGAAGACCGGGCGGACAGCCGCTTTCTTCGATTTGGACAAAACGATCATCGCGAAGTCGAGCACCCTGGCGTTCAGCAAGCCATTCTTCGCACAGGGTCTGATCAATCGACGCTCGGTTCTCAAGAGCAGCTATGCGCAATTCCTGTTTCTACTGTCCGGCGCCGATCACGATCAGATGGAGCGCATGCGCGAGCATCTGACGGCGATGTGTGCGGGCTGGGACGTGGAACAGGTGAAGGCCGTCGTCGCGGAGACTCTGCACGACATCGTCGATCCACTCGTCTTCGCCGAGGCGGCCGATCTGATCGCAGATCACAAGCTGCGTGGACACGACGTCATCGTCGTGTCTGCTTCGGGTGAAGAGATCGTCGCACCGATCGCCCGCGCCCTCGGCGCCACCCATTCCGTCGCGACGTCGATGAGGGAGGAAGACGGCCACTACACCGGCGAGGTGGACTTCTACTGCTACGGCCCCGGCAAGGTCGAAGCCATGGAAAAACTCGCCGCGGAGTACGGTTACGACCTCGCCGCCAGTTACGCCTACTCCGACTCGGTGACGGATTTACCCATGCTCGAGGCTGTCGGACATCCGACCGCAGTCAACCCCGATCGAGCGTTGCGCAAGGAAGCGGCCGTAAACGGTTGGCCCATACTGACTTTCTCGAATCCGGTCTCACTTCGTGCCCGATTGTCGGCCCAGTCCACGACCACGGTGGCTACTACCGCTGCGGTGGGAATCGCAGCTCTGGTGGCCGGCGCCATGACCTTCGGGCTACTGCGCCGGAAACGCTGAAATCCAAGGCCCACAAACAAAAATTGGTACTTGCTGTGAGCCCGGACACAGGGTACAAAGGAGTTACGGAAGAACGGAAGGCCAGGAACGGCTCGGAAGAGAAGGACCGTTTCCCCAACCGAAATTCCTAGCACGGGCACTAGGGCACCCACGCGGAGCACAAGCCACTATAAGGGCAGAAGCGTTGTGGGCCTGCGAGATTCGTTCAATTTGAGCGAGGACCCCGCACAGGTTGCGGGGACGACCTCAGAAAGTGCGATCCCTCGCCGAGGCCACCCACACAACCCACCGAGCACGCTTGGTAACGAGTAGTCCGTGCTGACGGGCGGCGAAGTCGATTTATCGGCAGCGCCGCCCGTTCGTTATGTTCCGGCAGGGGCAATTTGCCGGACTATCCGGTAGCGGCGTCGGCAATCGAAGTCGCCTCTCGCGCACCGGCTTCGAGAGCACCACAGCACAGAATCACCCAACTGCCGACGCCCGCCGGATTTCCCGAAGCGAATCCTGCCGCGCCGTCCGTGTACGCCTGTGGTCGCCGAAGCCAACTGACCTCGGGGACCCCGAGATTGTGCGGATCCAGCCCCGACGAGACCGCAACCAGACGCGAGGCCGCGCGGGCGACGATGCCGTCAGCGGTGCCGAACGGGCTCAGCGCCAAGAGTTCTCCGTGTACGACGGCCGCCAGAACAGGTGCCGGTGCACTGGTTCCGCCTGTAACGAGTTGGGCGAGAGCGTCCAACCGCTCCCCCACTCCGCGATCCGACCGTGGCCGCCCCAGTTGATCTGCGTCCTCGACGAGATCCGCCGCGGCCAACAGGTGCAGCCGGGCCAAAGCCTGAAGTGGGGCGCGCTTCCACGTCGACTCCATGAGCGGAAGGCTGTCGCCGTCGAGAGCCTGAGCCACGCGCAGAGCACCCGCGAGAATCGGATCACCGGCCATGCCCTCGGTCGGCAATTCGGTGGTGCCACCGGCGAGCGATGCGGAAGCGCGCGCGGCACGAACCGCGGCTTCGGCGGCAGTGGTGGGCCAACCGCGACGGTTGGTCTTGTGCCGATGAACCTCACCCAGAGCATCGCGCGCATGATCGGCGGCGGCGCGTACGCCTGGAAGATCGACGAGGGGCTGCAAGGGGTCCGTCACGATCAACGACGGTACCCTTGCAGCCCCTCTGCGGACTTGCCTACCTACCTGTTGCGTCAGCTTCCCAGCTTGATGGACCCACCGGGAATCGCGTCGAGCAACTTGCGGGTGTAGTCCTGTTGCGGATTACCGAACACGTCGTCGATCGGTGCCGATTCGACGATCGAGCCACGCGACATCACCAACACGTTGTCCGCGATCTGACGAACCACGGCCAGGTCGTGCGTGATGAAGAGGTACGTCAACCCGAACTCTGCCTGCAGGTCGTTGAGCAGGGTCAAGATCTGATCCTGCACGAGCACGTCGAGAGCGGAGACCGCCTCGTCGCAGATCACGACCTCCGGTTGCAGTGCCAACGCTCGCGCAATTGCGACGCGCTGACGCTGTCCGCCGGAGAGCTCGTTCGGGAACCGTCGCATGACCGACTGGGGCAGACCGACCTTGTCGAGAAGTTCGCGGACGCGAGCCTCCCGTTCGGCTTTGGTCCCGACCTTGTGGGTACGCAGCGGCTCTTCGATCGTGCGGTAGATCGAGTACATCGGGTCGAGCGTGCCGTAAGGGTTCTGGAAGATCGGCTGCACTCGACGACGGAACGCAAATGTTTCCTTCGCACCGAGTTTCGACACGTCCTGACCGTCGAAGACCACGTTGCCTGCAGTGGGCTCGAGCAGACCGAGGACCATCTGCGCGACCGTCGACTTACCGGAACCCGATTCACCGACGATCGCCGTCGTGGTTCCGCGGCGGACCTTGAAGGACACGTCGTTCACGGCTGTGAAGTCGGTGGTCTTGCGGAAACCCTTGCGCAGCTTGAACACCTTGGTCAGATGATCGACGACAAGAACGTCGTCGGTCGCCTTGCCGAAGGACTCTGCCGCAGTTTCCTCGGCCTTGACTGCTTCGGCGACCTCTTCCGCCTGTTCTCGAATCTCGGCGCGCACCACCGACGAGCTGAGTCGCTTCGACGCCAACGACGGCGCAGCAGCGACCAGCTTCTGCGTGTACGGATGCTGTGGACGCTTCAGAATCTCCAGTGCCGGACCGGATTCGACGATACGACCCTTGCTCATCACGATCAGATGCTCGGCGCGCTCGGCGGCCAGGCCCAGATCGTGAGTGATGAGAAGAACGGCGGTGCCGAGTTCCGTAGTCAGACCGTCGAGGTGGTCGAGGATCTGACGCTGGACGGTGACGTCGAGCGCCGACGTCGGCTCGTCCGCGATCAGGAGCTTCGGACGAGCGGACAACCCGATCGCGATGAGTGCGCGCTGACGCATACCGCCCGAGAACTCGTGCGGGTACTGCCCCAACCGGCTCTCGGCTTCGGCGAGTCCTGCCTCCTCGAGCAGTTCGGCGGCCCTAACCTTGGCTGCCTTGCCCTTGGCGATCCCGTTGGCGGCCAGTGCTTCCTCGATCTGGAAGCCCACTTTCCACACGGGATTCAGATTCGACATCGGGTCCTGCGGAACCAAACCGATCTGGCTTCCCCGGATGTGGACGAAGTCCTTCTCCGAGACCTTCGAGATGTCCTTGCCGTCGAAGATGATCTCGCCTGCCGTCACCTTGCCGGTGCCGGGAAGCAGATTGATGATCGAGTGGGCGGTGGTGGACTTACCCGAACCCGATTCGCCGACGATCGCGACCGTCTGACCCGGGTAGACGGTCAGGCTGACGCCTCGAACTGCCGGAACCGGACCGGAATTGGACTGGAAAGACACCTCGAGATCACGAATCTCGAGCAACGGAGTTTCCTCCGAGGTGAGAGTTTCCTTGGTGGTCATCGTGCTCACCGCTTCCGCGACTTGGGATCGAGGGCGTCGCGCAGAGCGTCACCCATCATGATGAATCCGAGAACGGTGATCGCCAAAGCCGTTGCCGGGTAGAACAGAATGGTCGAACCCTGACGCAGCGTCACCTGAGCGTTGCTGATGTCGCCGCCCCACGAAACCTCGGTGGACGGAAGACCGATACCGAGGAAGGACAGCGTCGCCTCGGCAACGATGTACGTACCGAGCGAGATGGTGGCGACCACGATGATGGGCGCCAACGAGTTCGGGATGACGTGGCGGATCAGTGTCTTGAGCTTCGAGACACCCAACGCTTCCGAGGCCATGACGTAATCGTTGTTCTTCGCCGAGATCACCGCGCCTCGAGCGATTCTTGCCATCTGCGGCCAGCCGAAGAGCGCCAGCACGCCGACGACGGTCCAGATGGTGCGATCGGTGAACAGCTGCATCAGGACGATGGCAGCCAGGATCAGCGGGATGCCGAAGAAGATGTCGGCGACGCGGGAGAGAATCGAATCGGTCCAGCCGCCGTAGAACCCGGACAGTGCACCGAAGATCACTCCGATCACCAGCACCGACGCCGTGACGCCGACGCCCACGAGTACGGATGCGCGAGCACCGTAGATGGTGCGCGAGTACACGTCACAGCCCTGGCGGTCGAAACCGAACCAGTGGCCGGAGGTCGGTCCCTGCATGCTGTAGGTGAGGTCGCAGAACCGCGGATCGGTACTCGTGAACAAGCTCGGAAACGCTGCGATGACGATGACCGCGAGGATGATGATCGTCGAGATGATGAACAGGGGGCGCTTGCGTAGGTCGCGCCACGCATCGGTCCACATGCTGGTCGGCGCCTGATCGAGTTTGACGGCGTCCGTCTCCCCCGGTGCCGCAACTTCGGGCGGTGCCACGAAATGACTTTGCCGGACGGCGCGTCCGGTCTTCACGGTCTCAGACATAGCGGATCCTCGGATCGAGCGCGGCGTACAAGAGGTCGACGAGCAGATTTGCGATCAGGTAGATCACGATCAGGATGGTGACGAACGAAACCACCGTCGGCGCTTCACCTCTGGTCACGGCCTGGTAGATCGTGCCGCCGACGCCGTTGATGTTGAAGATGCCCTCGGTGACGATGGCGCCGCCCATCAACGTTGCGAGGTCGGCACCCAGGAACGTGACCACGGGGATCAGCGAGTTGCGCAACACGTGCACGCGAACCACTCGTCCACGGGAAAGTCCCTTGGCGGTGGCAGTGCGCACGTAGTCGGCACTCAGGTTCTCCGCCACGGATGTTCGGGTCAGTCGCAGGACGTACGCGAACGAGACCGAACCCAGAACCAGGGCGGGGAGCAGGAGATTCTTGAAGCTGGTGTTGCCACCGACCGTCGGCGGGACGATGCCCCATTTGACGCCGATGAAGAACTGAGCCAGGAAGCCGATCACGAAGATCGGGATGGCGATGAGAACGAGGCTGAACAGCAGGACGGTGCTGTCGAAGAATCCGCCCTTACGCAGGCCTGCGATGAGGCCGAAGCCGACACCGAAGACGGTCTCGACGATCAGTGCCATGAAGGCAAGTTTCATCGTGATCGGAAATGCCTGTGCCAGAACTTCACTGACAGGTCGTCCGGAGAACGACGTGCCGAAGTCCAGCGTGAAGATGCCCTTCAGGTACAGCAGGTACTGCTGATAGAAGGGGAGATCGAGGTGGTAGCGCTCCCGAAGCTGTGCTGCCACAGCCGGACTGAGCGCCTTGTCGCCCGCCAACGCGGCAATCGGATCACCGGGAAGCAGGAAGACCATGGCGTAGATCAGAAGAGTGGCCCCGAGAAAAACCGGGATCATTTGAAGCACTCGGCGACCGATGTACCAGAGCATCGGATCACCTCCTTGTCGATGATCGTGTACGTCAGCGGACAGTCCGGTGTGAACACGAGTTCGGGACGGCAGGCAGGGCGCCTGCCGCCCCGAACTCACGTTTCAGATGCGGATCGTTCTACGCGTCAGTTCTTTTCGATGTCTTCGTAGACCGGAATGCCGTTCCAGCTGATGGTCACGTTGGAAACGTTCTCCGACCATCCACTGGCTGCGTTGCGGTACCACGTCGGAATTGCAGGCAGGTCCTTGAGCAGCACTTCCTGAGCCTGATCGAGCAGTTCCTGAGCCTTCGCCTTGTCCGTCTGGCCGGCCGATTCGCGCAGGAGGCGGTCGAACTCGGGGTTGGAGTACTCACCGTCGTTGGAGCTGCCGCCGGTCTGGTAGTTCTGCGCCAGGAAGCCGTACTGCTGCGGGTAGTCACCCTGCCAGCCGGAGCGGAACGCGCTCTGGATGGTGCGGTCGGTGGCTTCGGTGCGGATCTGCGCAAAGGTGGCGTACTGCTTGCCCTTTGCGTCGATGCCGAGCGTGTTGCGGATGCTGTTCGCCGTGGCGTCGACCCATTCCTGGTGTCCGCCGTCGGAGTTGTATCCGATCTCGAAGCTGCCGGACCACGGAGCGATGGCGTCGGCCTTGGCCCAAGCGGCCTTGGCTGCCTCGGGGTCGAACTTCAGGTTGCCGTTACCGGTCAGCGAGTCGTTCCAACCCTCGATTGCGGGGCTGGTGAAGTCGAGTGCAGGCGTCCTGGTCTTGTTGAAGATCTGCTGCGTGATCTGATCGCGGTTGATCGCCATCGAGATCGCCTGACGGCGGAGCATGCCCTCTTCACCACTGAAGTGCGCCAGGCGCCCCGGGATCGTGAACGTCTCGATGGTTGCCGACGGCTGGTTGACCGTGCGACCGGCAAGATCCGACTCGAAGGTCGTGACCGCGCTCGGCGGGACCTGGTCGAGAACGTCGACGTTGTTGGCGAGGAGATCCGTGTACGCCGTGTCGAGGCTGTTGTACATGATGAAGTCGACGCCGGCGTTCTTCGGCTTGCGGTTGCCGTTGTAGTCCGGGTTCACGACCGTGTCGATGCGGACGTTGTGCTGCCACGCGCCGGCGCCGTCGAGCTTGTACGGGCCGTTGCCGACCGGGTTCTCGCCGAATGCGGTCATGTCCTTGAACGCGACCTCGGGCAGCGGGTAGTACGCCGTGAAACCGAGGCGGTCGGGGAACGCCGACTCGGGCTGCTTGAGTTCGATGGTGAAGGTGGAGTCGTCCACAACCTTCAGACCCGACATCGTCTGAGCCGTCGGAACCTCGGCGGCAACTTCGTCGTAGCCCTTGATCGGATCGAAGAACGATGCCTGGATCTGAGCGTTGGTGGAGAGGGCTCCGAAGTTCCACGCGTCGACGAACGACTTCGCGGTGACGGGGGTGCCGTCCGTGAAGGTCCAACCGTCCTTGAGCTTGACGGTGAAGTTCTGACCGTCGGTGCTCTCGATGGACTCGGCAACCTCGTTCTCCGTGCCACCGTCGGCGGTGTACGAAACGAGACCGGCGAACAGGGAGTCGAGGACGCGGCCGCCCTGGTTCTCACTCGTGTTCGTGGGAATCAACGGGTTCTGGGGCTCGCCCGCCCAGGCGTTGACGACACCGCTGGACGATCCTCCCGACGAATCGCCGGACGAACATGCCGTGATCAGCACTGCCGTCATTCCGAGCGCGACCGCGCCGGTCGCTATGCGTGAGATACGCAAAGGAATTCCTTCCACATCTAAGTGACCCCGAGCATGCTCGCGGCCTGCCGACAGCCGTAACTGCCGGCGTCGTGTCGCCTACAACTGAAAGTGAACGTGACTTCGAGTTGTGGTCGAATAATGGTTTGACAATAGACACATCCGACGCGGGGCGCGCATCGCACCCATTGTCCGCAATTCCGAGGGAAATCTGTCCGCGCCCATTCACTCGTCGGCGGAAGCGACCACCCGTCGCATCAATTCGACCGATCGTCGCAGGACAACGGGTTGCAACGTGATGCAACGGTGCGTTTACGCGAGCTTGTGACTACCCTCACACGGAGTCAGAAAAGTGTCGATCAAAGTGGAAAGAAGGCCGTCAGCCATGACAAGCGCAGCCGAAACAGACGTCCCCCAGGCATATCCGTCGAGCGCAGAGTTCGCTGCGGCCGCCAACGCGGGACCGGAGTTGCAGGCTGCCGCAGATACCGACCGCCTCGCTTTCTGGGCGAATCAGGCTGAGCGCCTTCACTGGCACGAGAAATGGACCGACGTCCTCGACTGGACCGACGCCCCCGTCGCCAAGTGGTTCGTCGGCGGCAAACTCAACGTCGCCTACAACTGCGTCGACCGCCACGTCCTCGCCGGCAACGGCGACCGCGTCGCCATTCACTTCGAAGGCGAACCAGGCGATTCCCGGGATCTGACCTACAACGACCTCCTCGCCGAAGTCAGCCGCGCCGCAAACACTTTCACCGACCTCGGCCTCGTCGCCGGTGACCGCGTAGCGATCTACATGCCGATGATCCCCGAAGCGATCGTCACCATGCTCGCCTGCGCCCGCCTCGGCCTGACCCACTCGGTCGTCTTCGCCGGATTCTCCGCCACCGCCCTACGCTCACGCATCGACGACGCCCAAGCCAAACTCGTCGTCACCGTCGACGGCCAGTGGCGACGCGGCGCCGCAGCACCCATCAAGACAGCGGTCGACGAATCCGTCGCCGGAGCCGAATCCGTCCAGAACGTATTGGTGGTCAACCGGACCGGCATCGACGTCGAGTGGACCGACGGCCGCGACCTGTGGTGGCACGAAACCGTCGCACAGGCCTCACCCGAGCACGAGGCGCAGGCCTTCGACGCCGAGCATCCCCTGTTCATTCTCTACACCTCCGGCACCACCGGAAAGCCCAAGGGCATCATCCACACCTCCGGCGGCTACCTCACCCAGGCCTCGTACACCCACCACAACGTCTTCGATCACAAAGCGGGACAAGACGTCTACTGGTGCACCGCCGACATCGGCTGGGTCACCGGACACTCCTACATCGTCTACGGACCCCTCTCGAACGGCGTCACCCAGGTCGTCTACGAAGGCACCCCCAACTCCCCGAACGAGCACCGCCACTTCGACATCATCGAGAAGTACGGCGTCTCCATCTACTACACCGCCCCCACCCTCGTGCGGACGTTCATGAAGTGGGGCCGGGAAATCCCCGACGCCCACGACTTGTCTTCGATCCGTTTACTCGGATCTGTGGGCGAGCCCATCAACCCCGAAGCGTGGCGCTGGTTCCGAGAGGTCATCGGCGGCAACAAGGCCCCCATCGTCGACACCTGGTGGCAGACCGAGACCGGCGCGATCATGATCTCCCCGCTGCCCGGTATCACCGCCACCAAGCCCGGATCCGCGATGGCACCGCTGCCCGGTATCTCCGCCAAGATCGTCGACGACGACGCCAAGCCCCTCGGCCCCGGCGGCAACGGCTACCTCGTCCTCGACGAGCCGTGGCCGGCGATGCTCCGCGGCATCTGGGGCGACATGGACCGCTACCGCGACACCTACTGGTCCCGCTACGCCGAAGAAGGCTGGTACTTCGCCGGTGACGGCGCCAAGTACGACGACGACGGCGCACTCTGGGTCCTCGGCCGCGTCGACGACGTCATGAACGTCTCCGGTCACCGCATCTCCACCTCCGAGGTGGAATCAGCACTGGTGAACCATCACGGAGTCGCCGAAGCCGCCGTCGTCGGTGCCGCCGACGAGACCACCGGACAGGGCATCGTCGCGTTCGTCATCCTCCGTGAAGGCGTCGAGAACACCGGCGACGTCCTCATCGCCGAACTCAAGGCTCAGGTCTCCACCGACATCAGCCCCATCGCCAAACCGCGTCAGATCACGATCGTGCCGGAACTGCCGAAGACCCGGTCCGGCAAGATCATGCGCCGCCTCCTGCGCGACGTCGCCGAAGGCCGCGACCTCGGAGACACCTCGACCCTGGTCGACCCCAAGGTATTCGACGCCATCCGCGGCAAGTAGGGCCTTCGGCCCCTGTGCGCCTTTTTGGTAGTCCCCACTACCGGAAAGGCACACAGGGGCGAAGCCCCTCTCGCAACTTCACTTCCTCTTTCGACGTCAGCCAGGACTCCTCGGCTACGCGGATGTCTGCGGCAACCCTCTTGTGCAAGGACTTTCCGCGCGAGGAGAGAAACACGCGTACCTTCCGGCGATCGTCCTCCCCGACTTCGCGGTAGATGAGCGCGAGCGAGACCAACTTGTCCGCAACTCGCGTCAGCGTCGGAGCCGGTGTTCCCGTTCGATCGCGCAACTCAGCCATCGTCAGCCCCTCGGTCGACGCCAGGGCTTCGAGCGTCATCCAGTGATCGAGAGTGAGATTCTCTGCCGCCAGCGCCTTCTCCGCCGCTGCCGCGGCCATTCGAGCTGCTCGGACCAGCGCAGTCGTCAGCGACGCATCAAGAATTCCGGAGTCACTTTTTCCCACTGATCGCTCCCCCGCTGTTGCGCAGTTCACACTTCTCGGGCAATACTTTCAAATGAAATGATAGTAACCCAGGCCAGGCCGCTGACTCCCGATTCCGGCGGCGACGCATGAGCGCTACCGGCGCGCTCGAACGCGCGCGCAGCGCGGTGTGGCGCCTGGGCATGGTGCTTCCCCTCCAGGGACCTGCCGGACTGTTCGGCCCCTCCTGCGAAGCAATCAGCGAATTGGCCGCCCGCGACCTCAACAACTCCGGTGGCGTACTGGGACGCGAAGTCCAGATCGAAGTGATCGACGGCGGCGCTTCGCCGAGCGTCGTCGCAGCCCGCGTGCAACAGCTACTCGACGCAGGCGACATCGACGCGGTCAGCGGTTGGCACATCTCCTCTGTCCGCCACGCTCTTGCACCCGTGGTCGCGGACCGCATTCCGTACTCGTACACCTCGCTCTACGAGGGCGGCGAGGTCAGATCCGGAATCTACTGCTCCGGCGAAACACCACGGCAGCAGATCGCGCCGGCGCTGAAGTGGCTGCGCGACAACGTCGGAGCGCGTAAGTGGTTTGTCGTCGGGGACGACTACATTTGGCCGCACAGCTCTCTCGGAGCCGTGAGGCAATTCGCCACCGAACTCGATCTCAGCCTTGTCGGCGGTTCGTTTGTCGACCTGGGGCGCGGAAACATGAAGCAGTTGGTCGAGACCGTCTCGAACTCCGGTTGCGACGGCGTGATCATGCTCCTCGTCGGCCAGGACGCCGTCGATTTCAACCGCGCCTTCGCCCGCCGCGGCCTCGACGAGTCGATGATCCGGTTCAGCCCGTTGATGGAAGAGAACATGCTGCTCGCGAGCGGGCCGAGGGCAACCCGCAACCTGTTTGCCTCCGCCGCGTACTTCCGTTCGATGGTCGACGGCAACTCCATGGATCTTCTCGGGCGCTACGTTGCACTGCACGGCGCGCACGCTCCGGCGCTGAACAATGCCGCCGAATCGTGTTACGAAGGGATACATACCCTTTCGGCCCTGGTTCGACGCGCCGACAGCACTCATCCGCGTGACCTGGACGCCGTCGTCGAGGGTGCCGCGTACGACGGGCCTCGCGGAACCGTCGAGTTTCGTGATCGTGTTGCACGGCAGAAGATTCAGCTCGCCGTCGCCGACGGACTCGACTTCTCGATCATCGCAACGCTCTGAGATTTTCCCTGAGATCTCCCTCTTGACTTCTGTGGCGCGCATCACTTAGTTTCATTTGGAATCATTTCATTTGAAAGTAACCCGTCCCGAAGTAACCGTCCCGAAGTAACCGGAGGTGCCCGATGGGCAGTGTTGGTTTGCTTTACGTGGGAGCCGTCCTCTTCGTCAACGGACTGATGCTGCTCGGCACAGTTCCCGTTCGATCCGCCTCGGTCCTCAACCTCTTCGTCGGCGCACTTCAATGCGTCGTCCCCACCGTCATGTTGATTCAGGCTCAGGGAGATTCGAGTGCCGTCCTGGCGGCCTCAGGGCTCTATCTGTTCGGATTCACCTATCTCTACGTGGCATCAGCAATCTCGCCGGCTTCGAGCCGGAAGGAATCGGGTGGTTCTCGCTGTTCGTCGCGTGCGCCGCGCTCGTGTACTCCTTCCTCTCTTTCACAGTGAGCAACGACCCCGTCTTCGGGGTCATCTGGCTCGCATGGGCAGCGCTGTGGACGCTGTTCTTCCTGGTACTCGGGCTCGGCCGCGAGAATCTCAGTCGCTTCACCGGCTGGGCAGCGGTCCTCCTGAGCCAGCCCACGTGCACGGTCCCCGCATTTCTGATCCTGACCGACAACTTCCACACCACACCCGCCGTCGCGGCCGGTTGGGCCGGAGCACTTCTGGTTCTCCTGGGCCTGGCCAAGATCCTCGCTGCACCCAAAACCGCAGTACCCCAATCCCGTCCAGTCTTCAACTGATCGACACAACCAAGGAGTGAAAGACAATGCGACACGGTGACATCTCCTCGAGCAACGACACGGTCGGCGTAGCAGTGGTCAACTACAAGATGCCCCGCCTGCACGATCGCGCCGGCGTCCTCGAGAACGCGCGCAAGATCGCCGACATGATGATCGGCATGAAGACCGGCCTCCCCGGAATGGATCTGGTGGTCTTCCCCGAATACTCCACGCAGGGAATCATGTACAACGAAGAGGAGATGTACGCGACAGCAGCCACCATCCCGGGCGACGAGACCGCGATCTTCTCCGCAGCGTGCCGCGAAGCCGACACGTGGGGAATCTTCTCCATCACCGGCGAACAGCACGAAGACCACCCGAACAAGCCCCCGTACAACACGTTGATCCTCATCGACAACAAGGGCGAGATCGTTCAGAGGTACCGAAAGATCCTGCCCTGGTGCCCCATCGAAGGGTGGTACCCGGGAGACACGACGTATGTCACCGAAGGCCCGAAGGGGCTGAAGATCTCGCTCATCATCTGCGACGACGGCAACTACCCGGAGATCTGGCGCGACTGCGCGATGAAGGGTGCGGAACTGATCGTCCGTTGCCAGGGATACATGTACCCCGCCAAGGACCAGCAGGTAATGATGTCCAAGGCAATGGCCTGGGCCAACAATTGTTATGTGGCAGTTGCCAATGCGGCCGGATTCGACGGCGTCTACTCCTACTTCGGACACTCCGCGATCATCGGATTCGACGGCCGGACGCTGGGTGAAACCGGCGAAGAAGAATACGGAATCCAGTACGCGCAGCTTTCCGTCTCAGCCATTCGCGACGCACGCGAGAACGATCAGTCCCAGAACCACATCTTCAAACTCCTCCATCGCGGCTACTCCGGTGTCCACGCAGCAGGTGACGGAGACAAGGGCGTCGCGGACTGCCCGTTCGAGTTCTACAAGCTGTGGGTCACCGACGCCCAGAAGGCTCAGGAACGCGTCGAGGCCATCACCCGAGACACAGTGGGTGTAGCGGATTGTCGCGTCGGAAACCTGCCGGTCGAGAAGACAATCGAAGCGTAAGGATCTCACTGTGCCTTATATCACCGACATGCTCCATGACCGGAACAGTGCAGCAGCACCACCGCCGGCCGAGGAACGAACCGAACCCGTACCGGTCGGGGCCTTCGACGCTCGCAAGCTCTCGAAAGCCCTGAGTTCCAAGATCGTCGGACAACAGGCCGCCGTCGACGCAGTGGTTCGTGCGATTTCGATCGCGCATGTCGGTGCCACGGATCCGACGCGTCCGCTCGCAAACATCCTTCTCGTTGGCCCGACCGGCGTCGGCAAGACGGAATTGGTGCGGCGCGTGGCCGCAGAACTACGGTCAGGACCCGATGATCTGTGCCGCATCGACATGAATGCTCTTGCGCAAGAGCATTATGCGGCGTCATTCTCCGGGGCTCCACCTGGATATGCCGGTAGCAAGGAGTCCTTCACGCTGTTCGACAAGAACACCGTCGAGGGCGATCCGTACACCCCCGGAATCGTCCTGTTCGACGAAGTGGAGAAGGCCGACCCCACCGTGCTGCGTGCGCTCCTGCAGGTCCTCGACAACGGCGAACTCCGGTTGGCGAACGGTCAGCAGAAGATCTCGTTCCGCAACAGCTACGTGTTCCTGACCTCGAATCTCGGCTCTGCTGCGGTGGCAGAACGTCGGCGATCTCACCTGCGGCAGCTCGCCGATCGCGTCCGGATCGATCGACCGCGCCATGGTCATCATCTGGTGCAACGCGCGTTGGAGAAGTTCTTCGACCCCGAATTCTTCAACCGCATCGACGAAACCGTGATCCTCGACGAGTTCGACGAACAGACCGCGGAACAAGTGACCCGTCTCGAGATCGAACTGATCACGACTCGGTTGGCCAGGAGAGGCATCGACGTCGAGGTGGAGGACAGCGCCGTCGCCCTGTTGCAACGGCGCGGGTTCGACCCGGTGTACGGAGCACGTGGCCTGCGCCGGACCATCCGGAACGTCTTGGCCGACCCGGTGGCCGCCGCCGTTCTCGACCTTCGGCCGGTCGGGACGCAGCCACTCGCCTTGCAGGCGCGGGCAGTTGGTGATCAGATACAGGTAAAGAAAGTCCCATGAGTGCTCGCTCACGTTGCGGATCGAATCCGCAACGTGGGCGACACATTTCAAACATGTCCGCGTAACGCCACCTCCCTAGGTTGGGTGCCTGCACCACAAAGTGCACATGCACAGGCACCCAGGGGGAGTGACGTCATGACAGCAGTGAACGAGCAGGTGTCCGCCGGCGCACCGGACAGGGCAGATCTCGGTGAGAACGCCGCACTGAAGGAGACGCTGGAGGACTACACCCTCCGATTTGCGCCACGCAGCTACCGCAAATGGGGAACCGGCGTCGTCGCGACCTCCGCGCTCGGCGGAATCGCGTATCTCGCAGACTTCTCAATCGGCGCCAACATCGGCATCTCGTACGGCACCGGTAACGCATTGCTGGGCATCGCCGTGTTTGCCGTCGTCATCATGGCGACCGGCTTCCCACTCGCCTACTATGCCGCGCGATACAATATCGACCTCGATTTGATCACTCGCGGAAGCGGTTTCGGCTACTACGGCTCGGTGGTCACCAACGTCATCTTCGCGACGTTCACCTTCATCTTCTTCGCGCTCGAAGGTTCCATCATGGCCCAGGGTTTGAAACTGGGGCTCGGGATACCACTCTCGATCGGCTACGCGGTCTCGACCCTGATGGTCATTCCACTGGTCATCTACGGAATGAAGGCTCTGGCAAAGCTCCAAGTGTGGACGACGCCTCTGTGGCTCGTCATGATGGTGCTGCCGTTCCTGTATCTGCTGTTCAAGCACCCTGATTCGGTGAGCGCGTTCTTCGCCTTCGGCGGTGAGGACGGCGCAAACGGCAAGGGCGTCAACTTCGGATCGGTGATGCTGGCCGCGGGTGTCTGCTTGTCGCTGATCGCACAGATCGCCGAGCAGATCGACTACCTACGCTTCATGCCGCCCAAGACGCCGGAGAACACCCGCCGTTGGTGGGCTGCAGTAATTCTCGCCGGCCCCGGCTGGGTGATCTTCGGCGCGTTCAAGCAGATCGTCGGACTGTTCCTCGCCGTGTACATCATCGCGAACGTCGTCGACGGATCCTCGATCGCCAACCAGCCCGTGCACCAGTTCCTCGAGATCTACCAGGACATGATGCCTCACTGGCTGGCCATGACGCTGGCCGTGATCCTCGTGGTCATCAGCCAGATCAAGATCAACGTCACCAACGCGTACTCCGGCTCACTGGCCTGGACCAACTCGTACACCCGCGTCACCAAGACCTACCCCGGACGCATGGTCTTCGTTCTGGTCAACCTGGCGATCGCACTGATCTTGATGGAAGCCAACATGTTCGACTTCCTCAACACGATCCTCGGGTTCTACGCCAACTGCGGTATCGCCTGGGTCGTGGTCGTCGCCTCGGACATCGCGATCAACAAGTACTGGTTGAAGCTCTCCCCGAAAGTCCCCGAGTTCCGACGCGGGATGCTCTACGACGTCAACCCCGTCGGCTTCGTGTCGATGCTGCTGGCCGCGGGCATTTCGATCCTGGTGTTCTTCGGTGCTTTCGGTTCGGCGATCAAGCCGTTCTCCCCGATCGTCGCAATCGTCATCGCACTGGTGATGCCGCCGATCCTGGCCGTCGCCACCAAGGGAAAGTACTACCTACGACGCACCGACGACGGCATCGATCTGCCGATGTTCGACGAGTACGGGAACCCCTCCGGTGAAACGCTTCTGTGCTGCGTCAGCGGAATCGAATTCGAGCGTCCCGACATGCTCGCGTCGAACGTGCCCGGCCCGAACGGCGAGAAGCAGTACATCAGCTCCCTGGCCTTGAGCACCGACAAGACCGGTGAGCACGTCCTGCCTGCTCAGCTTCCCTGACAACTGCTGTGCGCCTTTATTAACCGCCGGGGGTTAATAAAGGCGCACAGCAGGGTTATGCCCCTACATCGTCGAGCGACTCACCCTTCGTCTCACGCATGACCAGCAGCGCAACAAAAGTCAGCGTCGCCGCTACGAGAAGATAGATGCCGACCCAACCGACGCCGTAGTTCTTCGCGAGGTAGACGGCGATGAACGGCGCCACCGCTGCGCCCAGAATACTGGCCGTGTTGTACGCGATTCCCGAGCCCGTGTAGCGGACGTTGGTCGGGAAGAGTTCCGGGAGAACGGCACTCATCGGGCCGAAGGTCAGGCCCATGAGCAGCATGCCCACGATGAGGAACGCCAACATGCGACCGTCGTTCATTCCGTCCGGTTCGAGGAAGACACCGAAGGTCAAGCCGAACACCATGATCAGACCGGTGATGATCAGCAAGGTGATACGACGCCCGTAACGGTCGGCGAGCCAACCCGAGACCGGCACGGCAGCAGCGAAGAACACGACTGCGATCAACTGCAGGACAAGGAAATCGGTGTACTTGAAGCCCGCACCGGTTCCACCGTCGGCCGCCGTCTTGCCGGTTCCGTGGCTGAGCACCCAGGTGGTCATGATGTAGAACAGCGTGTACGTCGCGAGCATCACGAACGTACCGATGATCAGCTGACGCCAACTGGTCTTGAACACCTCGGCCACCGGAGTCTTGACCTTCTCGCCGCGCTCGACTGCGCGCGCGAACACCGGGGTTTCCTCGAGCTTGAGCCGGACGTACAGGCCGATCATCACCATGATTGCGCTGAGCAGGAACGGAATTCGCCATCCCCAACTCAGGAAGGCACCCTCGAGGTCCGGGCTGGAATTGTCGTGGTTCATGAACAACGTGATGATCAGGAACAGTCCGTTGGCCATGAAGAAGCCGATGGGCGCACCGAGTTGCGGCCACATCGCCGCCCAGGCCCGCTTGCCTTCCTTGGCGGTCTCGGTCGCGAGCAGCGCCGCACCCGACCATTCGCCGCCGAGCCCGAGACCCTGGCAGAAACGCATGAGCGCCAACAACGCCGGGGCCAGCAGTCCGATCTGGTGATAAGTGGGCAGCAGTCCGATGAGGAAGGTCGCGATGCCCATCGTCAGTAGCGAGCCGACCAGAGTTGCCTTGCGTCCGACGCGGTCACCGAAGTGTCCGAAGAGAATCGAGCCGAGGGGACGGGCGACAAACGCGAGTCCGAACGTCGCCAACGACGCGAGAAGCGCGGTGGTGTCGTTGCCCTTCGGGAAGAACAGGTGCGGGAACACCGATACTGCCGCTGTTGCATAGATGTAGAAGTCGTAGAACTCGATGGACGTACCCACCATGCTGGCGACCACGATTCGGCTGCGCGGCACTCCGGCGACGGTATCTGCGTCGCCGCCCTCCGGCTTGGGTGGATTCTCACTGACTGACGTGCTCAAAACATGCTCCTGCGCCGTTATACGAAAGATGTCCAATTGGTGGGATAGTGTCCCAATCAGTAGGAATTGAACACCCGCGGGGTTTTCCGACGCAAATTCGGTTCGCGAATTCGGCTCAGCGGGCAATCCGCGATAAAATTCCGTAAAGGTGAGCCGGGAAGTCTGGTCGGCACGTGCATTCGATGCGTCACAACGTCGATCACGTTCATGTCTGTTGCATCCGAATTCGGTTGCACGAACAAAGGTCGTCCCCACGCGTGATCTCCACCCTGCGTTCCGAACTGTCCCGCTACCTCCGCACCGAAACGGTGGGCGGATCGATCCTCCTGATCGCTGCCGCCCTCGCTCTGATCTGGGTGAACTCTCCTTTCGGTGAGAGCTACATCGCACTACGTGACTTCCAGATCGGTCCGTCCGCACTCCATCTCGACCTCAGCTTGGGCACGTGGGCGCAGGACGGACTGCTTGCCGTCTTCTTCTTCGTTGCCGGCCTCGAACTCAAACGTGAACTGGTGGTCGGCGAACTCGCGGACCGCAAAGCCGCGATGCTCCCGATCATCGCGGCGTGCGGCGGCGTCCTGGTCCCCGCGATCATCGCGGCGTCCATCGGTTTCGGCACGCCCGGCATGGACAAGGGCTGGGCCATTCCCGTCGCGACGGACATCGCTTTTGCCCTCGGCGTGCTCGCGCTGACCGGCTCGAAGATCCCGGCGAGCGCCCGAGTTTTCCTGCTCAGCCTGGCCGTCGTCGACGATCTGCTCGCGATCATCCTCATCGCCGTACTGTTCACCGGTTCCCTCGCGATGTTGTGGCTGCTGACCGCGGCCGCAGCCCTGGCTGCCTACGCCTACGCCCAACACAAACGCATCACGACGCCGTTCCTCTACGTCCCGCTGGCACTACTGACCTGGTACGCGATGCACGAAGCGGGGATACACGCCACACTCGCGGGCGTCGCGCTCGGCTTACTCACCCGGGTGAGGCGCGATCCGGACGAGGAGTACGCGCCCGGTAGCCGTCTCGAGCACCGTATTCAGCCCTACTCTGCAGGCTTCTGTGTCCCCGTCTTCGCACTGTTCGCCTCCGGTGTTCCGATCAACGCGGCGGTGCTCGGCGACATTTTCACCGACCCCGTCGGGCAATCGGTCGTCGTCGGTCTTCTGGTCGGCAAAACCGTCGGAATCTTCGGAATTTCCCTGCTCGCGATCAAATTGGGGATAGCAACCAAACCCAAGACACTGGAATTGAGAGACATGTTTGCCCTCTCAGTTCTCGGTGGCATCGGGTTCACCGTTAGCCTGCTTGTAGCAGACCTCGCATTGGACGGGGTCGGCGATGGCAGCGAGGCCGAGATAGCGAAGGCCGCAGTTCTCGTGACATCGTTGGTGGCATCGCTGATCGGATCAGCGCTGCTGTGGCGACGTGGACGAGTTCATGCGGCTCGAGACGACGCTTCCACCGCCATTGCCACGGACGCGAGAGAACTACCTGGAGAGGTCGACAAGTGAGCTTGACCAACGGAGAGAGCCAGCGCTTCACCGGAGATGGAGTACCGAACACGGTCTCTTCCATCCCTCTCACCGATGTGGACGCCCGCACGCCGGGCGAGGCCACCATCGGGGCCCTCGTCAAGGACGCGACCGCACAGGTCTCCACCCTCGTGCGCGCCGAGGTCGAACTTGCCAAGGCCGAGGTGACGGGCGAGGTCAAGAAGGGTCTGCAGGGCAGCGTCTTCTTCATCCTGGCCTTCACGGTTCTGCTGTTCAGCTCGTTCTTCTTCTTTTTCTTCCTGGCCGAGATGCTCGACACCTGGGTGCCGCGCTGGCTGGCGTTCCTCATCGTCTTCCTGATCATGGTGGTGACCACCGCGATTCTGGCGCTGCTCGGTTATCTGCGCGTGCGCAAGCTGAGGGCTCCGGAGAAGACGATCGAATCGCTCAAGCAGGCCAAGAACGTCATCCCCGGCAGCCATGACGACGCAAAGCCGTCGGTCGATTTCAACGCGCGCCGGTAGCGAGTCTGATCGAAAGTGGCAGCCCCAGATCCATCTACCGTCAGGTTCGACGGCCCCTGGATTCACCGGGACATTCACGCCAACGGCATCCGGTTTCACGTCGTCGAGGTAGGCGACGCGGAGCCGGATGCTCCGTTGGTGGTCCTGTTGCACGGATTCGCCGATTTCTGGTGGTCCTGGCGCCATCAGTTGACGGCACTGTCGGAGCAGGGATTCCGCGTCGTCGCCATGGATCTTCGTGGGTACGGCGATTCCGACAAGCCCCCTCGTGGCTACGACGGTTGGACGCTCGCCGGTGACGTAGCCGGCCTCATTCGTGCGATGGGTTACGGCAAGGCCACGCTGATCGGTCATGCCGACGGCGGGTTGGTGTGCTGGGCGACCGCGCTCCTGCATCCACGCCTGGTGCGGTCGATAGCGCTGATCTCGTCTCCACACCCGATGGCGCTCAAGAAAGCAGTCGTCCGCGACCCCTATCAGCGCCGCGCGCTTTTGCCCTCGTTCCTGGCCTATCAGGTACCGCTACGCCCGGAACGTCGGTTGACGGCCGACAACGGCGCCGAAGTGGAGCGTCTGGTTCGCTCGCGGTCGGGCCCCACCTGGCCGCAGCAACCCGAATTCGCAGACGTCATGAGCAAGATGCGGTCCGCGATCCGGATCCCGGGCGTCGCGCATTCCACGTTGGAGTACCAGCGTTGGGCCTTCCGCAGCCAGCTCCGCCCCGAGGGCCGACGTTTCATGCGTTTGATGGATCAGGTTCTTCGCATTCCGATCGTCCAGATTCACGGCGAACTCGACCCGTACGTGCTCACCCGTACCGTGCGTCGCGACAAGCACTGGGCTCCCGGCGAAAAACTGCGCACCATTGCCGGAGTCGGTCATTACGCGCATCAGGAAGCCCCCGAGCGCGTCAATCGCGAACTCGGGGACTTCCTCCTTACGGAGAAGTGACCGCTACAGGATGCACGCGCCCGTCGGTACGGGCGTCGATGCCGAGGCAGCCGCGTTCAACTGGCGCGAGACTTCCTGCGCGGTGAGGACGAATCCGGTGTCACTGTCGTCGACGGCAGCACCGAACACGACGCCGAGGACCCGCCCCTGATCATCGACCATCGGTCCACCCGAGTTGCCCTGCCGGATGGATCCGCGGACGGTGTAGACCTCACGCTGGGTGGTTCCGGCCTTGTAGATGTCCGGCCCGTTCAGGTTGAGGACCTCACGAACGCGGGCTGCGCTGGCCGTGTACGGACCACCGCCGGGGTAGCCGAGCACCAACGCGTTGTCACCGGTCCGAGCCTGCTCCGGAGCGAACGGCAGCACCGGCGCGTCCAATCCGGGAACCGCCAGAATCGCGATGTCCACGGCGGAGTCGAAGAGAACCACCTGCGCGGGCAGTGCGCCCTCCATGGTGTCCACGGTGATGCTCTCGGTTCCGGCAACCACGTGGGCGTTGGTCATGACGCGTTCGGGGGCGACGATGAATCCGGATCCCTCGAGCGCGCGCTGGCAACTCGGTGCGACGCCGTTGATGCGGAGAACACTCGGACGCAACTGCGCCGCCAACGGACTGGCGAGAACGCTCGCGTCGGGTGCTTCGACCTCGGTGATGGGCGTGCGCCCGAACGGGCCGATGACGTCAGGCAGGCCGGAGGTGTCGAGCAGCGCCGAGAACTCGGTCGGGATGCGGCGCAGCCACTGCGGCGCCACTTCGTCCACGCTGGCGAGAACGTCCGAACCACGAACAGCTGCGGCAATGTTCGGCTGCGACGAGGAAGTGAGCGGAATCGCGAGCAACCACGCCGCGACCACGACAGCCACCGCCTGTAGACCCGCACCGATGACGCTGTCGACGGATCGCGCCGTCGGACTGTGCATTCCGCTGCGTGCCGCGCGTCCGAGCACCATGCCGGCGACCTCGCCGATGATGACCAACACCACGATCAGCGAGATGCCCGCGAGGATGCGCAGCTTGCCTTCGGTGACGTGCACGAGCAGGTGCGGCGCCAACAGAATCCCGGCGACGGCGCCGAGGATCACGCCGACGAACGCCAGCGCCGACGCCACCGCGCCCTGCCGCCATCCGGACGTGGCCGCGATGAGGGCGACCAGAACGATGGCGATGTCCACCCAACGAGAACCTGTCATCGCGGCACCGCCGAATCCTCGACACCTTCACCGAACTCGGACAGCGCTGTGTCCAGGTCTCTCACGTCCTCGTAGTTCCACGGAATCTCCCAGCCCGACACCGTGAACAGCGCCGCGAGGATTCCTGCTGTGAACCCCCAGACCAGCATGCCGTCGGCGCGGAACGCCGGGCCCTGGTACCCGAGGGGATGTCGAACCTGAAACCGGTTGTCTGGGTCGAGCAACGTGCGCAGCGGCACCCGGGCCACCCGTCCGACCTCGCCCTCGTCCTGAATGCCCACCGTCGTCGGCTGCTCCCAGTAGCCGAGCACCGGCGTCACGTCGAAACCCGACGGCGGGATGAAGATCTCCGGCAGCACGGTGAGCGGCTGAACTCCGCTCGGATCGAGCCCGGTCTCTTCCTGCGCTTCACGCAGCGCGGTGCCGACGGGGCCGTCGTCGCCCGGATCGGCGGCACCGCCGGGGAATGCGACCTGTCCGCTGTGCTGACGCATCGTCGACGCCCGTTGGGTCAGCAGGACGTCTGCGCCCTCCGGCAAGCCGCCGACGGCGAGAGGGTCGGCCTCACGCGGTCCGCCGAAGAGCACGAGCACCGCGGCCGGACGCGTCACGGTGCCGCGCGGCGCGCGACGCTCGAGGACGGGGTTGATCCGATGGGGATCGGTGGGCTGGGTGCTGGCGACAGCGCGCAACCACTCGGGAACCGGTGTACTCATACGACGACTCCCAGATATTGCGCCGCAGCGGCGGCGATCTCGTCCGCACTGCGGAAGGGTTGGGGCAAGACCTTGGCGACTGTTCCATCCGCGCGCACGAGCACCGACACCGGCAGCACCGGCGGTGCGCCCACTGCGATCCGTACCTTGCCGTCACCGTCCTGGACGCCGGGCAAACGCACCGAGTAGTCGATGAGTCGCGTCAAAGCGTTCTCCTGATTCGGATCCGAATGCACGGTCAGCACGTTGATGCTGCCGTCGGCGCGCTCCGCGAATTCCTGAAGGTACGGAAGCTCTTCGGCGCATGGCGCGCACCAGTACGCCCACAGATTGAGCAGAGTCGGCTTTCCGCCCACCGCTGCGGCAAGGTCGACGGGCGCTCCGTCGGAGACGCAGTCGAGGGTGATTCCGGCGAGAGCCGAGCCGGCAGGCGCTTCGCCGGTCGGAGTCGGGCAGGAAGCCAGAGCCGCCTGGCTACGGAGTTGATCGAGCGATTCCGACGACGGAGTGAACGTCGGCGGCTGATACGCGGACGAGGACGGGCCCGTCGAGGTGGGCGTCGTGTCGTCTCCCCCGCGCGGCCAGATCGCCACGACGAGAGCCGCGACGACCACGAGCGCAGCGAGAGACCATCTTCCGGCACTTGTCATCGGCGATCACAACCCTGCCAGGGCGAGCAGATGATCGGTCTCGGGGCCTTTCACCAGGGCCGCGGCCTCGGTTTTGTCGGTCGGGCCGAGACCGTACGACGGGCAGTCCTTGGCCAGAACACACACACCGCATGCGGGCTTGCGCGCGTGGCAGACCCGTCGGCCGTGAAAGATCACGCGATGCGAGAGCAGAGTCCATTCCTTACGTTCGATCAGTGCCCCGACGGCGTGTTCCACTTTGACGGCATCTTCTTCCTCGGTCCACTTCCACCGACGCACGAGCCGACCGAAGTGGGTGTCGACGGTGATTCCCGGAATGTCGAAGGCATTGCCCAGCACGACGTTCGCGGTCTTGCGTCCGATGCCTGGGAGTTTCACCAGATCTTCGAGCTTGTTCGGGACCTGCCCGTCGTGGCGTTCGAGTAGCGCCTGACCGAGTCCGATCAGCGACGTCGTCTTGTTCCGGTAGAAGCCGGTGGAGCGGATGTACTCCTCGAGTTCGGTCCGATCGGCTTCCGCGTATGCCTTTGCGTCGGGATAACGGGCGAAGAGTGCCGGCGTGACCATGTTGACGCGGACGTCGGTGCATTGCGCCGACAGGATTGTCGCCACTGCCAGTTCCAACGGAGTCGTGAAGTCGAGTTCGCAGTACACGTGTGGGAAAGCCACAGCGAGCTCACGATTCATCCGACGCGCCCGGCGTACCAATCCGAGGTGTGATTCTTCCTTCCGCGCACCCCCCGAACGCGGTTTCTTCCGCTGCTCTGAACTGCCTGTCGGGGTGGTCTGCACTCAGACAACTGTACGGATACGACATGAGTGGAGACTCCGTCGTGTCGATTCTGAGACCTTCGACGTGTTTACTTCCCCCTATGCAAGGACTCGCAGTAATTCTCTTTCCGCTACTGCTTATGCTCTTTGCCCTGGCGATGGAACGAGTCGAAGGGCGATTGCGTCGGCTCTCGGTCCAAGAGCATGAAGTAGAAGACTTCCTCGACCAGGCAAGTCACGACGACGTCGCCCGCCTGGCAAGCGATGGGTTTCCCCATGCGTTCGCCCGCTTCCACCGGAAGCGTAAGGGCCGTCAGTCGGAGGCTCCCGAGAGCGCCAGCCTGGGCGAAATCCGGACACAACGGGCAAGTTGACGGCCATACAAAGTAGTCACCGCAGCGGATTCCGGAAGAATTTTCGGCTCTTACGTGGCATCAATCACTCGTCGCGAGCTAACGGGACGTAGACTTCGATGCCGTACCTGTTGCATTGAACACAGATTGCATTGGACACAGTGTCTCACTCATGAGGGCTGAGCCTGTGTACGACGGTTTGTGCGCAGCGCGGGTACAAAGATAGATAGCGCAAAAATGACACCACAAACGAACAAATCCCAACAAGGAGCGCACGTGGACGACGTCCTGGCAAGAGCCGGCATCTTCCAAGGAGTCGAGCCCTCAGCGGTAGCGGCGCTGACAAAGCAGCTGCAGCCCGTCGACTTCCCCCGTGGACATGTCATCTTCAACGAAGGTGAACCCGGTGACCGCCTGTACATCATCGTGTCCGGCAAGGTGAAGATCGGTCGACGCTCACCCGACGGTCGCGAGAACCTGCTGACGATCATGGGCCCGTCCGACATGTTCGGCGAACTGTCCATCTTCGACCCCGGCCCCCGCACCTCGACGGCTACGACCGTCACCGAGGTTCGCGCCGTGAGCATGGACCGCGACGCTCTCAAGGCATGGATCCAGCAGCGCCCCGAGATCGCCGAGCAGCTTCTGCGCGTTCTCGCCCGCCGTCTGCGTCGTACCAACAACACCCTGGCCGACCTGATCTTCACGGACGTTCCCGGCCGTGTCGCCAAGGCGCTCCTGCAGCTCGCGCAGCGCTTCGGCACTCAGGAAGGTGGCGCCCTGCGCGTCACTCACGACCTCACGCAGGAAGAGATCGCCCAGCTCGTCGGCGCTTCCCGCGAGACCGTCAACAAGGCGCTCGCTGATTTCGCACACCGCGGATGGCTTCGCCTCGAAGGCAAGAGCGTCCTGATCTCGGATTCCGAGCGTCTCGCTCGTCGCGCGCGCTAGTTTCTTCCGGTTCGACTCTTTCGGCCGCTCCCGCTTCGGTGGGGGCGGCCGAAGTCGTTCACTGGACTCTTGTTGTACCTATCGGTAAAGTTTGTACCGATAGGTACACATCTGATCGAGAGGCCCCGCAATGACCGTCCGAGCACCGATTCCGCCCTTCACTCACGAAGCTGCCGTCCAGAAGGTCCGCCTCGCCGAGGACGGATGGAACTCACGCGATCCACACAAGGTGTCGCTGGCCTACACGCCGGACAGTTGGTGGCGTAATCGGTCGACGTTCGTCACCGGCCGATCCGAGATCGTCGAACTTCTGACCGAGAAGTGGACCCGCGAACTGGACTACCGGTTGATCAAAGAGCTGTGGGCACACAGCGACGACCGCATCGCAGTGCGATTCGCGTACGAGTGGCACGATCACGACGGGCAGTGGTTCCGCTCCTACGGCAACGAGAACTGGGAATTCGACGCCGACGGACTCATGCACCACCGTCATGCCAGCATCAACGACGTTCCCATCGAGGAGTCCGAGCGAAAGTTCTTCTGGGATCCGACCGGACCACGCCCGCACGATCATCCGGGCCTGAGCGAGTTGGGTCTGTGATGAAAGGATGAATCCATGGCCAGACAGGTAGCTGAACGCTCGGACACGATTCCCGCTCTCGCGAACGTGTTTCGAACCTACGGGTTCGACGGAGCAAGCCTGGCCGTGATCACCGAACACACCGGTTTGGGCAAAGGCAGTCTCTACAACTTCTTTCCGCGCGGGAAGGAAGAGATGGCCGAGGCGGTGCTCGACGAGGTCGACAGATGGTTTCGCGCCGAAGTCTTCGAACCTCTTCGAGCAGAATCGGTTCCACCGAGGCAGCGCATCCAGAGCATGTTCGCTACCGCGGGCGACTACTTTCGGTCAGGGCAACGCATTTGCCTGTTCGGCGCCTTTGCACTCGGTGAAGAGCGAAACCGCTTCGGCGCCAGGGTCCGAACATACTTCGACGAATGGACAGCGGCTCTCGAGGCGGCACTCGTCGGTGCCGAAGATTCCATCGGACTCGCCGAAGAAGCCGTGGCCGGGATCCAAGGGGCGATCGTGATGTCCCGGGCACTGGACGACGGTTCCGTATACAGCCGAGTGACGACGCGACTCGAAGATCGACTGGTACAGGCACTCACGCCGTAACGCATACCGCACGACCACAAAGGCATTTGTGCCGCGGCATCCACCTGGCATGCTCGAAAAAGCATGCACAAGAAGAAAGGAACCCATGCCCTCGTTCGAGACGGTGATCGCATCCACCCCTTCGGGGAAGGTCCGCGGCCGAAAGCGTGACGGTTCCTACTACTTCGGTGCGATCCCCTACGCCAGCGCACCGCGCTTCGAGAAGCCTCGACCGGTGGAACCGTTCTCCGACGTCTTCGACGCCACAGCGCTTGGAACGGTCTTCCCCCAACCACCTTCACGACTCGAACGCATCATGGGGCCACCGCTCCCCGAACCGGAGCACAGCGAGGACAGCTTCACCGTCACCGTCACAACCCCGTCGCTGACCGGTCATCGCCCGGTGATGGTGTGGCTTCACGGTGGCGGGTACTCCAGTGGCGGCGGCTCACTCCCCTGGTACGACGGCGGCGCTTTGTCAGCCGAGGGCGACGTCGTCGTGGTGTCGGTCAACTATCGCGTCGGCGTGCTCGGATACCTCCTCCTCGACGGCGTCAGCGAAGGCAATCTCGGGGTACACGATCAGATCGCGGCGCTCGAGTGGGTGCGCGAGAACATCGAGGCATTCGGCGGCGACCCAGACTCGGTCACCGTATTCGGGCAGTCGGCCGGCGCTCATTCCATTGTGAATCTGTTGAGCAGTAACAACTCTCGAACCCTGTTCCATCGAGCAATTCTGCAGAGCACCCCACGGCCGGACCTCAACTTCACGCAGGCTGCCGCGATCGAGAACGGGGAGACGTTTGCCCGACTGCTCGACGGAGATCCTCGGACCGCGCCGCTCTTCCACATTCTCGACGCATTCCGCGGCACGGCTGTCGAGTTCAGCCGGCGGTCCCCCAATGTCGTGCAACCGCCCTTCGCGCCGATCTCCGAACTGGAACCGGTGATCCGAACTTTCGAAACAGCGCCTGACGTCATCGTGGGATACACCCGAGACGAGGGATCTGCTTTCGTGCGCGACGTAGCGGGAGTACCCGATCCCGAACACGTCGCCGAAAAGGCACTGACACAGAACATGTTTGCCGAACCGGCAATGGAGCTGGCCGAGACCTTCACAGCGGCCGGCGCGTCGGTGTACACGTATCGCTTCGACTGGGCACCGACGGACGGCGTCTTCGGGGCCACTCACTGCATCGAACTACCCTTCGTGTTGGGAACCGAGCAGTCCTGGCAGGGCTCACCGATGCTGGGCAGCAGCGACTGGCAGAGCATCGACGCACTGGGCCGTCGGATACGCCGGCACTGGACGTCGTTTGCGCACACGGGAAGTCCGGACAGCAGCGAAACCTGGGAGAAGTACACCTCGTCCCAATCGATCGGAATCACCTTCTCCTGAGCAACTTCGGGCGCCTACCCACCCGGAGAAATCCCGTCTAGGATTGCTCCATGGACATGCCCAAGCTCCTCGACGGGCGACTCAAACTCCGCCATCTCCTGCTCGTCGACGCATTGAGCCGTCAGGGCAGTGTGGTCGGCGCCGCTGCCGCACTTCACATCACGCAACCCGTCGCGACCCGCAGTCTGCACGACATCGAGTCCATTCTCGGCGTCTCGCTCTTCGACCGCGGGCCACGCGGAATCACCCCGACCATTTTCGGCGAGGCCTTCACAACTCATGCACGGGCCGTGATCGCGCAGCTGACCGAAGCCGGGCGACACGTCGTCGAACTTGCCGACGCCAATCGCGGAACCGTCATCGTGGGAACACATCTCGCCGGATCCAACGTGCTGCTTCCCGGCGCTATCGCGCGCCTGAAGGTTCACCACCCGTTGCTCACCGTCGTCGTGCGCGAAGGTACGCCAGAGCAGTTGCTCACCGATCTGGAAGCGGGCCGAATCGACCTGATCGTCGGCCGGCTCACCTCACCTACCGATGACACCGCGACAAGACGGAACCTCTACGCCGAATCCGTCGAACTCGTCACCCGCGTAGATCACCCGCTCGCTCACCGCGAGGACGTCCAACTCGAAGAACTACGCGGCTTCCCCTGGATCCTTCCCGGGGTCGAGACAGTGCTCCGCCGCGAACTCGAGGAGTTCTTCGCCCGGAACGGCTTGCCGTTGCCCGAAAATCGGGTCGAGGCAACCTCTTTCCTCACCGTGCGTCAGCTACTGGTCGAGACCGACATGATCGCGGTACTACCGAGCCTCATCCCCCGCGACGACGCGCGCTTGACCACCCTGTCCATCACACTCGATCCGATCGGGCACAGCGTCGGCATCACCTCGTCGGCGACTCGCACGTCGAGTCCGTCCGCGCAGGCCCTGATCGCGACGCTGGAGTCCTTTGCAACTGAGCTCATGCGACCGTGAAACGCCGATCGGCCCGTTCCCTCCAGAGGGAACGGGCCGATGTCGGATCGACCAGGACTCAGGCGTTTTCGGAGACGCGAATCTCCTCGTGCTCCAAGCCCCGCGACGAATCGGGGACAATCTTGAACAGTGCGATGGCACCGACCAGGCTGATCGTGCACACCCCGGCGAGATACCAGGTCACACCGACCGAAGATCCGGTGGCGTCGAGCAGAGCCGTGGCGATCATCGGTGCCAGTCCACCGCCGAGAATCGCGCCGCTCTGGAGGATCAGAGACGAGCCGGAATAGCGGACCTTGGCCGGGAAGGTATCGGCGATGATGCTGCCCTGGACACAATGTGTGACCGGAACGATCAGGCCCATGCCCAGGAACGCGATGACGGCGACCATTTTGTTCTCGGTGTTGAGGAGCGGGAAGAACACGATGCACCACAACAGGATTGCAGCTGATCCGCCGATGAACATGTGCCGACGCCCGTACTTGTCGGCGATCTTTGTCCAGAACGGGATGGAAAGGAACCACAGGACTGCTGCCGCGGTCACGCTGAGCACCAGGAATTGCTTGTCGTAGCCCAGATGTTGAGTTCCGTACGACAGGGTGAACACCATGAAGGCGTACGCCACGGCGGAGTTCGCCAAGCACGCGGCAAGCGTGAGAGACAAACGGGGGAAGCCGACCTTGAGCGACTCACGCAGCGGGAAGCGGACTATTTCGCCCTTCTCCATGATCCCGGCGAATGACGGCGACTCGGTGACGCGCAGGCGAATCACCAGACCGATCGCCACCAGAACGAAGCTGAGCAGGAACGGGATTCGCCAACCCCACGAAGCGAATGCCGAGTCCGACATCACGGCGTTGGTCGTCAGGAAGATGCCGTTGGCGAGAACCAGTCCGGCGGGTGTGCCCATCTGCGGGAAACCTGCATAGAGATTCTTCTGCCCCGCCGGCGCGTGCTCCATCGACATGAGCGTCGCTCCGGCGCCTTCACCGCCCAGACCGATGCCCTGAACGACGCGCATTGCCACCAGGAGGACGGGCGCCCAGAAACCGATGGAGTCGTAGTTCGGGATGATGCCGATGAGTGTGGACCCGACGCCCATCATCACCAATGAGACCACGAGCGTGGCCTTGCGCCCGATCCGGTCACCGAAGTGCCCGAACACGAGTCCACCCACCGGCCGTGCAATGAACCCGACGGCGAAGGTGCTGAAGGCAGCCAGCGTGCCGGCCGTGGGGCTCAGGCTCGGGAAGAATTGTTTGTTGAAGATCAACGCGGCAGCTGTGCCGTAGAGGAAGAAGTCGTACCATTCGAGAGTTGTGCCGGCCAGGGTTGCCATGGCAACGCGGCTACGGGCCGCTTTCTCCGGCAACGGCTTTCCGTCGCTCGTAGTGCTGTTGGATATCTTGTCTGACATCGCGGAACCTATCGATTGGATGGGGCAGGCGGACGATGAAGTCTGTAGTCACCGACCCCGTCTTCGGGATTGTCGGTATCACGAGCGTCGTCGATCGTTGTGTTTGGAATTGTGCTCGCTCGAGACATGACTCACAAATGCCGAATTCACCGTCCGCCATACCGGAAAAGGTATAGCCGGGGCCTCAGACGAGACCCAGGAAGCGTTCGGCATTCCCCCGCGAAATCAGTTGGCGCGCAGTATCGTCCAAGAACTCACTCTTGCGAACCACCTCACCGACCGGACGCTCCCCCAAGGGGTACGGGTAATCACTACCCACCATCACACGGTCCACCCCCACCGTGTCCACCAACAGTCGCAGCGCACGCTCGTCGAAGACGACGGAATCCACGTAGAACCTTCCCAGGTAGTGCGAAGGCGGGAACTGCGACGTACCGATGATGTCGTTGCGGCCGTGCCAGGCGTTTTCCATCCGGCCCAACCAGAACGCGAAAGATCCACCACCGTGCGCAAATCCGATCTTGAGACGATCGTCGATCTTGTCGAACACCCCACCGAGAATCAGTGCGAGTATCGACAGGTGCGTTTCGGCCGGCATCGCAGTGAGCCACTGCGCCATCCAGCGATCGAGGCGCGGAGAGTTGGCCATGTCCCACGGGTGCACGAATACCGGCACGTCCAGCGACGCGCAGTGCTGCAGGAACGTCACCACCCCCTCGCTGTCGAGGTCCAGATCGCCGACATGATTGCCGATCTCGACACCGCGGTGCCCGTTCGCGATGCACCGCTCCAACTCACGGCACGCTGCGTCGGTGTCTTGCAGAGGCACCTGGCAGAACGGAATCAACCGATCCTTCGCCGGCTCCACGATCTCGAGTGCGAGGTCGTTGAAGATCCGTGCAATGCGACTTGCCTGCTCACCGCTCCGGCCGTAGTTGAAGAACGCCGGAGTAGGTGAGACGACCTGCGTCTGCACGCCGTCGGCATCCATGTCCCGAAGCCGCACCTCGGCGTCCCAGGCATCGGACTGGATGCGACGGAACTCCTTGGTGCCCATCATGATCATTGCTTCGGTTTCCGACTCGACCTTCAGCCACGGCGCTTGCGGCCCCGCGTCTTCGGTCAGATCCGGCCACCCGTTGGGCACGTAGTGGGTGTGGATGTCGATCAGGTTGCTCATAGCTCAGCCCTTGCCGGGATGGAGCGTGCCGCACTTGTCACACGTGCGGGCTTCTTCGCTCTCGTAGAACTTGACGAACACCGGCGGAAGGTCGGCCACGATGTCGCGCACCTGAAGTTCGACCTCGTGAATCTTGTGATCACATTCGAGGCAGTACCACTGGAACTTCTCGAGCGTGCCTTCCTTGCGGACGCGTTCGATGACCAGGCCGATCGAGCCCGCGGTGGGACGCTGCGGCGAATGCGGAATGTCTCCTGGCAGCAACCAAGTTTCACCCTCGCGAATGTCGACGCGCTGAGGACCGTCTTCGGTCATGACATTGACGTGGATGTCGCCTTCGAGCTGGTAGAACCACTCCTCGTACGGATCGAGGTGGTAGTCGGTCCGCTGGTTGGGGCCGCCGACGACCTGCACGATGAAATCGTCTCCGAGCGCCATCGTCTGATTGTTGACGGGCGGCTGCAGGAGGTGGCGGTTGTCGTCGATCCACTTCTTGAAGTCGATGACGGGAGGAATCGTGGTCATGATGCATTCTCCGTATCTTCGGACGCCGTGCGTTGGGAGGCGGGCACGTACGCCACGCCGGAAATTTCGATGAGCAGGTGAGGGTGGGGCAGCTGGTGAACAGCCACAGTCGTTCTCGTCGGACCGTTTTCGTCGAACAGTTCGGCGTACACCTCGTTGTATCCACCGAAGTCGTTCATCGACACCAGGTAGGAGGTGACCTGAACCAGATCACTGAGTTCTCCACCCACTTCGGCGAGGATTGCCGCGATGTTTTCGATGACGGCACGCGTCTGCGCCCGAATGTCGAGCGCCGTCGTCCCCATCTCGTCGACCTCGACGCCGACAAACGTGTTGTCGGGTCGACGCGAACTGGTCCCGGAGACATAGACGAAATCGCCGACCACCTTGACGTGGGGGAACTTTCCGCGCGGCTTCGCCAGCTTCTCGATGACCTGCGCCCCACTCATCGCTTCACACCTTTCACCGTGACGGTTCCGAGTCCGTCGATCGTGCACTGTGCGACGCCCTCGTCGAGTCGCACAGCTGCTGTGGCGGCACCGGCCAGAATTACCTGACCGGCGCGCAACGGAATTCGGCGTCGGCGGGCGATGTCGAGCAGTGCATGCAAAGCGCGCGCCGGATCGCCGAGAATGGCCGACGTGGAACCGACTACCGTCTCGCCGCCGACTTCCATACGTACGGAACGGTCTTCGACGTTCTGTAGCGGCAGCCACCTCCCGATCACGTACCCGGCAGCGCTGGTGTTGTCAGCGACGACGTCGGTGTAGGTGAAGCGGAAGTCGCGGTACCGCGAGTCGATGATCTCCATTGCGGGAGCCAGTGCGTCGACGCAGGTTTCGATGTCGACGTTCGGATCGTCGAGATCGACGTCCTTCGACAAGCGGTATGCCACTTCGGGTTCGATCTTGGGATGAATGAACGTCCTCAGGTCGACTTCGCCGCCGTTGCTCACGCACATCGCGTCGGTCAACTGACCGACGATCACTTCGGAGACACCCATCTGCGCCATCTTCGCTTTGCTCGTGAAGCCGAGCTTGATGCCCACAATCGATTCACCACGGCTGGTGCGCCGTTCGAGGAGTTCGTTCTGGATCCGGTAGGCCTGGTCGATGTCGATGGTGTGTTCGTCGGCGAGGCTCGGCGTGTCGGTGCGCGTCTGCGCAGCGTCGTCGAGGCGACGCGCGAGCGCGGATACGGTGTCTTCGGGGGCTGTCATCACGCCTCGCTCATTTCTGGAAATCTTTTGCGGTTTCGATGTTCACAGTTGCACACATACATTCGTCGGTTCGGTGTAGAAGTGCAGCGAGGACTCGCCGCCCTCACGTCCGATGCCGGACAGGCCCATGCCGCCGAAGGGAGATCGCAGTTCGCGGGTGAACCACGTGTTGACCCAGGAGATTCCGACGTTCATCTTCTGCGCGACGCGGTGCCCGCGGCGCAGGTCGTTGGTCCACACGGAGGCAGCAAGGCCGTACTCGGTGTCGTTTGCGAGGGCGATCGCTTCGCCTTCGGTCTCGAACGGAATGAGTGCTGCGACGGGTCCGAAGATCTCCTCGCGCACGACGCGATCCTTGTTGGTCAAGCCTGTCCACAGGGTAGGTTCGATCCAGGATCCGCCCGACAGTTCCTGTCCGAGGTCCGGAATACCGCCGCCGGTCAGCACTTTCGCGCCTTCCCGCTCGGCGATCTCGAAGTAGTCGAGTACCTTCTTCCGGTGTGCCTGCGAAATGAGCGGTCCGGTCGTCGTTGCATCGAGCGTCGGGTCGCCCAGACGCAGTCCTGCTGCCCGCTCGACGAGTCCACCGGCGATGTCGTCGAAAATGCTGCGGTGCACGTACACCCGCTCGGTGCACAGGCAGACCTGGCCGGTGTTGGTGAACACCGACTTGGTCAGACCCGTCAGAGCCTCGTCGATGTCGACGTCGTCGAACACGATCGCGGCGTTCTTGCCGCCGAGCTCGAACGAGACCGGACGGACCCGCGGGGCAACGGTTTTCATGACATGCGAACCCGTTGCCGAAGATCCGGTGAAGGTGACGCCGTCGATACCGGGGTGCGTGGTGAGGAACTCGCCGGCCGAGTTCGCACCGAATCCATGGACGACGTTGTAGACGCCGGCAGGCAGGCCGACCTCTTCGAGCACCTCGGCCAGCAACGACGCAGTCGCCGGGGTCTCCTCGGAGGGTTTGACCACCACGGAGTTTCCGCACGCGAGCGCGGGCGCAACCTTCCAGGTCAGGAGAAGCAGCGGCAGGTTCCACGGAACGATCACGGCGACGACGCCGAGCGGCTTGCGGATCGCGTAGTTCAGCGCCTGCTTGCCGCCCGCGAGATCCGTGACAAACGATTCCTGTCCCGCCGCGGCGACGATGTCGGCGAAGGTGCGGAAGTTCGTCAGGGCGCGCGCGACGTCGAGTTCGCGTGCCTGCGTGATCGGCTTGCCGGTGTCCGCCATCTCTGCGGCGACGAACTCTTCGAATCGCTCCTCGATCCGGTCGGCGGCGCGTCGCAGCAGAGCCGTCCGCTCTCGAACCGGCGTATCGGCCCAACCGTTGTCCAGAGCACGTCTGGCAGAGGTCACGGCCCGATCGACCAGGGCCTTGTCGGCCTCGTGGACCCGGGCGAGAACACGGCCCGTTGCTGGGTCGACCTGATCGAAGCTCGACGACTCGTCGGGTTCGACATAGGAGCCGTCCACGTAATTGCGGATCCATCCGTCGCATTGTGAGGTCATGGACTAACTATTGGCCCGTGACCCATATCAAACAAATGCAAAAACTGCCGCCAGCTATACCTCGATCGGCATAGATGGCGGCAGTTCGGCCACACAACTCAGCTCTGCATGTCGGCGCCGAGCGCCTCAGCGTCGCAGATACGCCAACTGCACGTTGACGGATTTCTCCGCGACCGGCCACAACTTCGGGTCCACGTCGGAGTAGACGTGTTCGACTACGTCGCGCACCGAGGCCGACTCCCCCAACGTCGACAGAGCGGCCCGCACCTGATCCAGACGCTCCTCGCGGTGGGCGAGGTACTGCTGCGAAATCGCCTGCAGATCGGGCAGGTCCGGACCGTGCCCGGGAAGAACCGTCAGTCCTTCGCCGAGTGCGGCCAGCGATCGCAGCGAGGTGAGGTAGTCCCCCAGATCGCCGTCGGAGTCGTCGAGAACTGCCGTGCCGCGGCCGAGAATGGTGTCGCCCGTCAGCACGCTCGCATCGTTCTCGATGACTATCGACACCGAATCCGCGGTATGGCCCGGCGTCGCGAGGATCCGCAACTTCAGGCCCGCTACCTCGATCACTTCACCGTCGACAAGCGCCGAAGCGCCCCCGCGAAGAAAAGTTGGGTCGACGGAACGCACTGGAGCCGAAGTCAATTCGTGGAAACGGTCCACCCCGCCGGTGTGGTCGTAGTGCCGGTGCGTGATCAAGGTCAGCGCTACCGGACCGATACCAGCGACACGTTGCAGGTGTTCCTCGTCGTTGTCGCCTGGATCGACGACAACACACTCGACGCTGCCCGGAGCATGCAGAATCCAAGTGTTCGTACCGTCCAGCGTCATCATGCCCGGGTTGTTCTCGAGCAAGACCGAAGCGATGTCGGTGACGCGGCGTAGCTGCGCGTAGGCGGGATGGACAGTCGACATCAGCGAACTTCGACGATCAGTTCCACCTCGACGGGTGAGCCGAGGGGAAGTTCTGCCACGCCGACTGCCGAACGGGCGTGGATACCGGCGTCGCCGAGCACCTCGCCGAGGAACTCGGATGCGCCGTTGATCACGCCGGGCTGGCCGGTGAATCCTTCGGCGGATGCCACGAAGCCGACAACCTTGACGACGCGAACGACGTTGTCGATGCCGACCAGGGCGTCGATGGCAGCAAGAGCGTTGAGCGCGCAGGTGCGAGCCGCGGCCTTGGCGTCCTCATCCGACACGCCCGCGCCGAGCTTGCCGGTCAGCGCCAGTTTTCCGTCGACGAACGGGAGCTGACCCGACGTGTACACGTGGTTGCCGCTGCGAACCGCGGGAACGTAAGCAGCGACGGGTGCCGCGACGGCGGGAAGTGCAATGCCCAGTTCGGCGAGACGCTCCGACCAGGTCTGTGTTGCCTCTGCCATGTGATTCAGCCCTTCGGACGCTTCATGTACGCGACGTGCTGCTCGCCCGACGCGCTCGGCAGGACGGCGACGAGTTCCCAGCCGTCGACACCCCAGTTGTCGAGAATTGCCTTCGGATTGTGGACCAGCAACGGAGTCACGGTGTATTCCCAGGAAGTTATTTCGCTCATGCGGTGAGCCTATCCCGCGTACATCTTCGGCCCCAGACTTATAGGCTCGCGGTGTGGTTGCATCCCAAGATGAGCTGAGCAGGACCTGGCCCGAGTCTGCGACGAAGGCCCGCCTGCACTTTGTGTCAGGTAAAGGCGGAACCGGTAAGTCCACGGTTGCCGCCGCGTTGGCGCTCGCGTTGGCCGAAGGCGGCAAGCGCGTTCTCCTCGTGGAGGTCGAGGGCCGCCAGGGAATCGCGCAGCTCTTCGACGTACCACCGCTTCCACCGCAGGAGACCAAGGTCGCGGCCGCCGAAGGTGGCGGTGAAGTGATGGCTCTGGCCGTCGACATCGAGACCGCGTTCCTCGAATACCTCGAAATGTTCTACAACCTCGGCTTCGCCGGCCGGGCGATGCGTAAGTTCGGCGCCATCGAATTCGCCACCACAATCGCTCCAGGCCTTCGCGACGTTCTGCTCACCGGCAAGATCAAGGAGTGCGTCATCCGCACCGATCGAACCGGCAAACGCGTGTACGACGCCGTTGTCGTCGATGCTCCCCCGACCGGGCGGATCGGCAGCTTCCTCGACGTCACCAAGGCGATGGCCGACCTCGCCAAGGGCGGCCCGGTGCATTCGCAGAGTGAAGGCGTCGTTCGGCTGCTGCACTCGCCGGAGACCGTCGTACATCTTGTTGCGCTTCTCGAAGCGCTGCCCGTTCAGGAAACCGCCGACGCCGCCGCAGAACTGGCGCGTGACGACCTCAACCTCGGTGCCATCATCGTCAACCGCGCCAGCCCGAGGTTCTTGCCCGAAGACCAACTCTCCGGTGCTGCAGCCGGCAACATCGATGCAGCTTCGATCCGGTCGACGCTCTCCGATGTCGGCATCGATCTGTCCGACGACGACTTCGCCGGCCTGCTCACCGAGACGATCGAGCACGCGTCGGTGCTCGAAGCTCAAGAATCCAGTGCGGAGAAGCTCCGCGAGATCGACGGCGCGCGGGTGCAACTTCCCGCACTCGCCGACGGCGTCGATCTCGGTGGGCTCTACGAGCTGGCCGAATACCTCACGGAACAGGGCGTGTGATGACCGAGACCACCGAGAACGTGACGGTCGGCAGTTCCAGGACCGGCCGACGCGCAGCTCCTGCCCTCGATATTTCGGCGATCATCAAGGACCCGACGGCCCGGATCGTGGTGTGTTGCGGCGCAGGTGGCGTCGGCAAGACCACGACGGCTGCGTCGCTGGCGTTGCGGGCAGCCGAAGAGGGCCGACGCGTAGTCGTCCTCACCATCGATCCGGCCCGTCGCCTCGCACAGGCCTTGGGTGTGGCCGAACTCGACAACACTCCGCAGCCGGTGAAGCTGGGTCCCGAGGCCACGGGCGAACTCCACGCGATGATGCTGAACATGCGTCGGACTTTCGACGAGATGGTCATCGAGCATTCGAGCCCTGAGAAGGCCGAGCAGATCCTGGCGAATCCCTTTTACCAAACCGTTGCCACATCGTTCTCCGGAACGCAGGAGTACATGGCGATGGAGAAGTTGGGGCAGCTGGCGTCGAACGACGCGTGGGATCTGGTGATCGTCGATACCCCGCCGTCGCGCAATGCGCTCGACTTCCTCGACGCTCCACAGAGGCTCGGAACATTCCTCGACGGACGGATGATCCGGCTGCTCTCGGCACCCGGCCGTGGCCTGACCAGGCTCGTGGCCGGCGCGATGGGATTGGCCCTGAAGGGTGTCTCGACCATCGTGGGAAGCCAAATGCTTTCGGATGCATCGGCATTCGTGCAGTCGCTCGACTCGATGTTCGGCGGTTTCCGTGAACGCGCCACGAAGACCTACGAGTTGCTGCGTCAGCCGGGCACTCATTTCCTGGTGATCGCAGCGGCCGAGCCCGACGCTCTCCGTGAGGCGGCGTTCTTCGTCGATCGCCTTGCGGGTGACTCGATGCCGTTGGCCGGTCTGGTTCTCAACCGCACTCACCCGACGTTGACGGCTCTGCCTGCCGATCATGCGGTGACCGCCGCCGACAAACTGGAAGCGAAGGAAAATGCGACCGAGGCCGAAGCCCTCACCGCAGCCGTTCTCCGCATCCATGCCCATCGGGCAGTGATCGCGAAGCGAGAAATCGCCTTGCTGAGTCGATTCACCGCAGCTCACCCGAGGGTGCCGCTGATCGGTGTTCCGTCGCTACCGTTCGAGGTCTCGGACCTCGAGGCGCTGCGCGCGGTGGGAGATCAGCTCACTCGTAAGGGCTGATCCCCCGATCGACCTGGATCAGACTGCTGAGTGATGCTGGCGCTGGTCTTCGAAGAACTCGGACCAGGAGTCGACGTCGGGGTGCTGCTTGAGCAGTGCACGGCGCTGACGTTCGGTCATTCCGCCCCACACACCGAACTCGACACGGTTGTCGAGAGCATCTGCTCCGCACTGCATGAGGACCGGGCAGTGACGGCAGATGGTGGCTGCCTTGCGCTGTGCGGCGCCACGAACAAAAAGTTGGTCGGGATCGACCTCGCGGCATCGCGCCTGAGTTACCCAGGCAATTCGTGCCTCGGCCTGCTCGATGTCCAAACGGCTACTCGGGGTGGCTGTGTACATTCTGGGTCCCCTCTACAAAGTCTGACCGTCGCCATGAGGCGAGCAGCGCACCATCTCAGCCGTCTCGCGGTAGCACGTGAAAGCTGAGACACATTCGTGATCGAGTGTTACGTCGATCACACTGATCACAATTTAGGTAAAGAACGCCCCTAACGCAAGACGGTCGGGAGCATTTTTTGGTACGGCAGTACAAAGCGCGTGTTCAGGAGGTTTTGAACACCCGCAAAACACTGAAACCGGTTCCAATGGGTGGGCACACGTACTCTGTAGATCGTGTCGATTGCAAAAACAGTGGCGAAGCTCGCCGGAAGCTCCGCATTGGCGGGTGTCCTGGTCGCAGGGGTGATGTTCCCGGTGGCCGGCGGATTCGGATTCGCGTCCAATCGCGCTGCCGATACCGTCGACAACGTCTCGGCCGAACTGGTCGAAGGCACGGTCCCCGCGGTGTCCACCATGGTCGATGCGGCAGGCAATCCCATTGCCTGGCTGTACGACCAACGACGCTTCGAAGTCCCGAGCGAGAAGATCTCCAACAACATGAAGTTGGCGATCGTCTCCATCGAGGACCGCCGGTTCCCCGACCACAAGGGCGTCGACTGGCAGGGAACGCTGCGCGCCTTCCTCACCAACACGACGACCGGTGAAGTGCAGCAGGGCGCGTCGACACTCGATCAGCAGTATGTGAAGAACTATCAACTGTTGGTCGTGGCCAAGACGGATGCCGAGCGCCGCGCTGCCATCGAGACCACCCCGGCCCGAAAGATCCGCGAGATCCGGATGGCGCTGACGCTGGACAAGGAACTCACGAAAGACGAGATCCTCACCCGGTACCTCAACCTCGTACCGTTCGGCAACGGATCCTTCGGCATTCAGGACGCGGCTCAGACCTACTTCGGCGTCGACGCCGCAGATCTGACCGTTCCGCAGTCCGCGATGCTGGCCGGCATGGTTCAGTCCAGCTCCGCGCTGAACCCGTACACGAACGTCGAGGGCGTGACCGAGCGTCGTAACACCGTGCTCGACACCATGATCACGAACATTCCGGATCGTGCCGACGAGTTCCGTGCAGCCAAGGAAGAGCCCCTCGGCGTCCTCGAAACCCCCAACAACTTGCCGCGCGGCTGCATCGCTGCAGGCGATCGCGGATTCTTCTGTGATTACGCACTGAAGTACCTCTCGGATGCCGGAATCACCCGCGACCAGATCAACGAGGGTGGTTACCTCATCAAGACCACTCTCGATCCGCAGGTCCAGGCGTCCACCAAGGCCGGACTGAACGCGAACGCGAGCGCCAACCTCGACGGCATCGCGAACGTGATGAACGTGATCAGGCCGGGCCAGGATTCACACAAGGTCATCGCGATGGCCAGCAGTCGCACGTACGGACTCAATGCCGACGCCGACGAAACCGTCCAGGCGCAGCCGTACTCCCTTGCCGGTGACGGTGCGGGTTCCGTCTTCAAGATCTTCACGACCGCTGCGGCGATGGAGAAGGGCCTCGGCATCAACGCGACCCTCGACGTGCCCAAGCGCTTCGAAGCCAAGGGCATGGGTAGCGGTGGTGCGGCAGGCTGCCCGGTCTCGACGTACTGCGTGGAGAACGCCGGCAACTATCCGCCGACGCTGTCCGTGACCGACGCCCTGGCACAGTCCCCAAACACCGCTTTCGTCAAGCTCATCGAGGCGACCGGCGTCACGCCGACCGTCGACATGGCTGTCCGTCTCGGCATGCGCTCGTACGCCGATCCCAACACCTCGGGCTTCGACGAGCGCAGCATGGCCGACTTCCAGAAGGAACAAAACCTCGGTTCGTTCACCCTCGGCCCCACCTGGATCAACCCGCTCGAACTCTCCAACGTCGCGGCCACTCTCGCCTCGCACGGCAAGTGGTGCCCGCCGAGTCCCATCGATTCGGTCTTCGACCGCTACGGCAAGCCGGTGGCCGTCACCGAGCAGGGCTGTGAGCAGGTCGTCGAGCCCGGCTTGGCAGACACACTCGCCAACGCCATGAGCCGTGACGACGTCGGCGCCGGTACGTCTGCCGGTGCCGCGAGCAGCGCCGGATGGAGCCTGCCGATGTCGGGCAAGACGGGTACCACCGAGACCCACAAGTCCTCGGCGTTCCTCGGTTTCACCAACAACCTCGCTGCGGCCGTCTACATCTTCGGCGACTCCCCGACACCCGGCGAGATCTGCTCGAGCCCGCTACGCCCCTGCTACAGCGGCAACCTGTACGGCGGTACCGAACCGGCGAGATCCTGGTTCGCGGCAATGAACCCGGTCGCCAACAACTTCGGGCCCACCTCGCTGCCCCCGATCGACGAGAAGTACGCACGGGGATCACAGAACGGCCAGGTTCCCGAGGTTGTCGGCCTGAGCCAGTCGGCGGCGACGTCGAGGTTGCAGGCGTCCGGCTTCACGGTCAATTCCGTGACCACGGCATCCGGAGCACGGGCGGGAACGGTCACCGGAGTTTCGCCGTCCGGGTCCGCGATCCCGGGTTCGACCGTCACGATCTACATCAGTGACGGGTCCGTAAGGGCTCCGGCAGCACCCGCATCCCCGGCAGCTCCAGCAGCTCCGGCACCGGGCGCGACTCCCCCGGATGCGACTCCGCCGGGAGGCGAACCCGCACCGCCTGCGGGGACCCCACCGAACTGACGGCCCTGAAAACTGACGGCCCTGAAAACAAGAACGGCCGCGATCTCCGAGTGACTCGAAGTTCGCGGCCGTTTTCGGTTTCCGGTGGCGCGCTTCTACAGGCGGGACTTCACTGCTGCAGAGATACGGGCGCCATCGGCCTTGCCCTTGGCCAGCGCGCTGGCGGCCTTGATGACCTGGCCCATCTGACGCATACCCGGACGCTCACCGAGCTCCTCGGACACCTGAGCGAGGGCGGTGTCGACGACGTCGACGAGTTCGGCGTCGGTCAACGGCGTCGGCAGGTACTCGTCGATGATCTGAGCTTCGGCGCGCTCTTTCGCGGCAAGTTCACCGCGGCCGTTCTCGGTGTAGATCTCGGCCGATTCGCCGCGCTTCTTCGATTCCTTTGCAAGGACTTTGATGATTTCTTCGTCGGTGAGGACCCGTGCTTCCTTACCGGCAACCTCTTCGGTCTGGATGGCTGCCATGAGCATCCGAAGGGTGGCTGTACGTAGCGGATCCTTCGCCTTCATGGATGCAACCATGTCGGTTCGGAGGGTGGCTTTGAGCGATGGTGTCGTGTCGGACATGGTGGAAACGCTACGCGCTCGGCGTTTCGAGCGTGCCGATAGTTACCTCCGCCCGGACACAATTCTCTGTGGAATAGCTGTAAAAGGCAGCGAGAGCGACGCAGAAGAACGCCACACCCGTATCCTTGAGAGGTGTCTTCCCAGTTCCGCACCAATCTGACCCGCACCGCACTTGGTGCCGCGGGCGCCGCTGCACTAGGGATCGGGTACGCATCCGGCATCGAACGCAATGCATTTGCACTGCGTGAGGTGACGATGCCAGTCCTGGCGCCCGGTTCGTCGTCGCTGCGGGTCCTTCATCTCAGCGACCTGCACATGATGCCGAACCAACGGTTGAAACAGAATTGGTTGCGTGAGCTCGAAGGCCTCGACCCCGACCTCGTGGTCAACACCGGAGACAACTTGTCGCATCAGCGCAGCGTCCCGGCAGTGGTCCAGGCGCTCGGCGATCTGTTGGCTCGGCCGGGTCTGTTCGTCTTCGGCAGCAACGACTACTTCGCTCCGAAACCGAAGAATCCACTGAGCTACATCTTCAACAAGGACAAGCGCATCACCGGCGATCCCCTCCCCTGGGGCGATCTGCGGGCCGCGTTCACCGAACGTGGATGGCTCGACATGACCCACGTGCGCCGCGAACTCGAAGTGGCCGGTATTCGCATTGCTGCCGCCGGCGTCGACGATCCGCACCTGAAGCGCGATCGCTACGACACCGTCGCCGGAACACCCAATCCCGTCGCCCAGCTCAAGCTCGGCCTGACGCACTCACCCGAACCTCGAGTTCTCGACCGATTCGCCGACGACGGCTACGACCTGGTGCTCGCCGGCCACACGCACGGTGGTCAGCTGTGCCTTCCGTTCTACGGCGCGCTGGTCACCAACTGCCAGATCGACCGATCCCGGGTCAAGGGACCGTCGAAGTGGGGCGCGCACACCCAGCTGCACGTCTCAGCGGGCATCGGCACTTCGCCGTGGGCTCCGGCACGCTTCTGCTGCCGCCCCGAGGCAACTCTGCTGACTTTGGTTCCGGCGACCAGGCGCGAACCGGAGCATGTCTCCGCACACAGTTCCGCAGAGTCTCCAGCGTCGGTTCTACGCAACTGACCTGCGGATTTAATGTCAGTCGACTCGGTAATGTAAGCTAACCGAGGTTCGACACGGGGTGTGGCGCAGCTTGGTAGCGCGCTTCGTTCGGGACGAAGAGGTCGTGGGTTCAAATCCCGCCACCCCGACAGTGAAGAACAGAAATCGAGGCCCTTCCGCTTACGCGGGAGGGCCTCGATTTCGTTGACGATAAGGTGAAGCCGTGGCATCCGAACCAGACTTCGCGCACAACGACATGGCGAGCCGTAGCCGACGTGAGAAAGCTGTCGGTCTTGCCAAGTTCGCCTGGGATCGCGATATCAGTAGTGCAGAGTTGCTCGACATGCCCGACGATCGGCTGCGCAAGCTTGCGCGGGCGGCGGGCGCCAATCCGCCGAGCACGCGGGAGACCTGGACGATCGCGGCCGGACTGCTCGACGAGAAAGCCGTGTGGGCAGCAGCCAACCCAGACCGTCCCGAAGCTCGGCGTGAGCATCCGGACGAGAAGATCATGTGGGTGAAGAAGCCGATCGAGCCCTGGCTGTGACAGCCGAATTGAGTGCAGCTGTGACAGCCGAATTGAGCGCAGCTGTGACAGCCGAATTCAGCGGAGCTGTGAACCGGTGATCGGGCAGGTCGATGAAGTAGTTGTGGATTGCTCCGCACCAGCCCAGTTGGCGATCTTCTGGGCCGGAATCCTCGGTGGGCAGCCGGTGGAGCGGAGCGCGGAGTGGGCGTTTGTCGACCCTCCAGGATGGACTCGCCTCGCCTTCCAACGTGTACCGGAATCCAAGCTGACGAAGAATCGTCTACACATCGACGTCAGTGTGGATGACGTCGTCGCTGCGACCGACGCTGCCGAGCGCCTCGGCGCAACTCGGGTCGGCACTGTCCAGGAGGACCCGGCCGGCACCTTTCAGGTGCTGCTGGATCCCGAGAGAAACGAGTGGTGCGTCGTCCGAAGTGCCGGAAGGTGATTTACGCTCCCGCTACGGTTTCGCGAGCCCAACGGTAGTCGGCCTTACCGCTGGGCGAGCGGAGGATGGTTGGTACGAGCACGATCGAGCGGGGGATCTTGTACCCGGCGACGTGGGTGCGGCAATGCTCCGACAATGATTCCGTCGCAACATCTTCGAATCCCGGTCGAACCTGCACCACCGCGGCGACCTTCTCGCCGAATCGTGCGTCGGGCGCACCCGCCACCAAAGCGTCGAAAACTGCCGGGTGAGTTTTGAGTGCCTGCTCCACTTCTTCGGGGTAGACCTTCTCGCCGCCGGAGTTGATGCACATCGAACCGCGCCCGAGCAGCACGATGGTTCCGTCGGCTTCCATCGTGCCCATGTCCCCGAGTACCGCCAGACGCACCCCGTCGACGACGGGAAAAGTTGCAGCAGTCTTGGCCGGGTCGCCGAAGTAGGCAACAGGAACATGGCCGGCCCGGGCGATGAAACCGACTGTGTCCGAGCCTGGTTCGATGCGACGGAATTCGTCGTCGACAAGAATCATGTTGGGGTTGGATCGAATTCGCTTGGAACCGTCCTCACCGAATTCGACGACGCCGTCGTTGCCGGATTCCGAAGCACCGAATGCATCCTTGATCACCAACCCCGGTAGTCGGGTTGTCAGTTCTGCCTTCAGGTTCGGGGAGAACAACGCGCCACCAGACCCGATCAGTTGGAGAGTCGAAAGGTCGTAGCGCCCTTCGCTTGCGGTGATGGCGTCGGCGATCGGCCGAGCAATCGCGTCGCCGACGACGGTGATTCCGGTGATCTTCTCGGCCTCGACCAGTCGCAGCACTTCCATCGGATCGAAGCTGCGGGTCAGTACTCGGGGCGCTCCCATGAGGAATGCCGTGAGCAGTGAATAGATTGCGGCTCCATGCATGAGCGGCGGGATGAGTAGCAGCACAGTTGGATTGGTGTTCGCTACAGCTGCATCCACAACCTCTTCGAGACTCCGACGCGGCGGCCCGCTGAGGTTCGCTCCGGACAGCGCGGCGAAGAAGAAGTCCTCGTGCCGCCACACCACACCCTTGGGCATTCCGGTTGTGCCGCCGGTGTAGATGATGAAATGGTCGTCGTTGCTGCGAGGGCCGAAGTCGCGGGTATCAGTCTGCGCGGCAAGGGCGTTCTCGTAGTCTTCGCCGACGATCAGCACGTGGGCGATCTCCGGACACTGCGGAACCACGGCCAATGCCGTCGGCGCGAATTCCTCTTCGACCAGCAGTGCCACCATTTGAGAGTTGGTGTAGATGTACAGGAGTTCTGCATCGGTATAGCGGAAGTTGACGTTGATCGGTACCGCTCTGATCTTCAAGCAAGCCAGGAGCGCTTCGACGTACTCGACGCAGTTACGCATGTGAATACCGACGTGCTGCCCAGGCTCGACGCCCACCGACTGCAGATGATGAGCGAGTCGGTTCGATCGCAGTTCGAGTTCGGCGTAGCTCAATCGCACGTCTTCCAGAATCAAGGGAACTCGATCGGGGATCGCATCGGCAACGGCCTCGAACAGATCGGCAATGTTCAGGGTCATCGAAATCCTCACTACACGCGTCTTCGCTTACCAGTACAGGTCTTTCGCGAAGCTAACACGTTGGTCGCACCCTGTAGTCCGAATTGCGTAGCGGTCCCGCTGAGCGAGACCTGACGCGCCGCTCACCTGGCATCAACGGTGCGGATACCTCCCTGACCAAGCCCGATAGCCGAAAGGTAGGGTAGCCTAATGCACTCACGCACCACTCTCCGGAGCCGCACGTCGGTCCGGGTCGCCATGGTTGCCTTGGCGACTGTTTTTTTCGCTACGGCCTGCGGCTCGTCCGACGCCGGCGGCAACGCAAACGGCAACACCGATGTCGCGACCGGCGGCAAGCTGTTCAGCACCGCCGACACGGAAACCGCGAAGCTCGGCAGCGATGCCGCGCCAGGCGAGTTCCCTCGCACCATCACCCATGCCCTGGGCGAGACCACCCTCGAGGCCAAGCCGACCCGCGTCGTCGTCCTCGACAGCGGTGAACTCGACGAGGTTCTCTCGCTCGGGATCACCCCGGTCGGCATCGCCAGCCCGGAAAGCGCCGCCGGTCAGCCGTCGTACCTGGCGGACAAGTTGGTCGGTGTCCCCGATGTCGGCACGACCAACAACCTCAACCTCGAGGCGATCACCGCACTGCAGCCCGATCTGATCCTCGGCAGCAAGCTGCGCCAGGACAAGCTTTACCCGCAACTCGCGGCAATCGCTCCGACGGTCTTCAGCATCCGCCCCGGCTTTCCGTGGAAGGAGAACTTCCTCCTTGCCGGTGACGCACTCGGCGAGGAGACCAAGGCTGAGCAGGTTCTCAACGACTACCAAGAGCACGCCGACAAGGTACGTGAGTCGATCGACGGCTCCCCGACCGTTTCACTGGTTCGTTTCATGTCCGGGAAGCTGCGCCTGTACGGCAATCTGTCGTTCATCGGCGTCATCTTGAAGGACGTCGGCCTGCCCCGCCCGGCGATCCAGGACATCGACGAACTGGCCGTCGAGGTCAGCCCCGAAACGATCACCGAGGCGGAGGGTGACCGAATCTTCTACTCCAGCTACGGAAATCCCGCCGACACGGGCCAGACCACGGTTGTTGCCGGACCGCTGTGGGCCAGCATGGACGCAGTCAAGGAAGGACGCGCCACCGAGGTGAGCGACGAGACCTGGTTCCTGGGCCTCGGCCCGACAGGTGCCGGCCTGGTTCTCGACGACCTGCAGGCCAAGCTCGGCAAGTAGCCGTCACCGGCACAAAGAACGCCGCCCGACTCTCCGGAGTCGAGCGGCGTTCTTTGTTCAGCGGTTGTCCTGCTCGAGGTGTTCGTTCATCGTCGAGTGAAGGTCGACGAGAAATTCCTCGAATCGACTGAGCAGTTCGGGCGGGTACTTCGCCATCATGGCGTCGAGTCGCACGGCAAGGGGCCCGAAGAACTCGTCCGCCAGGTCCTGCACATGCGCACTGCTGTGCAGCGTGACCACTCGCCGGTCGGCATTCTCTCGGGTCCGGACGATATGTCCCGCCTTCTCCAGGCGGTTGAGCAACGCGGTGGTTGCACCCGACGTCAGCGAGATCCGCTCTCCGAGTCGGGCGGGTGAGAGCGGCGTCCCCTTCTCCTCGGCAGCGGTGATTTCCATCAAGGCAGTCGCGTCGGTGGAATGCAGGCCGAGCCACGACGCGAATCGATGGCTGAATTCGGTGAACGTGCCACCGTACGCGCGGAATTCGTCCATCAGCCGCTCCCGCTCCACGGAGATGTCGCGCGGTGCCTCCACCTCGGTGATCCCACCTTTCCTGTGCCAGACGGCGGCCGGTCGAGCCCAGCGCGCACGTTGACAACTTACCGCCTCAAATATACCTTCATAATGAAGTTACTTCACAATGGAGGTTTATTCGTGAACATCTCACCCACCACCCGCAAGTGGTTGGGCCTGATCGCCATTGCACTCGGCGTGGCACTGATCGTCGTCGACACCACGATCGTCAACGTCATAGTTCCCTCGATCATCGAAGATCTCGGGATCAATTCCGTTCAGGCTCAATGGATCCAAGAGTCCTACGCAATCGTGTTCGCGGCACTCCTGCTTCTGGTCGGCAGAGTTGCCGACCTGGTCGGCGCCCGTCGTATCTTCATCGCCGGTGTCGTCGTGTTCGGCGCAACGAGCCTGCTGGCCGGACTGGCGCCGAACGGCGGTCTGCTCATCCTGGCGCGCTTCCTGCAGGGCGCCGGCGCGGCCATGATCCTGCCCACGTCACTGTCGCTTCTGAACGCGATGTTCACCGGAAAGGCGCGCGGCCAGGCCTTCGCGGTCTGGGGCTCCACCATCGGCGCTGCATCCGCCCTCGGCCCATTGCTCGGTGGCTGGCTTGCCGAACATGCCTCATGGCGTTGGGCATTCGGGATCAACATTCCGCTTGCTGCGCTCATTCTGATCGGCGCAGTGCTGTTCATCGCGCCCTCACCCCGCACCGCTGGGCGCATCGACGCCACCGGAGCAGCACTGTCCATCGCCGGGCTAGGCCTGCTGGCCTTCGGCCTCGTCGAGGGACGTACGTACGGGTGGCTGACGACGAAGGAACCCTTCGATCTGTTCGGTCTGTCATGGTCCAGCGGACCGTCGCCGGTTCTGGTGGCGTTGGTTCTCGCCGTTCTGTCGCTCGGTGCGTTCGCCTACCGTCAAACCATGCTCACCCGCAGCGCCGATCCGTCGCGGGCGCTGATGGACGTACGGTTGTTCTCCATCTCGTCGTTCCGCAACGGCAACATCGCGACGCTGATCATCGGGCTCGGCGAGTTCGGAATCGTTGCGGTGCTTCCTCTCTGGCTCCAGTTCACGCTCGGATACAGCGCACTCCAGGCAGGGCTCGCACTGGTTCCCATTGCCATCGGCAGCTTTGTCGCCAGTGGTGCGAGCTTCGGGCTGGCATCGAAGGTCTCGCCGTTGGGCTTGGTCCGTATCGGTTTGGCTCTCGAGGCGCTCGGTCTCGCCGGTCTCGGATTCATCGCTGCGACAGACAGCCCCTGGTGGACTATCGCCGCAGTGCTGTTCTTCTACGGAATCGGCGTCGGTTTTGCGACTGCGCAGGTGACCAACGTCGTGCTCGAGGAGATTCCCGAGCAGAGCGCCGGTCAAGGCTCCGGCATTCAGAGCGCGTTCCGCCAACTCGGATCCGCACTGGGCATCGCTGTCCTCACCACGGTCTTCTTCAGCACTCTCAATTCGACACTGAACAACGACCTCACCGGATCCGGTGTCGACCAAGCTCAGGCTGATCAGTTGACGCGGGCAGTCACCGACAGCGCAGGCGCCGCCATCGACTCGCTGGCCGGTTCACCGAACACTGCCTTCGTCGCCGACGCTGCCCGATCTGCGATGACTCACGGCATCACACTCGGCGGATACCTTGCGGCCGGATTTGTCGTGGTGGGCCTGATCGCCACGGCGCTCATCCCGAACAAGCCGGCCCCGTCAAACGAGGAGGAAACGAAAGCAGCAGCCGACGTCGCCTGACGGTCGGATCGGTGCAGTACGGTGCCGGTATGCGATTGCCCTGGTCACGGTCAGCACAGTCACGGTCAGCACAGTCACGGTCTGCACAGTCACGGTCAGCACCGGTGCTCAGTGAGGCCGACATCGTCGCCGTACGTGAGCAAGCACGCGAACTGGTAGTCCCAGGTTTCGCTACGTTCGACGAAATCTGCGAAGCCGCCCGAGACTGTGTCGAGGGCGGCTTCGAGAACGACGAACTCGGCAGACAGATCGACGCAGTAGTGCGTGAGGTCTGGGACCGAAGAGTCGAGGAGCAGACCCAGTGGACGGCTCCCGGAGACTTCGAGCGCCTCTCCGCAGCCTTCGCCGAACTCGAACGCAACGGCATCGTGGCCCGGATGAACTTCACCTGCTGCATGCAGTGCGGCACTACCGAAATCGACGACGAACGCACGCCGTCCGAACCCGACGAGAACGGGTATCCCTTTGCTCAGTGGGCGTACACGTTCTTCCACATGCAAGATGCGGAGCGTCTCGGCGACGAGCCGTCCGATCTCTACTTGTCCTACAGTGCGTTTCGTCCGGCCCACGATCTCGATCCCGCGCTGGTCGCCGCTGCCTTCGGCGGCGACGAAACCGCCAAGGCACACATGATCGCGCACACCGATCAGACCGTCGGGCGCCAGGTAGCCGACGCACTCCGAACTCAGGGGCTGAGCGTCGATTGGAACGGTGACAACAATCAGCGTATCCGTGTCACCGACGTATGTTGGCGCAAACCGCTTCCGCAGTAGGAGATTCAGCTGGGTGGCAATACGCGGTCGAGGAACGTATTGCTGAATACGCGGTGCGGGTCGTGCTCGTCGAGAGTGGCGAGAGCGAAGTCCCAATTCCCGTCGCCACCGGCACGAAAGGTGGCAGGCACTGTGCTGGTGAGGAATTCGTCGTCCTGGTACGCCGCCTGATCGGTGAATGCCCACCCCTTGGACCACTCCGGACGGAAGGTCGCGTAATCGCCGGAGTAGTTCGCGACCATCCACCGTTCCATTTCGCGAAGGAACGCAGGCAATCCCGCGGTGCCGGGAATCGAGACCACGTTCATCCAGATCGCTGTGTCCCAGTCCTGACGATCCGCCCGCGGCCGCACCGCTGACAGGTCCGGCACTCCGGCGCTGTCGACCAACACCTCGCCGTCATCGTCGACACCGCAGAGACGCACTTCGAACGGCATGTTGACGGGATACTGCCCCAGCGACGCGTAGTGCGTCATTCGTTCGTTCAGCCAACTCGTCATCTCGTGGACGACTCGGCCGATGTTGGACCGCTTGGTGATCACGGCTCCGCCCCCGGCTACGACGCGCAAGGTCGTGTGCCGGAGGTAGAACAGAACGTCTTTCGACCAGCCCCAGAGATCGTCGGTGTCGGTCAGCACCAATCCTGCTGCTACAGCGCCGAACTGAGAGGCGCCGAACAGCGGTGTCGCACCTTGGAGACCCTGTGCCACCATCCCCAACGGGGTGGTGACCTCTTCGGGAATCGCGTCGGAGAAGAAGTAGTTGTACGGCCCGCTCACCTCTCGGGACTCCGGCGGTTTGACCGGGGTCGGTGTCCAGACCTTGAGCCACGGTGTTTGCGTGAACGGGAACCAGATTGCTTCCACCCGTCCGGATTTCTCGACGAAACTCTCGTAGGTACGCCCTGGCGAACCGGGAGCAGCAAAGAGTTCTTGCCACGGAATGTCGGTGAAACTCTGGCACCGCAGCCGATAATTCTCCCCGGCTTGCAGCGTCACGGAGGTGACGAAGGTTCGACCCAGATGGGTCAGGAAGGCGGTGCTCTCGACGTCCGATCGGTGAAATGTCTTCAGTGCGTACCGATTGATGCCTTCGTCCCACGCCACCACCGTGATCTCGGTGATCAGGTTGCTCAGCGAACCATAGGATTGACCAGGGGTGATCGTCTCCCCCACCGCCGGATAGGTGGCCCCGTGAGCACCGATCGCCAGCGCGCCGGCGATGGACAGCTCACCGATCGCCGGAGAGTTGGCCCAGCCGAGCCCTTCTCGCTCGAGCGCTGTCAGAATCGCTTCGATACTGGCGCCGGCGCCCGCCGTGACCGTTGCGGGCGTGCCGTGCTGCACCACAACCGAATTCAAGTTGGCCATCGTATCGACCAGCAGAATTCGATCCGAAGGCGCGCCGGGCACCACCGTCAACGGGCTCCACCCGTGCATCGTTCCCTTCGCACGCACTGTGTACCCGTTGTCGAACGCCCAGTTGGCGAGGGTGACGACGTCATCGCTGTGACGTGCCGTGGCAGTCCACACGCTGTCGAGCATGATTTCTCGCGACCAGTTCGCGTACGCCTGCTGTGACAACGGAATGTCCGACGGAAATCCGGGCGGTGGCGCGATGGTCGATGCCGAACCCCAGGGAACTGCTCCAGCCGGCGCCCAGGAAATGCCCGCGAGAGCAGCTGCGCCGGCACTCGCTGCGAGAAATCCGCGCCGGCTCACACCGTCTTCGCTCGAGCTGTGCTCTGCCATGCGCTCTGCTTGATGCACCACTGCTCACTCCGTCAGCCGACTCGGTTCATGTCAGGGACGAACGTAGAACAAATATGATTACGATGCCAGTGGTTCCGTAATAAAAGTTTTCCGAAGCTCACTGCACCATCGGAGCGAAGACCGCGTAGATCGCTTCCGGGGCACCGTCGAACGCACTGATGATCAACCAGGCAGTCAGAACCGTCAACGCCGGCCCGATCAGGATCTTCTCGAGGTTCCCACCTGCACGGATGGACAGGAATGACGGCAGCCGTTGTTCCCACCATCGTTTGCCGCCGAGCGGAATCAGGGGCGCGAGAAACGGCACCCCTTCCTTGGTGATCGCATCGCCGAGACAGTGCGTGGCGCAACCCAGTGCCACCGCAACACCTAGCCCCGTGGATCCAGCCTCACTCGGATACCACTGCCAGGTGAGGGCAGAGAGCACCAACGCAACGGCGGAGACCGCGAGCCAACCCTTCTCCTTGGCCAATTCACCCGCCAATCCACGGATGGCCAACCCGAGGCAGAAGAACAGGGTGATGATGATGGCTGGCTTCCCGAACTGAACAACCAGCGCCGAGACCCCGGCACCCAACCCGGCGGCGAACAGCGCGGTGTGCGTGAGCGTCCGATGCCCACCACGACGCTTGCCGTCCTTCTTGCCTTTGGTGATGCGGTAGAAGGTCACCGAAATTGCGTCGATGCCTTTGGCCAGAGCCTTGCTGAGCGGACCGAATGATCGCGAAACCGTCGACTGACCGGTATCGAGGTCGGGAAGCAAGGCGGCTCCGGCACACACTCCGGCAAAGGTCAAAGTTTCCGCAGTGGATGTGGGCCCTCCCCAGTCGAGAGGCAACAACTCCGCAACCACCAACCCCACAGCAGCACCGGACATCGCGTGGGTGGGGCCCATGACCATGAAACACAACACCTTTCGAAACGCGCCCCGCATCAGGCCGTACCGCACCCTCTGCAAGACACCACACACATGACGCCGTCGGCGACGGCCCCGGCATGCTCGCCGAGACCGCCCCGAACGTAGCAAGTGCTACCGACAGGCTTGACCAACCTCCAGACCCAGTTGAGTACGGCCGTACCGTTCCAGGTCAAAGCGGTTCATGCGGAGCTTTTTTCGCTCGTCAGCCCGCGGCAACCGTGCATGACAGGGCAACGCCTTCCTCCAGCGGAGCGACACCGGCCATGTCGAGCACCTCTGCCGGAACACCTTCGGTGGTCGGAGCCCATTCGACGGTCGGCAACGCCGGCACCCCTTCACGCGCAACGAATGTCGCAGCTTCGCTCGGCACTTCGATAGTGACTGCGGCCGTACCGGCCTCCTCCGCGCGCACGACCTTCCCCTCGTCGATGAGCTTCTGCAGCTCCTCGTCGGAAATCGGCGCCGCGACACCACACGCTACTTCGGGAGCCACACCCAACTCGGACGGAGCGGTCGCGATCGACCGCACCGCCACCGGTGACCCGTCGGAAATCGGATTGGAAGCCCAGGCGATTCCCGGCGCCACTGCCATACCGAGGACCGCCACGGACGCCACCACCACACCGGTCCGGCGGGCCCGCTTGCCGTTCACTTTCAATCGCGTCATCGTAGTTCTCCTTGATCGAACGTTCTCGAGTTCTCGGCGCGGTCGCATCCGAGAAACCCGAGGTTATGAAGCCAACACTGCAGATCTGTTGTCGGTTTCTTAGGAGTTGATGAGAATGCGACGGCCCTCGCTCCGAGCGAGGCCCCAGGCCTTGATCCGATGGCACCATGGCTGGGGTGAGTACACGCGAGCGCATCCTGATCGTTGACGACGACGCGAAGGTTCTGAATTCGCTCGAACGTGGACTCCGATTGTCGGGCTTCGACACGGCAACTGCCGTCGACGGACGATCGGCCTTGTCATCGGTGAACAAGCAATGCCCGGCCGCGCTCGTTCTCGACGTCAACATGCCCGGTCTCGACGGCGTCGGGGTGGTGACCGCCCTGCGCGCGATCGGCAACGAGGTTCCGATCTGCGTGCTCAGCGCCCGAAGTTCCGTGGGTGATCGCATCGCGGGGCTGGAGGCGGGCGCCGACGACTACCTCACCAAGCCCTTCGAGTTGGCCGAGCTCGTCGCCAGACTCCGCGCATTACTTCGACGCACGACGCGAGCCACCCCGTCGGTCGACCATCCGATCACGGTGGGACCGCTGACGGTCGATCTCCGTGGCCATCGAGCGCACATCGATGGTAGGCGAATCGAACTCACCAAAAGAGAATTCGACCTGTTGTCGGTACTCGCCGAGCACACCGGTGTCGTACTCAGTCGCGCACAACTCCTGCGACTCGTCTGGGGTTACGACTTCGCCGCCGACACCAATGTCGTCGACGTCTTTGTCACCTACCTACGCAAGAAACTCGAAGTCGACGGAGCGCCCCGCGTGATCCACACAGTGCGTGGGGTGGGCTTCGTCCTGAGGGCCGAACGATGAAGCGGCCGCTGTCACTTCAGACTCGCGTAGCCATCGCCTCGGGCCTGGCAGCCGGAATCGTGATTGCCGCGATCGGAATTGCGTTCGCGGTCTTTCTGCGTGTCAACGGATCCGAACAACTCGAACGCACTCTCGATTCCGTCACCCTGGGCGTCGCGGCGAGTGCGCCGAGCCCGCTATTCATCGAGACACCAACTGCAACAACAGAACCATCCGTGGTCAGCCCCGGATTCAACGCCGCGACCGTCAGCGCCTTGGCTACCACCGATGTTCGCAGTCGTGATGTTCTGGTGCCCGGCGACAGCGGCGCCACACTGGCCGTCAGCATCCCCGAAGACCCACTGACCCAGGCAATCCGCGAGCAGCAGTTCCAAGTGGCCGCTGCAGCAGTGGTCGCCATCCTTGCCGCGGCCGGGCTCGGTTGGTTCCTCACCGGCCGAGCCGTCCGGCCACTACAGCAATTGACCGAGACCACCAGTTCGATCGGCAACAACCTCGACGTCGACGGACTCTCGCGCCGGGCACCGTCGGTACGTGGAACGCGAGAAGCCGAAGAACTGTCGGAGGCAATCCACAGCATGCTCAGTCGCATCGAAAGCGATCGAAGCCGCACCGAGGAGGCGTTGGAGTCGGCACGCGATTTCGCTCGCGTCTCCGCCCACGAACTGCGCACACCTCTCACGTCGATGCGTACCGATCTCGAAGTTCTCGCAACACTCGATCTCACGGAAAGCCAACGGCGCGAACTGTCCGGCGAATTGTTGGAGGCGCAGCGCCAGATCGAGCGCACCCTGACCGACCTCGAGACTCTAGCCCTGGGTGACGTGGCCGATCCCGAGGATTGTGCCGACGTCGATCTCGTGGAGGTTGCCGATCGCGCCGTCGCTGACGCAGGCCGTCTGCACCCGCAGGTCGACGTTCGTTTGAAAGCACCGGAAGAACTTTCGGTTCAGGCCTTTCCCGCGGGTATCCGTCTGGTGCTGACCAACGCCGTCACCAATTCCGTTCGGCACGGCAATGCCGACGAAGTCGAGATCACTGTCCGATCAGGGGCTGCGACGGGTTCGGCGACGGTATTCGTCGACGACAACGGCACCGTGATCGCGCCTTCGGAACGCGAAGCGATGTTCGAGAGATTCGTTCGTGGTACCGGTGCGGGCGACGCCGGAAGCGGTTTGGGACTGGCCCTCGTCGCGCAGCAGGCGAGGCTGCACGGCGGTAGCGCGCGACTCGACAAGAGCCCACTCGGCGGAACTCGATTGATCTTCTCGATCAACCCAATTCGACGTGCAGAGCCTCGAGCAGCGGCTTGGCCGCCTCGTCGAAGAATCGGTCTTGGGTATCTCCACCGATCTGTACCAGTGCCACATCGGTGAATCCGGCGTCCGTGTATGCCTTGACCGCTTCGACGATCACATCGAGATCGGGACCACACGGAATGCTTTCAGCTACATCCTCTTTGCGCACGAACTGAGTCGCACCCGAGAAGCTCGCCGGCGTCGGCAGTTCGGAGTTCACGGACCACCCTCCGCCGAACCACCGGAACTGCTGATGAGCTCGTGCAATTGCCGTGTCGCGATCAGGGTCCCACGAGATCGGAATCTGACCGATGGTCCTGCCTGCGGGAGCCAATCCGTATGCTCGGCCGTGCACGTGCTTCCACAAGTGCACTAGCTCCGCATCCGGTTGCACGGCAATCAGATCGTCGGCCATCGGACCGAAACGCTCGACGGACTTGTCTCCGGACATGGCCAGCGCCAGCGGAACCGGGTTCTCGGGGAGATCCCAGATCCTGGCGGACTGGACGTCGAAGTACTCCCCCTTCCAGCTCACCAGATCTCCGGCGAGCAGTGCGCGAATGATGCTCACCGCCTCCTGCAGCATGTCCTGGCGGGTGTCGATGGACGGCCAACCCTCGCCGACCACATGCTCGTTCAGGCTCTCGCCACTTCCCAATCCCAGGGTGAAGCGTCCGTCCGCGAGGATCTGGATCGTCGCAGCTTTCTGAGCGACGACGGCGGGGTGGTACCTCACGGTCGGACAAGTCACGTACGTCATCAAACCGACTCGCTCGGTGGCGTGGGCGACTGCCCCCAGCACCGACCAGGCGTAGGGTGCATGCCCCTGCTCGGTCAGCCACGGCGAGTAGTGATCACTCATCACTTCGAAGTCGAAGCCGACTTCTTCGGCCCGAACTGCATGGCGAACCAGTTCTTTCGGACCTGCCTGCTCCGTCATCAAGGTGTAGCCGAATCGTGCCATCACTGATCAACTCCCGGTATCTAGGCCTGAAACGAGTTCGGAAATCACACTGCCGTCGAGGTGGTCGAGGAGGTCGCGGGCGTCGTCGTACACGGCAGTCGCACCCGCACCTTCAAGTTCGTCGGTCGACATGCCACCACTGCGCACTCCCACAGCCACAACGCCCGCCCATGTCGCCGCCTTCATGTCCCAGACGGCATCCCCGACCATGACCGCATTGCCCGCGTCGACACCTGCCTTCGCGAGCGCGACCTCGATCAGGTCCGGATCAGGTTTGGCCTCGTCGACGGATTCCGAAGAGGTGGCGGCGTAGATCATTTCGTCGATGTCGAGCGTCCGGCGTAGCAACTTCAGTTCGTCGTCCGGCGCCGAGGTAGCGAGCACCACATGCAGTCCGAGCGAGTGAACTCGGCGGATCAACTCGCGCGCTCCCGGCAGTACTCGGAGACGGTCGGCCGACTGCCGGTAGTACGTGGTGTGAAGTTCTTTGGCTCGCGGTCCGCACCCGTCGATGTCTTCGCCGAGCAAGGACTCCAGTAGTTGGTCTCCGTCCATGCCGATGCTGCGGTGTACCCGCCACGCGTCGACCGGGCGACCTACCTCGAAGAAAGCTCGCGACCACGCTTCTACGTGCAGATAGTTGGAATCGACGAGCGTTCCGTCGATGTCGAAGAGAACCGCACCTATTGCCATGGGAATTGACTGCCCAACACCTCGGTTCGCGAAACTTGTGCCCCGAGCATTCTCAGCTCGAGAAGCGGATCATGGAGAGTGCGAACAGCAGAAGTGCACGTCGAACAGGGGTGTCGTCATGGAGTCAGTCGTTGTATTCCTTCTCGCATGCTTCGTCTATTGGTTTGCGCTTCTGTAGTTGGGTAGACGGAAACGGACCGCTGCCGGGAAGTGATTTCCCTTGCAGCGGTCCGCATTCGGTAGACCTAAGCGATGCTCATGTCAGCGGGTCACTGACCTGCGCGTACACCTTCTTCGACGCGCTTGCCCAAATCTGCGTCGACGTTCTTCCAGTACTCGAAGACACGCAACAGAACTTCCTCACTGACGCCGGCAAGGGCGTGGCCGACGATGTTGCTCACCAGGCGCTCACGAGCTGCGTCGTCGAGAACTTCACGGACCAGCGTTCCGGCCTGCGTGAAGTCGCCGTCCTCGGCGTGCTCGATGTATCCGGCGCGCACTGCCTTGCCGTCGAACGCCCACAGTCCTTCGTCACCGGCAACCGACGGATCGGCATGCGGTCCGCCGTACGAGTTCGGTGCGTACACCGGCGTCGACGGGGAATTGAAGCTGTAACGCATGGCGCCCTCCTTGGAGTAGGAGTTCACCTCGTTCTTCGGGGCATTGACCGGCAGGTCGGCGTAGTTGGTGCCGATGCGGTAACGATGTGCGTCGGCGTAGGAGAAGACGCGGCCGAGAAGCATCTTGTCCGGGCTGAATCCGATGCCGGGCACCACGTTCGACGGCTCGAACGAAGCCTGCTCGATCTGCGCGAAGAAGTTCTCCGGATTGCGGTTCAGCGTCCACTTGCCGACCTCGATCAGTGGGTAGTCCTTCTGGGACCAGACCTTGGTGAGGTCGAACGGGTTGAAGCGGTAGCCTTCGGCCTCGTCGACCGGCATGATCTGAACCTTGAGTGTCCAGCTCGGGAAATTACCGGCCTCGATGGCGTTGTACAGATCCGCGCGGTGGTAGTCGGGATCGCTACCGGCGAGGCTGTCTGCTTCGGCCTGCGTCAGGAACTCGATGCCCTGATCGGTCTTGAAGTGGTACTTCACCCAGAAGCGTTCACCCGCAGCGTTGACCCACTGGTAGGTGTGCGATCCGAAGCCGTCCATGTTGCGCCAGGTCTTCGGGATACCGCGGTCACCCATCAGCCAGGTCACCTGGTGAGCGGTCTCGGGACGCAGAGTCCAGAAGTCCCACTGCATGTCGTGGTCACGAAGACCGGAGCCGGGCAGTCGCTTCTGCGAACGAATGAAGTCGGGGAACTTGATGGCGTCCTTGATGAAGAACACCGGGGTGTTGTTGCCGACGAGGTCGTAGTTTCCCTCTTCGGTGTAGAACTTCATCGCGAAACCGCGCGGATCGCGCCAGGTGTCCGGGCTGCCCTGCTCACCGGCGACGGTGGAGAAGCGGACGAGTGACTCGGTCTTCTTACCCGGCTGCAGGAACGCGGCCTTGGTGTACTTGCTGACGTCGTGTGTGATGACGAGTTCACCGAAAGCGCCGCCGCCCTTGGCGTGGACGATGCGCTCCGGGACACGCTCGCGGTTGAACTGCGCGAGCTTCTCGATCAGGTAGTGGTCGTGAAGGAGCACCGGCCCCTGAATACCCGCGGTCAGCGATTCGTCATCACTTGCGACCGCGATACCGAAATTGTTGGTGGTGGGCTTGGTCATGGCGAAGCCTCCTAGCGTTGTGGGCTGGGCGTCAGAGGAGCGGGGCTGCATCCGAGTCGAACGCATGGGCTGCATGCGAGGTGGCTGACTCGGAGGTTCTGGACGCATCAATTCGATTCTGCGAGACCGCGTCCGACTCGGTGTCGGATTCGGCAGAATTCTTCAGGCAATCTTCGCAACGGCCCCAGAACACGACCTCGGCTTCGTCGATTTCGAAGCCGTGATTATCGGAAGGTTCGAGGCAGGGAGCTTGGCCGACAACACAATCGACGTCGACGACCTTGCCGCAGCCGCGACAGACGAGGTGATGGTGGTTGTCACCAGTCCTCGTCTCGAACCGTGCGGGCGAACCCGCCGGCTCGATGCGTCGCAGCAATCCTGCGTTCACGCATGCCTTCAGCACGTCGTAAACGGCCTGTGTGGATACCGATCCGAGCTGCTGCCGCACGAGTGCTGCAACAGAATCGGCGTCTGAATGCGGTTGGGCTGTAACCGCATCCAGCACGGCGAGGCGCGGAGCAGTGACCCTCAACCCGACGGCGCGCAATTGCGCTCGGGGGTCGAAGTCATGCTCTCCGTCTCGCATGTTTCCCAGTATGCCGCTTTTCTGGAATTAGTCAAGAAAAGGATTGCCTAAGTTGAATCGAGACCGGTGTCACATATCAAGGACGGGAACAAATCCGGGGAGACCGCCGTTGAACACCCTGTCGGCGTCCGAACAAGCCCCGGGCCCCACCCCTTTTGTCGCTGCGAGCGACCACCCGCCGAGAGGCGCCTGTGGGACGTCGACACCTGACTTTCACACCACACGACCAAGGCCGCCCGGTCACTGACGGGCGGCCTTGGTCGCTTTTTCGCAGGTCAAACCCCCGTTACCGACGCCTGGCCGCTCCCGTAGTCATTTTTCCGCCCAGAATCACGACGCCGTGATGGGTGCCCGCAGCCAACCAGTCCGGCAGGGTCTGCCCCTCTGCCTCGACGCTCACGCGCGCGTATCGGAACGATCCCGTCAGCCTTGCCGACGCGATCGCCAGACCTCCACCGGACTCCGGCTGCGCAAATCCCAACGCCCCGGCAATCGGCAGACGCGGCCCGAGCATCCGCGTATCCGAACGCACCCGCCATCCGTCGCCGGTTGCAGTGAATTTCTGCTGCACGTCTCCGTCGAACTCGGCCAGAACCTTGGGTAGTTGCCAGTGGACTCGCCCACCGTGCACCGACGGTTCCGAATCCACCGCGATGAAAGGGACCGCCATCCGCGGCATAGGCCCGATCCGTTTCCCTGGCGCATGCAAGACCGGACTGGCGAGGATCTCGCGATACGGGCCGACCGGCGAATCGAGGTAGTCCACCATCATGGCCACCGTCATCGGAATCGTTCGACCATCCGGGCCGAGCTCCCGCGCCGCCGACGTACTGCGGTGCCACCACAGTGTCGCGCGAACGCGAGCCGGCCACGGCGGCGGATCACTCACCGGCCAGTCGACGCGGTCACTTGTCGATTCAGGCACGCTCCACATCGGACACCTTCTCAGCTCGAATGGTCAGGGGAAGCCGCAAAGCGCCTGGTGCATGCGTCGGCACCACCGGATCGGACGGCAAAGTCGGATCGATACGTACGTATGGCTCGCCGGTCTTCGGGCGGGCGTCCGCGCCACCCTTGTTCGGCCACATCGCGCACGCTCGTTCCGCCTGCGCAGTGATGGTCAGGGAAGGATTCACTCCGAGATTTGCGCTCACCACCGAACCGTCCATGACGTGCAGTCCCTCATGACCGTATGCACGCAGATACGGATCGACGACGCCACTCGACGCGCTGTCACCGATCGCGCAGCCACCCAGAAAGTGTGCCGTCATCGGGATGTTCACGATCTCGGCGATGGAACCACCCGGGTCGCCGTCGATCTTCTCGGCGACCTTGCGAATGGCTGTATGACCCTGCGGAATCCACTGAGGAGGTGGATCGCCCGGTCCCGGTCTACTGGTGAGGGAGCGCCCGAATCGTTTGGTGTTCTTGGAAAGTTCGAGGGAGTTGTCGTCGGTCTGCATCACCAGCGCGATGACGGTTCGCTCGGACCAGTTCCGTACCGACAACGACCGCAAGAACGCTCCTGGGTGTCGGGCCGCGACTGCCAGAGTCTTCAGCACCCGGGGAGTTCGCCCACCGCCGTCACTCAGGACGGTCTGCAGAAGTCCTATTGCATTGCTGCCCTTGCCGTATCGCACCGGCTCGATGTGCGTGTGATCATCCGGGTGAAAGGACGACGTGATGGCTACGCCCTGCGTGAAGTTCCGTCGACGCGACTTCGACGTTGCGGCCAGTACGGCTTCGGAATTGGTACGTACGACGGTGCCGAGAGTATCCGACAGGCCCGGCAGGGCACCGGATTCCTTCATACCGAGCAGCAGTCTCGCCGTTCCGTACGTTCCGGCGGCAACCACCACCTGATCGGCGGTGAACCGAACTTCTCGCCGGCGGACGCCGTCCGTTCGCCTCGCGAGCAGGCGGTAACCACCGCTTGCCGCCGGCCGAAGGTCGGTGACGGTCGTGAGCGGATGAACCCTGGCGCCCGCTTGCTCGGCGAGATGGAGGTAGTTCTTGACCAGCGTGTTCTTCGCACCGACTCGGCAGCCGGTCATACATCCCCCGCATTCCGTGCAACCTGTGCGTTCGGGTCCTTTTCCGCCGAAGAACGGGTCCGGCACGGAAACTCCTGCCTCCCCGAAGAAAACACCGACGGGGGTGGACGTGAAGGTCTCCCCCACGCCCATCTCTTCGGCTACGTCCTTCATCACCGCATCGGCAGGAGTGAAGGACGGATTGGTGCGAACACCCAACATCCGTTTGGCCTGGTCGTAGTACGGCGCCAGTTCGTCGTGCCAGTCAGTGATGTGCGCCCACTGACGGTCTTCGAAGAACCGATTGGGTGGCTGATACAACGTGTTGGCGTAGTTCAACGACCCACCTCCGACGCCGGACCCCGCCATCACGAGCACATCCGGAAGAAGATGGATGCGCTGAACCCCATAACATCCGATCCACGGCGCCCACAGGTACTTTCGAAGTCTCCAACTGGTTTCAGGCAACTCGTCGTCGGCAAACCGTCGACCGGCTTCGAGCACCCCGACACGGTAGCCCTTCTCCGTCAGGCGAAGAGCGGCGACACTGCCACCGAATCCCGAACCGATAACCACCACGTCGTAGTGCGTCGCGGTCATGCCTCGACGCTTTCGATCTTGCGAGCGGAGTAGTTCTCCCGATCGAAATGCTCCAGCAGCGAACGGAATTTGAAAGTGAACGTCGGCCACTGCACCGAGTTGCGCCCCTCCGGATCGATGTACCAACTCGAGCATCCGCCCTTGTTCCACACCGTGTGCTGCAACTCGTGCTGAATTCCCTTGTTGTAGTGCACCTGCACCGTCTCGTTCACGTCGAGGGCATCGATCCGCTCTCGCTTCATGGTGTTCAAGGCGTCGTTGACGTACTCGGCCTGGGACTCGAGCATGTACACGATCGAACTGTGTCCGAGGTTGGTGTTCGGACCGTACATGAGGAACAGATTCGGGAACCCGCTGACCGCAGTACCCTTGTACGCGTTGGGACTACCGTTCCAATGTGCGGCCAGCGTCTCGCCACGTTTTCCGGTGATCAGATGCGCAACAGGCGGTTCCGTCGGCGTGAACCCCGTGGCGAAGATGATGGTGTCGACCTTGTGCTCGACTCCGCGTCCGTCGACCACTCCGTTTTCGGTGACCGAGACGAGCCCACTGTCGACCAGACTCACGTCCGCGCGGTCAAGGGTGCGCAACCAGTCGTTGGACAGAAGCATGCGCTTGCAACCGATCGTGAAATCGGGAGTCAGTTTCCGGCGCAACTCCGGATCTTTCACCTGTCTGCGCAGATGAAGGCGCGCGGCCGCCTCGAAGGCAGGCAGCACCCACGTCGCGTGCGACATCGCGGCACCGAGTAGCTCGCGGAAGCCGTAAACCCACCCTCGAATCACCTTCTGTGTAACGGGAATCCGCGAGTACACGGCCTTCTGTGCAGCAGGCAGGGTGCGATCCATCCGCGGAATCACCCAGGCCGGAGTTCGCTGGAACACGGTGACATGGGCAGCAGGGTCGGCAATTTCGGGAACGAACTGAACCGCCGACGCTCCCGTTCCGATCACGGCTACGCGCTCACCACGCAGTTCATGTTCGTGGTTCCACGTCGCCGAATGGAAAGTGGTCCCCGAGAATTGGTCGAGGCCGGGGAAATCCGGGATCTTGGGCGTCGACAACGCTCCGGTCGCGGCGACCAGAGCTTTGGCCGTCAACGACCCTCGAGATGTCCGAATACGCCACAGCACCGCATCCTCGTCCCACACAGCAGCTTCGAGTTCGCAGTTCAGGACTACGCGTTCCACGATGCCGGTGTCTGCGGCCACCTTCTTCAGATAGTTGTAGATCTCGGGTTGACGAGCAAAGGTATGACTCCAATCGGCGCTCGGCGCAAAAGAATACGAGTACAACGCCGTCGGCACGTCACAGGCACAGCCTGGATAGGTGTTGTCGCGCCAAGTGCCGCCGATGTCAGCTCCACGCTCGATCAACACGACGTCTGCAGCGCGGTTGTCGCGAAGCATTCTGGCGGCCAAGCCCATACCGGCAAATCCGGCACCGACGATCAGCGTTTCGACATGTTCGGGAAGCTTCACTTCTTCTCCACTCGGGATTGCCAGGCCGGCAACAGTCGCGCTCTGAGCGCGTCGTCGGCTTCGGATGTACGAAACAGGGCTGAGACGGCAAGCCCACGAACGAGTTCGATGGTGAGTTCGACCGACTCGGAATCGAACCGATCACCGAACAACTCGGCGCTGCCGAACTCGAGCGCCTCACTCACCTTGCGTTCGAGGGGCACCGTCGCCGCATGCAGAACGGGATCGGTCCGCGCCGCGACCCACAATTCGAGGGCGGCATAGAACAGCGGCCCGGAGAACGCGTCCGACAGGACCTCGAGGCCTCGACCACGATCCACTTCAGCGGTGAGGATTTCTTCCAGCCGCTTGTCGACCAGATACTCGACGGCCGCGACGACCAGCGATTCCTTGGTCGGAAAATGATGCAGTTGCGTACCCCGCGAGACGCCTGCCCGGCGGGCGATCTCTTGCGTGCTGGTCCGTGCGTAGCCCAGCTCGACCAACGATTCGACGGCGGCGTCGAGGAGGCGCCCACGCATCGCCGCTGTACGTTCGGCCTGGGTACGGCTTACTTTCGCATCGGAAGTGGTCTCGGTCACAAGACAACTGTAGAGCCGAAACGTAAAACAGTCCAGGCTGACTTCAAATCTTGACACGTAACATACCGGTCAGTCAGCTCTGCCTGATAACGTCCTCGCATCGAGCGGAGGGAAACAATCGCTATGCCAGAGCAAACAGCATTTCCACACCGCCGTGTCGGGTTGGTGGAAGACCACGAGTCGGTAGCAATCGGCGTGTCCGTGATGCTCGAGGACGAGCCGGACCTCGAATTGGTGTGCATCGCGACCACTGTGTCCGAGATGCTCGCTCAGAACGTCGCCTTGGATCTGGCAATCCTCGACCTCCGGCTGGCCGACGGTTCATCGCCCAAGAGCAATGTCGAGCAACTGCGGGCCGCCGGGCTCGAGACATTGATCTTCACCGGGGCGGAAAACCCGTACCTCGTTCGCTCGGCCGCCCGTGCCGGCGTACTGGGTGTTGTACGCAAGTCCGAACCGACTGCCGTCGTGGTTGATGCGATACGCGCCGCCGCGTCGGGAAGGCAGGTGGTGACGACAGAGTGGGCTGCCGCAATCGACGGGGATCCAGGTCTCGACGAAGTGGGTCTGAGCCCTCGACAACTCGAGGTCCTCGAACTTTACGCATCCGGAGAGAAGGCGGATCGAGTTGCGCGACTCACCGGTTTGGCGCCGCAGACGGTTAACGACTACCTCCAGCGCATCAGGCAGAAATATGCGGCTGTCGGACGACCCGCACCGACAAAAACGGATTTGTACAAACGCGCGGTCGAAGACGGGGTGTTACCAATTCCTGAACGGCCTACTTCCGGAAAAAAGCTGACTTTGACTAACAATGAGGTTCGGCAACAATAACTCTCACAGCGCTGCCCCTGAAAATATGGGCAGAGGAATTGATGTCTGGGAAAAATTTCCCTCTTCGAATTACATTCATCTGACAAGAAGACGGCACTGTCGGGGGTCTGTCATTCCGCTACAGAGAAGTAAGGACGAAACTCATGACAGTCACTGTGGAAAACTGCATGGCACAGGATCCCGTAGGACCGCACCTTTCGGAGCGCGAAATCGAGGTTCTCAGGGAATGGCTACTGAGTGATTCGAAGTCACGCGTTGCTCAAAACCTCTACATCAGCGTGGGAACGGTGGGGACCCACCTGTCGCGGATTCGCGAGAAGTATGCCGACGTTGGAAGGAACGCACCGACGAAATGCGAATTACTCGTGCGAGCGATACAAGATCAGATAGTGACGATCGACGAACTCTGATCGACAGAGTTGCTTTCGACAAAACAGCCAGTGCTTCTGACGAAATTCTGAGGCTCTTCGGCCGCTTCATCGGCGCCGGCTATGTCTGCTATTTGATATTGCTTGCCCCTGCGATTGCAGAAGCCACCACGATGTCTGCGTCGTGGTGGACTCCACTGGCGGTGGTCGCGACTTTCGGTAGTGGGCTGGCGCTGGGAGCATCGACGTTCCACGCCGACACCCGATGGGTGAAACGAACTGCGAGCGCAAATGCGGTTCTCTACGTCGTGGTCATCCTCCTGTGGTGGCCGGCGTGGAATGGTGACCACGTCACAGATTTCACCTTGTGGATTTCCAATTTCCCCGGCGTCGCCAGCCTTGCTGCCGCTGCAGCTTGGCGACCGGCCGCTGCCGTCGTGCACCTTTTCGTAGTGGCAACACTCGCACAGTTGACCAATCACATAATCCGGACGAGTCCCACGACGCACCTGTTGGTTCCCGACCTCGCCTTCGCCTGGACATTCTGCGCGGTTTTCGTAGCAGCGGCCGTCATGGCCTTGCGAACCGGACGAGTACTGGATGCGACCATCGCCACCACTCATGCCGCTGCCGCCCGCGCCGCCGCGGCCGAGGCCAAATCCGTCGAACGCGAGAGATTCGACGCACTCATCCACGACACCGTGATGTCGACTCTGCTCGCTGCTTCGAGAAACGATGCCGATCCCTCGGTCGTCGCTCAGGCGCGAAGGACGGTGGCAAGACTCGACGAACTGCGCTCCGGAACCGACCACGAGACGAGTTTCGACTTCGACGGAATCCTCGCTCAGTTGCGTTCAGCCGCTTCGGAAGTGGACGAAAACATCACGTTCGAGACCGCCCTCTCCGACGGGTCTGATCCGAGCGGATACGCACCCGACTCGATTCGTGCGATGGCCGGTGCGATGGCCGAGGCACTGCGCAACAGCGTCAAACACGCCGGAAGCAGTGCACGGCGTTCGGTCACGGTCACGGCAACCGCCACCCACCTCGAAGTAGTCGTCACCGACGACGGCGTCGGCTTCGATCCGAGCTCCGTCGAGACGCATCGCCTCGGAATCACTGTCAGCATCCGCGGCAGAATGCGTCAACTCGACGGCGGATCGGCAACCATTCGATCGTCACCCGGCCGCGGCACTTCGGTGACTCTGACGTTGAGCTTGCCCGTAGCGGTGATGACATGACCAGGCCGGACGGACGAGATGTCCGCGATCTTCTCGGCATGCACAGCCGTGCTGCTCGATTCATGGCTGCATGCTTCGCGCTCACCTGCGTGATCTCGGTCGCCTACACATCCTCCGACGTCCGCGCAGTCTGGCCGATGATCTTGGCAATTATCGTGTGCTCGACTGCGGCTTTCACACTCGTACTGAGCAGAGGCGACCCGATGCCGCTGGGGCAGAGCGTTCTGGTGTCTCTGACCGGCGCCGTCACGAGCGGCCTGGTGTTGTCAGTGGTTCCCGTCCCCGTCAACGACATGACTCAACTCTGGATGTTCGGGATGTCGACGGCAGTCTTCACCTTCATGTGCGTTCGTGGGCGTACAGCACTCGCGTGGCTCGGGCTTGGACTCATGGTGTTGGTGACCGCCATCTGGTCCTCCACCACCGGCCAGGGGGCCATGTACGGAGTGTCGTTGACGGTCATCAACGCGGGCCCTGTTCTGATGTCGACCTTCTTCGCATACACCATCCGTCCTCAAGCCAGGGTTATCTACGAACTTCGTGAGCAGTCCACCCAACGAATTGCCTCCGCATCCGCCAGTGCTGCGATTCTCGAGGAACGCGACGCGCAACTCGACAGGCTCGATGTCCTTGCACGCCCGCTCCTCGAACGGGTCGCTTCCGGGGTTCCACTGACAACCACCGAGCGGCAAGAATGCGAACTCCTCGAGGCGCAACTCCGAGATTCACTGAGGGCGACAGGCTTACAACAAACAGATGTCATCGATGCTGTGCGTGCCGCTCGAAACCGCGGCGTCGAAGTGGTCCTGCTCGACGACCACGGAATGGATGGCGCGAACCCCGACGTGCGCGACCGAATCCACTCGAGCATCGTCCGGGAACTCACCGCGATCACGCGAGGAAAAGTGACCATACGGATCCTTCCACCTCGGCGTACCGCTATGGCCACGATGCTGGTCGATACTGAAGACGTTCGACGAATCGAGTTCGATCACAACGGAATGCAGCTGCTACGGCAGGGGGACCGGGGAGAGCTCGGCACCTCGTCCATGTCCGTCGATCCGACTACAGACAGCGCCGTCGAACCCGAATAGCTTTCGAGGAGAGTGAGATTCACCGGGTCGATCACCAGGAGAAATGAATGATCTTCGAACTGCGTCCAGCGCATGTCGCACGTGCCCTCGCCGCACTGTGTGCCCTTCCGATTCTGTGGACCTTCGCAGTAGAGGGAATCACCACGACAACGGAATACGACTACAGCACAGGCGAAGTGTCCTCGTCGAGCGACCTGGGCTCTCAGATCGGAAGCGTCGTGATCTGGATCGTCCTCGCGATCGCATTTGCCGCCGGTGCCTGGTATCTGGAGAAGCAGCGCATCGGTTGGCCGCCGGCGGCGCACGAGCAGCTGGTCAGACTGCAGCTGGCATCACCCAACCGAGAAGAGTAAAGGTCCCTACCGCTTCCGATCGCCGGCGCGGAGAAGATTACTGGGAACCGTATGGCCCACTATCTCCTCTGCAACGGCAGCGGCACGAATGCTCGCATCCAGGTCGATACCCGTCGCAATGCCCATGTCTTCGAGCATGTAGACCAGTTCCTCCGTCGCGATGTTGCCACTGGCACCGGGAGCGAACGGACAACCGCCGAGACCTCCGGTGGACGCGTCGAGGTTTCGAACACCGTGCTGCACAGCCGCAAACGCGCAAGCAAGACCAGCGCCACGCGTGTTGTGGAAGTGCGCACCCAAGCCGAAGTCACCTACTCTTTCGCCCACAGCGTCGATCAATCGTCCGACACGTCCCGGCGTGGCAGTGCCGATGGTATCTGCGATCGAGAACTGATCAGCACCGAACTCCTTGGCCTGCTCCGCAATCCGCAGAACACGATCCGGGTCGGTTGGACCGTCGAACGGACAGTCCCAGGCTGTGGCCACGATGACCTCCACCCGTCCTCCGGCGTCGTGGACGATCCTGACGACCTCTCCGATACGTTCGGTCGCTTGCTCCGTCGTCGACCGAGTGTTGGCCTCGCTGTGGCCATTCGATGCCGACACAACATATTCGACGGTTTTCATTCCTGCGGCGACGGCCCGTTTCGCTCCACCGATTCCGGCGACCAATGCCGAGAACTCGATGCCGGGCCACTGGTGCAGTTCTGCTGCCAACAATTCCGCGTCGGCCAACGCCGGCACAGCGCGCGGTGAGACGAACGACGTCGCCTCGATACGCGAAACACCCGTCGCAGCCAGAGCGTCGACAAGACGAAGTTTCTCCGCCAGCGACACCGGGTCTTCGATCTGCAACCCGTCCCGTGGTCCGACTTCACGAATACTGACTGCTGGAATACCCACGCCAGGTACCGACATGTCAGATCACGCCCTTCATCTTCAGTTCTGCCTGCTCGTCGTCCGAGAGTCCGAGGAGCCCGCCCCACACCGAGGAGTTGTCGTGACCCGGCGCCGACGCTCCCGCGTTGCGCACGGATCCGGGTGTCTCACTGAAAGTAGGCACGACGCCCAAGCCGAGGACGTTTTCACCGATCCGCTCGTCGTAGTGGTCGACGAGCATCCCCCGCTCGATCAGCTGCGGATCCTTGACGACATCTTCAACCGTATTGATCGGCCCGGCAACAACTCCCACTTCGGTGAGGCGTTCCACCAGGCTAGTGGGATCTTGGAGCGCGACCCAGGCGCTGATCAGTTCGTCGAGCTCGTCCTGATGTTTGCCACGGGCAACATGATTGGAGAAGCGGTCGTCATGCGCTAGTTCCGGTCGCCCCATGATGGCGCACAGACGCACGAAGAGCGTATCCTGATTGGCTGCGATCACCACCCAGTTTCCTTCAGAGGTCTGATAGATGTTGGACGGCGCAATACCCTCCAATCTCGTTCCCGAGGGCTGCCGGATGATCCCGCCCCGATCGTAATCCGGGATCGTGGATTCCTGCACCGCCAGACAGGATTCCGTGAGGGCAACGTCGACCACCTGACCACGGCCGGTCCGCTCTCGTGAGAGCAACGCCGCCAGCACTCCCTGAACGGCGAACATCCCGCCGAGAGAATCTCCGAGCGAAAGGGCAATACGCGGAGGCGCCTGCCCTGGATAACCGTTCAGATGCCGAAATCCGCTGACCGCTTCGGCAACCGAGGCGTAGCCGGCGCTCTTGGCTTGCGGTCCGCTCTGCCCGTAACCGGATACCCTGGCCAACACCAACTTCGGATTGCGCGCACTGAGAACGTCGAATCCCAGGCCCCACTTCTCGAGGGTGCCCGGCCGGAAGTTCTCGACCACCACATCGGCATGTTCGATCAGATTCAGAAACAGGTCTCGTCCCGCGTCGACGCGAAGGTCCAACGTCACACACCGCTTGTTGCGGGCGTGAACCGTCCAGAAGAATCGATGACCGTCCTGCTCGGCCTGACCCCAGGTACGAAGCGGGTCCGGGCGGTCCGGCGATTCGATCTTGATCACGTCGGCGCCCATGTCGCCGAGCAGTTTCCCGGCGAAGGGCCCGGCGATCAAGGTTCCGAGTTCAATCACCCGATATCCGTCCAGGGGCCCGGTGGGCGTACCTTCCGACACAGCTGCCTCCTCTGGGAACTTTTCTCCCCTTGAAGGCTACGTCACCACCCGATATCGCAACATCATGTCGTGGTCTTCGTGATCGAGCATGTGGCAGTGCCAGACGTACCCCTGCAGGTCCCCCATACCGGCTTCTCCGTGTGCCGAGTGGTCTGCCATGGAACCTCTCGCGAAAGTTGCATCCGGATCGAAGCCCAACTCGTCGGCCGTCGGAAAGCGCACGATCACGCGGGTGATCGAGTTGGCATCCACGATGACAGTGTCCTTCTCCCCCGTTTCCCACACTTCGGGAGGCCGCAGCGAAGAGGTCACGAATTCCTCGGCCGACGGCGTCCACCGGACCCCCAAGTCAGGCACCGGATACCGCTGCATCAGTGCTGCAGTGTCGAGGCTTTGGCGTCCCACAACGCGGAACGCCACCAAGTGCAGATGAATCGGATGTGGTTCCGTGGTGATGTTGATCAGATTCCATTGCTCGACGGCTCCCTGACGTGGCAGTTCGATATCCGAATCGGTGAACCTCAAATTGTTGAGCGACATGGTGATCGACGGGTAATCCGAGGGACGCGACAGCTGCATGATCGTGAGATTTCGCACCATATCCGGGGACGCCGGATCGGCAGCAACGGAATTCAGCTGCTGCGGGATCGAGCCGGTGAATCCCTTTGCGCTGCCCACGTCGAACCGACAGAAGACCGGCATCACCTGTGTGCCGCGTTGCGCCACCGCAAGGGGTACCGGTTCGTCGTTGCGCAATTCCACCGTCGTGCCCGGCTCGAGCATGCTGAAGTCGACCAGCAGATCAGCGCGTTCACCCGGACTCAGCCGGACGTGATCCGTCGGCGCCGGAGCGGCCAAAAAACCGCCTTCGGAACCGATCACCCAGAACCGCATACGATTTGCGAAGTGCAGATTCCACACCGAATAGGTTGCGGCATTGAGCAGTCGCAATCGGTACAGCCCTCGAGCCACCTCCACTTTCGGCCACACGACGCCGTTCACCACGCCAACGTCACCGGGGGTCGCCGGATCCCAAGAACCCTGCGGAGTGAGCCACGTGGAACGGACACTCTGCTGACCGTCGGAGGTGAAGACCTTGTCCTGCAGAATCATCGGAAGCTCGAACTCACCGGACGGCAAGCCGAGAGAATTCCCGGCGGCGCCCGTGTCAACGTCGTCACGGAGAAAATACATCCCGACCAATCCGGCGTAGACGTTGAGGCGCGTCATTCCCATGGCGTGATCGTGGTACCAGAGATTGCCGGCGGCACGACCATTCGTGTATTCGTGGACCAAACCTTCGCCCGGACGCTGGATCAACTCCGGATGTCCGTCGAACTGTGGTGCAGTAACTCCCCCGTGCAGGTGAAGCGAGGTGGGGACCTGTGTGCGGTCGAGGTTGCTGACGCCGTGCAGACCCGGATCGACATCGGCGGCAAGCGGATACGCAGAAATGTCGTTGGCATATCGGACTGTCACGAGCTGATCGACGTGCGCCTCGATGGTGGGGCCCAGATAATCCATTCCGCCGTAACCCAGCGACGGCGACGACGGTAGGTCCGGATGGAAACGGTGCATCGACGATGCCGCACGAAGCTCCAGGTTGCCACCCGAAATGCCCGGCAGGACAGGAAGGGACTCCCGGAACGGTTCCAGACGGGGCGACGGAAGTTGGAATGGGCGCAGTGGATCGACATCAGGTGGTCGAGCCGTCGCTGATCCAGCGGACAACGCGCTCAGACCGGCCAGCAGGCCAAGCCCTTGAACAAACGATCGGCGACGGATCTTGTGTGACTCGTCCACTCACGGCCCCCTCACGCTGACGGCATCCGGAGCGGGTTACCCGTGTGCCCGCACGGTCAAACACCGACCACCTTCTCCAACCAGGGTTTGAGAATGGGTAGAACATGAGCCGGTTGCATTGCCTGCGTGTGATCCAGACCGTCGAGTACCTCGATATCCCACCCTGCCGACCGAACGGCGTCGAGGTCGAGATCGGCCGGCGCGACCCGTACCCCACCCCATCGGTCACCGTATTCGATGACGTCTCGCGAACCGACGAAACACATTCGCGGACAAAGGATGCGCCCTTGAATCGTTCGATCGTCGAATTCACCAAGTGCGCGGTACAGCGTCACGAACTGCCGGGTCTGCGCTCCGGTCAACGCAATGTCGATGGAGTTCCAATCGAATTCGTCTGATGATGCCGTGGGCTGTGATGTGCGCTGGGGCGGTTCACTCGCCATGCGGTGTGTAGCTTCGGTAACCTGGAGCATCGCCTTGTACGGCCCATCCACCGGCGGGAAACCACCCATGACCAGTGCGGTCAGACGATCGGTGCGCAGCGCCAACTGCAATCCGCACAGAGCCAGCCAGGAGTATCCGTAGTAGGCGAACTGGTCGATCCCAGCCGAATTCGCCACAGCCAGAATGTCGGACGCGATGTTGTCGGGAGTGAGCGTGTCCGGCGCGGGCGACGCCATCCGGTGCCCTTCGTAGTCGAAGGCAACCACAGTGAAGTTCGACGCCAACCCTTCCAGGAACGTTCGACCGAGCGAGGGGTCAACGCCCCAGGCGCGCAGTTCGTCCGCCTTGATGCCGGTAGCCGAAATCGGATTCACAGGTATCAGCACGGCAGGGCCATGCCCGAGAACCTCGACATCGATAGTTGTCCCGTCATGAAATCTTGCCTCAACCATGCCCACTCCCAAATCTTTACACTGTAAAGTAATTAAGAATAGCGCGACTCCACGAAAGCGACAAGATGAACAAACAGGCAGGCCGACGCGATATCGCACGCACGATTTCACTTCTGTGGCGTCAACCCGAGGCGCCTTCCGGCCGCCGAGGACCGAAGCCCGCGCTGTCCATTGACACAGTCGTTGACGCCGCGATCGAAGTCGCCGACGCCAACCCCACGACACCGTTGTCGATGCGCATGATCGGCGACCACCTCGGCCGCACTGCGATGTCGTTGTACACCTACATACCGGGAAAGGACGAACTGCTGGACCTGATGTACGACCGGGTGCATGCCGAGCTACCGCCGATCGCAGACACCGGCGACTGGCGCATGGCACTCTCCGACTGGGCCGCCGCACTCTTCGCCCTACATACACGCCATCCGTGGACATTGGATGTCTCGTTGGCGCGCCCCGTCCTAGGTCCGCACGAGCAGGCAGGACTCGAATCACTCCTGTCCATTCTCTACTCCACAAGTCTCGATGCTCCGACCATCCGCAGATCGGTGAGCATGCTTTTCCATTTCATCCGGGGGTCCGCGCGGACCTTAGCTGAGATCCGGAGCGCCTCGACCATCGGAGATTCCGAATCTCATTGGTGGGCAAAGTCTTCTGCTGCACTGGCCGATGCTGCACCGGATTTCGCGGACGACTTCCCCCACACGATGCAGTTGGGTCGGGAGGCCCCACCGGTACCGGGCGGCGACTTCTATCTCGAACGAGAAACCGAAGAGTCATTTACTCAGGGCCTACAGATCCTCCTTGACGGTATCGAATCGAGGATTCGAAAACACTCTTGACTCGAACGCATGTTCGAGTATGATTTGGAGAGGGGATCGGGGGGTTCAATGAGTGTTTGTCTGTCGGACGTGGTGTCTGGTTCTGCGGTGGGGTTACGCGGACGGTTGTGGCAGTTGACTGCTGCCGAGTTGCGCGCTGCTGCTGTCGAGGCGAGTGCGGAGATTCTTCGTCTCGAAGCTGTGCGTGTGGCGGTGGTGGACGAGTTGTCGTTGCGCCCGGATGATCAGGTGATTGCCAGTCGCGGTGCCGGTTCGTGGTTGGCGGGCAACACGATGCTGCAGGTTCGGGACGGGAAGAAGATCGCCGCGTTGGGTGCGGCTTTGCGGCCGTTTCCGGCGGTGGCGGCTCGGTTCGATGGCGGGGACTGCTCCTTCGAGCATGCCGTGTTGATCGTGGCGTTCTGCGAGTCACCACCTAAAGGCATGCCAGACGCCGCGCTCCCTCGCTGTATCGACCTACTGCTTGCGGCTGCTTCCGGAGTTGAGGCGACGACCACGAAGGTGCGGAACGTGATCGCGACGTTGGAGAGGTTGTTCGAATCGGATGAGATCCCGCCCGCCGAAGACATCGACCAGAACGAGCTCCGGATCGCCTCGACATTGAACGGTCGAGTGGTGGTGCGCGGCGATTTCGATGCCCTCACCGGTGAAATGTTGCTCTCGGCCCTGTCGAATCTGACGATGCCAACCCCAGCACCGGATGGGACGCCCGATGCCCGGTCGGCGGCGAAACGCACCGCGGACGGGTTCACCGAACTGATCCGCCGCTATCTGGACTGCGCCAAGACCGGTACCGATGGTGGTCAGCGTCCGCACGTGAACGTGCACATCAACGCGCGTGATTTGGCTGAGCATCGGGACTGCGCCGCAACACCCTCCAAGACTGATGACGGAATGGCCGTATCGGATCTCGATGTCGGGCACATGCCCTGGCTCGGACCACTGTCCGTATCGCAGACCAGACTCCTCGGGTGTGACTGCTTCCTCTCCACCGTCCTGCTCGACGATCACGGCGCACCCTTGGATGCGAAACCAGGAAAGAGGTTGGTCACCGCCGAACAACGGACTGCGTTGATTGCCCGCGACAGAGGCTGTGCCTTCCCGGGCTGCACATGCGTGCCCGCCTGGACGGATGCGCACCATATCCGGCACTGGGCGAACGGCGGCCCGACGGTGATGAACAACCTGGTCCTGCTGTGCCGTTCACATCACCGGCTGATGCACCGCAAATCCGGGTTCGTCGGCAAATGGGAAATCCGAATAGGCGCCGACAACAAACCCTGGTTCATCCCACCACCCTCGATCGACCCCGGACAGCAACCGCGGCCCGCGAACACCACCTTCAAAACCTGAGAGGTCAAACCTCTTTGGCGACAACAGAACACGGACCAAGCACCGCATCGAAGGGATCCCCCCGATGCGGTGCCAACAGACCGTGGCGAACCCGTCAGACGGCCTGCGCAACCTTGGCGGCTCGCGGGAATCGCTCCCGAATCTCCGCTGGCGTGACAACTCTCGGGTCCAGGGGTTGCTCGTCACGCAGGTGGCGCTCCAACACCTTGCCCGTCATCGGCGCAATGACTTTCAGAGCAGTGGTCATGTTCTTCGGTGAACTACCCAACCGGACTGCCGTTCGCACCGCGGGCGCAATTGCTCTGTCCAACAACGCTGGCTGATCGAACCCACCCATCGTTCGCATCCAGCCGGGCAAAGTCGCGATAGTGGCCGGCGCGACCAATCGGCTGAATGTCGCGAACTTCGTCTTCCCCTGCGCTCTCGGTGTTCTCAACAAGTAGTGCATCGCCCGGTTGGCACGCTCGGAGGTACACAATCTGGGCCTGACTTCAGCGAAGTACTCACGTACCTCGTCTCGGGAGCGTGGAACGTCGGAGGTCTTGCATGTCTGTAGTTCGGCAGCGATCACGCATTCTTCCCAGTACCGCTGCTCTTCGACAGCTGAAAGCGGGCCCGGCCCATACATCTCGTAGCACTTGAGCACCGAATGCCAACCCGTCACGTGGATCCAGAGCTGTGACGCCGGATTGTTTGCGCTGTAACGAGTTCCGGTGATCGGTTCAATGCCCGTGGCCTGAGCATGAACTGTCATGAGGTGGTCGGACAAGGCCAATGCCGTCCGCCCGTCGGCAGTGGCGACGGTCAGGAAGTACGCCAAGGTTCGGTCGAGTCGCCCGGCCGGATCGCTGTAAATCCCGCTCATGTCTGCCACTGCGGCAGCCAAGAAGGGGTCGAAGTGCTCGAGCACCACCGACCGCTGGAACCCGATCAGCGCTGTCGGCGCGGCCCAGATCTTCCAACTGGGTGATCCTGGGCCGAAGAAGCCGTAATCCTCACGCGGTCGATTCATCGTCAGTTCAGACATTTCATTCCTCCCCGTTCGTTGAGCCTGCACCGTTCATTTCGTAGGCACCAGACAAGGCGACTACTTGCTGCCAGACGTACTCGAATCGCTCCGCCGCGAACGTGGGGCGCCGGATAGATGCGAGTGCCAACCGTTGCTGATCTTCACTGGCGCTGGGTTTTCCGTACAACTCCACCGCTGCAGCACTGAAGTCGCGGACCAGGACATCGAAGATCTGATCCAGCACCCCACCGTTCCGCTGCTCCTCGTCCAATCCCAAGATCTCGGCTTGTTCGAGGATCAACTGGCCGTAGACGACGAGGGTGAAGAGTTCGGTGATCGCAAGGCCGAAGTCCAAGTCGACCTGCTGCGCCGCATCCGGTGCAGCTTCGACTAGAAGGGTCACGAGCGCTTCTGCCTGCTCCACGAACAGTGCAACGTTGGGAACATCCGCAAACTTCGCGTACACCGCTCGCCAGTCGTCGAATCGAACTTTCGACAACCCCCGTGCCGGACCCTGACGGAACAGGAACTCGTCGTCGGCTGCATCGTTGCGCGTCGGAATCGCCGGAAATGACTCGGGGGCAAAGAGGTACGCCGGCATGAACTTGGCGATCAGGGCGAGATTGACGGCGACGGTCCCCTCGAGCTTGGGCAACCCGTCGACATCTATCTTGGCCACCGCGAGGTAGCTGTCCTTCTCGAAGCCCTTTGCCGCAGCGATGTCGGAGAGCAGTCCGATCACTTTCTGCGCTTCGGTTGTCACCTTCATCTTGGTGACGGGGTTGAACAAGAGGTAACGGCGGTCTTCGGGAGATGCCGTCCGGAAGTAGTCCACCGCGCGATCCGAGAAGAGCCTCATCGCCAGCAGGCGTGCGTACGCGTCGACGAATTCTCGTCGCACGTGGGGGAAGGCAGTGACGGGATTGCCGAATAGAATTCGATTGTGCGCGTGGGTGATCGTCTCGTACAAGGCATGAGTCGACATACCGATTCCGCCGAAACACAGGTTGAATTTTCCGATGTTCACGGTGTTGAGTGCGGCACTGAATGCTGCCTCGCCGGTATGCAGGATATCCTCTGCCGCAACGGGATAGTCGACGAGCGAGAACTCCGCTACGTACATCTGCGCCGGAACGATGTTCTTCACCACGGTGAATGCCGGATGGTCCGAGTCGGCGTAGAAGAAGACGTACTGATCAGTGCCCTCCACTCCGTCGACACGACCGAAGACAGAGACCGTGTTGGCGCAGTTGCCATTTCCGATGTAGTACTTCGAACCGCTGGCCAGGTACCCGCCGCTGCCGTTGGGCGTCAAGACCATGTCGGTGGAGTAGACGTCCGCGCCATGCTCTTTCTCGGACAGCCCGAATGCCGCAAGGCCTCCGGAAGCCAAAGCGGAAGCTGCTCGCGCCCTTGCCGTCTCGTTGTCGCTCTGCCACACCGGCCCGAGACCGAGGATGGTCACCTGCCACGGGTACCAGTAGTTGAGTCCGTAGAAGCCGAGGATCTCGGACAGCGCGGCGATACGGCTGGTATCCCAGCGCTTGTCGGAGTCACCGCCGCTGTCGCGGGCGGGCGTCAGAAATGTGGCGAACAGACCTTCCTTCGCCGCGAAATCGAGGAAATCGGAGTAGAAGATCTTGTTGTGATAGTCGGCCAGGAGTCGGTTCTTTCCACGCGCCTCGAACCAGTCGACGGTCGCGCCCAGCAGTCTCCGCGTGGTCGCGTCGAACTCCGGCCGATCGTACGTGGAGGGATGGAGCAGCAGATCATTCGGCACTAAAGAGGTCGACGCTGTCATAGCGGTTGTTCTCCTCGAGATCTCGGCAGAGGCGCCTCACTGAGCACCATTCGAATACAACGCCACCGTAACAATTGCAGACGATGAATACAACGGTTGCGTATTATTCACGAAGAAGTGGCAGGCAGATTAGGGTGAGACCGGAGGTGATGCACACGATGACCAGGTCACAAGCTGACGCAACGGATACACCGCGGCGCAAGTACGCCCCTCGCATGGCGCCGGAGCAACGTCGCGAGCAGCTCCTCGACGCAGCATGCGAGGTCACCGGCCGCGTTGGCCTGCACAACCTCAGCATGGAATCCGTCGCTGCCGAAGCCGGTGTCGGCAAGCCCGTCCTCTACACGATTTTCGATACCAGGACCGATCTCGTCGCTGCACTGCTGCGCCGCGAGCACGAGCGTGCCATCGCTCAGGTGCTCGAAACCATGCCGACAGATCTGAGCGAACTCGGCCCAGCGGCGTCGTACACCGGGACCGTTGGCGCCTTCGTCGACGCCGTACTGGAGAACCCGACGCGCTGGCGCCTGATTCTGACGTCTGTCGAGAACGCCCCCAGCGAGTATCACGGCTTGTTGAAGCTCTCTCGCGGAGCTGTCTTCGCCCGCGCCGAAGAACTGGCCCGCGCCGGGATTGCCCTCGAGCCGAAGCTCGAAGGCCTTGATCCGGTTCTCCTCGCACACACCATGATGTCGTTCGCCGAAATGCTCGGACGACTGGCCGTCAGTGATCCCGAAACCTATACCCGAGAACGACTTTCCAGTTTTGCCGTGGCTCTCGCACAATCGGTCGGGCGTTAGCAGCCGACTGAAACCTGTCGGTCGGATCTGCTTCAATACTCACATGACATCACCATCGATCGAACCGCTGCAGCTTTTCGAAACGTCTTCGGGCAACTGGTCACTGATGCTCACCGACCAGCATTTCGGCAAGGTGGCATCGACATTCGAGCAGGTAGAGGGTTTCGAAGGCTCCGGTTACGACTGGGCGTCGGTCGCCCACGCAGTGGTAGGCCGCGATGCACCGCATCTGGAGGGCCGCTTCGGCACCGATCCCGAAGCGGGCATGTTTGTTGCGTACGGCAGCGACACCGAAGCTCTCGGTGAGCTCGGAGTGCTACTCGCCAAAGCGTATTCGGATGCCGAGTACCTCGGTGGCCTGGTCGCCATTTCCGAACTCGACTAGAGCGCCGGTCGAAACGACACCGGCCCCGCACCTAGGTGCGGGGCCGGTACCGAACGAAAGATCTAGCCGACCAACAGCTCGGCAATCTGAATCGTGTTGAGCGCGGCACCCTTACGCAGATTGTCGCCCGAAACGAAGAGCGCAAGTCCGCGTCCCTCCGGGACACCCGGATCCTGACGGATACGACCGACCAGCGACGCGTTGCCACCGGCAGCGGCCAGCGGCGTCGGAACCTCGACAAGCTCGACGCCCGGAGCGTCGGCGAGGATCTCCTTGGCGCGAGCAACCGAGAGCGGGTTGGCGAACTCTGCGTTGATCGCGAGCGAGTGCCCGGTCACGACGGGAACGCGCACGCACGTACCCGAAACCAACAGATCGGGAAGTCCGAGGATCTTGCGGCTCTCGTTGCGGAGCTTCTGATCCTCGTCGGTCTCGCCGCTTCCGTCGTCGACCAGCGAACCTGCGAGAGGCAGGACGTTGAACGCGATGGGGGCGACGTAGTTGTTCGGGGCCGGGAAGTCGACGGCACTGCCGTCGTGAACCAGCTTCTCCGCGTCTCCGACTACGGCGCGCACCTGGCCGAGGAGTTCCTCGACGCCGGCGATGCCGCTACCGGACACGGCCTGGTAGCTGGAGACGATCAGACGCTGCAGACCGGCTTCGTCGTGCAGAACCTTCAGCACCGGCATCGCTGCCATGGTGGTGCAGTTGGGGTTCGCGATAATGCCCTTGACCAGGTTCTGCGTGTCCTGCGGGTTGACCTCGCTGACCACGAGGGGAACCTCGGGATCCTTGCGCCATGCCGAAGAGTTGTCTACAACGGTCGCGCCGGCAGCAGCGAAGCGCGGAGCCTGGGCGCGCGAGAGCGTCGCACCGGCTGAGAACAGGGCGATGTCGATGCCCTTCAGGTCCTCATCCGATGTGGCGGCCGCATCCTCGACGATGATCTCTTCGCCGCGGAAGGGCAGCTTCTTACCGGCGGAGCGTGCAGATGCGAAGAACCGCACCTTGTCCGCGGGGAAGTTCCGCTCTTCGAGCAAAGTGCGCATGACGATGCCGACCTGACCGGTCGCACCGACAACAGCGATAGTCGTCATGAGAAATTACCGTCCCGTTCCAGCGTGTACTACTGCTTCTTCTTCGCCACCGAGCCCGAAAGCGTCGTGGATGACACGTACAGCGTCGTCCAATTCGGTGTCCTTGACCAGCACTGAGATGCGGATCTCAGAGGTCGAGATGAGGTCGATGTTGATGTCTGCCTTGGCCAGCGCCTCGCAGAACGTGGCGGTGACGCCCGGGTGGCTCCGCATTCCGGCGCCGACCAGGGAAACCTTGCCGATGTGGTCGTCGAACAAGATCTGCGTGAAGCCGATGTCTTCCTGACGCTTGGTCAGGATCTCGACGGCGCGGGGGCCGTCGGCCGTCGGAAGCGTGAAGGTGATGTCCGTCTTGTTGGTCTCCACCTTGGAGATGTTCTGCAGCACCATGTCGATGTTGATCTCGGCATCGGAGACTGCGCGGAACACCTTGGCAGCGTGTCCCGGTGTGTCCGGCAATCCGACAACGGTGATCTTGGCTTCGCCGCGATCGTGCGCGACTCCGGTGATCAGGGCCTCTTCCACAGGAATGTCCTCCATCGATCCGGACACGATTGTTCCGGGCTTGGTGGTGTATGACGAACGGACGTGCACAGGCACGTTGTAACGACGGGCGTACTCGACGCACCGGAGCATGAGCACCTTGGCACCACACGCTGCGAGTTCGAGCATTTCCTCGAAGGAAACCGTCTCGAGGCGGTGAGCGTCGGGGACGATGCGCGGATCGGCGGAGAAAACGCCGTCGACGTCGGTGTAGATCTCGCAGACGTCGGCGTTGAGTGCAGCTGCCAACGCCACGGCAGTGGTGTCCGAGCCACCGCGTCCGAGCGTCGTGATGTCCTTGCTGTCCTGGCTGACGCCTTGGAATCCGGCGACCAGAACGATCGAGCCTTCGTCCAGCGCAGTGCGAACACGGCCCGGCGTGACGTCGATGATCTTGGCGTTTCCGTGGCTGCCGGTCGTGATGACTCCGGCTTGTGAGCCCGAGAACGAACGAGCTTCGGCGCCGAGGGAGTGAATTGCCATCGCTACCAAGGAGTTGGAGATGCGCTCACCCGAGGTCAGCAGCATGTCCATTTCACGGGCCGGCGGGGAAGGGCACACCTGCTGAGCCAGATCGAGCAGCTCATCGGTGGTATCGCCCATCGCTGACACCACGACGACGACATCATTGCCGGCCTTCTTGGTCTCGACGATCCGTTCAGCGACTCGTCGGATGCGCTCGGCGGTTGCCACCGAGGATCCGCCGTACTTCTGGACGACGAGAGCCACGCGTTTCTACCTCCAGGTCGAAATTGTTTACAGATACCAGAGGTCGAGCTTACCGAGGTGGTCCTGGGACTTCCCGATGCGTACTGCTGTTCGCCTCAGATCCGCGCGGGATCAGTTGCGAGATCCGCGCTCGCATCAACGTCGCAGAACGCGAGCCACCGGCAACGTAACCGGCCACCGCGACGGCAACTCCGCAGGCGAGAAGCACGCGGATACTGCTGACCAGCGAAACTGCCAGCGCGTCGTACACCGCGACTGCCGCCTCGGATGACGGTATGTCTGAATTCTGTAAATAGACCCGCCGCACGACGGCCAGCGCCACCAACAGGGCGATCATCGCCACCGCCGTCGCCAGCCCGACCAGGGACAGTGCGCGCATTCGCCTCGGCGCAACTGCGACGGCCGCGATCGCACAGGCCAGCGACACCCACGGCAGCCAGGCCGCTGCCCGGTCGAGAGTGTTCGAGAGGTCCTGGGCCCGCACCAGCTCGTCGGACTGCAGGATCTCGAACTGCGGATCGAACGTCGGAAGACGATCGACGACGGTGAATCCGCGATCGCGGAGGTTCGTCCGCAGTTCTGTCATGATCGGCTCGAGGGACAAGGTGACTGTTCCGCTGTCGTCGGACCGAACGATGCCGTCGGTGGCTCTGCCGGTCACCATCGCAGCAAGTTGCGCGTGCGCCTGACGGTTGGCCGCGGTCCAGAGCGTCGCGAATTGGTCGCTGGAGACCAAGGACTGAGCCGCCTCCCGAACAAGTTTCTCGGCTTGTCTCGTCACCACCTGCGGAAACCGGTCCAACCGCTGCGTCAGTTCCTCGGTCAGCCGATCAACGACAGCCGCTTGGACAGCAGGTTCGGAAGCCAACGGGGCAACCGTCTCGACGTAACTGTCGGTGTCGTTCACCTGGGTGTGGACGAACAGCGCGAGCACCGAGCCGGCAGCACCGAGACCAGCGAGAACGATCAGCAGTGAACAGACGATCCAGCGGATCGAGCGCATCACGTGTGATTGGCGCGCGCCGGTCGAATCTTCGCGGTGATGTGGTGAATGCGGTGATCGTCAGCGGGTATCCGGAAGGTCTCGGTAACCCGAACGGTCATCAGGTTCCGCCCGAACAACCCGGCGTCGAGGAGGTAGTCAGCCCTCAGGTCGTCCCCGTCGACCGTCCACTCCACCTCACGAATGTCGCGGATCACGCGATACTGAGGACCTCCGGAAAGGCTGCGCCGCAAATGATTCCCCGAAAATCCGGTCTTGAGCCCGACCTCGTGGCGTACCGCGTCCGGAGCCAGCGGTACGGAACTGCCATCGTGACTGCGGAGCGCGTCGAGGTACGTGCTCGCCACGGCGATTCGGGGATCCATGGACGACAGTCCACCATTTTCGGGGCCGAAACGGCAGCACAATTCGGCGACAAATTGGACATGAGGGCGAACCCCACCGATTTCTCGCGAAATCCAGGAGTAGAGTGCTGTGCATGCAGCGCGCACTCCTTCTTGGTTGCCGCGACGGGGTCTGATCCAGACTGGCCTCCCGCCGCGGGGTTTTTGTGCGCCGGTCGACCAAGCCTTCCGGACTCATGGTCTTGACCAACAGGTCAACAGGCCGGGTCCACAATCCTGGAGATCACACCCATGTCCCCCGCTGACGCATTCACCACCGGCACTCGCACCATCACCCCGCCCACGAAGCCGGCACCGTCCGACCAGCCTGCGTGGAACACGCAGAAGAACTCGTCGATGCCGACGTTCCGCTACCGCCCGTTCGCCGAAGAGGTCGAGACGGTCACGCTGCCCGACCGCACCTGGCCGGACAAGATCATCGACCGAGCACCCCAGTGGTGTGCCGTTGACCTGCGCGACGGCAACCAGGCGCTGATCGATCCGATGAGCCCGGCGCGCAAGCGTCGTATGTTCGATCTCCTGGTTCGTATGGGCTACAAGGAGATCGAGGTCGGCTTCCCGTCCGCGAGCCAGACGGACTTCGATTTCGTTCGCGAGATCATCGAGGACGGCGCCATCCCGTCCGACGTCACCATCCAGGTGCTGACGCAGTCGCGTCCCGAGCTGATCAAGCGCACGTTCGAGGCCTGTGAAGGTGCCGAGAACGCGATCGTGCACTTCTACAACTCCACCTCGATTCTGCAGCGCCGCGTCGTGTTCCGCGCCGACAAGGACACGATCAAGAAGATCGCCACCGACGCCGCCGAACTGGTCCTCGCCGAGTCGAAGAAGTACCCGGACACGAACTGGCGCTGGGAATACTCGCCCGAGTCCTACACCGGCACCGAGCTCGAGTACGCCAAGGAAGTATGTGACGCCGTCACCGAAACCCTGGGTGCGACGCCGGCCAACCCGGTCATCCTGAACCTGCCCGCCACCGTCGAGATGGCTACACCCAACGTGTATGCCGACTCCATCGAGTGGATGCACCGCAACCTGGCCCGCCGCGATTCGGTCATCCTGTCGCTGCACCCCCACAACGACCGCGGCACGGGTGTCGCTGCAGCCGAGCTGGGCTACCAGGCCGGCGCGGACCGCATCGAAGGCTGCCTGTTCGGCAACGGTGAGCGCACCGGCAACGTCTGCCTGGTCACTCTCGCTCTGAACATGTTCACGCGCGGCGTCGACCCGCAGATCGATTTCTCGAACATCGACGAGATCCGTCGCACGGTCGAGTACTGCAACCAGCTGCCCGTCCACGAGCGTCATCCGTACGGCGGCGACCTGGTCTACACCGCGTTCTCCGGCAGCCACCAGGACGCGATCAACAAGGGCCTCGACGCCATGAAGGTCGACGCCGACAGCCAGAACTCCGACGTCGACGACATTCTCTGGCAGGTCCCCTACCTGCCGATCGACCCGAAGGACGTCGGCCGCAGCTACGAGGCCGTCATCCGTGTGAACTCGCAGTCCGGCAAGGGCGGCGTCGCATACATCATGAAGGCCGATCACGGTCTGGTGCTGCCGCGTCGTCTGCAGGTCGAGTTCTCGCAGTCGGTCCAGAAGATCACCGACGGCGAGGGCGGCGAGGTCTCGCCGAAGGAAATGTGGGACGTCTTCCACGAGGAGTACCTCGCTCCCATCACCCCGCTCGAGCGCATGAAGCAGAAGGTCACCGCGTCCGAGGAGGACGGCGGCACCGATGCGATCACCGCGATCGTCAAGGTGAACGGCAAGGAGCAGGAGATCTCGGGTACCGGCAACGGCCCGCTCGCTGCCTTCGTCGACGCGCTGGGAAGCATCAACTTCGACGTTCGTGTCCTCGACTACTCCGAGCACGCGATGTCCGCCGGTGACGACGCCCAGGCCGCGGCCTACGTCGAGTGCGCCGTGACGGGCCCGGAGGGTCAGAGCACCGTCGTCTGGGGTGTGGGTATCGCCACGTCGATCACGACGGCCTCGCTGCGCGCTGTGGTCTCGGCAGTGAACCGCGCCAGCTGACACTCAGCTCCCGACTCGTGAACAATCCCTGGTCTCACCCGATTTTCGGGTGGGGCCAGGGTCGTTTTCAGAGCACTGAAGATTTTCGGTCGATGTTTTCGATTCGGCATGACATTGGTCCCGAAAGAGTCGGTTAGCGAAGTTAACAAAAAGAATTCACCCATCGAGGATGATGCAGACGCCCCGTGCGCGTGAGATAGTCAGCTCAGACAAATCCGACTTGTGAAATGGAGCTCGACAATGGATTCCTTTTGGGACTTCCTCTGGCTGATCATCATCAGCTTCGCGTTCATCGCGTACTTGATCCTGCTCTTCTCGATCATCACCGACCTGTTCCGCGATCACAAGACCTCCGGCTGGGTGAAGGCAATCTGGATCGTCTTCCTGTTCTTCATTCCGCTGCTCACCTCGCTCGTCTACCTGATCGTTCGCAGTGACGGAATGGCACAGCGGTCCCTCGAGGCTGCGCAGCAGGTCAAGAACGCGCAGGACAGCTACATCCGTGAGGTTGCCGGAAAGTCCCCGGCCGAATCCATCGCAGATGCAAAGGCACTTCTCGACGCCGGCACCATCAGTGAAGAAGAATTCGCAGCACTGAAGGCCAAGGCTCTCGCCTGATACCGGCCCTCACTAAGCGACCCTCACTAAACCGTGAGGATTGCACTACCGAAACGGGAGCGACACTAATCGTGTCGCTCCCGTTTTGTGTTCATTCACCAACAGCTGCCCATTCACCGACAGCCGTTCATTCACCGACAGCCGTTCATTCACCAACGGCCCTTCATTCACCGACAGCCTTCATTCACCGACAGCACGCGCGACGTCACGAAAGGCGTCGAGCACGACTCCGATAGCCGGACTGCGGTTGGCGTGTAACCGAGTTGCCAATTCATAAACTCGTGCAGCGCGCACTCCCGCCACCGGTTTCCTCGACACTCCGGGATGTGTGATCGCGTATCGCGGCATCAAAGCCACGCCGTGGCCCGCCGCCACCAGTTCTTCGATGACGCGGAAATCGTTGATCCGATGAGCGACGCGAGGCTGGACGCCGGTTACCGACGCAACCGACAGCAGAACGTCGTCGACCGGAAACCCGCCGCGCACGCTTATCCAGTTCTCGTCGGCCAATTGTTCCAGCCGGACCGAATCCTGCTCGGCGAGTGGATGATCAGGCCGCAGCACCAGATCGATCGGTTCACGCATCAGCGGTTGCACGCTGACCCGGGGAAACGACGTCTCGGCTCCGCGTTCGTCACGGTGGGTGAGGATCACATCGTGATCGGCCAACAGTCCAGGGACGGCGGACGCCGGTTTGTCGACGTCGTAGGCGTCGATGTCCACGTCCGAGTTCTTCAGCGCCGTCAGGACACCGGGCAGCAGGAGCGCCGCGCCGGAGGGAAAGAACGCGACTCGCACCTTTCCCCGCGGCGAGCCTCGGTACGACGCCATCTCGTCCGCCGCCCGGTCTAGCGCCGCCACCACGTCGTCGGCGCGAAGCACCAGCGCTCGACCCGCGTCGGTGAGGCGCAGCGTGCGCCCGTCCGGTTCGAGGAGCGAGACCCCCGCTTCTCGTCCGAGGATCTTGAGTTGTTGCGAGACGGCGGACGGCGTCATCGAGAGGGCAAGAGCAGTAGCGCCGACGGTTCCTCGGTCGGCGAGCTCGCGGAGGATTCGCAGGCGCGTGGCATCCATACGGTGACGAATATCCATGTAGCAAAACTACATGGATAGTGCATCTATATTCGCTTGTTCTGATGCTTCGTACGGCTCACGATTAACGCATGACTCCCCGCGACCGTCTCCTCGGCCTGACCGTGATCGTCTTGTGGGGTCTGAACTTCCTGGCCATTCGCGTCGGCCTGGATCATTTCCCGCCGTTCTTCTTCGCAGCGCTGCGGTTTCTGATCATCGCGATTCCGGTGGTCATCTTCGTGCCGCGTCCACAGGTGCCGCTCCGCTGGCTGCTGCTCTACGGATTCGGTTTCGGATTCGGCCAGTTCGTCTTCCTCTTCTGGGCGATGCATTCGGGGATGCCGACGGGCCTTGCATCACTTGTCCTGCAGTCGTCAGCACCGTTCACCGTCCTACTCGGCGCTTTCCTGCTCCGCGAGAAGCTCAGCGTCTGGCAGGTCTCCGGTATCGCCGTCGCCGTTGGCGGGATGTCCTTGATCGGCTGGGACCGCTCGCACCACGCGGCACTGCTGCCCGTCGTCCTCACACTCCTCGGCGGCCTGTCCTGGGCGTTCGGCAATCTCGGCAGCCGCTTGGCTGCGGCGAACACCGTCGGCGAGCCTGCACCGATGCGCTTGATGTTGTGGATGTGTGTCATCCCGCCGTTACCGATGCTCGCACTGTCAGCCGTGGTCGAAGGCCCCACAGTCGGCTGGCACGCACTCGGCACCGCATTCAGCGCCGACGCCTGGCCGTCGCTGGTCGGGCTGGCCTACATCATTCTGCTCGGCACCATCGCCGGATCCGGGCTCTGGACGATGCTCATGGGCCGCTATCCCGCCGGCATGGTGGCGCCGCTCTCCTTGCTGGTGCCAGTCGTGGGAATCGGCGCGTCCTGGCTGTTCCTGCACGAGGATCCGAGCCCGTTGTCACTGGTCGGGGCGGTCATCGTGATCGCCGGAGCGAGTGCCGCACAGATGAGGCGTAAGCCCGCGAACACTGTTTTCTCGGACACACCTGCAGCCTCACCACCGGCGCGACTCGGCGTCTGACGACGCCCTGTGCCAAACTCGGGCCGTGGGAACTGGACTATCGATCACAGCGCGCGGAAAGCTCGCCATGCGAGCTGCCGCAGCAGCATCTTGGGCATCGCAGAAGGCCGGTCGCGGCAAGGGTTCGATGATCGGCGGGCTGATCGCCCTCAAGATCGACCCGACGCTCATGACTCAGCTCGGACGCGGCAAGCGCACCGTCGTGGTCACCGGCACCAACGGCAAGTCGACGACCACGCGTATGACCGCTGCAGCGCTCGCCACACTCGGTGACGTCGCGACCCAGGCCGACGGCGCCAACATGGATGCCGGGATCGTTGCCGCTCTGGCCGCCCGTACCGATGCGACGCTGGCGGCACTCGAGGTCGACGAACTGCACGTCCCCCACGTAGCCGACGCCGTGAACCCGGAAGTGATCGTGCTGCTCAACCTCAGCCGCGATCAACTCGACCGGGTCGGCGAGATCAACATGATCGAACGGAAACTGCGCGCGTGCGTCAACGCGCATCCGAATGCGGTGATCGTCGCCAACTGCGACGACGTACTGGTCACCTCCGTGGCATACGACGCCACCAACGTCGTGTGGGTTGCTGCCGGCGGCGGTTGGGCCGGCGATTCCGTCAGCTGCCCGCGCACCGGCGAACCCATCGTGTGGGAGGGAAAGCACTGGCGCAGTACCGGTTCCGACTTCGCGCGGCCCGAGCCGACCTGGTGGCTCGACGACGACAATCTCTACGGCCCCGACGGCCTGAAGATTCCGATGACGTTGACCCTCCCCGGAAAAGCCAACCGCGGCAACGCAGCTCAGGCCGTAGCGGCTGCAGCGGCTTTGGGTGCAGATCCGGTCGGGGCAGTTGCCGCCGCATCGACGGTTCAAGAAGTCGCAGGTCGATACAGCACCGTCGAGGTCGGACCGCACTCCGTTCACATGCTGCTCGCGAAGAATCCCGCCGGCTGGCAGGAAGCGCTGTCGATGATCGATCCCACGGTGGACGGTCTGGTCATCGCGGTGAACGGTCAGGTGCCGGACGGCGAGGACCTCTCCTGGCTGTGGGACGTGAAGTTCGAGCACTTCGAAGGTGTCAAGGTAGTGGCCGCCGGTGAACGCGGAACAGATCTGGCAGTTCGCCTCACGTACGCGGGCGTCGAGCACACTCTCGACCCGGACCCGTTGCGCGCCATCGCTTCCTGCCCTCCCGGACGTGTGGAGGTACTGGCGAACTACACGGCCTTCCGTGACCTCAACACTGCCATCGCGAAGGAGTCTCGCAATGTCTGACTCGACAGTTCGCATCGGTCTGGTACTCCCCGACGTCATGGGCACCTACGGCGACGGCGGCAATGCCCTGATCCTGCGTCAGCGTCTACGGATGCGCGGCTACGACGCCGAAATCGTAGACATCACCCTCAGCGATCCGGTCCCCGATTCGCTCGACGTGTACACGTTGGGTGGCGCCGAGGATTCCGCTCAGCGCCTCGCCACGCGTCACCTCGCGAAATACCCTGGCCTGCAACGTGCCGCCGAGCGTGGCGCACCGGTTCTGGCGATCTGCGCTGCCATTCAGGTGCTCGGCAACTGGTACGAAACCTCCAGCGGCGAACGCGTCGACGGTGTCTCGATGCTCGACGTCACAACCTCGCCGCAGGAGAAGCGTTCCATCGGCGAAGTCATCACGAAGCCGCTGATCGACGGACTCACCGCGCCCCTCTCAGGTTTCGAGAATCACCGCGGCGGAACAACTCTGGGTAGCTCAGCCTCTGGATTCGCACGTGTCACCCATGGTGTCGGAAACGGCGTCGGCGACGGATTCGAAGGCGTCGTGCAGGGTTCGGTGATCGGGACGTACATGCACGGACCCGCTTTGGCTCGCAACCCCGAACTCGCGGACCTCCTGCTCATGCGCGCCTTGGGTGTGAACGAGCTTGAACCCCTGCATCTGCCCGAGGTCGACAAGCTCCGCAAGGAGCGACTCGCGATTCGCTGACCCGGTTCAGACGGTTTCGGATTTGCCCTCGGTCAGAATCAGTTCCACGGCTAACAGCGCAGCGCAGGCCAGTCCCGCGACCAGCTCGGGCACCGCGGTGTAGGTACCACCGAGCACGACGACTATCGCGACCGAGAACGGCACGAGGGTGCGTACCGAGGAGTCGTGTAGTCGAATGTGGATGAACCACAAGGCGGCAAGGATGACCGCGACCGGAACGGTGACGGCAGCACCCGTCACCAACGCGCTGCCGTCACCGTGATGAGTCCAGAAGTCGACGCGCGAGGCCAACCCCGCACCGATGGCGGCAGCGGCGGCGAAGATGAAGTAGTGACCGAACCCCCAGACGAAGGGTGAGACGTTGTCACCGCCGATCACTTCGCCTGCATTGCGTTGGAAGTACAACCACCACAGGCTGAAGACAATCAGAATGCCGCCGATCACGACGTAGGTGACCTGCGCTGCCGGATGCTCACCGTCGACCGCGTCCTGAATCGCGATGGTGGTCGAAAGGATCGTCTCGCCCAGAACGATGATGAAGAACAACGAGTACCGCTCCGCGATGTGATGCGGGTGCCACGGCGTCATGCCCGGCTTCTCCGACCAGATCGGTACCGCGAATTCGCACAGAACCAACACCAGGAACGTCGGGACGTAAACGGCGGACGGCACGAAGTAGAAACCGATCCAACCGATCTGGACCAACACGATTCCGAGAGCGTATCGACGCGCCGTGAGCGCATGCTCGGGGTCGTTCCGCGAGACCCTGAGCCATTGGATGACCAGTGCTATTCGCATGATGACGTAGCCGACGATGATCAGCAGGGCGTCGTCGTTGAAGAAGCGGACGATGCCGGCTGCAAGGACCAGCGATCCGAGGATCTGGAATATGGTCAGCAGCCGGGCGATTCCGTCGTCGTTGTCGTACGCCGAGGTGAACCACGTGAAATTCAGCCACGTCCACCAGATCGCGAAAAACGCCATCGCGAAGTGCCCGACGCCCGAAGCCACGTGCCCTTCGCTGATCGCGTGGTGCAGGCCGGTGGCCGCTTGAGCGACCGCCACGACGAAGCAGAGGTCGGTGAGCAGTTCGAGCGGCGTCGCCACCCGGTGCGGCTCGTGCGGGTCCCGCGGAACCAACGGCCTGATGAACGAACTGGTGCGATTCACGAAGGGCAGAGTAGCGCGATGATTGCCGACGCGCTGCCCGTGACTGGAACCTGTCGTCTCAGATATTCACGCCGACGCCCCGATCTGGGCTCGGATCTCCAACTGATCGGCGAGTTCGGCGCCTATCGCCCCCGCGCTCCCCAAAGTGAAGGCGATCTGCCGTCCCCACAGGAAATAGCGGTGAATCGGATAGTCGACATCCGCGCCGATTCCGCCGTGCATGTGCTGGGTCGCGTGCACCACGCGCAAACCGCCGCGCGACGCCCACCATTTGGCGACCAGCGCAGCCGCTTCCGCTTCACTCTCGACTCCGCTGTCCATCAGCCAGGCAGCGCGGTGGGTGGTCAATCTTGTGCTCTCGGTGTCGAGGTACGCGTCGGCGGCCCGGACGGCAACTGCCTGGTTGGTCGAGAGTGGACGTCCGAATTGCACTCGCTCGGAGGTGTATTTCGCCGTCATCGCCAGCGCTTCCTCGCAGACGCCGGTAGCCAGGGCCGCCAGAGCGACCCGCGCACGTCGTAACGTCCAGTCTCGAACCACCGCGCCGTCCGCGGGAAGTGCGTCAGCTGCAGTAACCGCAACCCCGTCGAACTGCACAGCGCTGTTGCTCTCGCGGTTCGTCACCGCAAGCGGTGTACGCACCAGCGCGTCCCGGTCCGTCGGCACGATCATCACGGTGACACTGCCGTCCGGCATCGTCACCGGAACCACCAGTGCGGCAGCGAACTCGGCGGCCGGTACGGAGTCGACGTGGCCCGACAGCACCCAGCCGTCAGGAGCCGGCTCGGCGCGAACTGCCGTCTCGGCGTTGTAGCCGGTGTCGAAGGCGCCGGTGACGATCACCGAGCCGTCGAGCAGTCCCGGAAGCCACGACGCTTTCTGCTCCGTACTGCCGAACTCGGCAATCGGCAGCGCTGCCGTCGAAATCACCGACCAGAGCGGCACCTGGGCGACCCGGCGGCCTTGTTGTTCGAGCACCGCTGCCAGGCCTAGCATTCCGAGTCCCGCTCCCCCGACTTCCTCTGGCAGAGGAATTCCCAGAACGTCGGAGTCGGCGAGGAGCTTCCACAGTTCGGCGTCGAAACCGCCGGCGCCCTCCACTTCCCGCAGGCGGTCCACTCCGGACTTCGCCGAGAAGATCGATTCACTCAGATCCCGCACGGCGGACAAGTTGTCGTCGAATTCGAATTCCATGTCAGCTCTTTTCGTTCTGTGCAGCGGGCCGGCGACGCGCAGCAAGCGCCATGCCCAGACATTTTGCGGCGACAATTTCACGCATCACTTCGTTGGTACCACCGCCGAAGGTGTTGTTCTGGGCGCGTCGACCCAGGTTCTCGACCCGCCCTTCCAATACCGCTCCGGGTGTGCCGGGGCGCAGTAAGCCCTTGGCGCCCAGCACTTCCTGCAGCATGCCGTACGCACTGACGACGGCTTCGGTACCGAAGATCTTGGCCGCGGCCGAATCCCCGCCGCCCAAGGTGTTGGCGGCGACGTCCGCCACCAGTCGCAGGTTCATCAGGTCGGCAGCACTGAGCAGCGCGTAGACTTCCGCCAATTTCTCACGTACCCAGCCGATGTCGTAGACGTGGCCGTCACCGGCGGGCTCCGTCTTTGCCCACTCGACCACCTCGGCGAAGAGTTCGTTGGCGATGCCACCGCGTGCGGCCAGGGCAACACGTTCGTGGTTGAGCTGGTTGGTGATGAGCTTCCACCCTTGATTGAGCTCACCGACGACATTGGTGATCGGTACCCGAACATCTTCGTAATAGGTGGCCGAAGTGCTGATTCCACCCACGGTGTGAATTTCGGTGACCGAGAAACCCGGCGAGCTGGTCGGCACCAGGACCACGGAAATACCCTGATGCGTCGGCGCGTCAGGATCAGTACGAACGGCAAGCCAGACCCAGTCGGCAAACACACCGGCACTGGTGAAGATCTTGTTGCCGTTGATGACAAGCTCGTCACCCTCGATGCGGGCGCGTGTTTCGAGTGCCGCGAGGTCGGTGCCCGCATTGGGTTCGGTGTAGCCAATGGCAAAGATCAACTCGCCCGCCAGGATCGGACGCAGGAAGAAGTCCTTCTGAGCTTGCGTCCCGTGCTTGATCAGAGCGGGTCCGACGGTGTTCAGCGTGACCAGCGACAGCGGCGCATTGGCGCGAATCACCTCGTCGTAGAACACGTACAGAGCTTCGGGGTTCTCGCCCCGACCGCCGAATTCCTCCGGCCACCCCAAGCCCAGCCAACCGTCTTTACCCATCCGGCGCAGGATGCGATCGAAGACGGGGCCGCCTTCGGTCTGATCCACGAGAGCACGGCGGTCTTCGTCGTTGATGATCTCCGCGAAGTACGCCCGCAATTCCTTGCGCAGAGTCTTCGACTCCTCCGACAAATCCAAGTACATGGTGAAACTCCTAAGATCTACGAACGCGGCAGGCCGAGTACGCGCTGCGCGATGACGTTGAGTTGAATTTCGACGGTTCCGCCGCCGAACAGAATCGAGGGAAGTCCGATGTGGTCTATCGCGTAATTCGCCGACGGGTCGACAACGGCGGCACGAGGACCGAGCAGTCGCAACAGATCCCGCGAGCCCTCACGCTGCGCCAGGGCGTTGTACACCTTCGACACGCTGATCTCGGAGCCCGGTTCCTGACCCGCCAGTCGCGCCGACACCCCGCGTAGATTCATCGCGGACAGTGCCAACTCACGAGAGATACTGCGGCCGAGGCCCTCCACTGCGTCTTCGCGAGGGCAGTCGTGGCTCGCGTCGGCAATAACCTGACGGAACAGCCGACTCGAACCGTGGTGCAGCGTGCTGCCCATACTCAGGCGTTCGTTGGACAGCGTTGTCGCAGCAAGCTTCCACCCTTGCCCCGGCTCCGCCACCAGGCAGTCGTCCGGGACGAAGACGTCGTCGAGGAATACCTCGTTGAACTCCGACTTACCGGTGGCTTGTTTCAGCGGACGTACGTCGATGCCTTTCGAGGTCATGTCGACCAGGAAGTACGACAGCCCACGATGTTTCGGAGCGTCGGCGTCCGAACGCGCCAGGCATACTCCCCAATCGGCCTCGTGCGCGCCCGAGTTCCACACTTTCTGACCCGACAGGACCCAGCCACCGTCGACCTTGCGCGCTTTCGTGCTCAGACCGGCCAGGTCTGATCCCGCGTCCGGCTCACTGAACAGCTGGCACCAGATGATGTCGGCGCGCAGCGAAGGCTCGACGAACCTGTCCTGCTGCTCGGCGTTGCCGTGTTCGAGAATCGTGGGCAGCACCCATTCCCCGATCACCGTGGACGGTTGAGCCCAACCTCGCATCGCGAATTCGTGTGCGATGACGGCCTGTTCTCTCGGTCCTGCTCCCAGCCCGTACGGCGCCCGATAGTGCGGGGCAACCAGTTTGGCGTCGGCAAATCGGGCGCGTCGAGCGCTCCCCTTGGCCGGCGCCCAACTGGCGCTGGTGGTTCCGTCGTCGGGCAGCAGCGCAACCTCGTCCAGAACCCTGCGAACCTGCTCTCGTAGTTCAGGCAGCATGTCCGGGTCGACAAAGGAGAAATCCCGTTCCGAATCGGCAGACCGGTCTCCCAACGTGTGTGCCCACTTCACCTCGGAACCCGCCACCGCAGCGATACTGATTGCCCGGCGCCAGTACAGATGCGCGTCATGCTCCCAGGTGAATCCGATTCCGCCGAGCAACGTGACACATTCGAGGGCGTTCTCGATGCCGACGGGCAAAGCGGCCAACGCAGCTTGAGCCGAGACAAGTCTGTGCTGATCCTCGTCGTGCTCTTCGGACCGAGCGGCGTCCCACGCTGCGGCACAGGCAATCTCGGAGCGGACCAGCATCATGGCCGCCTTGTGCTGAACTGCCTGGAAGCTTCCGACCGGACGGCCGAACTGCTTCCGGGACTTCACGTAGTCGACCGCGGTGCGTAGCGCCCACCCGGCGATACCGCTCGCCTCCGCAGCCAACACCGTGTTGACGATCAGTTCGACTCGGTGCGCCTGGAGACCCTCGACGATCAGCCCAGCGTCGACCTTGTGATCGGTCAACGTCAGCGTCCCGATCGAGCGTGTCAGATCCACTCCGTCTTCGACCTCCACCGCAGCGGAAGACGACTGCTCGAGCCGGAACCACAACTCGCCGTCGTCGCTGTTCGCTTGCACGAGAACGACATCGGCTCCGGGCAGACCTAGAGCCGGGTCGGCAGAACCGCTCACGGTCCACCCTGCATCGCTGCGAGCCGCGCGCAATCCCACGCCGGTGCAGACTGCTCCGGTTGCACCGGCAGCCAATTCGGTCAGCATTGATTCCGCAGCCGGGCCGGCAGCTTTTGCGAGGATCCCACTGGCGATGACCGTCGGAACGTACGGTCCCGGGTAAAGCGCATCACCCAATTGCTCGACTACCACCGCCAGTTCGGCAAGACCTGCCCCGTCACCGCCGTACTGCTCCGGCAGGTGCACTGCGTGCAGTCCCTGACGGACCAATCCATCCCACGAGTCCGGCCGATCACCGGCGGCGTACCGCTTGACGTTGCTGCGCGTGTCGGCGATTCCACCGAAGCGGTTCGCGAATGCGGCTACCGCTTCCGCCAGGTCACGGTGATCTTCGAGCAGGGGCAGTGCCATGGCAGGTTCCTCAATCTTCGGTTCTTGTCAGATGCGTTCGAGAATCAGGCAGGTGGTTGCGGCGGACGCGCAGATCGCGATCAGTGCGATGGACTTGTCCCGGCGCTCCAGTTCGTCGATGACATTGGCCAACAGTCTGATTCCGGTTGCACCGGCCGGGTGGCCCAGTGCGATCGCACCACCGTTGACGTTCAGCAATTCGGGATCGACGCCGTGAACCTGCGCGAACGACATCGGTACCGAAGCAAATGCCTCGTTGACCTCGAACAGGTCGATGTCGTCGATCGTCAGACCGGTGCGTCCGAGCACGATGTTTGCCGCGTCCACGGGGCCGTCGAGCATGAACTCGATGTCTCCGCCGATGACGCACTGCGCCAATATCTTTGCCCGCGGCCGCACGCCGAGCATCCTGGCTCGATCCTCGGACATCAGCAGAGCGGCACTCGCACCGTCCGAGACCTGCGAAGACGTTCCAGCGGTGTGCAATCCGCCCTCTTGAACGGTCCGCAGTTTCGCGAGTCCTTCGAGACTCGATTCGCGCAGACCCTGATCCCGATGGACCGGAGCGTCAGAGCCCGGGGCGACCACATCGATGATGTGCGAGTCGAAGCGTCCTGCCTCCCATGCTGCTGCGGCTCGCTGCTGCGAGCGCAGCCCGAAGGAGTCGAGATCCTCGCGGCCGAAACCGCGCTTGACAGCAATCCGATCGGCCGCGGTGTACTGATCGACGGTATCGAGTGACCACGACTCCGGACGTGGTGTTCCGAGGCCGGTACCCACCTTGTAGGTGAGTGGTGCCCGCGACATCAGTTCCACACCGCACGCCACACCCACGTCGACTGCACCGATGGCAATCTGCCCGGCAATCAACTGCACCGATTGCTGCGCGGTTCCGCACTGCGCGTCGATCGTGGTGCAGCCCGCTTTCAACGGAAGGCCCGCATGCATCCAGGACGTACGCACGATGTTTCCGAACTGCTCACCGAGAGGCGTCACACAGCCGCCGATAACCTGGTCGACCGCGTCAGGATCCACGCCCACCCGATCCAGCACGCCCCTCTGCGCATAACCCAACAGTTCCGCCGCGTGGACTCCGGACAGCCAACCCTCACGCTTGCCGAACGGCGTTCGTGCTGCGTCCACGATGACGGGCTTCATGCCAACTCCTCGGTTCGTAATGCCGGGTTCTCCGGTAATGCCGTTCCGTCCAGACCACGCACGGTAAGGGACCACTCGTCGATCAGGTCCAAGCTGACGCTCGAGCGCGCGGTGAACTCGGTGTCGCAATCACACAGCGCTGTGACCGCTTCCACCATTTCTTCCATAGATTCGACCTGATCCGGCCGGATAGTCTCACCGACCAGGACCCTGGCGCCCTCACTGAGCACCGCTGCCCGCGGTTGAACCGTGTTGACGCGAACCCCCTGGCCGTAGAGTTCCACGCCCATGCCGTTGCTCATCCTGTTGAGCGCTGCTTTGGACGCGCCGTACACGGTCATGGCAGTTCCCGGTTCGACCCACGTGAACGGCGGGCCATGCCACGGTTTGACGGTGCCACTGGACACGTTCACGATCCAGCCGTATCCGTTTGCCACCATCCCCGGCACCACGGCTTGCATCAGATCGAGCGGTGCATGGACATTTGCCTCGAACATCAACCGTCGCCGCCGCAGTGGGTAATCCGAGAGCGGCTGATAGATCGCCGCTGCCGCGTTGTTCACCAGGATGTCTATAGTCCCGCCAAGCTTCTCGATCGCCAGCGGCACAACGGTGTCGCGCTGCTGCTCGTCCGTCAGATCTGCGACAACTATCTCGACTTTGTTTCCGTACTTGGCAATTCGAGCCGCAGTCTCTTCGAGACTGCCCGGCAGGGTTGCGTGTGCACCGAGCGTCCGGGCCACGAGAGCGACGTCAGCACCTTCCGCTGCCAGCCTCTCTGCGACGCCTGCACCGATTCCGCGGCTGGAACCGGTGACAAGCGCTCGGCGTCCTTCGAAGCGATCGGTCATGCTACTTCCACTTCGCGGCGAAGCGATTGATGCTCTCCGCAATCCGAGCAACTTCGTCGTCACGCAAACCGTGGCTCATGCCGAGTGTCATGCCGCGGGCAAAAACTGCGTCCGCTTCCGGCAAACCTTCGGCCGGCTGGCGAAATTCGATGTTGTTCATCATGGGGTGACGAGTGACGTTGCCGCTCCACACGGTTCGGGTGTCGATGCCGTCGGCCTCGATGGCTTCCTGCAGGTCGCTGCGCGTGAAGGGGGCGTTCTCGTTGATCATCACCGGGTAACACAGCCACGCCGTGTTGAGACCGTCGAGTTCTACCGGCGTCGTGAAGAATTCAGGATGGGCGCCGTATGCCGCCGTGAAGGCCGCAAATGTTGCCTTACGCGTCTTGTAGTTCTGTTCCAGCTTGTCGAGCTGCACGACGCCGTAAGCTGCGCCGAGTTCGGAGGGCTCGAAGTTCCACGACATGAGCTCGAAGATGAAGTCGTTGTCGTAGTCGACGCCGTCGAGTTCTTCACGGAAGACTCGGCCGGACTTGGTACTGCCGAACAGGTTCGGCTCGCTACGACGGCCCCAGCGGCGAAGCAGCAAAGCCTTGTCACGGCTGGCTTCGTCGTCGACGCACACCATTCCACCGGTTCCCGCGCACGTGATGATGTGTGCCATCGAGAAACTGGTGACGACGATGTCCGCCCGAGACCCGGTGGGAGTACCGCGGAGCGTGGCGCCGATCGCGTCACACGAATCCTCGATCACCTTGAGTCCATGGCGATCAGCGATATCACGGATGACGTCCCAGTCTGGGCAGTTGCCGGCCAGGTTCGGCATCAGGATGGCACCGGTCTTTTCGGTGACCATTGCCTCGATCTTGGTGACGTCGACGTTGAACGTGTTGGGTTCCACGTCCACGAACACCGGCACCAGACCGGCACGCACGATCGGTGCGATATCGGTGGAGAACGTCAGCGGCGACGTGATGATCTCGCTTCCCGCAGGCAGTCCGAGCAGCTCGACTGCCAAGTACAAACCCGAGGATCCCGAGTTGCACATGACGCCGAACTTCTTGCCGGCCAAGGCCGCGATACGTTCTTCCATCTCGAAGACGTTCTTGCCGATGCGCAATCCTTGATGCCCGCTGCGCAAGACGTCGACAACAGCCTGTATTTCTTCCTCACCGTGGGTGGCCCTGGCGTAGGTGATCCGCTCGCTCATCTTGTTCCTGCTTTCTCGAATAGGCGGCAGATTCAGCGATCTGCCGAGAGGACGAGCGCACTGTGCGGGACGGGAGAGCCGCCGGTCACGAGCACGTTGTCCAGAGTTTTGGTCGGTTGATTGGTGGAGGTGCCGCGGATCAGGCGAACACCTTCGGCAATACCGTTGACGCCGTGGATGTATCCCTCACCGAGTTGACCGCCGTGGGTGTTGATCGGCAGGCGACCGTCCAGCTCGAGATTGCCGTCGGAGATGAAGTCTTTTGCCTCGCCCCGACCGCAGAATCCGTACTCCTCGAGTTGAAGCAGAACCATCGGGGTGAAAGCGTCGTAGAGAATTGCGGCATCGATGTCGTCCGGCCCGATACCGGCCTGGTCCCACAGTTGGCGCGCCACGAGTTCGACTTCCGGCATGCTGTCGATGTCGTCTCGGTAGTAGCTGCTCATCGAAATCTGTTGCGGACCTACACCTTGCGCAGCGCCACTGATGACCGCAGGTTTGTGCGGCAGGTCGCGGGCGCGCTCCGCACTGACGATCACCAGCGCCTGTCCGCCGTCACTTTCCTGGCAGCAGTCGAGCAGACGGATGGGGTCAGCGATCATGCGCGAGTTCTGATGGTCCTCGATAGTGATCGGGCGTTCGTAGAACCAGGCCTTGGGGTTGTTCGCCGCATGCTTGCGTGAGAGGACCGAGATCTGGCCGAAGTCGGCGCTTGTTGCCCCGTACTTGTGCATGTACAGCTTGGCGAGGAAGGCTTCCTGCTGCGCCGGGGTCAGAAGCCCGTACGGGTTGATCCAGTTCCGATACTCCTGGTCCGTCGACGCGTTGTACGCAAAAGGTGGCGGGCCGGCGCCGAATCGGTGACCTGATCTTTCGTTGAAGGCACGGTAGACGACCACAACGTCGGCAACTCCGCTGGAGACGGCAAGAGCTGCTTGTTGAACGGGTGCGCAGGCACCGCCGCCGCCGTGTGGAATTCGACTGAAGAACGTCAATTCCGGGATCCCGAGGGCGCGTGCGACCGCAATCTCAGGATTGTTCTCCATGGTGAACAGCGCAAACCCGTTCACCTCTTCTGCCTCGATGTGAGCGTCGTCGAGTGCGGCGATCACGGATTCGCACGCCAACTGCCATTCGCTACGGCCGGAATTCTTGGAGAACTCGGTCGCGCCGATTCCGGCGATGGCTGCTTGCCTCGAAAATCCTCGTGTCATGCGATTACCCTTTCCACCGGTTCGAGAGTCACGTCGGCCGTCACGTGTGTTCCACGGGCGTTTTTCCCGAGAACCGTCACGGTGAGGGCCCGGCCGTCTGTGGCGGTGACCTTGCCGGTGAATGTCATGGTGTCTCCGGGGAAGTTCGGAACACCAAGCCGTAGTGATGTTTTGACGATCCGTGACGCCGGGCCGGACCAGTCGGTGATGTAGCGGTCGATGAGCCCGTTGGTAGTGTTGATGCTCATGAAGATGTCGGGAGTTCCGCGATCCTGTGCCTTGCCCGGATCGTGATGCACGTCCTCGAAATCCTGAGAAGAGATCGCGGTGGCGACGATCAGCGTTCGATCCAACGGCAATTCGAGGCTGGGGAGGACCGAACCCACTTCGCAGTCAATCAGTTTCGTCATTGCACCGAACCCCGTCGCCTCAGTTGCGGCAGCATCTCGCCGTGAGCGTGCTCGGAGAAGGTCACTTCGAGTTCCATGCCGAAGTCGAGTTCCTCGTGATCGATCCCCGCGATGTCGGCAACCAGACGCGTGCCTTCTTCGAGATCGACGAGTCCGACGGCGAGTGGGTACTCGAAAGCAGGATCCTTCGGGTGATGGATGACCGTGAAGCTGTGCAGCGTGCATCGCCGCGTGGATTCGACTGTGTCCCAACTGAACGAGCGGCATTCCGGGCACGCGGGTGCGGGTGGGTGGCGCAGCGTCTTGCAATCCGCACACCGTTGGATCTCGAGGCGGCCCTCTTTGGCCGCGGAGAAGAAGAAATCGTTGTCGTCGGTGACGGTCAGTCTCGGAACAGCGGTGTTGCGGGAGCCAGTCTCGCTCATGCGATTACCTCCTGGACTTCGAGTTGAGTATCTGTCTGGGCATCTGGTTTGAACCTGAGCAATCGAAAACGCTCTTCGACCAGCGTCTTTCCGCCCTGGTCGACGTACTTCTTGAACAGAGTGATGAAGCACCCGTGACCGAGAGCCGTCTGTTTGAACGGCGAGATCGCTTCGATGGTGAAATGCGCGGTGACGTGGTCACCGGGGCTCAGCTCCGCGAAATACTCCTGCTCGACGTTGGTCGCGACAACGGAGGTGTATCCGGCCTCGTCCAACAGCGCCAGCAGTCGTGAATAGGCGAAGTCCTCGGAGACTCCGTCGGCACGAAGTTGCTGGACCTGCCGATAACGTCGGTAACCCGCCATCACCCAGGTCGAGATCATGGCGGGCGGACAGACGACGTCTCGACGACCGGTACTGCGGGCGGCCTCGGCGTCGACGTAGATCGGGTTGCGGTCGTCGTGTGCCTCGACCCAGTTGCGGATCATCGCCTCGTTGACCGCGTAGCGAGCGACCCGGGCTGGTTCGGCCTCTGTGCCGATGAAATTCGGAAATTGCGTCTGCAGGCTCTGCACTGAAATCCTCCGTGAACGAAAGTTGAGCAAGCGCTTGATTCTGAAGCTAGCATAGGAATCCGGAAGTGGAAACACGCGATCTCACCGACGAATTGGTTCGAGCCGGAGCTATCGGGCAGGATTGCGCTACGTTCGACGCCGGCAGCCCGGCACCCCCGAAACCCTGCCCTGAGCAGGACCGACAACCAGTGGAGATTTCAGTGGCATCACCAGATCGTCGGGAGAAGATCCTGGAGAGCTCAGCCGAGCTGTTCGCCAGGAAGGGTGTCGCCACCACGACCGTTCGCGAGATCGGCGACGCCGCCGGTGTGTTCTCGGGCAGCCTCTACCACTACTTCAAGTCGAAGAATGCGATAGTTGCCGAGCTCATGCGCGGCTTCATCACCGACATTCAGCTCCGCTTCGATCAGGTGGAGAAGACGGCAAACGACCCCGAGGAAGTCCTGCGCGGCTTGATCCGCGAGACGCTGGTCGTCATCGAACTACACCCGCACCCGACGGCGATCTACCAGAACGATCGGGCTTATCTTCGCGACAACGATCTCCTGCAATCCGTCGACGGGCCTTCCCGCCAAGTCCGCGAGCATTGGATGAAAGCGATTGCCGAAGGCGTCGATCAGGGAATCTTCCGCAAAGACGTGGCACCGGAAATTTTCTATCGATCGGTACGAGACACCTTGTGGTCGACAACGCATTGGCCGGATCGCCAGAAGTACACCACCGACGAGTTCGCGGATCTGATGATCACGCTCTTCCTCTCGGGATTCAGGGTCGCCTGACCAGATCCGGCAAATCCAGATGTTTCGGGGTTCGTCCCTGCGGCAACAGGATCGACACCGCGAACACGACCACCGCGCAGCCCGCGCACACCAGGTAGGCGACGGAGAATCCGGTCCACGACGTGGAATGTTCCGAACCGCTGATCACGAATGCAGCGAGAATGGTTGCCACCGTCGCACTGCAGATCGTGCTTCCGGACGTCCGCAGAAGTGAGTTCACCCCGTTGGCAGCCGCCAGTCGCTGACGAGGTACGGCAACCAGAATCAGCAGCGAGAGCGTGCTGTACACGATGGCAGTCCCGACCGCTGTGATACCCAGTGCTGCAACCACTCCCCACAGCGGCTTACCGGCAACGGCGTGAATCCCGTACCCGCCGGCGAGGAACACGGCGCCGGTCAACATCGCGGTCCGTGAACCGAAGCGGTCGGTGATACGCACCGCAACCGGTGAGAACAGCACCATCGCGATACTCGCCGGAATCTGGCAGAGCGCTGCCGCGATGATCGACAGGCCGTACCCGGCACCCGGCCCCTTCATCCCCTGCAGCAGTTGTGTCGTGATCAGCGTGTTCCCGAAAAACGCGAACCCGACCAGCAGAGCCGCCAGATGCGGGATCAACACTGCACGTTTCACGAGAGCACGGACGTCGACCAGCGGATTTACGTTGCGCCGCTGTTGAATTACCCAGAGCGTGAACAGCACCGCCGACGCGGCCAGCATGGAGATCACCGCTCCACTGGTCCACCCCCAACTCGACCCCTGAGTGATCGGCACAAGCAGAGCAATCATCGCGGCGCTCAGACCAACCGCCCCGACGCCGTCGAATCTTCCCGACGGATTCGGCTCGGACTCTCGAATGAACAGCACCGCAGCAAGAGTCACGGACAGCCCGATGGCGGTGGTTACCCAGAACAGGACGTGCCAATTCGAGTACTGCGCGATCATCGCGGAAAACGGTATGCCCAAAGCGGTTCCGACACCGAGCGTCGAACTCATCATGGCCACTGCGCCGTTGACCTTGTTCCGTGGCAATTCGTCACGCAGCATGGAGATTCCGATGGGGATGACTGCCGACCCGGCCCCCTGCAACGCTCTCGCGAAGATGAGTACAGCGATGTCCGACGACAGCGCACACAACATCGAGCCGAGAGTCATCATCGAGAATGCAACCAGAAGCATCTTCTTCTTGCCGAACATGTCGGCGAGTCGACCGAAGATGGGAGTGACGACAGCGCCGACCAGCAGCGTGACGGTCACCAGCCAGGACACGGTCGTGCGTCCAGCGCCGGTGAAGTGCGGCAACTCCGGCAGCAGTGGAACGATGACCGTCTGCAGAACAGCCTGGAACACTGCGGCGGCGACAACGATGGGGAACAGGAAGCGGGAGCGCGGCTGCGCGAGTCCCGTATCGAAGGTGGTGACTGCAGGCGTGCCCGGCGGACGGTCGAGCGTCGTCACCCCACACCGCCTGTTCTCACTAGGTAAATATCCGTTCACCTACATTAGGTGAACGGATATTTACCTAGCAAGAATTGTGACGCCGCTCACCCGTCGAGCAGCTTTTGCACCAGCGGTGCGTACAGCGCAACCACCTCGTCCTGGGTGCCGGTGGCATGGCCGGCCATCATCCGTCGGCGCATGATCGCCACTCCGACCACCATCGACATCGCCAGTTCCGCGCGCAATCTCGCGTCGCGGCCGGACAGGCGAGCGGCGAGGGTGTCGATCATCTGCGTCGAATAGTTCTCGCGCAGCTTGCGGTTGCTCTCTTCACTGACGCCGCTCATGAACAACAAGCTCATGGACAGCGGCTTGTACGACTCCAGCGGCTTGGTGAACAGCGAGACCATGCGCTCGCCGAGCGAGTCGTTCGGGGCGTCGAAGACCGTGACCGCCGCTGCCCGGAAGTCGACCAACTCGTCGTACAACTGCTCTTTGGAACCGAAGTACTTGATGATCAGCGGTGCGCTGACGCCTGCGTCTTCGGCGATGTCCTTGAGCGTGATTTCGCGGTACGGCCGAGTCGCGAATGCTTTCCCGGCCGACGCGATGATCTGCGCACGCGTCTGCTCGGACGTACGGCGCACCTGCTGACCTTGCTCCGTGCCGCTCATCAAGCGTTCCGCGACAATTCGCGACGGCCGGACAAAGCGCGACCCAGCGTCAACTCGTCTGCGAATTCGAGATCGCCACCCATCGGAAGACCCGAAGCCAACCGAGACACCGTCAGCCCCGGAATGTCTCGCATCATGCGAACGAGATAGGTAGCTGTCGCCTCGCCCTCGGTGTTGGGGTCGGTGGCGATGATGACCTCGGACACGTCGACGCCGTCCTCCTGATTTGCGATGCGAGCCAACAACTCCCGGATACGCAACTGGTCCGGCCCGATCCCCGAGAGCGGATTGAGCGCACCGCCGAGCACGTGATAACGACCCTTGAACTCACGGGTGCGCTCGACGGCCTGGACGTCCTTCGGTTCCTCCACGACGCAGATCACCGTGCGATCGCGACGTGCGTCGGCGCAGATGCGGCACTTCTCCTGATCGGAGACAGTTCCGCACACCGTGCAGAACTGAACGCCGTCACGGATGCGCTGCAATGCATTTTTCAAACGGTCGATCTCGGGAGGCTCCACGGAGAGCAGGTGAAAAGCGATGCGTTGAGCGCTCTTCGGCCCGACTCCGGGAAGCTTCCCGAGTTCGTCGATCAGATCCTGAACCGGACCTTCGTACACGCGTTCTCGTTTCTAGAAGCCGGGGAGACCGGGAAGGCCTCCGCCGAGTCCGCCGGCCAACGGGCCGAGCTTCTCAGCAGCGACTTCCTGTGCCTTACGCGAAGCGTCCTCGATCGCGCCGATCACCAGATCCTGCAGCGTCTCGACATCTTCGGGGTCGACGACCTTGGGATCGATCTGCAGACCGACAACCTCGCCGGTGCCCTTGACCGTGGCGACAACCAGTCCGCCACCGGCCTGACCGGTCACTTCGGCCTGAGCCATTTCCTGCTGCGCCGCCATCAATTGCTGCTGCATCTGCTGAGCCTGAGCCAACAGAGCAGACATGTCGGGTGCTCCACCTGGTTGCACGAGCGGTCCTTTCTACAGAGTTATCCCCACCAGCGTAGTCGGTGCGCGCTACCGTGAGCGGGTGCGCCGGAACCAGTCAGACACCGTAAAACCGTCAAGAGGGTCAAACATGGCATCACGTGTGTTCCGCTCCACTGCCCTGATCGCCGTGGTCGGGGCCGGGCTTCTGAGCGCTGCGTGCACGATTCCGACCGAGACTGCCGAGGCCACGACTTCGGTCGAGGTGTCTCCGCTGAGCACTGTCGCCGCTGACGTCCCCGCTGCGCTCACCGGCAAGGTCGTCTTCCTCGATCCCGGGCACAGCGGGGCGAACGACGACAGCATCAACACCCAGGTCCCCACGGGCCGCGGCGGCACCAAGAACTGCCAGACCACCGGCACCAACACCGATGCCGGGTTCCCCGAGCACACCTTCAACTGGGAAGTCGCGAGCCTGGTCAAGAGCGAACTCGAAGGCCAAGGCGCCACAGTGGTCCTGAGTCGACCGGACGACATCAGCGTCGGATCTTGCGTCGACGCACGCGCCGAAGCTGCCAATTCCTCCGGCGCCGACGTAGTGGTGAGCGTTCACGCGGACGGCGCAGCAGCCGGAGCCGAGGGCTTCCACGTCTGCTACTCCGCGCCCCCGCTGAACGCGGTGCAGGCCGGCCCGTCCGTCACCTTTGCCGAAACCATGCGCGACTCACTCGTCACAGCCGGACTCACCCCGTCGACCTACATCGGTGACGACGGGCTGGCACCACGCGCCGATCTGACGGGACTCAATCTGTCGCAGCGGCCGTCGATTCTGGTCGAACTCGGCAACATGCGAAATGCCGACGAGGCAGCGCGCATGACGAGCCCGGACGGTCAGCAGGAATATGCGTCCGCCGTCACCAGCGGAGTCACCGCCTTCCTCACAACCCCCTGACCTGTCTTTCTGTGGAGAAATTCCACTTGTCCACAGGTATGTCGGCACCGCCGAGGTAGCCCGCTCACCTGGATACGGTTCTGCCATGGGGCCGATACTTCAGGTAGATTTCGCTGCTCTGCAGCAACTTTCAGCTGATCTGTCTCGAATTGCGGATCAGATCTCGGGGATCGATTCCGCCGGTACGATTTTCGAAGCCGCGGCGGCCCTGAACTCGTCCGCCGTCGCGGCTGTGTCGACTGGGAATGCCGGCGTCATCGCCGACGCGTACCGGCACCTGGCTACGCAATTGGGACTCATGGCGTCGGGAACCGCTGCCGCAGCACGTCTGTACGACGCTGCCGAGGGCGAAGTGGTGTCCGAACTGCGCGGAGCCTACTGATGCGGCCCACCGTCTCTCAGCTTCGAACGTGGTCACCGGAGAAATTGCGCACAAGCGCTTCGGAACTGATCGACATCGACCGGCAGATCGAAGTCCTCGGCAATGACGCCGGACGCAGCATCGACGCCGTCCGCGAATTCTGGCAGGGACAAGCGTCGAGCGCAGCCGCAGTGCAGTGGTCTGGTATCTCGCTTTCCTCGTCGCGGCTGTCGATTGCAGTTCGCGTAGTTGCGGATCTGTATGGCGGAGCAACCAATACGATCGGTGCGGCGCGAAAATCAGTTCTGGACCTGATCGAGGAGGCGACTCTCGAACACGGCTTGACGGTGTCAGACAGTGGAGCGGTATCGGCACCTGAGACGAAGCAGCCGTGGAATCTGGCCGACGCCATGCAAGATTCCGAAAACGACACGGCTGCACAGGTTTTTCAGCAGAAGATCTCCACTGCATTGACGGCACTCGACGACGAAGACAACCGGGCCGCGACTGCTCTGGGTGCGGCATTCCGAGAGATCGGATCACTCCTTGGCAATCAGCCTGATCGCCTCGACCGCACTGTCCTCGACATCCTCGACGGGAGGTCGACACTCCCCGGGACACCAACGGAGCTACACCGACTCTGGGAATCGCTCACGCCCAACGAGAAAGACGCGTTGGCGAGGTGGGATCCGTCCATCGGTAGCCGGGACGGCCTTCCCGCTCTGGACCGGGACTACTACAACCGGCGGTACCTCTCTGCGCTCGAGCAGTTGCCGGATCGAACGGTAGCTGCCGGATACACGGCCGTGCGCGGCGAACTTCGACCGGACACGTTCCTTCTCTCGGTCACGGATGGGCATGCCGTCGTGGCAGTCGGTAATCCCGATGCCGCCGGCAACGTCGCAACACTGGTTCCCGGAACCGGCTCCGGGCTGTCGGGCGTCGGCGGAGACCTGCAACGAACCAAGGCCATGTACGACGCGGCGGTCAGGGCGGCGCCAACGGAAGCCACATCAGTGATCCTGTGGTCCGGATACGACGCTCCCCCAGGCATTCCCGACGCAGCCTCGGATCGGTACGCCACCTCCGCAGCGCCGAGGCTCGACAGCTTCCAGGACGGGTTACGAACCTCGCATGACGGCCCGCCTTCGCACAACGTGGTGATCGGTCATTCCTACGGCAGCACCGTCATCGGTGCTGCGACTACCCGTGGCGCTTCTCTCGACGTCGACGAACTGGTTTTTGTCGCAAGCCCCGGCGTCGATGCCGAGCGCGTGAACGAACTGAGCCTGGACGGCGTCGACTCGGACGAGGTGGCTCACCATGTTCATTCGACGACGGCCTTCTGGGATCCGGTCCAATTGATCCCCAAGATCCTCGGAGTCCACGGGTTCGACCCGTCGGATCCGGAATTCGGCGCGCAGGTATTCACCGGATCTCCCGGGGAGCCTGGGTTCGGAGTTCACAGCGATTACTGGGAAAGCGGAAACCCCGCACTCACCGAATTGGGGCGGATCATTACCGGCCCGTGAAAGAAGGCGCCGTACCGGTGAAGGTACGACGCCATCTCGGTGATGCAGGATCGGTTAGACGAGTTCGCGCTTGAGGTTGTCCAGGACCTGGGCCTGGATGCGCTGCAGACCCTTCGGAGCGAACGTGCGCTCGAAGAAGCCGCCGATACCGGTGGCACCCTGCCACTGGGTGAGCGTCGTCACCGTCGTTCCGGTGCCGTTGGGGGCAACGGTCCAGGTGGTGACGAGGCTGGAGTTCGCGTCCTTCTCGGTGATGACGTTGCCGTCGACCGTCACTGTCGCCTTGACGTTGCGCGAGCGCTTTTCCGTCGCCTTGAGCGTCCACTGCGCGACGGTTCCGTCACCCTGGCCACCTTCGACGACCTTGTAGTCGAGGTACTGCTCGGACAGGATTCGCGGGCGAACCGTCTCGTAGTCCGAGAGCGCCGCGAGCACCTTGTCGGGTGCTGCTGTGACGACTGTCGAACTCATTGCATTGACCTGACCCATATGCCCTACGTCTCCTTGCTCGACCAACGCGGCTCGATACCGCGAATGACTACCCGAATCCGCACCTCGAACTGCGCAGATATTCCTTTCCATACTGCCTGCTGCGCCCGGGTATCTCGACCATCTACCCATTCCGTGTGAGCTGGTTCACCACTCGGAGCATTTACCGAGTTCGATTGCAACAACTCGATCAAATTCGGGCATTAATACCCCTCCGGATAGCTTGCACACGCAACTACCGATAGCGTCAGGGTGTGACTCTCTCGTTCAATGGGGTAGTTCAGAAGTTAGATCGAATCCGGACAAAGCAAGGCCCGGGTTCCGATGCTGCGCGTGAAATGGGGTTCGAGCAGCACAGAGAAGGCGTCGAACGCCTACTCGCGTCATACCGCGCCATTCCCGCCGATGCTTCTGTACGCCTGGCAAAGAAGACATCCAATCTGTTCCGCGCTCGCGCCAAGACGTCGGCCCCCGGCCTCGACGTCAGCGGTCTGGCAGGTGTCATCGCCGTCGATGCGCAGGCGCGCACAGCCGACGTCGCCGGCATGTGCACGTACGAGGACCTCGTCGACGCGACGCTGCCCTACGGGCTGGCGCCCCTGGTCGTGCCTCAACTCAAGACCATCACCCTGGGCGGTGCGGTGACCGGCCTGGGCATCGAGTCCACCTCGTTCCGCAACGGCCTGCCGCACGAGTCGGTACTCGAAATCGACGTACTGACCGGAAGCGGCGAGATCATCACCGCAACACCGGACGGCGAACACGCCGAACTGTTCTTCGGTTTCCCCAATTCCTACGGCACCCTTGGCTATTCGACGCGATTGAAGATCGCACTCGAACCCGTCAAGAAGTACGTCGCCTTGCGCCACGTGCGCTTCGATTCGTTGAAGAAACTCGAAGAAACGATGGATCGCATCGTCACCGAGCGCGAGTACGACGGGATCGCCGTCGACTATCTCGACGGGGTGGTCTTCACCGATTCCGAGAGCTACCTCACACTCGGCGCGCAAACCGACGAGGAAGGCCCGGTCAGCGATTACACCGACCAGGACATCTTCTACCGGTCGATCCAGCATTCGTCACTCACCCAGCCCAAGACGGATCGCTTGACCATTCGCGACTACCTGTGGCGCTGGGACACCGACTGGTTCTGGTGCTCACGAGCTTTCGGTGCACAGAACCCGAAGATCCGGCGCTTCTGGCCCAAGCAGTACCTGCGCAGCAGCTTCTACTGGAAGCTGATCGCCCTCGACCACAAGTACGACATCGGAGATCGCCTCGAAAAGCGCAAGGGCAAGCCCCCGCGCGAACGCGTCGTCCAGGACGTCGAGGTACCCATCGAACGAACCGCGGACTTCGTCTCGTGGTTCCTCGAGGAAATCCCGATCGAACCACTGTGGTTGTGCCCGTTGCGTCTTCGCGAGCCAAGCCCTGCCGCCGCTTCTGCATCACGGCCGTGGCCCCTCTACCCCCTCGAACCCAAGCGCACCTACGTCAACATCGGCTTCTGGTCTTCGGTGCCGATCGTTCCCGGTGAGCGCGAGGGGGCAGCAAATCGACTGATCGAAGAAAAGGTCAGCGATTTCGACGGACACAAATCGCTCTACTCCGACTCCTACTACTCGAAGGAAGACTTCGAGGAGCTGTACTACGGCGGCGACCGGTACATCGGACTCAAGGAACGCTACGACCCGAAATCCCGTTTATTGGATCTATTCTCTAAGGCGGTGCAACGTAAATGACCACGTTCAAAGACTCCAAAAGCCAGGACAAGCTCTCTATTGCCGAGATTCTCGAGACGCTTTCCGACGGCATGCTGCCGCTTCGATTCACCGCGTACGACGGCAGCACCGCCGGCCCCGAAGATGCCGACTACGGACTGCACCTCAAGTCGACTCGCGGAACCACTTATCTCGCAACAGCTCCCGGCGACCTCGGCATGGCCCGCGCGTACGTCTCCGGCGATCTCGAAGCCGAGGGCGTCCACCCCGGTGATCCGTACGAGATCCTGCGCATCATGGGTGACGAACTCCACCTCAAGCGCCCGTCCGCACTGACGCTCGCCAGCATCACGCGCTCCCTGGGCTGGGATCTGTTGCGGCCCATCGCCCCGCCGCCCCAGGAACATCTCCCTCGGTGGCGTCGCGTCGCAGAAGGACTGCGTCACTCCAAGACTCGTGACGCCGAAGTCATCCATCACCACTACGACGTCTCCAACACCTTCTACGAGTACGTCCTCGGCCCGTCCATGACGTACACCTGTGCCGCTTACGACAATGCGGAACAGACGCTCGAAGAAGCCCAGGAGAACAAGTACCGCCTGGTGTTCGAGAAGCTCGGACTCCAGAAGGGTGATCGACTTCTCGACATCGGCTGTGGCTGGGGCTCGATGGTCCGCTACGCGGCCAGGCGCGGCGTCAAGGTGATCGGCGTGACTCTCTCTCGCGAGCAAGCGGATTGGGCACAGAAGGCCATCGAGGACGAGGGCCTCGCCGATCTCGCCCAGGTCCGTTTCTCCGACTACCGCGACGTGGCCGAGACCGGATTCGACGCAGTGTCCTCCATCGGCCTGACCGAGCACATCGGCGTCGGAAACTACCCGGCGTACTTCGAGTTCCTCAAGGGCAAGCTGCGTGAGGGTGGGCGTCTGCTCAACCACTGCATCACCCGTCCGGACAACCGAAGCAGCGCCAAAGCAGGCGGATTCATCGACCGGTACGTCTTCCCTGACGGGGAGCTCACCGGTTCGGGTCGCATCATCTCCGAGATCCAGAACGTCGGCCTCGAGGTGCGTCACGAAGAGAACCTTCGCGAGCATTACGCACTGACGCTCGCCGGATGGTGCCAGAATCTCGTCGACAACTGGGACGCGTGCGTCGCCGAGGTCGGCGAAGGAACCGCCCGCGTCTGGGGCCTGTACATGGCCGGCTCACGACTCGGGTTCGAGCGCAATGTCGTTCAGCTGCACCAGGTTCTGGCCGTGAAGCTCGGCCCCAAGGGTGAGGCGCATGTGCCGCTTCGCCCGTGGTGGAAGGCCTAGGGGCAAAGCCCCTGTGCGCCTTTTTGGTAGTCGGCACTACCAAAAAGGCGCACAGGTGCCGCAGGCACCCGACTGCGTCCTCACCCAGCCTCCCCGCCGCAAGACCGTCTCCACCTCGTGCGCAACCTGGCACGGGGTCTTCATCACCTCGTCGAATCCGTAGACCAACCGCGGACGACCTGCCAGCTCTGCCGCATTGTCACGGCGGCGATCACGAAATGCCACTTCTGCCATGGAATGCGCCCACCGACCGTCGAGACGCACGATCAGCGGCACACTGACTTCGCTGTAATCGCAGTCCTCGTACAGCGTGCGGCCGTCGACGCGGACCGGAGACTGGCGTCTGGCCGACGGCAACCCGTGCGCCTGCTCCACGTCGACCGCATAGTGGTATTCGAGCGTTGACTGCACCCCGTCTGCCAGGAGTCGTACCGCATCGGAAAGCGCACCCTTGAATCGATGTGGTGTTCGTTCGTCAATCCGACGACGCACATCGTTCAACGGAATTCGCGCATTTGTCACTGTGGTGATGAGTGAAACGTAGGCGCTTCGCGCTGTGGATTCGGCGGTCGCAAGATCAATCGCGGTATCCGCCCGCGACGTTCGAGGTATGACTGACGGCACGCCGATGTATCGGTGGGCTCGGGATCGGTGGACGACTACCCCGGGGTGAACCACGCCACCCACTCTGACAAGTGCACCCGACGTTCGCGCTGGAACTCGGCGGATTGTCGCGGACTGACAGCGAGCGGACTTGCCGTAGGGCACGGTGACATGGACTGGCTTGTCTGCGTCGATGCGACGCATTCCCCATTCCTCAGCTGCAGTGTCGTGGCTCAGAATCGCTTGCGGGCCACCATAAAGCCAAGCGGCGTTCAAGATCATTTCTCTGGTGAGCGGGCCAGCGGTCACTGCATACACGCCTTGTAGAACGCGCTGCCATTCGCCGCGGTCCAGAAAGTTCCGCAGCATCCCTCGGTTGTATCCGAATGACGAGAGTTGCTGTTGCCGTACCAGACCGGATTGCGCATCGAGAATCCGGAGAAACTCGCTTCCACCATGAGACGTAGTCATGGCACCAAGCGTCAGGCCGAACTCCGACAGGACTGACGTGAAATTCGCTGTCGGAGTTCGTCTGTGGATAACTCACCAGCTGGGGATGAACCCCTGTGCGCCTTTTTGGTAGCCGTAACTACCAAAAAGGCGCACGGGGGCTATGCCCCTAGCGAAGCCGGCGGGGTGAACCGCGGGCCGTACTGCGCAGCGAGTTCCTTTGCACGAGCGACGAAGCCGGCCGTGCCGCCCTCGTAACCGACGATGAACTGGTGAACGCCACCGGTCCAGGCCGGGAATCCGATGCCCATGATGGAGCCGATGTTGGCGTCCGCCGTGGTGATCAGGACGTTCTCGTCGAAGCACTTCTGCGTCTCGATCGCCTCGATGAACAGCATGCGGTCGATGAGGTCCTGGATCGGGGCGTCGGAGGTTCCGGAGTTGAAGTTCTCGCGGAGTCCGGACCACAGGCCGGTGCGCTTGCCCTCTGCGTAATCGTAGAAGCCGGCTCCACCGAGCTTGCCCTTACGATCGAACTTCTCGACGAGGGTGTTGATGACCTCGCCGGCCGGATCTGCCGGCAGTTCCTTGCCTTCGGCCTTGGCGGCGTCGGCAGATTCCTTGCGGATCTTCTGCATGAGGGTGAGGTTGAGCTCATCCGAAAGCTGAAGCGGCGCAGCCGGGTAACCGGCCTGCATACCGGCCTGCTCGATGGTGGCAGGCTCGACGCCCTCGGCGAGCATGCCGATGGCCTCGTTGATGAAGGTTCCGATGACACGCGAGGTGAAGAAGCCACGCGAGTCGTTGACCACGATCGGCGTCTTGCGGATCGCCTGGACGTAGTCGAACACGCGAGCCAGAGTCTCGTCGGAAGTCTTCTCACCGCGGATGATCTCCACCAGCGGCATCTTGTCGACGGGCGAGAAGAAGTGGATGCCGATGAAGTCTTCCTGACGCTTCACGCCGGTGGCGAGACCCGTGATGGGCAGCGTCGAGGTGTTCGAGCCCAGCAGTGCCTTGGGATCGACGATGTCCTCGATCTCCTGGAACACCTTGTGCTTGAGTTCCTGGCTCTCGAACACTGCTTCGATGACGAAGTCGACGCCGGCGAAATCTGCCGGGTCAGACGTCGGGGTGATCTTGGCAAGGAGTGCGTCGGACTTCTCCTGCGTGGTCTTGCCGCGCGAGAGTGCCTTGGCCTCAATGCCTTCGGCGTACGCCTTGCCCTTGTTGGCAGCCTCGATGCTGACGTCCTTGAGGACGACGTCGAAGCCTGCCTTGGCGGAGACGTACGCGATGCCCGCGCCCATCATGCCCGCGCCGAGGACACCGACCTTCTTGATGGTGGACTTCTCGATGCCTGCCGGACGTGAACCGCCGCCGTTGATCGACTGCAGGTCGAAGAAGAACGCCTGGATCATGTTCTTCGCGACGCGGCCGGTCACCAGCGAGGTGAAGTAGCGAGCCTCGATGAGCAGCGCGTTGTCGATGTCGACCTGCGAACCCTCGACGGCTGCGGCCATGATGGCGCGCGGAGCCGGCATCGGAGCGCCCTTGAGCTGCTTACGCAGGTTCGCGGGGAACGCCGGAAGGTTGGCAGCGAATGCCGGAGTGGACGGAGTTCCGCCAGGGATCTTGTAGCCCTTGACATCCCACGGCTGAACGCCGCCTTCGGGGTTGGCCTTGATCCATGCCTTCGCAGCCGGAACCAGCTCCTCTACCGAGCCGACGACCTCGTCGATGAGGCCGACTTCCTTGGCCTGAACGGGTCCACGCTGCTGCCCCTGGAGCAGGACGCCCATGAGCGCGTTCTGCAGGCCGAGCATCCGCACGGTACGCACGACGCCGCCGCCGCCGGGCAGCAGGCCGAGGGTGACCTCGGGCAGGCCGATCTTGACGCCCTTGACGTCTGCCGCGATGCGGTGGTGGGTCGCGAGAGCGATCTCGAGGCCACCGCCGAGCGCCGCACCGTTGATGGCGGCGACGACCGGCTTGCCGAGAGTTTCGAGACGACGCAGGTCTGCCTTGATCTCGACGCTGTGGTTGTAGATCTCCTCGGCCTGCTCGGGGCCGACCTTGATCATGTTCTTGAGGTCGCCACCGGCGAAGAAGGTCTTCTTGCCGGAAGTGATGACGGCACCGGTGATGGAGTCCTTCTCGGCGACCAGACGGTCGACGGTGGCCTTCATCGACGCGATGTACGCGTCGTTCATGGTGTTTGCGCCCTGGTTGGGATCGTTGATGGTGAGCACGACGATGCCGTCGGCGTCCTGGTCCCAGTTGATGATGTTCTGATCAGTCACTTTGCTTGACTCCTGGTAAGCCTCGTTGGAAGGACGGACGCCGCGTCAGACGCGCTCGATGATGGTGGCAACGCCCATACCGCCGCCGATGCACAGGGTGATGAGGGCGCGCTTGCCGCCACGACGCTCGAGCTCGTCGACCATCGTTCCGGTGATCATCGCGCCGGTTGCACCGAGCGGGTGACCCATGGCGATCGCGCCACCGTTGACGTTGAGCTTCTCGTCCGGGATGTTCAGGTCCTTCTGGAACTTCAGGACGACGGAAGCGAATGCCTCGTTGATCTCGAAGAGGTCGATGTCGTCGACTGTCAGGCCGGCAGCTGCCAGAACCTTCTTCGACGCCGGCGTCGGGCCGGTGAGCATGATGGTGGAGTCGGCGCCGCTGGTGGCGGTGGCGACGACGCGAGCGCGCGGCGTCAGACCCATGTCCTTGCCGGCCTGCTCGCTACCGACGAGCACGAGGGCAGCGCCGTCGACGATTCCCGAGCTGTTGCCGCCGTGGTGAACGTGGTTGATCTTCTCGACCCAGTGGTACTTCTGCAGCGACACGGCGTCGAATCCGCCTATTTCACCGATCACACCGAACGCGGGAGCCAATCCGGCGAGGTTCTCTGCCGTGGTGCCCGGACGCATGTGCTCGTCGTTGTCGAGGATGGTGATGCCGTTGATGTCCTTGACCGGCACTACCGACTTGGCGAAGTATCCGCCGGTCCACGCCTTGGCGGCGAGGTCCTGCGAGCGCACGGCGTATGCGTCGACGTCGTCACGCGAGAAGCCCTCGATGGTGGCGATGAGGTCTGCGCCGACGCCCTGCGGCACGAAGTAGTTGTCGTAGTTGGTGGCGGGGTCGAGTGCCCACGGTCCACCGTCGGATCCCATCGGAACGCGGGACATCGACTCGACGCCACCGGCGATCACCAGTTCGTCCCAGCCGGACCGAACCTTCTGAGCAGCCATGTTCACGGCCTCGAGGCCGGAAGCGCAAAAACGGTTGAGCTGAACGCCGCCGACGGTGTCGGGCAGTCCCGCATCGTTGACTGCAACGCGGGCGATGTCCATTCCCTGATCGCCAACGGGGGTGACGACGCCCAGGATGAGGTCGGAGATCCGGTCCTCGTCGAGGTCGGGAAAGCGCACGCGCAGTTCCTGGATCAGACCCGTGACCAGCGAGATCGGCTTGACCGAGTGCAACGACCCGGTCTTCTTGCCGCGGCCTCGCGGGGTACGGATGGCTTCATAAATGAATGCCTCTGTGGTCACTGTGAGGTGTTCCTTCCGTGTAATTCGTCGAACCGGTCTGCAGATCGTCCGCGCCACCTTCGGTGGTGACGCATGGCCGAGGTACAGACCTCAGCCCTTTCACTGTAGAACGTGTTCCAAATTCATGGGAAGGACCGAAGCGATCCTGCTAGGTGACCGAGGTGATCAGGTGCGCGAACGCCTGCCCGCTTCGGTTCATTTCGGGTGCGCCCCCGGAAGCACTCACGGCACGATGCGATACGGCAACATCATGTCGTGATCTTCGTGATCGAGTAGATGGCAATGCCACACGTATCCCTGGAGTCGACCAGAATCAGCCATATCGTGGCGCCCACCGCCCGTCATCCCACTACCCGTCATCACACCGCTCGGAAGACGATCGAACATCGCGTCGGGATCGAAACCCAGCTCATCCGCGGTGGGGAATCGCACGATGATCCGGGTGACGGTGCCGCCGTCCACCCTGACGGTGTCCTTCATTCCCGCTTCCCACGGCGCCGGCGCGATCATCGGCCCCGCCTCGAACCCTTCGGGCGACGGAGTCCACTTGTTGCCGATCACCGGCTGCGGATGTCGGATCAAGTACTCCAGCGTCCGCATCGGTGTTCTGCCGAGAATCCGGAAATTCACCAGGTGCAGGTGTATCGGATGCGGGTCCGGCGTGGTGTTGACGATGTTCCACTGCTCGACGGTGCCTTGCCGCGGCCTCTCGACGTCCGTGGTGCTGAACGTCAGGTTGTTCAGCGTCATCTGAGCCGGTGGATTCCGCAGTTCCAGTTGCTGGCTCACCGTCACCGTGCGAATTACCGTCGGCTGCTCCAACGGGGCGAGAACGTCACGTTGCCGGCGCCCACCGCGCAGTTGCGACGGAACACCACCGGTGAATCCGCGCCTGGCGTCACCGCGGAACCGGCAGAACAGCGGCATCGTCACTTCACCGATGACAGCGGCGGGTAGCGGGGGCGCCTCGTCGTTGCGAAGCTCCACCGTCGAACCCTCCGACAGTCCGGTGAAATCGACGAGGAGGTCGTACCGCTCCCCCGGTGCGCAGCGGAAGGCATTGACCGCGACGGGCGCGTCGAGCATTCCGGCGTCGTTGCCGATGACCCAGAACGTCATCATGTTCGAGAAGTGAAGATTCCACACACTTGCCGACGACGCATTGACGATGCGGAAGCGGTAAAGGCCCCGAGCCACAGACAGTTCCGGCCACACCTTGCCGTTGACCAAGCCGACGTCGCCCACCGCGCCGCCTTCCCACGATCCTTCCGGGATCAAGATGGTGGATCGGCCGTTCTGGGCGCCTGTCGGCGTGAAGATCTTCTCCTGCAGGATCAACGGGATCTCGAATTCCTCGGCCGGCAACCCCAACGGATTTCCCAGTTTGCCGGTGTCGAATTCATCCCTGATCAGATAGTTGCCGATCAGACCGGCGTAGACGTTGAGCCGGGTGATGCCCATCGCATGATCGTGATACCAGAGGTGGGCGGCTTCCTGACCGTGCAAAAAGTGATGCATCGCAGCCTGTCCCGGCATCACCAGCAGTTCCGGGTGGCCGTCGCTCTCAGGTGAAGTGACTCCTCCGTGCAAGTGCAACGACGTCGGCGGGTGCGCACGAAAGTCGGCCTGCATTCCGTGCAGCGTCATATCCATGTCCGCTGCCAACGGATGTCCGGTCAGATCGTTCTCGAACGTCAACATGATCGGCTCGCCGGAATGCGCCTCGACGGTAGGGCCCAGATAACCGCCACCGATCTCTCCGCTGCGGTACGACAGTGCTGGGGACGGGGGAAAATCCCGATGAAAGGCATGTTGCCCCACTTGCGCTGTCAGTGTGATCTCGTTTCCGGAAAGCGTTGACAACGAATGTAGTTCGTCACAGAACGGCTCGAACTCCGGCGAATGAAAAATCAACGGAGACTCGATATCCACACTCCCCGCCGGAGCAGCACCTGCCTTTGCGCCCAAAGCAACAGCCGCTGTGCCGACTACCGACCCTTTCAGAACCGATCTTCTGGAAACCCCGATACCCATACATGCCCCTCCCCATCGAAACGGGTTGCGTTCTCCGGCAAGGAAAACGCAACCCGTCTCTCCACTTCGATCTCGGAAAATCCCCCGTCTACTTTCCGTCGATCGCCTCCAGCACCGAATCGATCAGCGACTGTGGAAGTTTCGACGGCGGAGAGATTTCCAGTTCTCCCGGAGCGCCCGGCATCGTCCAGACAGTTCTGTGCCGAGCGATCGCGAGCTTCTCCCGTGATCCGTCCTCATTGACCTTGAAGTACTCGAACTCGAGGTCGATCCCCCTCTCGTAGAGGGCAGACAAGGACATCGTGACCAGGACGTCGTCGAACGGCATGACCTCGCGCAGATGCTCAACCCTGGTGTGCACACAACGAAGTTCCCCGAGAGCGCCTCTGGCCGCCATGGCCTCACGCTGAGAACGGACCAGGAACTTTTCCCGAACCCTCGACTGCCAGATGTAATAGTTGCCGAAGTAGATGTTTCCCACGACGTTTCCGTCCTGCAACGTCGTCGAGAACACCTCGGATTCGAGCAGGTACGGATTGCGCGGCACCATCGGAGCCGAGCGGATCACGGAACCACGATCGACGTTCTTCGGTTCGGTGGGAACAGCGATGTTCTTCGTCCCCGTCGGAATCGTCATCGGCTCGATGAAATCGTGGAAGTACTGCGGCATCGGCCGTGCCGCCACCACACCGTGGGAGAGGATTTCCACCCACGTCGTCTGCATCGCACTCCACCCGATGTGAGTGCGCGTCTCGCCGTCGACCCGGCACCATTCGACATGCAGATTGGTGGTTGCCCGATCCGGACCGGTGAGCTCGGTGATCCAGATCGTCCCCTCGACAATGTCGTCGGTGTACAGGTTCGCATCGATGAACACCTCGGAGTTGTTGGTCACCATGCCCCAACGACCCGTCGCCATGTCCTCCACGATCTGCTTCGAGATCGGTCCGGTTCCCCTCTCTCGCAAAGCGCCCAACACAGCGCGAAGCTCGCGAACCCCACTGATCCACCGACGTTGCACGCGTCCCGGAACCCGACGGGGAACCGGATCGACACCGCCGGATAGCCGCTCCGGGCCACCACATGCACGTCGGAGCCGTAGGCCATCGGATCGAACTGCGCGAGAGACTTCGCCGACAACGGTCCGGAGTCGAACTGCGGTGCCGGGTCCTGCGCCGGTTCCTCCGCATCCTCCTCATGAGTCACAAACGCGAGAATCCGCTCCTCGTTGTCCGTCAACAGAGCTGGAAAAGTCAGAACCACCACGCTTCCCTCTGCGCCGCCGCGGAAGGTCACTGCGTCGTCCTCCCTGGCGCCCATCGCCAGAGAAACCGACATCTGCCCCGCGGCCTTTCGGATCGCCTCGGCCGCCGCCCACAGCCTGGTTCCCGCACGATCGAGTGATTCGCCGCCTGCGATCAACTCGTCCAGCAGCGGAATCCGCGCCGAACCCAGAAGCGCCTTCCACTGCACGGCGGTTCGGGAGCGAATCGGTTCGATGTCACACCCCTGAGGCCAGTCGCCGGCCGAACTGAGTGACTTGCTGCCGTCGTGCGAGAGCGAGACATCCACAGAGGGCGGAATATCACCGACGACGACGGGCTTTCCGGTTTCCTGCCATTCGATGGCAAAGGCATTACTCATTTGATCACCACATCCTCATCGAGATGAATGTTCACGGCCGCCTCGGCGATCGGTTTCTCCTGCTCGTGGCGTTCCGACTTGGTCAACTCGTGAATCCCCGGGGTATGCGCGACCACAACCCGCGGGCTCTTCACTCCCAACGCCCGGCTGTGTTGCGCGAGCTTGTCGAGAATGATCTGTGCGTCGCGCGCAGTCGGATCCGCGATTTCCTCAGCTGTAGGACGGCTTTCGTCGTGGGAGAGAATCTGGGAGCGATATCCCTCGAGCTGCATCACCACTCGTCCGTCCTTCACCACCGCCACGTCGGCTTGCATGTGGGTCTCTGTCTGCACCTTGTCGTAGGCGTACGCGGTGAACGAACGAGCCTCGAATCGTCCGTCGTACATGTCGATTCGCGCAATGTTGACCGGAAGGCAGATCTCCCGCGGAACCATGATCTGACCCGATTGGAGCAGGGAATCGAGGAAGTAGGGATCACCGAGGAGGTGCTGCTTACGGTCGGCTCGCGAAATAGCGCTGAAGAGAATGTGCTCGGAATCGAGGCTCGAGATCTCTTCGAGTCGGCGGAAATCGCCCTCCTGGAACAGCAACCACGAGTAGAGATCGTCCAACGGATCGATGTCGAGCACCGGTCGCGGCAACTCCTTCTCGAACTCCGGCAGTGTTTCGTCCAGCCCGAAGATGAAGTCGGCCGAGAAATGGGGCCGTCCGTACCCGGTCCGTTCGGTGCCGATCGTGACATGCACCCGCGTTCCTGCAGCATCACGATCCTGCTCCACGACGCTTGCCTTGATCTCGACTCTGGTGCCCTCGACCGTGTCGACGACGATCGGTCGATCCAGCTTGATGTCGTCGATGCGGACGCGGCCCAGAGTCACGCGTCCGGTGACATAGGCCGCCGCCTGCGACATCGCCTCGAGCCCGAACACCGTCGGAAGCAGCGCCGATCCCTTCCAGACATGATCGAGGACAAAGGGATCCGCCGAGGTGGACAACGTCGTCCGGGTCACCAGTTCTACCTGCGGCTCGAATGTCACCACTTGGTCGATGTAGCGCGACACCGCCGGCAGAGCCGGTGCTGCCGGCGCCCAGGTGTCGAGACCGCCGAGTCGACTGGTCACGACGATACGACTCGCCTCGGGTCCGCTGTCGACCAGGCGAAGGAAATGATCCACTCCCGCAGCCGTGGAAATCGGCATGACACCCATCTTCGCGAGGTGGTTGACACTGCCCATGCGGGCGCCCATGCCGGTCTCCCCCCACACGCTGTACGCGAGCGAGAACGTCCGAGTCTTCGGGTGCCCGGCGGCATACCGCACCACCATTTCGTCGAGAAGCTCGTTTCCGTATGCATACCAACTGTTTCCGGGCATACCTGTGAATCCGATGATGGAAGAGAAGCCCACGAACAGCTTCAGGTCACGATCAGCGAGCGCTTCGACGAAGTTGGCTGCGCCCAGGACCTTAGGTGCAACCTCCTTGAAAGCCGCAGCGCTGTCGACTCTCTCGAACCGCCGCGGAACATTCGCCCCCGCACCGTGGACAAACCCGGTGATCGGCCCAACCTCGACCTCGATCTGGGCGACGACGCCGGCCACCGCCGCAGCATCCGTGACGTTGCAGCGATAGTAGTGAGCGCTCAATCCGGCAGACGTGAAGTCCGCAAGAGTGGAAGCGATTTCGTCACCCGCTTGTCGCTGAGAGCTTCCGATCAGCACTAGTTCGGCGCCTGTCTTTCGACCGAGAGCCAGAGCGCATTGCGCCATGATGCCTTTCGCGCCACCGGTCACGACCACTACATCCGAACTCCCCAACCCGCTCTCGCGGACGGTGTAGTCGCTCGAGGCGAGAACCCGCGGTTGCAGTGCCGTGCGTCCCATCTCGGTGCCGTAAGTCGCGAACACATAGGATGCAACCGAATCCAACTCGGAGACGACGGTGGTTGCCACCACCGCGTCCGCAGTCGAGCCGTCGAATCCTATGACGCGGACATCCAGTTCGGGGCGCTCGTGATGCACCGAAGCGGCAAAAGCCGCCGCACTCGATACCGGCGCCGGATTGCCCAACTCGACATCGGTGAACTGAATCACTGCCAATGTGGTTCGTGCGCCTCCACTTTGCTGCGCCGGAACCATCTTGTACATGTGTTCGATCCCACGGCGCAAGCCGATTTCGGTGACGGAATCATCGGTCACACGCGGCATTACGGCAACCACGTGCTGTGCATTCGCAGGAGCGCCGTCGGAGAATGTGCGAATGTCGACCTGAGCACCACGCCCTCCCAGTTCGGATTCCAACCTTCCGACCAAACCGGCGTCGTCACCGATGACGACAAACGTCGTGTCCGTGAGGTCTCGGACTCCGTGCAACGCTGTCTCGCTCCGAACCTTTTCCAGGGTGTAATCGCGAACCCAGGTGAAGCTGTCGGCTGATAGACCCTTTGCCTTCACCGGCAGCGCCCGCGCAACCGGCTGCTGCTGCCCCGACTTCTCTTTCGCGGATCGATCGAGCACTTCGATGAGTTCACCCAGGCTGACGTTGACGAGTTCGGCCGGATCCAGATCACCCTGAACACCCAATCGCGTTGCCACAGTTGCTATCGCATCGGCAGCCTTGATCGAGTCCATGTTCAGGTCGTCGAGCAGGTGGAGATCCACATCGAGAGACTCCACCGGAAATCCGGTGTCCTCCGCGATTACCTCGAGCAGTATTCGCGACACGTCCGACTGCACCGAACTCGCTGCTGGAACGGCGGAACCGGGATTCGGTGATGCCGCAAGGATCAGCGATGCTGCTTCTCCGATCGTGGCATTGGCCAACTCGGCAGGGTCGAGGTCGACAACCTCGAACTGATGCGCAACCTTCGAAATAGCCTCTGCCGCACTGATCGAGTCGAGATTCAGATCATCGAGCAGACGCAGATCCGTTCTGATCGACTCGGCGGGGAATCCCGTCGTATCGGCGAGGATCCTGATCAGCTCACTTTCCACGGACCCAGCGCCCGCGTCAGCCGGCTCTTCGACTACCGGAGCCGAAACCGGCGAAGGAGCTTTCGCTGCTACGGATTCGTGGCCGTTAGTGACTGCCCGCGAAGTCGGAGCAGATGGAGAAGACGGAGAAGTCGCTCCACTGCCTACATCAGCACGAATCACGTCGACGAGGAAGGTCCCGCGTCGGCTCAGGTAATCGGCCAGCGCCGCAGCCGGATCCCCGCCGGACGTACCAAGTGCGAGCGGTTCGGGAGCAGAGGTAACCGTCAGCTTCGCCTCGGCCAGGTTCTCGATGAACACCTTCTGATCGGCAGGAACGAATTCGCGCACGAACCGGCCGTCGAAAAGTTCGTTCCATCGGACCTGAGCGCCGTGTACGTACATCGCGGCCAGTGCGACATTGAAGTCCTCGTCGCGTCCGGACTTGGACGCAACGGGGAAGCAGCGCACGCCGTCGGTCCCATTGATCGCCTTGGTGAGCCCGGTCAGCACACGGCCAGGACCGACCTCGACGAGCAGGTCCACGTCCTGCGAGATTCCACTTACCGTCTTGACCCAGTCGACCGGTGAGACAACCTGTTTGGTGACCAATTCGCGAAGTGCCAGTGGCGTCTGTACGCGTTTCCCTTCGACGCAGGAATACACGGGGCAAGTCAGCGAATCGACTTGCTCGTCAACGGGCGCAGTGGACTTCAGCTCCCGCTCGGCCTCGTTCATCATCTCGGAGTGGAAAGCATTCGACACGGCAAGCGCCTGAGCCGACACTCCGCGCGTCTTCGCGATGGCAACCACATCGTCGACCGCGTCTTTGGTGCCCGAAACCACGGTCTGTGTAGGCGTATTCAGATTCGCGACGGTCGCGTAACCCTTTGTTTCCGCGATGATCGCCTCAGCCGTCGATCGGTCGCAGGTCAGGCTCGCCATCGCGCCGTTTCCACCACCACTGACAGCCATGGCCGCACCCTTCGCCGCAGCCAAGGTGATCAGCGTCTTCTGGTCGTAAGCTCCTGCCGCGTAGAGCGCGGTCAACTCGCCGAGACTGTGGCCGGCGACAGCACTGGGTGTGACACCCAATCGGCGGAGGTACTCGAACCAGAGCAGCGAAGCCAAAGCGACGGCAGGCTGGGTGAACTGCGTCTGGGCGAGATCCCGCTTCCACTTCGCCAATTCCGCAGCGTCAGCGCTCTTGACCGGGTTCCGCAGAATTCGAGGCGTGATCGCCTCCGCTCCAACTCCCTCCAACCAGCCGTCCGCCTCGGTCGCCAGTTCGCGTGCCCACTCGAAGCGCTCGATCAGCACGCGCGCCATCTCTAGTTGTTGGGATCCCTGTCCAGGGAACAGGAATCCGATGTCGTGGTGGACGGCGTTCGAGATCGAGATCTCGTTGCTCACGACCTTCACCTGGCCGGATGCAGGAGCGGAGTTCTCGCAGATCACGGCAAGCTGACGCATGCGTTCGGCCAACTGCGCGGGACGTCCGGCCACCACTGCGGCACGGAAGGGCGCGGTCGGCGAGATCACTCGAGAGAGTTTCGCCGAAAAGTCCAGCAGCTCGGCAACACTCAACGGAACCGCCAGATCTGCAACATCCCGCGCTCGGGTCGCCAAGTCCACCGCGGAATCTGCAGAAAGTACGAAAACCTCGGTGGCCTGATACGACGCCATCATCGTGCGGACGTCTTGCGAGGGTGTCAGCTTGCTGGATGGTGCATCAGCCGATTCGATCGCGACGTGGCAGTTGATACCGCCGAAACCCATGGCTTGCGCACCGGCACGCATCTTCTCGGACGGATCTCTGATCTCACCGTTGACGAGCGGAAAGAGTGCCGGCGCTTCGGTTCCGAACGCCGGGTTCGGGTCGGTGCAACCGGCGAGCGGCGGAAGGATTCGTTGATTGACGGCCATGGTCGCCTTGATCAGCGCAAGGATGCCCGACGCCGCCTTCGTGTGCCCGATCAACGACTTCAGTGACGTCATGCCGATGCTACGAGCCTCGACGGGCCCGTCCGTCTGAGCGGCCTGCTGGACGCCGGCCAGTTCGACGGGGTCTCCGACGGGAGTACCAGTTCCGTGTCCTTCGACGAAGGCAACCTCGCTGGCCGCGAATCCCGCTCGCGAGTATGCGCGACGGATCATCTCGGCCTGAGTTTCGGCGCGGGGCTTGGTGATTCCACCCTTGCCATCGGTGGAGATGCCCCAGCCGCGAATCGTCGCGTACACGTAGTCGCCGTCCGCCCTGGCGTCCTCGAGTCGTTTCAAGGCCACGAATCCGCAACCTTCACCCGGGATGAATCCGCTTCGGCTTGCGTCGTACACGTTCATGTCGCCACGGGTCAGTGCACCCAAACGGGCGAATCCCACCAGTTCCAAAGGATCCAAGCTGACGTCGACTCCCCCTGCCAAGACGAAGTCGGCCGCGCCGGACGCCAGCTTTTCGGCTGCAGTCGCCACCGCGAGCATTCCGGACGCGCACGCACCGTCCACGACGTACCCGCCGCCGTTGAAGTCGAGATAATTGCAGATCCGGCCGGCAATCGTATTCGACAACATGCCGGCGAGAGTGTCTTCACTCGGCTCCACCAATGGGCCCTTGTAGACCTCTTCCATCGTCTCGGCGAGAGCATCGGCGACGGAACTGTCCAACTGGCGCGCTTCGGCTGCCACAGCGAGTGCGCGCTTGACGTAAGGCCAACGCAAACGCATCGACCACATCCGGGATTCTTCACCGGTGAGGGAGTTGCCGACGATTGCGGCGCTGCGTCCAGTGGGTACCGATCCTCGGCTGTAGCCCGCGTCGGTCAAAGCCCCGAGTGCTGTTTCCAGAGCCAACCAGTGTGTGAGATCTGTCGACTTGAAGGTCCGCTCCGGTATCCGGCGACCGACCCAGTCGAATTCGAAACCATCCATGAACGCGCCGCGATCGGCGTATGTCTTGTCGACGTCGTCAGGGCTCGCGCTCCAGTAGTCGTCGAGGGACATCCGTGACTCCGGAAACTTTCGGAATTGCATCCGACGCGCGAGGACGTTCTCCCAAAATCCTTGCAGATCATGTGCACCGGGGGACCACATGCTCATCCCGACTATCGCAATCGCAGGATTAGTTGAATCTTCAGTCATCTTACACTTCCTATTTTCGCGCGCATCCACGGGAGACTCAATCGACCGAAGACTAACCACGCCCTCATCGGTGTGTAAAACGCAGATTCACCTCAAGGCATAAACAAATAACAAAGGTTGTTCGGCGCAATGAACGTGTCTCAGCAATTTGACAGCAATCGAGAGTTAGCTGTAACTCGGAGTTACTTATTTGCTTCGTAACCGGTCATGCTCCTGCTTGAACATCCGTACCGGATCCCGGTTTCACGGTCGCCATTTTCTCGCGATCGGCAAATATTCAGTTGAATATGCACCGAAATGCCGCAATGCCGAATATGTGGCCAATTCGCCGAATGTCCCAAATTGGTCGATCCCCGCAAAACAAACATCCGACAACTATCAATCTGAACATTCGTGACACACCGAAATTTAACAGCAGCACTCGAATGCCCATCAGACAACGAGAAATTCCAGATATTCTTCGGCGACCATCGTCCGAATCGACGTTTCGTTACACCGGAACTGAGCGAACGAATGTGCCAGCAAACCAGCCACATACAATTCAGCTTTGCGAGGCCGAGCCGGTGCGCTTTCGAGACGCGCGCGCACAAAGGGAACGGCACTTATAACAATTCGATCACACAGTGGTGCAGCTGGATTCCGACAGCTGTTTCACGCACACGGACCGAGACGGCAACTCAGCTTTCGAGGCGGCGAGCTCCGAGGACGTCCTTGAGGAGTTCCTTTGCAACATCCTCGGGATCACGTCTGGCAGTCGGATCAGCGGGCTCCGCCGCCTCCGCAAACATCTCGTCCTCGTCCTCCGGCGTTGCAGGCGGAGGAGTTGCCTCGTAGTCGACCTCAGGAGCAGGGGCCGGTCCAGGGTCTTCCGGATAGTCGGGGGCCTCGGGCGGCGGAATGTCGTCCGAATCTCCGCGCTGGGGCTGCGGGGCCTTGGGCTGCTGCGCTGCGCGCTCCTGGCTGGGGCGCGAGAAGCGGGGCGCAGCGGCAGGGCGGCTCGGAGCTTCCGTCGCCTTGGTTGCGCTCGATACTGTCGGCGCTGTAGGCGCACCTTCTTGATACTCGACTTGCCAAGTGCCACCGAACATTTCGGCAAGGACCTCGCAAATGACCGCCGCGTTGTGCGGTTGCGTCACACGAGCACCCAGGACCGGTGAGCCGTGAGCGATGACAACGACATGTCCACGCACGTCGTGAACCGTCGCAGCGGACAGCATGGCCGGAAGAACCTTGTTTCGTTCACCGACCTTGTTGCGCAAGGTGTTCCACGATTCACGGAGAGTCTCGACTGTGGGGCCTGCCGAGACCGGCGCAGCTTCGGCAACCGCCGGCTCGTCGAACTCGGGCTCGGGCTCGTAGTCGGGTTCCGGCTCGGCAAGCCCGATCAGCTCTTCCGCTTCGACAGGAGCAGGGGCCGGTGGTTCAACCACAGGAGCTTCAACTATTGGAGCTTCGGCAACCGGAGCTTCAACCACTGGAGCTTCAGCAACCGGCGGTTCCACGATCTCGACGGTGGGAGGCTCGACCACGGGAACTGCCGCTACCGGAGGTTCTACGACAGGAGCTTCCACAACCGGCGGTGCCGCCGGAGCAGGCGCGGCTGGTTCCGGCCGTGCCTCAGGCTCGGCCTTACGTTGGGAGGGCCGTTGGAACTTGGAAGCAATCTCCGGTTCGAGCGGCGGCACGGTCGGTGCCGGCGTTGCTGCCGCGCGAGGGGCAGCCGCGACTCCGGCAGCCGGAATACCTTGTTCCAGGCGCTCCAGCCGCTGCAATACAGCTGACTCGGTGTCGGAGGCCGACGGCAGCAGCATTCGCGCGCACATCACTTCGAGCAGCAGCCGCGGCGCCGTCGCCCCACGCATTTCGCTGAGTCCGGCATGGACAGTTTCGGCGAAGCGGGTGAGCGTGGCCGGGCCGACTCGTTGAATCTGCTCACGCATCGTGACCAGCTCCGCTTCCGGAGCGTCGACCAATCCTCGTTCGCTGGCGTCGGAAACAGCCTGCATCAAGATGAGATCACGCAGGCGCTCGAGAAGATCGAGCGCGAATCGGCGTGGATCGTGACCGGCGTCCATCACGCGATCGACAGTGCCGAACAACGCGGCCCCGTCACTGGCAGACAGGGCGTCTACTGCTTCGTCGATGAGCGCGACGTCGGTGACTCCGAGAAGAGAGAGCGCGCGCGGATACGTGACACCTTCTTCTCCTGCGCCCGCGAGCAGCTGATCGAGGACACTCAACGAGTCACGAGGGGAACCGCCGCCGGCCTTGATGACCAGTGGATACACCGCAGGCTCGACCGGTACGCCCTCCTGGGCGCAGATCTTTTCCAGGAGTCCGCGCATGGTCGACGGCGCCAACAGGCGGAACGGGTAATGGTGTGTACGCGAACGGATGGTCGGGAGAACCTTTTCCGGTTCCGTCGTCGCAAAGATGAAGATGAGGTGTTCCGGCGGCTCTTCGACGATCTTGAGCAGCGCATTGAAACCCGCCGCCGTCACCATATGTGCCTCGTCGATGATGAAGACGCGGTAGCGAGATGCGGCGGGTGCGTGGAACGCCTTGTCTCGGAGTTCTCGGGTGTCGTCGACGCCACCGTGACTTGCGGCGTCGAGTTCCGTCACATCCAGGTTGCCTGTGCCGCCCGGGCCCAGCGAAACGCACGAGTCGCACACGTTGCACGGCGTCGACGTCGGTCCCTGCTCACAGTTCAGCGAACGCGCCAGGATTCGCGCCGACGACGTCTTTCCGCAGCCGCGCGGGCCGGAAAACAGGTAGGCATGGTTGATGCGTCCGGTGTCGAGGGCCGTGCTGAGCGGTGCGGTGACATGCTCCTGCCCCACCACCTCGGCGAAGGACGCGGGTCGATACTTCCGGTACAGGGCCACGCGCAAAGACTACCGGCGACCCACGACAGGTGGTCCGGTGCGGGTGCAACGCCGACTTCTCCCGAAACATGTTCGCAACACAATCGCAGTGCGGAGGCAACCGCACGCACTCATCGTGGGTTCCGTGCACGCGGGCTGGTCCGCGTGCGTGAGGAGAAAACTGTGCCCGCCACCATCGATGCCGGAGCGACTGCCTGGTTGCTCGTCAGTACTGCACTCGTACTTCTGATGACGCCAGGACTCGCACTGTTCTACGGCGGCATGGTCCGCTCGACGGGCGTACTCAACATGATCATGATGAGTTTCGTCTCGATCGCACTCGTCACGGTTGCGTGGTTGTCCGTGGGCTACAGCCTCGTGTTCGGCGACGATCACGGTGGCATCATCGGCGGACTCGAGCACATCGGCATGGCGGGCATCGACCCGTCGACGGTGCACGGGAATGTCCCGGAAGTGTTGTTCGCAACCTTCCAATTGACGTTCGCAATCCTTACTGCAGCGCTCATCAGTGGTGCGATCGCCGACCGCGCGAAGTTCTCCGCCTGGATGATCTTCGTCCCCATCTGGTCCTTGCTCGTCTATGTCCCCGTCGCTCACTGGGTGTGGAATCCGCAGGGATGGCTCGCCCAGATGGGCGCACTCGACTACGCCGGTGGCCTCGTGGTCGAAATCGTGTCCGGAGCGTCGGGTCTGGCATTGGCACTGGTCCTCGGCCAGCGGATGGGTTTCAAGGCCGAGTCGATGCGTCCGCACAATCTGCCGTTCGTCCTGCTCGGCGTCGGCCTGCTCTGGTTCGGTTGGTTCGGATTCAACGCCGGCTCGGCCCTTGCGGCCGACGGTATGGCCTCGCAGATCTTCCTCAACACACTCGTCGCCGGTTGCACCGGACTACTCGGCTGGCTGTTCGTCGAGCAGAATCGTGACGGACACCCCACGACGTTCGGCGCAGCTTCGGGCGTCGTCGCCGGTCTGGTCGCGATCACCCCGTCGTGCGGAACGGTGAACATGTTCGGTGCGCTCGTCATCGGTCTGATCGCCGGCATCGTCTGCTCGTACGCCGTGGGATGGAAGCACAAGCTCGGCTACGACGACTCCCTCGACGTCGTCGGCGTGCACCTCGTCGGCGGAATCGTCGGCTCGTTGCTGATCGGACTCCTCGCGACGGCCGTGATGACGGGCGGTCCGGAAGGTTTGTTCTTCGGCGGTGGATTCGCGCAGTTGGGCAAGCAGTTCGTCGGCGTCGTCGTGGTCGCGCTCTATGCCTTCGGTGTGACCTACGGTCTCGGAAAGCTCATCGACAAGACCTTCGGCTTCCGCATTTCGCGTGAAGACGAGGCCCGCGGAATCGACGTTGCCCTGCACGCGGAGTCGGCCTACGAGCACGGAGTACTCGGCCACGGTCCGATCGGCGGACAGAACCCGAGCCCGTTCCTCCAGCGTCAGCGGGAGGAACGGGAGAACCGCGAGCGGGACTGACCGCCCTCACCGGTTCGCGATTTCCTCCATCAGGATCGGAACGCCGACATTGCAGGAATGAATCCCGACGACGGTGGTCAGTTTCAGCACCTCGAGAATCTCCTTCGGGGTCACTCCCATGTCGAGCGCGGCGCGAATATGGCGTCGTACGCCGGGTGCGTACATGTGTGTGCTCGCCGCATCGACGGCTATGCACAGCAACTGGATCACCTGAGGTGACAGCACCCCGCTGTTCCAGGGCTGCATCGCTGTCTTCATGTACAGCTCGGTCCACTCGGGATCCAGCTCCGAAAGTCCGTCCCACAACGGATTCCAGCCACCCGAATCCTTCATGGCCTGGGTCACGGGAAAAGCTTCACTTGCTCGAACGTCAGTCATCGATCTCCTCAGACCATCGAAAATGCTTGATTCAGTTCACGTTTGAGAATCTTTCCGGTTGCCGTCATCGGCAGCGACGGCACGAACTCGATGCGGCGCGGATATTTGTAGGCGGCAATCTGTTCCCGCGACCATTCCACGAGATCCGATTCGGAGATCTCTTCACTCGGCTCTCGGATCACGTAGGCGACAACTTCTTCGCCGAGGCTCGTGTCCGGCACCCCGACGACGGCGACGAGTGAGACGGCTGGGTGAGTGAGCAGAACCTCTTCGATTTCGCGTGGGTAGACGTTGAATCCGCCCCGCACGATCATGTCCTTCGCGCGATCGACGATGTAGTAATTTCCGTCGGTATCGACCCGTGCCAAATCCCCGGTGCGAAACCATCCGTCGCACATGACTTCCGCCGTCGCCTCTGGTCGGTTGAAATAGCCCTTCATGACGTTGTGCCCGCGAATGGCCAACTCTCCCACTTCATCGGGGCCGGCGATCGTGTGCCAAGAGTCGTCGACAAGCCGCGCTTCGACGCCCCAGATCGGCACGCCGATCGAACCGGGCCGGGGGTCACTCTCCGGGGCACTGAACAAGGCCAGCGGAGAGGTCTCGGACAACCCGTACCCTTCGAGGATCTGAACACCGAAGCGTTCCCGGAACTGTGTCAATATTTCCACGGGAAGCGCTGCGCCACCCGAGATCGCGCACCGCATGTTCTGTGCAACGGTCTCGATATCCACCCCGGATTTCACTACCTCGTCCAGCACGCCGAGCAGTCCCCAATACATGGTCGGGACGCCCGCGAAGACCGAGATCTTTTCGCGTTCCATGATCTCGAGTGCCGCGGTCGCATCGAAGCGCGGCATCAACACCAAAGTGGCACCGACGCAGATTCCCGCATTCATGGTCACTGTCTGGCCGAACGAGTGGAACAACGGCAAAGTCAGGAGATAACGCTCATGCATGGACGGAACGCTCTCGAACAACCGGTTGGTCGACAGTGCATTCAAGACCATGTTGCAGTGAGTGAGTTCGGCGCCCTTGGGCTTTCCTGTAGTGCCGCTGGTGTAGAGAATGACCGCGGTGTCCGTCGGTTCACGAACAACCGCGGCTGCAGGCGTTTCCGTGCCGGACACGGATGCCAGTGCTTCGCCTAGAGTCTCGACTCCGAGGATCGACGACGGTGCACCCGGTTCGGCGCTGATCACGATCAGGGCCGAACAGGTCTCGCTCTGCTCGAACCCGGCGATGGCGTACTCGGCGATCGGCAATTCGGGACTTCCCTCGAAACAGAAGTACAGCTTCGCTTCCGAATCAGCCAGGTGATAGGCAATTTCGCGCCCCTTGAGCAGGATGTTCAGAGGAACGACGACGCCACCGGCCTTGAGAATCCCGTAGTAGACGATCGGGAACTCGAGAACGTTCGGGCAGGACAACGCCACCTTGTCACCTGGCTCGACACCCCGCGAGACGAGCAGATGGGCGATGCGATTCGCGTAGGCGTCGAACTGCGCATACGTCAGCCTCGCTTCCCCGAGAACCAGCGCATCCCGTTCCGGGTATCGCCGGGCCGAATCTTCCAGCAGAGCAGCAAGATCAAGCACGACTGTGTTCCTCCTGCGCCTCGGAATCCGTGGCATGAGACGAGGCGGCGCGCGACACCGACTCGAGCAGTTCCCGCACCAACGATTCCGCCCGCGGCCAATACCCGTATCCGGACGCCGGATTGAGATGTCCGACCTCACCCAGATCCAGCAACCGACTCCCCCATCCTTCAGCCAGACCCACAACTCGGCGATACCCGGCGAGCGGATCGTTCCGACTCGCCGCGACCGTGCTTGGAAACGGCAGACGCTGACGCGGTATCGGTAGCCACCCGTGACGGTCGAGATCTTCGAGAGACGGATAGGACTCGGGCAGCGGAAGTTCGAGATCCGCCGGCGTGACCAGAAGTGCGCCCGCAACCTCTCGATGATGCGCCCTCGCCCAGTGAGCAACTGTCATGACTCCGGCGCTGTGCCCGACCAGGACCACCGGCCCGCAGACACTTGTCAGCACCTCGTTCAATGCCGCAACCCTCGCATCGCGGCTGAGCTTGTCGGTCTCGAGGGGAGGAACCGTCAGAACGTTGTCGAGCCTGCGCGCGAGGTGAGTCTGCCAATGATCTTCGACATGATCCCGCAGACCGGGAACCATTACTACCGTAGTTGATTCATTCATCATGAGCTCCGAACGTCTGTTACTTCAGTGGCGCCGGGGATCTCGGGCCGATTCTGCAACGTCGCCAGCCGCCTCATCCCGGCGGGATAGGCACGCTTGCCGGCTACCAACGCGAGGGCCGCGACGACATAGACGAAGGGCGAAAGCTGTAGAGCGCCGAGAAGACCCAGGTGATCGGCGAGGATGCCGACAACGAAGGGACCGAGCGCCAGCCCGAGAAGGTTGTTGGCGACGGTGAGCGTTCCCATGGCCGACGCTCGAATCGAGTGATGGGTAAGGTTCGCGACCATAGCTGCCGTCGGCCCCGACGAACCGGCGGAGAAGAATGCACCGATACCGAGCAACACGAGTTGTGCTGTCCCCGTGCCCAACCGGAGCCCGATGCTCAGCGTCACCAACGAGATGGCGCAGTAGACGATGGCGGTGGTCCATTTTCGCGCCGAATCGTCGCGGCTGAATCTATCTGTGATGAAACCGCAGACCACCATCCCGCTTCCGACCAGGAGGACGAACACGGAAGCCGTGACGCCGGCCTTGTCCGGGGCCAGATCGTAGTAACGATTGAAGAAGCTCGGCAACCACGCCAGAAGTACTGCGGCGGTGAACATCTGGAGACCACCACCGATGTAGGCGAACAACACGGCTGGATTGGTGAACAGCGAGGACACCGGCGCACGAAAACCGTCGTGTCTCACCGCTTCCCCGGCGGCATCCGGCGCGGCCTCGACGGCGTAAGCGGTGAGCTTCTTCTCGGTGACGAGGGCACGGAAGAGCGCGACCAGAATCAGACCGAAGATTGCCATGGCGGCAAAAGACCACCGCCAACTGAACTGGACTGCGATGAACCCACCGATTGCCACACCGATGACCGAACCGAACGATCCACCGGCCATGAAGGCACCTGCAAGAGCTGCGTGCACGCGGGGCGCAAACACACTGAGGACCACGGCGATACCCACGCTGCCGTACGCCGCTTCACCGACACCGACCAGGAACCGGGCGCCCAACATCTGTTCGTAGGTCTGAGCGATTGCGCACAGCAACGTCGCGACACTCCACAACACCGCCATCAAGATCAAGCTCTTGACGCGGCCCCAGCGGTCCGCGAGCAGCGACAACGGGAACGTCAACAGCCCGACCATCAATGCCACCACGCTGCTCAGGGAGGCGAGGTGCGAATCGGAGAGATCCCAGTCCGCTTTCAGGATCGGGAAGACTGCACTGAGCACCTGCCTCGACATGTAGTCCGAGAGCAGAAGACCGAAAGCCAGGGCGAAAACGATCCACGGGTATAACTTTCGTCGTCCGCCGATTCCGAGCGCGGTGTCCACACGTGGCGTGGCGGGAGCTTGCAGTCCCATGACTCTCCTAGGAAGTACTCGAGGTAGACGGGGGGATTCGGGGGTACGAACCGTCGCGGTTCGTACCCCCGGAACTGTTGTACGAGAGGGTGTGAACTCAGGCGTGCTGCGTGAATCCCAGCTGGCCGATACGGCGGTTGGGCGCGTAACCCAGCTTCGCCAACGTCTCGTCGGTGTCGGCATACGTCTCGCCGATCCGGTAGATGTCCCGAGCTTCCTTCGCGGTAGCCACCTCGCGGCCCAATTCGCCTGCAATGCGCACCAACTGCTCGATCTGCTGCACCGACGTCATCTTCTCGCCCTTGCGGCCCCAGATGGTGTCCTCGTTGCCGCAGCGAGCGTGCAAGCCCATCGCGATGGCCATCGTGTTCACCGGCAGGACGCTACGCATCAGCGTTTCCAGCGTCAGGCACGCACCGTCGGGAACACGCTGGACGAAGTTCATCATGTTGTACGGGTTGGGTCCGTCGAAGCCGCCGCCGATTGCGACCCACGTGAGGTTGACCGGACCCGTGTAGATGCCGCGTCGGATCAACCGCTCCACCGTTTCGAGCTGCGGAATACTGGACAACTGGAAATGCGGCTGGATTCCGGCGGCCTGCAACCGGCGCAGGTGCTCTGCCACCCACTCCGGACCGGCGGGCACAGTCATTTCCCGATACGTATCGGCCAATTCCGGACGCTGCATCGACGTACCCGCGATGTCGTCGTCGGTCATCAGTTCCATGATGTTCATCTGGCTGGTATTGATCGCGATCGTCACCTGATCGGGAGCCGGCTCCAATTCCGCCAGCATGTGACGCACGTCGTCGGACAACCACTTCGCATCGGCACCTTCCCCCTCCGGGGCAAACGAAATCGACCCGCCGACCTGCAGAATCATCTCGGGAACGGCCTCACGCAAGCGACCGAGAAGCTCGTTGAACTTCGACAGACGCTTCGAGCCCTTGCCGTCGAGTTCACGCACGTGGATGTGGAGAACTGTGGCACCGGCGTTGAAACAGTCGACGGCTTGCTGGACGTGCTCGTCCATCGACAGAGGGAGGTCTTCTGCAAAATCGTCCGGCTCCCACTCCGGTCCGTAGGGAGCAACGGTGATGACAAGCTTGTCCTGGGTTTCGGGGAACAGTGAATCGTCGTGGAAATGCATAGCGTGACTCCGATCGAGTGAATGAATTTATCTTCGGGGCTGGGAAGAGAGATCAGAACGGTGCGTCGCCGATGATTCCGGCGCGCTCCATCTTTCGAACCGCGGGCCAGTAGTCCTGCACCGCGTAATGCTGTGTCGATCGGTTGTCCCAGATCGCGACGCTGTTTTCGGTCCAACGCCACCGAACCTGGTACTCGGGAATCTGAGCCTGGCTCGCCAGGTAAGTGAGCAGATTCCCGGCGCCGGGGGCGTAATCGATTCCATAGCGGACGTTCTCGGGCGTGTGATAGTTCACGAGGTGTGTGGCGAACGAATTGACGAAGAGAATCTTCTCGCCGGTCTCCGGATGTGTTCGTACCACGGGATGTTCGGCGTCGGGAAAGCGTTCCTTCAGCTGGTGCCGCTGTTCGATCGGCATCCGAGCGCCGAAGGTCGACTCGATACTGTGCCTGGCACGCAGATCCTTGATCTGCTCCTTGACCCGCGCCGGCAGATTTTCGTAGGCGAGTGCCATGTTCACCCAAATCGTGTCGCCGCCGACAGGAGGTGTTTCCACACAACGCAATACACATCCCATGGGCGGGTTAACGCGCCAGGTGGCGTCGCAGTGATATGCATTCTCGAAATGCTCCGGCGGGCTGTCCAGATCCTTGTAGATGCGGACCAGGCCCGGGTGGTCGGGGTCGCTGCCCAGAGCCGGATGATCCTCGAATTCACCGAATCGCTGGGCAAGTTCTACGTGCTCGGCTTTGGAGAAGGTCTGGTCGCGAAAGAACAGAACCTTGTGTTCGAGCAACAATGCCTTGATTTCGGCGAAGAGTGCATCATCTCGCGCGACCTCGCCGAGATCCACCCCGGACAACTCTGCCCCGATCGAACAGGTCAATTTCTCGACGCGGATCGTATTCCTCGACGAGGGAAGGTTTTCTGTGAGCGTTGCGGTGTTGGTCATGACAATTCCTCTGGGAAGTGCTGTTTCGGTTCAGACGGAGAAGACGGAGGAACCGATACTGCGACCGGACTCCATGTCGTGGTGCGCACGCACCGCATCTTCGAGGGGGTATCGCTGGTTGATCTCGATCTTGATTCGCCCGGACTCGACGTGTGAGAACAGTTCGCCCGCCAGTTCGGCACGTTCTTCGGGATCCGCGATGTAATCGGCGAGAGCCGGACGTGTGAGGAAGAGTGATCCCTTGACTGCCAACTGCATTGCCTGAATCGGCGGAGTCGGTCCGGACGCCGTTCCGAAGCACACCAGCAGCCCCCGCCTGGCAAGGCAATCGAGAGAGATGTCGAACGTGGATTGCCCGATACTGTCGTAGACAACCGGCACGCCGACGCCCCCGGTGATCTCCTTGACACGCGCGACGACGTCCTCGCGGGTGTAGATGACGACTTCATCGCAACCGTGAGCTCGGGCAACGCTCGCCTTCTCGTCGCTCGACACCGTTCCGATCACTTTGATTCCCAACAGTTTTGCCCACTGGGTGAAGATCAGTCCAACCCCGCCCGCCGCAGCATGTAGCAACACGGTGTCTCCCGCTTTCAACGGGTAGATGCGACGCAGAAGGTAGGCGGCAGTCAGTCCTCGCATGGTCATGGCGGCCGCGGTGTCGAAGGCGATGCCGTCGGGTAGCGCGATCAGGTCGGACGACGCCATGATCCGCTCGGTGGCGTACGCACCCAGCGGACTGCCGGTGTAGGTCACACGGTCCCCCACTGCAAAATCGACTACTCCCTCGCCGATCTCTTCGACCACACCGGCGCCCTCGACGCCCATCCCGGCAGGCAATTGCGCAGGATAGAGGCCACTTCGAAAGTAGGTGTCGGCGAAGTTCAACCCCACCGCTTCATGACGAACCCGAACCTCTCCGGCGCCCGGTCGTCCTACCTCGATCTCTTCCCAACGCATGACGGACGGTGTGCCGATCTCGTGGAACCGAATGGCGTTTGCCATCAATGCTCTCCAATTCTGTGAGCGGGCTCGACTCGATTACGGTCGAGCTGTATTCGTACGCAACAACTTCCAGAAGTCGGTGCTCGGCTTCCTGGTCGTGCCGAACTGATGTGAACAAAACTATGTGAGATCCGGCTCACATGCTTAACTTGACGAGACACACAACACAACATTTCGGGACATCGAGTAAAGGGGGCCCCATGAAGCCACTCGCCCGCTACGCGTCACTGAACCGATACGTCGACCTGTGCCGAACAGTGGACGTGGACGCTGTGGCCCTCATGAGAAGTGTCGGCCTGAGCCCGGCAAGCCTGGCGAACCCCGACCAATGGGTACCGGCCGCCTCCATCGCATCGCTCCTGGAGCGATCGGCAGCGGAGTCCGGACACGAAGACTTCGGGCTTCTACTCGCTGGCCTGCGTCGACTGTCCAATCTCGGTCCCCTCAGCTTGGTCATCAGGGAAGAACCAGACGTCAGGAGCGCACTCGACGTATTGATGCGATACGAGCACACGTACAACGAGTCATTACGCATTCGATTGAACGAGGTCAACGGACTCGCCACCCTGCGAATCTCGCTCGAGGTCGGCGAACCGGTCGACACCAGACAGAGCGTCGAACTCGCAGTCGGCGCGACACTGCAGATCCTGCGGAGTTTCCTGGGTTCTCGATGGCAACCGGTCAGCGTGGGATTCACTCACAATGCCCCGAAAGACACGAGCACGCATCGGCGAATCCTCGGCGAGACGGTGGAATTCGATCACGAGTTCACCGGTATCGTTTTCTTCGCCGCCGACCTGGATGCGGCTAACCAACTTTCCGACGAGTTACTCCGGCCGTACGCTCGCCAGTTCCTCGACTCGCTTCCCGCCTCGGAAACCTCCGATACCCTCAGCCGCACCAAGGAATTGATCGAAGTTCTGCTTCCGACCGGCCGCTGCTCTGTCGAGCAGGTGGCACGCAGTCTCGGATTCGACCGGCGGACACTGCACCGTCATCTCGCCGAATCCGGAGATACGTTCACGGCCGTTCTCAATTCGGTTCGAAGCTCCCTCGCGGAACGATTTGTCTCCAACCCTCGCTATTCGTTGACCGAAGTGGCTGTGCACCTCGGGTTTTCGACGCAGGGTAGTTTCTCGCGCTGGTTTCGCACTCAGTTCTCGATGAGCCCGAGCGCGTGGCGGACTCAGCGCTCGATCAGCTGACCAGCACGACTCCGACGTAGGCGATCGTTGCCACCCACACAGTGGAAATCGCGGCCAGCACGAATGGCCGGGCGCCAACTCCACGAATGACGCTCAACCGCACCCCCAGCCCGAGTGCGAACATCGCGGCCGCCAACAGCGCCGTCTGCACCGTCTTCGCCAGCCCCAGAAGCTCATCCGGCAAGATGCCCGTGGAGCGCAAGCCCATGCAGCCGATGAATGCCACGACGAACAACGGAATCAGCGGGGGACGCTTGGCGGCAGTGCTGTCGACCATCCTGCGTTGCCGGATACTCAGAAACGCCATGACCGGCGCCAACATCAACACGCGCGCAAGTTTCACCACGGTCGCGACACCCAACGCGGTGGCGCCGAGAGCGCTGCCGGCAGCCACCACTTGCGCCACTTCGTGGATCGACCCACCGGCCCACATGCCTGCACCGACCTCGTTCATACCGAAAGCGTTGGCCAACAGTGGGATTGTCGGAATCATCAGAGTTCCGAAGATCACCACCAACGCAACAGCGGTGAGCAACTCTTCCTCTCGCGCATTCACCACACCGTCCGCAGCAGCCACGGCGGCAGCGCCACAGATCGAGAAGCCGCAGGCAATCAGAATTCTCTGCGACCAACTCAATCCGAGAAGTTTTCCGGCATACATGGTCCCGGCGATACCGAGGAATACAATCGCCACCACAACGGCGATCACTCCCCAGCCCAAACCGACGATGTCGGAGAACATCAATTGCAGCCCGAGCAGAGCGATACCCACCCGAAGTAGCCGTTTCGCCGAGAATGCCAGGCCAGGTTGGAATTTCGCCGGCAAAGAGACGGTATTCGCCAACACCGCACCCGCCACGATCGCAATCAGCAACGGACTCACGGCGGAGGTGAACTGACCGGCTATCAGCGCGACCGTGGCCCCCAAGGCGCACAACGCAACTCCGGGCACCAATGCAGCCACACTGGACCACCGTCGTACTTCTGACGAAGGGGCGACTGCGGGTTTCTCGGCCACGGACTTCACATCACGGTTCACTCATCCAGCGTCCTTGAGCCACCATCGCTCCGGTAGGGCGATTTCTACCATCACGGCATATCAAATCGATATGAACGGGAAGTTCGGTATAGCCTGTTTGCATGACCAGACGGTGGCCCGACCTCACCACTCTCGAGCTACTCATCGGCATCGATGATCACGGAAGTCTCAGTGCGGCAAGCCGTTCAGCAAACATTGCGCAGCCGAATGCCAGCCGCGCCGTCAAAGCCCTCGAGCGGCAGCTCGGGATGCCACTCATACACCGAAGGTCGACGGGGGCGACTTTGACTCCGCAGGGGACCGTCATCGTCCACTGGGCGCGCCGCGTCCTCGCCAACTCGAGGCAGCTTCTCGACGTCGCCGAAGGGATGCGGACCGAACGATCCGCGGAATTGACCGTGTGTGCCAGCATGACCGTCGCCGAACATCTGATTCCGGCCTGGCTCGGTATCTTTCGGTCACTACATCCTGGTGTCACCGTCCACCTTCAGGTCTACAACTCGACCCGCGTCCTCGAGGCTGTCGAGGTGGGAATGTGCGACCTCGGATTCGTCGAGTCACCGACCGTTCCGAAGAGCCTGTCCAGCGTCACCGTCGCGCGTGACTCGCTGGTCGTGGTCGTTCATCCGGATCATCCATGGGCGCGTCGACGAAAGCCGCTGACCGTCGCCGAACTGGCAGCGACGCCGCTGCTGGTGCGCGAGCCCGGATCGGGAACCAGAACGACTCTCGACCTGGCGTTACACGAATACGAGCGCGGTGCACCGTTGTTGGAACTGGGTAGTTCGGCCGCGATTCGAACCAGCGTGCTCGGTGGCGTCGGCCCGGCGGTACTGAGCACGCTGGCCGTCGAGGACCAGGTGAAGCAGGGAGAACTTCGGGTCGTAGCCGTCGAAGGCTTGGAACTCGACCGATCCCTGCGCGCAGTGTGGCGTCCCCCGCGTCAGCTCGAGGGTCCCGCAGGAGACCTGATGAAAGTAGTGCGTGCGAGCGGGTCCCGGAAATCCTGAAAGCGGCTTACTTCTTGTCGGCCTTCGCTGCTGCCTTTGCGGCCTTCTTGAACTCGCGGACCTCGAGCAAAGACTGTTCGTCGACCACGTCTGCAATCGAGCGCCTCGAACCTTCGAGCCCGTAGTCGCCGGCCGCTTGGCGCCAACCTTTCGGCTCGACGCCGATCTGTTTTCCGAGCAACGCCAGGAAGATCCGGGCTTTCTGATCCCCGTAACCGGGTAGGGCTTTGAGCCGCTTCAGCACTTCCTTGCCGTCGGGATTTCCCGAAGTCCAGATCGCCGCGGTGTCGCCGTCGTAGTTCTCGACGATGAACTGGCACATGAGCTGGATACGCTCGCCCATCGACTTGGGGAATCGGTGCACAGCCGGAGGCTCGGCACAGACGGCGATGAACTCGTCGGTGTCCATGTCGGCGATACGCCTGACGTCGATACCGCTGAGCCGATCCGCCAGCTTCTTCGGACCGAGGAAGGCCGTTTCCATCGGAACCTGTTGATCGAGAAGCATTCCGATCAACAACGCCAACGGGTCCTCGGCGAGGAGAGCATCAGCTTCGGGGTCACCGACAAGGTTCAGTTGAAGTGCCATGAGTCCGATACTGCCACGTCAGGCGGCAGTTGTGACCGGCGCCGACGCATCCGGGGCCGGAATCTTCCACTTCTTCCAGCCGAACAGAACCACCGTCGAGACCGCGGCAAGCGTGAAGACCCAGAGGTAGACGCCGACGGTCGGAATCCGCAGATACTCGGGCGGCACGAACATGAACAGGCCCATTCCGATGAAGCGATCCGTACCCGGAATGACCGACGGGTCCCACCAGGTGTGAGACCAGTTCAAGACCGGGAGCAGGAAAACGAACGGCGCCACCCACGCCCAGCGCTTCTTCGACACCATCGCGTAGTGCGCGGCGAGGACGACCAGCGGGACGAACCACACCCAGTGATGGCCCCACGAGAACGGCGAGACAGTGGTCGCAGTCAACCCCGTCATGGTGAGGCCGAGCAATTTCTGGCCGTGCCGGTGAGCAATCCACGCGGCACCGAGTCCGAGGCATACCGCCAGCGCACTGAAGACTAGAACCAGGACCCGCGACGGCGTCGGAGTGTGAGTGAGCTGAGCGATCAGACCGGACACGGACTGGTTGCTCGGAGCATCCGTCGGTCCGACGCGTTCGCTGTCGACAAGAGTGCCGGTCCAGTACTTGTACGCATCGTTGTAGATCACGACGAAGCCGATCGCAACGGTCGCAGCGAACGTCACGACGGCCGTCACCAACGCACGCCATTGACGAGTGATGAAGAGGTACGCCCAGAAGAAGGCCGGAGTGAGCTTCACGCCGGCGGCGATGCCTGCCCCGATTCCTCGGAGCCGACTCTTCTCGTCCCGACCGAGGTCCCATACGATCAAGAGCAGCAGGAAGATGTTGATCTGCCCGAGCCAGAGCGTCGTACGTATCGGTTCCATGAACAGAAAGATCGTCGTCGCCAACGCACTCACGGCGTACGCCTTCACGTCGAGCCGATAACCGAGGTACTTCCAGCACAACACGATCACTGCGAACAACGCAGCGATGTTCAAACCCGTCCACACAACAATCGCCTGTTTGAACGAGAGCACCGCCCACACCGTGAACAGCAAAGCCGCAAACGGGGTGTACGTGAACATCATTCCGTCCAGGACTGGCCCGTCGTACAACGGAAGGCCCTGAACCACAACGCTGCCGCCGTGGCGGTAGACGTCGAGATCGAGGAAATTTTCGAAGATCCCCCAGTACCGCGTATTCATCGGCACGGCGAAAAGAACCATCAGCACGGACGCGACTGCCAGAACACCGAGTACAGAGAATCCGAGAACACCGACACGGAGGGTGCGTCGCGGTATGTCAGCTTCGATGACCGACTCTGATTTCGCGGTGTGCGCCTCGAAAGAAGGCCCATCCGAAGCGTTGATCGCGCCCGTCACTACAACCTCCGGGATTCACACCCTATGTCGGGAATTGATGCTCCGAACGGTACAAGACAAGACCGAAAAGTACCGACCGGGCACGCCGCTTCGAGAACTCAGATCTCGGAGAGACGCGATTCGGTAGCTGCGAGCAGAACACACGTAGCCACGCCGTCCATGGCAACTTCGAGTTCAGCCTTGGACGGGAAGCTCGGGGCCAACCGGATGTTCCGGTCATCCGGATCCGTGCTGTACGGGAAAGCCGACCCGGCAGCGGTGAGCGCGATACCCGCGTTCTTCGCCAGTTCGATGACCCGCTTGGCCGTGCCGTCGACCACGTCGAGGCTGATGAAGTATCCGCCCTTCGGCTCGGTCCAAGACGCGACCTTCGATGCACCGAGACGATCCTCGAGGATCCGCAGTACGAGCTCGAACTTGGGCGCGAGGAACGCGCGATGCTTCTCCATGTGCGCACGAACGCCGTCGGCATTGCCGAAGAAACGCAGGTGGCGAAGCTGATTGACCTTGTCCGGTCCGATGCTCTTCTTGCCCAGGAACTTCTGGTACCAGGCAAGGTTTTCCGCCGAGCTACCGAAGAAGCTCACACCAGCGCCGGCGAAAGTGATCTTGGACGTCGACGCGAACACGAGCGGACGGTTGGGGTGTCCGGCCTCCGCTGCCATCGAGAGAATGTCGTAGGAAGGCGCAGTCTCGCCGACAAGCGGATGTACGGCGTACGCGTTGTCCCAGTACAGGCGGAAGTCGGGCGCGGCCGTCGGCATCGACGCGAGCGTACGGACAATTTCTTCGGAGTACACGGCACCGGTGGGGTTCGCGTAAACCGGAACCGCCCACATGCCCTTGATCTGCGGATCTGACGCAACAAGTTCGGCGATCTTGACGACATCCGGGCCGTCGTGGTTCATCGGCACCGCGATCATCTCGATGCCGAGGGACTCGGTGATCGCGAAGTGGCGGTCGTAGCCCGGTGCCGGGCAGAGAAACTTGATCTTCTCTTCCTGTGCCCACGGCCGGGCCGAATCCGGTGTGCCATGAAGCAGTGAGAACACGACGTTGTCGTGCATGATCTCGAGGCTCGCGTTGTTTCCGGCGAGAAGGTTCGCAACGGGGATACCCAGCAGCTCGCCGAAGATGGCGCGCAGTTCCGGCAGACCGGTGAGTCCGCCGTAGTTACGGCAGTCGGTGCCGCTTCCGTCACGGAAATCACCGTCGCCGGGCAGCGTCAGCAGCTCTGCGGAAAGGTCGAGTTGTTCCGGGGAAGGCTTACCGCGGGTCAGATCGAGTGCGAGCTTCTGCGCCTGGAGCTGCGTGTACTTCGCGCTCTGGCTCTCATGCTCGGAGGTGAGTTCTTCATGGCTCATCAACCCGATCTGGGTTTGGATAGGCATCCGGAGCGGCCTTTCACCGACGAGGCGGGGTCGGGTATGTGAAAAAATAGAGGACCCCGCGCACCCGGCAGAGCCCGTTGACCCTTGCTGCCTTCCGGCCCTGGGGGAGTTCACAGGATGCGCGCCGCGCGGGATCCAATGAACAGTGTAGACGGCTTTCTCCGGCCGCTGCACACCACCTACCGGGGCCGAGATGCAAACCTCGAGTTCCACCGGTTCTTCGCAGGTCAGGTACCCGTTTAACGCTTCGCGCCCGCAATTGGGTATGCTGCTCCACGGAGGATTCGCCTAGTGGCCTATGGCGCTCGCCTGGAACGCGGGTTGGGTTAACGCCCTCAGGGGTTCAAATCCCCTATCCTCCGCCAAAGGAACCCCTGTGAACTGCTGAGAAGCGGTTCACAGGGGTTCTTTTCTGTCCTCATGCAACGAGTAATGCAACAGGGTCTCGGTTCAGCTCGATGTTCTGCGAGCTCAGACGGTCTGCCGACTCGTGGTGGTTTCGATCCCGCAGCGCGCCGAATCGGAATGCTGCTGCGTGATTTCGAGTGGCCCGCCGATGGCCCGAACCCGATTCGGGAAGCTATGGCCACATCTGCTCCTGCAGCCCGCGTTGGTCATGAAATGACACCCGCGCCGCAAGTCTTATTTATCCAGATCCCATTCTGGATAAGATAGGCATGGAAAGCAAGGCGGCAATATAGCGTGGATACAGGGAGAGACCAGATGGCGTACAGGACGTTGAAATCGATCTTTCACCAACGAGATCGTGCTGGTGCCGATGCTGAGGAGCGAGCGCGACGCGATTCTCCCGCCGCCGTCCACTGGGACCTACTGATCGGCGAACACTCGACGTTCGCACTGATGACACCCGAAGTCGCAGCGCTGATCGAACGGATCATGAGCTTCGAGCCGAAGATCCGGGCTGAGTGGAACGGGCTGCCGGCCCTCGCGCGCACCCACTACCTGCATCGCATGGTGATCGACGAGATCCAGGCAACGAACGAGATCGAACAGGTCCGCTCAACCCGGAAGGAGATCAGCGAGGCAATCGAGATGGTGTGGGCGGAGCAACCCCTCGCGAACAAGCGGTTCGCCGAGATGGCGCGGCTCTATCTCAATATCGGCAACGACCAGGCCGAGAGTCCGCAGACGCTCGACGACATCCGAGACGTCTACGACGCGGTAACTCGGGGCGAGATTCGCGACGAGGACGCCCCCGATGGGAAGCGGTTCCGGCAAGGGCCAGTATCGATCACGTCAGGAATCAAGGTCGTGCACACCGGTGTGGTACCCGAGTCAGCGATCGACGACGCGCTGACCCTCATGCTGAGCCAGGGGGGCGACGACTCGATTCCACGACTGATCAGGGCAGTGGTCGCGCACTTCATCTTCGAGTACACGCACCCGTTCTACGACGGCAACGGCCGAACCGGACGCTACCTTCTCGCGCTGGACCTTCGACAGGTGTTGGCTCCGTATGCGAGCCTGGCATTGTCGGCGACCGTCGCCGACAACAAGGATCGTTACTACAAAGCATTCTCTGACGCGGAGAATCCATTGAACCGCGGAGATCTGACGCCCTACCTGATCGATATGCTGGAGATCATCGCCGAGGCGCAACATCGACTGCTGCTCGACCTCTCCGAGAGGCGGCATAAGATCGACACACTCGAGGCGCGTATCCGCGTTCTGGTGGAGGATGAGGAATTTCCGCTGAACTTGGGACTCGATCGCGAGTCGACGCCGCCGGTTGATAGCAACCACATCGGCGCAGTCCTGTTCACCCTGGGTCAGGCCCACTGCTTCGAGGCGAACCGCGCCATCAAGTTGAACACCCTGGTCGAGGTGGTGGGTCGATCCAGCCAGTTCGCCCGCCCGCGACTTCAGCGCCTGGACGATGCCGGGATCATTGAGACGGTTACGAAGAGACCGCTGCGCTTCCGGCTCACGGCACGGGGGGTATCGCTCCTCGATCTGGATGGGGAGTGATTTTCGCCAGGTCGCAGATGGGCTAGGTGGCGATTGGGCGCACGATCGACGTTTCCATTCCCACTCGCGAATGGAGTGCAGTGGCCGCAACATTTGTGGTCTTCGTCGGCGCACTGGTTCTGCCGCCGGGTACCGCACGACGATTGGTTGCAGCGAGCTGGGCCGTCCACCCGATTTTCGACCTACTTCACGAGCGTGGTCCAGAATCACGTCTGCCGGATTGGTACCCCGCAATTGCGCGGGATACGACCTCGGAGCCGCTGGACTTCTTGCTGCCGAACCACGCAATTTCGTTTGACAGACTCACAAACCCGAGGACAGACTTTCCGTCCAACCCAACCATCGGGAGTACGCGTGATTGCCGGCCAGACCAATCTGCTCGCAGATTGCAGCAGTTGCTTCGGTCTGTGCTGCGTCGCACTCCCCTTTTCCAAGTCCTCCGACTTCGCGACCAACAAGAATGCCTGCGACCCCTGCAAGAACCTGCAGCAGGATTTCCGTTGCGGCATTCACACCGGATTGCGAAAGAAGGGCTTCACCGGTTGCACCGTCTACGACTGTTTCGGTGCGGGACAGAAGGTTTCACAGCAGACCTACGACGGCGTCAGCTGGCGTGATGCCCCGGAGACCGCGTCAGACATGTTCGAAACCTTCCCTGTCATACGCCAGTTGCACGAACTGCTCTGGTATCTCGCCGAAGCCCGCTCGCTGAAGCAAACCCACTCGATACGAAAGGAACTCGACGCTGCACTCGCAGAGACGGAAAGCCTGACCAACGGCACACCTTCGCAGATTCAAACCGTCGACGTCTCAGCACACCGAGCGGCAGTCAACACACTGCTCTTGCAGACGAGTAACCTTGTGCGCTCACCGATCTCAACCAAGAAGGGTCGAAAACTCGACCACCGCGGCGCAGACCTCATCGGCGCCAAATTTCGTGGTTCCGATCTACGTGGGGCCAACTTTCGCGGGAGTTACCTGATCGGTGCAGACCTCCGCGACTGCGAACTCGATCGAGCCGATCTGATCGGTGCAGACTTGCGCGGCACCGACATTCGCGGCGCAAAACTCCGCGGCAGTATCTTTCTCACGCAGTTCCAGATCAACGCGGCGATCGGCGATTCGGCTACCACGCTGCCCGATTCACTGACCCGCCCCAGCCACTGGGCCTGAACCCGACTGTCAACTCCGTCGTCTGTCGGCGACTGTCAACTCCGTCGACGGAGAACGACCTTGTTAGCTTCCGGATCGACAGACACCCACGGCGGGTCACCGTCCGTTCCGTCCTCACGATGCATCAATGCGCTCTGACGCTGTTCGAATTCATGATGCTTGGACCCCTGAAACAGGGCAGCAACCTCTTCGAAGCCCGCGGCCGAGACCGGACGAGTCGTACGTCCCCGAGTCCACGGCAGTGCCCGGCCGCCGGTGAGCCGGTTCCAGAGAGTCTCGGCGAAAGCGAACAGGACCAGCAGCACGAGCAAGCCTGGCAGCGTCAACGCGAACAGAGTGCCCATGAAAGAAGTCTAGCGACGAACGCCCCCGGTCCCCTCGACTTCCGATCGGCCGCCCTATGTCTGGTCCCGCGGTCGATGATCTGCCACAATGCAAGCTGTTACGACTAGTAACACCTTCGGGGGGAGGATTTCACGTGAGCTTGATACTTGCAGCTACCGATCGCTCGGAGCTTGCCCAGACGCTTGGTACCGAATTAATACATTTCGGGCACCAGATACAGCTCGTCCGCACCGGGCGTCGACTACTCGATGACCTGGACACCGACAGTTTCGATATCGCCGTGATCGATCTCCTTCTGCCGGACATCGACGGCTACGAGATCGCACGGCAGATCCGCTTGCGCAGTTCGATGCCGATCATGATGCTGGTGGATACCTACGAGGACATCGACGAAGCACCACATCGCGCTGTCTCGGACTTTGTGCTGAACCCGATCGATTCTCACGCGCTCGATCTTCGGGTCACCGCAATCCTTCGTGAAACCGCACATCCCGCCCCCGGCAAACACCAACGTCACGGTGACCTGCTCCTCGATCGACGTGCGATGACGGCGACGATGGGCGGAAAGCTGCTGGTCCTCAGTCGGACCGAATGGCGGGTACTCCTGGAGCTGTCGACCGAGCCTGGGCGCGTGTACTCACGTGATCACCTGATCCGAAACGTGTGGGGTTCCGACCACGAAAGGACGCGTGTAGTCGACGCAACCATTCTCAGCCTGCGGTCCAAACTCGAATCCGATCCCGCGAAACCGAAGTACATCAAAACCATCAGGGGATTCGGATACCGCTTCGGCCCGGTCGACTGAAGTCGCCTTCGTGTCGGTGCCGCTCGATAAGCTCTTGTCATGGGTTGGTACACACCACAATCGGTCGCCCCGGATCTCTCCGACATCCTGGTGTGTGGCTGGACGGCGTGCGCAGAAGGAGAACACCTCCTCGTGCCCGATGCTTGCATGGACGTGCTGTGGATACGCGGCGTCGGCATACGCGTCTGTGGCCCCGAAACCGCTGCATGGTCATTCACTCTTCCGCCCGGAACACGCTCCGTGGGTGTTCGATTCCGCCCTGGATCGGCATCGCCGATGTTGCGAACCTCGGCGTCCGAGCTTCGGGATTCTCGCGCCGATCTCAGCGATGTAACCGACGCACGCACGGAACGAATACTGTTGAACCGCTTGGAAAATTCCGAAGACCACGAACAGGTCTCCATCCTCGAAAGCGCTGTTCGGAGTTGGGTAAGTTCGAGTTTCCGTCACGATCCGGTGATCAACCACGTTCGCACCGCACTGTCCGAACATTCGTGGAATGTCAGCTCTCTCGCCGACGCGGCGGCACTGACTTCGCGCCAACTCCAACGTCGATGCAACGACGCCTTCGGATACGGCCCGGCAACGCTGCGCTCGATCCTGCGCCTCCAGCGCTTCATGGCGCTCGCTCGCAGTCGACCCGCGCTGGGACTCGCTGAATCCGCCGCCCACTGCGGATTCAGCGATCAGGCCCACTTGACCCGTGAATGCCGCCGAATCTCGTCGCTGACCCCGGCGGCTCTACTCCGCACCCAAGCCCCCGACTGGCACGGGTCGGATACCGTTGTCGCGCTGGCGGAGGGAGACGCGGTCGCGTAATCCCGACCGCGCTCCCCCGCCGTCACTTCTGGCTGAAAAGCGTCCTTGCCGACCACAGCCCACCGAGGGAAAGAACTGCGACCGTCATGTAGTAGTAACTGGGGGCGTCGAGCGAGCCTGTTGTACTGATCAACCAGGTCAAGACCAACGGCGCGATTCCGCCGAGCAAAGTCACTCCGAGGTTGTACGACAATGACATTCCGGTAGCCCGGATCTCTGCCGGGAACAGCGAACTCATCAGGGCGGGCAAGGGACCGAAGGCAAACGCCATGATGACACCCAGGACCGAAACAACCAGGACGAGAGTCAGAGTCGACGGGTGATCGACCATCAATTTGAAGAGCGGCCAGGCCAAGACGATTGCCGCAACGGCGGCCCAGGTCATAACTCTCGCCGGTCCGACCCGGTCTGCAAGATGCCCGATCAACGGCACGGTGATCAAGGTGACCAGTCCGGCGACGATGCCGCCGAGATAGCCGGCCGAGGCGGAAACTCCGAGGTTCTTCACGGCAAACGTCGGCATGTACAAGATGAGGTAGATCGAGATAGTCGCGACGCCCACTACTGCGGCACCGGTCAGCACCCGGCCGAGATGCCTGGTCAGCGTCGTCTTCAGCGGAGCCCTTTCCGGAACGCTCGTCTTGAAATCGTCCGTTTCGTCAAGCTTGGCACGGATGTAGAGTCCGACCGGCCCGACGATGATGCCGAAGAAGAACGGAACGCGCCAGCCCCACGAGTAGAGCGCTTCATGCGAAAGGTGAGTGTTGAGCACGTATCCGAACAGCGATGCCAGGAAAACCGAGGCACCCTGGCTGGCAACTTGCCAGGAAGAGTAGAACGCCTTCTTGTGTGGCGCAGTCTCCACGAGGAAGGTTGTAGCAGTACCGAATTCACCGCCAGCGGAGAATCCTTGAATGAGACGTGAGACAAGGATGACGACGCCGGCCCACGGTCCGATCATCGAGGTCGTCGGCGCCACGGCCATGATGAGCGTGCCGATCATCATCAGCATCATCGTCAACGTCAAGGCGTTCTTGCGCCCGCGACGATCGGCGTAGCTACCGAGAACCATCCCGCCAAGCGGCCGGATGACGTACGAGATCGCGAACGTCGCGAACGTCAGTATCAAACCGAGCGTGTTGTCGCCGCCGGGAAAGAAATTATGGGCGATCACCACTGCGAATGATGCGTAGACGATGACGTCGAACCATTCGAGCGCAGCGCCGAGCGAACTGCTGATCACCGCCTTGCGAGCAGCGGCCAGGCGTTCCGGGGTGACTGTTCCGGAGGTTGGCGTAGTTGCCGTGGACATGGTTTTCCTTAGGGGGTCAGGGTGGGTCAGGCGCGGGCGTGAGCGATGACGTTCCGAACGAACTGCTCGCACTGTGCCAATTGTTCAAGTGTCACGTACTCGTCAGGTGCATGCGCCTGAGTGATGCTTCCCGGCCCACACACGACAGTGGGGATACCGATAGTCGCGAACATCCCGGCCTCGGTGGCGTACGCGACCTTTTCGTCCGAGGCCCGACCACCCCATTGTTCGACCAGTGCGGCCGCCGAAGCATTCGCATCCGTCTCCAGGGGAGGAACCGAGGCCGACACGTGCATCGTCACGGAGGCTGACGGGTTTTCTTCCTGCATCAGGTTTTCGATCCGATTCGCCTCGGCGGCAAAGCGTTCGAGCAAATCTGCGGCGCCAGCTGAGCTGATGCTCCTGAATTCGAAAGTGATGGAGCAATCCTCGGGGACAGTGTTCACTGCGATCCCGCCGGATACGAGATTGACCGAACACGTCGTCCAGGCCACGTCGAATGCGTCGTCGTACGGGCCGGACGCACGGAGCTCGTCGGCCGCGCTTCTGACGAATCGAATCAACTCCGCGCCGTATTCGATCGCGTTGACTCCTTGCGGAGTAAGCGACGAGTGCGCCGAAACACCATGCAGATCAACACGTATGACGTTCATCGACTTGTGTGCGCGAATGACCCGCATCTCCGACGGCTCTCCGACGACGCACACATCAGGGCACAGGTTCCGGGAAACAACCTCCTCGACCAACCCGGCCGCACCGATGCAGCCGACTTCCTCGTCGTAGGAGAATGCAAAGTGAATAGGCTTCGCCAGCGGCCGAGCAACGATGTCGGGGATCGCAGCGACGACGATCCCGATGAACGACTTCATGTCGCACGTGCCACGTCCGTACAGGCTTCCGTCGCGAACGTCGGGCGCGAAAGGGTCGCTACTCCAGTCTTGATCGTCGACCGGCACTACGTCTGTATGGCCGGAGAACATCACACCGCCGGCAGTACTTCCGTCAGGAGGAGTGAACGTTGCCAACAAGTTGAGCTTCGTTCCCTCGTCATCGGCAACAAGTACCGGCTCGACCCCATGGCGACGTAGTTCCGCCGCAATGAGATCGATCAACGGTCGATTGCTCACGGCACTCGTCGTATCGATTCCGATGAGGCGTTGCACCCACTCGAGGCTTCTCTCTGTCGGAACAGCGGGCAACGTGGTCGATGACATCTGGTTTCTCCTTTCACAGCATGAACGCGGTGGGCACTCGCCACCGCGTTCTGCCCTTCGAGCATGAATGAAGTGATCCCAGACACAGTGAAGATGCACGATACTTGCACCATGATCGAAGAAACGCAGGATTCCGCCGTACTGGACGACGTCGACCTCGCCCTGATCAATTGCCTGCAACTCGACCCGCGAGCGTCGTGGCGCACGGTTGGCGACGCGCTCAAAGTGGATCCGGTTACCGTAGCTCGCCGCTGGCAGCGGTTACAGGATTCCGGCACCGCCTGGGTCTCTGCCAGGGCAACCGGCCATGGCCGTCCGGAGTCGTGTCTGGCTTTCGTCGAAGTCGACTGCACGACTTCGAACGCGTTGACGATTGCAGAACGACTTGCCCGCTGGCCGCACGTACTGAGCGTCGAACACACAAGCGGCCCAGGCGACTTGACACTTCTCGTCGAGGTCAGAGACATGGCTTTCCTGTCGCGCTTCCTGCTTCGGTCGCTCGCGTCGGTACCCGGGATCGTCAGTTCGCGTGCACACCTCGTCACCGAGGTCTTCGCGATCGGAGACGACTGGAAATTGCAGGTACTCGATGCCGCGCAGCGAGCGACGATGACAGACCGGCCTGTGCGATACAAATACGCGCCGACGGATCAGCGCCATCACGGGAAGACGTTCGACGCTGTCGACCGCCAATTGATATTGAAACTGGGTGAGGACGGTCGATCCTCGATTGCCGAGCTCACGGTCGGTACCGGCCTCAGCGAAAGTACGGTCAGGCGGCGACTTGCCGAATTGACGTCGCGCAACCAGATCGTGTTCCGCTGCGACGTGTCTCTGCCACTGTCCGGCTGGCCCCTCGTGACCTGGGTGTGGGGATATGTCGATCCCACGGACCGGTCGACGATTCGTGCCCTGGTGGAGCGAGTGCCGGGAACGCGGGTGTGCATGCGGATATCCGGTGGACGCGCCAACACACTGCTCGCGATCGCCGCACACTCCCTTCGCGAAACTCCCATTACCGAAGTACAACTCGCACAAGAGGCACCGGGCCTGGTGGTGCTGAACAGGTCAGTGGTGCTGCGATCGATGAAGAGGGTGGGCCGACTTCTCGACGACGAGGGCAAGAGTGCCGGGGTTGTACCGATGGACATCTGGGCGGAAGCCCCGGAGATCGAGTGAATGTCCGAAATAATCAATCATGACGCGCCGCGGTGGAGAAGGATTGTTGTCATGACTTCAACAGAGATCTCCCCCGCCCAGCGTTATCGGGATCTGGCCGCCGGATTCACGGCCCGGATCGACGCCGTACCCGCCGACCGCTGGGACGACGATTCCCCCTGCGAGGGCTGGACCGCCCGCGACGTGGTGAGACACGTGCTCGACAGCGAACGAGACATGGTCAAGGTAGTCGGCCTGGAATTGGCACCCGGTCCGTCGGTCGACGACGACCCGTCGGCAGCCTGGGCGGCCGTCCGCGATTCGATGCAGGAAATTCTGGACGATCCGGCAAAGTCCACCCTGGAATACGACGGACACTTCGGCAGGACCAACCTCGGGGCCACGGTCGAAGGGTTCTTGTGTTTCGATCTGGTCATCCACGGTTGGGACCTCGCGGCCGCAACCGGCACCGATACGACGATGCGAGACGCGGACGTGGAGTGGGTGTCGGAGATCGCCGCGGGCCTGGGCGAGTCGATCCGCATGAGCGGTGTGTGCGGCCCGGAAATACAGGTTCCGGACAACGCTGACAAAGCGACGAAACTCCTTGCCTTCCTCGGCCGGAAGGCGTGAAAAAGCACCCCTGACGTGGGCATTACTTCCATACGCATGTAATGTCGCGGTATGCCGGAACGCCGAAAATCCTCCACGAGTCCAGACCTGCTTGCGGCGGCATTGTTCGATGTCGCCGCGGAATCCGGACTGGAAAATGCCAGCGTTCGCGAGGTCGCAAAACGGGCGGGTGTCTCGATCGGCGCAGTGCAACATCATTTCTCGACCAAGGACGAGATGTTCGCATTCGCACTGCGAACACTCGTCGATCGATTGTTGACGCGACTGGCCGAATCGTCCGCCGACGCAGACCCGCATACCGCCCTGTTCCAGGCACTCTCGCAACTCCTGCCCCTCGACGAGCAACGCACGCGTGAGGCGCATGTGCTCGCCGCGTTTGCCGTGCGCGCCGCAACCAGTGAGTCACTCTCCGAAATCCGCCGGACAACCCTGTTCACAATCCGCACCGGCATCTCGACAGTTCTGATCGGCATCGGAACTCCGGAAGCGGAAACCAGAGCGGCACTTCTGCTTTCAACCGTCAATGGATTGGCACTCGACGCACTCGGAAGCCCCGCCATGTATCCGCCGCAGTACCTCGATCACGCTTTGGAAACCCAGATCCGCCTCACCCTGCACGACGCCGAGAACCCGCTCGCCTCCGTCGGGCTCGCCAGCTGACGTGGAAGGAGCAGGACGCTTCGCGCCGAGTCCGTCCGGCGATCTCCATCTGGGAAACCTCCGGACTGCCCTCCTGGCCTGGCTGTTCGCCCGCACCAGCGGGCGCGACTTCCTCATTCGGGTAGAGGATCTCGACCGTGTCCGCCCCGGCGCGATGGAACGACAACTCGACGATCTGCGCAGGCTCGGCCTCACGTGGGACGGCCCAGTCGTATTGCAGTCACACCGTCTTCCCTTGTACCACAAGGCTATCGACCAATTGCGCGAGCGTGACCTGACCTATCCCTGCTTCTGCACACGCAAGGAGATCCTGCAGGCACCGTCAGCGCCCCATGCTCCAGACGGCGCCTACCCCGGCACGTGTCGGAACCTTTCGGAGGCCGAACGCGCCGAGAAATCGGCAAGTGGCCGATCTCCCGCGCTGAGGCTACGGGCCGGCATCGACTCGTTCACCGTCCATGACGAACTGTTCGGCGAGGTGACGGGACCAGTCGACGACGTCGTCCTGCTCCGCGGAGACGGGGTGCCCGCTTACAACCTTGCCGTTGTCGTCGACGACGGTGCACAGAACATCGACCAGGTGGTTCGCGGCGACGACCTCCTGACCTCGGCTCCGCGTCAGGCATACCTTGCCCAGCTGCTCGACATCGAACCACCGTCGTACGCCCACGTTCCTCTTGCCTTGAACAGTGAAGGCAAGCGACTCGCGAAGCGCGACGGCGCAGTGACTCTGGCAGATCAACTCGAGGCCGGACGCAGTACCGAGCAGGTTCTGACGATGATCGCGTCGAGCATCGGTCTCGCCGAACCCGGCGAGGTTGTCACACCACCCCAATTGGCGGATCGATTCGACTCTCGCAAGATCCCCCGGACCCCGTGGATTTTCCCGGCGAAGTAAGTGACGTATCAATCGGTGCCTCGTCGGAACAAAACTACGATTGTCCGATATGACAAAGCCGTCCGCAATAGCTATTCGTTGGCAATTCTCGAATAGTGAAGTACGGTCGAGACTGGCGAAGGAAATTCAGGGCGAGTTGTTCCTGCAAAAACCACGCCCGGGATCTGAACCTGGAATCCGACCACAGTACCCACTTGCAGCATCCACGCTGACACGCACGTGCGGCACGGGCGACTCAGGACGAAAAGGAATACGCATGGTCCGCGAGCTTCGCGAGGCACTCGACGACCATCAATTCGAGGTGTTGTATCAACCCCAGGTCAATCTGAACTCGTCAGCAATTATCAGCTATGAAGCTCTTTTGCGTTGGCGCCATCCGCTGCGAGGGTTGATCGAACCTCAAGATTTCATGCGCTCCGCCGAATCCTCTGGGCTCATCATTCCCATCGGGCTACAAGCTCTGGAAATGATTTGTGCCCAAACAGCGTCGTGGCCTGAGCACATGATGGTCGCGGTCAACTTTTCGCCTCGCCAACTCGCTACCCCGCACGCCGCTCACGAGATCCTCGGAGCGCTCGACAGTTCACAAACGCCACTGAGCAGAATAATCGTGGAAGTCACCGAACTCGGCGTCGTAGGCCGGCATGCCGCCGAGACTCTTCACGTCTTGCACAACGAGGGAATTCGAATCGCGCTGGATGATTTCGGGGCGGGCTTCGCGTCCTTCTCCGCATTGTCGGAATTGCCGCTCGACATTCTCAAGATCGACCAATCCTTGACCTGGGCTGTCAGCGCAGCGGGTCGTGCTGGAGACCGCGCCTTCATGGTCATGGAGTCCATCGCCGACATCGCTCGGAAGCTAGGGCTTGATTCGATCGCAGAGGGCGTCGAAACCGCGGAACACGCAGCCAACGTCTTGCGGGCCGGCTGCGACATGGGCCAGGGCTATTACTTCGGCAAGCCACTTCCTGCGTCGTCCGTCGTCACTCCCGTGTGAGCGCTCGCCACTTCAGCACGACGACACTTCAGTACGACGACGATGCACTCGCTATGAGTGCGACCACGAGAATCACGGCAAAAATTGCCAAGAAGGCCGCGCCGACCGCAATTCCGGCTATCGCAAGCCCGCGCCCCTGTTGACCTGTCTGCTTGATCTGATTGAGCGCGACAATTCCCAGAATGATTCCGACGATTCCGCCGAGACTGTAGAAGCAACCACCCGCAAGCGATACAACCAGCGATGCAATTGCGAGACCATTGGTGCCGACCGGCTGCATCGGCGGTGCGTACCCACCCGCGAATTGATTCGGTTGACCGTACGCATTCGGCGGCTGAGCGTACTGAGCCTGTCCGTATTGAGCTTGTCCGTATTGTCCGGGTTGCTGATATTGATTCTGCTGATATTGATTCTGCGGTCCGAAATTTTGCGGCGGCAGGTACGGGTTCGGTTCACCGATTCCGCCCGGCTGGGGGTTATTACCGGGCGGGTTGTACGACGGCGGTGGATAACCCGGGTACTGCTCGTTGGGAGTGGTATATCCGGGAACTTCAGGTGAAGACTGCGTTTCGGACGGGGACACGCCGTACCCCTCAGGAGGCAGGCTCGGAAATTCTCCGTACCCAGGTTTTGCCTGGTAATCGCTCGAAGAATCGTCGTTGTTGCCCCCGGAACTCGTCATACAACGCAGCCTAAACCACAGGTGACCTCCGAATCCAAGTGAGCAGATGTCATCCACATCGCTCTTTGATCCCAGTAGGGTCATATCCACTGTCACACTCGAGCGCGATATTTACGACTGAGGGGAACACATGACAACCGGTGGGTACGACCCCAACCAGAATCCAGAAGGCGGGAAGCAATTCCCACCCCAGGATCCATATGGCCAGCAGGGAACACCTCCTCCCGGAAGTTACCCCCCTCCCGCAGGCCCCCCGCAAGGCGGAAGCTACCCGCCCCCGCAGGGCGGAAACTTCCCGCCCCCTCAGGGTGGCAACTACCCGCCTCCCGGTGGATACCCGCCGCCGCCCCAGGGCGGAAACTTCCCGCCGCCTCCGCAGTTCAACGACCAAGGTGCGTACGGCGGAGGAAACCGGCTGCCCTCTGGCGCCGAAGCCGGTGGACTGGGTATTCGATTCGGCGCTCGCCTTATCGACTACATCATTCTCGGCCTAGTGGTCGGGCTCCTGATCATCTTCGTCGATTCGGGATACTGGATAACAGGCCTGCTGACTGCCCTTCTGACATTCGCATATTTCGTTGGGTTCGAGGTCACACAAGGTTGGACCCCAGGCAAGAAGCTCCTTGGGCTGTCGGTGAAGGCCCCGGGAGGCGCGGGCCTTCCCACTCCGCAGCAGTCCGCAATTCGCAACGCATTCAACCTCTTGTCGATCATTCCGATCATCGGAGGACTTCTCTCGCTCGTTGCGTACATCGTCATCGCGGTCACCATCAACAACAGCCCCACCAAGCAGGGCAAGCATGACGAGCTCGCTGGTGGAACTCAGGTAGTCAAGGGTTAGGTGCGCATATGACAACCGGTGGGCACGACCCCAACCAGAATCCCGAGGACGGAAAGCAATTCCCGCCCCAGGATCCCTACGGCCAGCAGGGAACGCCTCCTCCTGGGAGCTATCCCCCGCCGGCGGGGCCTCCGCAGGGCGGAAGCTACCCGCCGTCTGGTGGATACCCCCCACCTCCTCAAGGTGGCAATTACCCGCCGCCAGGTGGATATCCGCCGCCTCCACAGGGTGGAAGCTATCCCCCTCCCGGTGGCAACTACCCACCGCCCGGTGGATACCCGCCACCTCCCGGAGGCGGTAACTTCCCACCGCCGCCCGCCAACGACTACGGCGCAGGATTCGGTGGACCGCAGCTTTCTGTGGGTGCGGCAATTACCTACGGCTGGAACAAGTTCAAAGACAACGCATTGGTTTGGATCGGAATCTCGATCATCGCGTTCTTGATCGCCGGACTGATCCAGGGCGCTTTCAACGGTTTCGACTACACCAATACCGAATTCAGCGCGCTGTCGATCGTGGGTGGATTGGTCACCGCTATCGTCGGCTACATCATCCAAGCCGCATTCCTTCGTGGAGCGTTGAGCGAATTGGATGGAATCAAGCCGGCTTTCGGCACCTTCTTCCAATTCACCAACATCGGCGCAGTTGTTCTCGGCGGTTTCCTGGTAGCAGTGGCAACTTACGTCGGTTTGGCTCTCTGCATCATTCCCGGCATCATCGCGGCGTTCCTGCTCTACTACACGCTGACCTTCATCGTGGACAAGAATCAGGATGCGATTTCGGGCATCAAATCGAGTTACGCGTTGACCTCGTCGAACGTCGGAACGTTGGTCCTGCTGGCGCTCGCTCTGATCGGTATCAACATCGTCGGTGCGCTGCTGTGTGGAATCGGTCTTCTGGTGACGGCGCCCGTCGCGTTGATCGCCAGCACCTACGCATACCGCGTGCTGACCGGCGGCCATGTAGCTGCCTGATCCGTTCGTTTGCATCACCGAAGGCCCTGCGGTTCCACGTGAAACCGCAGGGCCTTCGGTGTGTTCTGCGCAACTGGACGGTCGCCAACTCGCATCCGAGCGCCTTGTGGTGCTTGGATGACGGACGTGACAGCTCAGGATCAGCAAGACGAATCGACCCACGAAACCAAATTTGCGCACGTCAGCCGGGGTTATTACCCGACGATCGTCGCGCTCTTCACCGCAACGCTGCTGATCTCGAACGTGGCGGCGACCAAGGGGGTCGCCTTCTTTGCGGATTCCGACTTCTCGCTCGGTCCCTTGCAGATTCTGCCCATCATCACCGATGGTGGATTCTTCTTGTTCCCGCTCGCCTACGTCCTCGGTGACGTGCTCAGCGAGGTCTACGGCTTCAAAGCGACCCGACGCGCGATCTACCTGGGCTTCGGCGCACTGATTCTTGCCGCTGCGTGCTTCTGGATTGCAGTGCAACTCCCGTCGGCAGAGTTCTACGAGAACCAGGCCGCCCTCGAAACCGTGGTCGGTGTCATTCCCCGGCTGCTGGTCGCAGGCTTGGCCGCCTACCTCGTCGGACAGCTACTGAACTCACTGGTTCTGGTCATGATGAAAAAGCGCATGCAGGAGAAGCATCTGTGGGCGCGACTGATCGGCTCGACCGTCGTCGGCGAATTCGCCGATACCCTCATCTTCTGTTCCATCGCGGCCGGTGTCATCGGCATCAGCACATGGGAAGACTTCATCAACTACGTGCTGGTCGGCTTCCTGTGGAAGACGCTTGTCGAGGTTCTGGTCATGCCGATCACCTACCGCGTCATCGCATATGTGAAGAAGCGCGAACCGACCTACGCCTGAGGTGCAAGCGTCTTCGCCGCGTAGAACTTTCCGAGCATGTCTGCCTTGAAGTCGTGGAAATACCCACCTTCGATGCTGGCTCGGATATCGTCGACCAACTTCACGGTGAATCGCTCGTTGTGGATGGTGCAAAGCGTCGACGCGAGCATTTCCTTCGCCTTGAAGAGGTGATGGATGTACGCGCGGGTGTAATTGGCGCACGTGTAGCAGTCGCACTCGTCGTCGATAGGCGTGAAGTCACGACGGAATCGGCTGGTGTTGATGTTGAACCTGCCGGAGCGGACGTAAATCGCAGCATTGCGAGCAACACGCGACGGGTTGACGCAGTCGAAAGTGTCCGCGCCGTTCTCGATTGCGACGAAGAAGTCGTCCGGTTCACTGATGCCGAGCATATGACGCGGCTTGTTCTCGGGTAGTTCCTCGTTACACCAACGCACGATCGTTCCGAGGTTCTGCTTCTCGAGGGCGCCGCCGATGCCGTAGCCGTCGAAGCCGTATCCGTTCTCGCCTTCGATCGACTCGAGTCCGCGGCAGGCTTGACGTCGCAGATCTTCGTACTGCGCGCCTTGGATCACGCCGAAGAGAGCCTGATAGGGCTTGTCAACGCGTTCGGCGGTGAGCTTCTCGTGTTCATTGATACAGCGGATCGCCCACGCCTGCGTGCGCTCGACCGATCGCTCCTGGTAGCCGCGGGTGTTGAGCAGCGTTGTGAGCTCGTCGAACGCGAACATGATGTCGGCGCCGAGCTGATGCTGGATCTGCATCGACACCTCGGGGGTGAAGCGATGCTTACTGCCGTCGAGGTGCGATTTGAACGTCACGCCCTCGTCGTCGACTGTCGCGAGACGCTCCTTGCCCTTCGCGATGACGTCGTCGGACTGCACACCGACGGCCTCCATCGCGAGCACCTTCTTGAACCCGACACCAAGCGACATGACTTGGAAGCCACCGCTGTCGGTGAAGGTGGGCCCGTCCCAGTTCATGAACTTGCCCAGCCCGCCGGCCTCGTCGACGATGTCGGGTCCCGGCTGCAAGTACAGGTGGTACGCATTGGCGAGCAACGACTGCGCACCGAGTTCCTTCATGGACTCGGGCAGCACGGCCTTGACCGTGGCCTTGGTTCCGACGGCCACGAACGACGGCGTCGCGATATCGCCGTGCGGTGTGTGGATGGTTCCGGTTCGTCCGAGCCGGTCCTCGAGCCTGGTCCCAATGGTGAAAATCGACTCGGGACGCTTGTCGACGGAGGGCGCGGGCGGTGTCGGTACTGCAGAAGTCACGGGCTCAATCCTGTCACAGGAGCAAATATCGCCGTGATCACAGCGAAGAAAGTTCCTACGCGATCAGCATCCGACATTGGTCTACTGACCGAACCCGAGCGGTACCGCCGCGTGAGGGTCCCCACCATACTTCCCACTACACATCCCCCGGCTCGACCGGTTTACCCCGCCAACCCGCTGACAGGAGCTCACTTGACGAGACAGACCGGCCAGACCTACAACTTCGTCACCGTCGACGTCACAGACTCGATTGCCACCGTGACTATCGACAAACCTCCAGCCAACGCATTCAACCCCAGCATGATCGCCGAGCTTCTGGAGATACTGCCGGTACTCGCGTCGGACCAGACCGTCCGCGTCATTGTCGTGACGGGCACTGGACGGTTCTTCGTCGCCGGTGCGGACATCACCGTGATGCGCGAGCTGACGGAAGAAACTCAGCGCGCGATGCGCCCGTGGGTCGACGTACAGCGGATCCTCGAGTCGGCTCCCAAACCTGTCGTCGCGAAGATCAACGGGCACGCACTCGGCGGCGGAGCAGAACTGACGTTGGCCTGCGACTTCCGCATCATGGCGCAGTCGGCGACCATCGGCTTCCCCGAGATCGGACTTGGGCTTTTTCCGGGTGCCGGTGGCAGCCAGCGACTTCCACGCCTCATCGGGGCTCACCGAGCCAAAGTGCTCATGATCGAAGGCAAGCGCCTCAGCGCCGAGCATGCACTCGATATCGGCCTGGTCGACACCGTCGTTGCGGACGCCGACCTCGATGCGCATTGCGCTGACCTCGCACGCGAACTCGCGACGAAACCCACTGCCACCATCGGAATGATCAAACGCATTGTCGACGAGGGCATGTCGTTGCCGCTCGATCAAGCGCTGGATCTCGAATTCGAGGCAGTGCTCGACCTGATCAAGACGGACGACGCTGCTGAGGGACTTCAGTCATTCCTCGACAAGCGGTCCCCCACCTTCACGGGACGCTGACAGCTCCCATTTACCGAGAGGCCATCATGCTCAACAAATTTCAGAAGAAATGGGTGGGCGCAGTCGCTTCTCTCGCCGCCCTGACGATCGCGGTCAGCGGATGCACCCGGCCCGCTACCGACAACTCCGCGGAAAGTGGTGGCCTGGTACGGATCGCGGTGGGTGTAGACCCGTCGTACGCCCCGATTTTCCTGGCCGACCACGAGGGCATGTTCGAGGCCGCCGGCCTCGACGTCCAGGTCATCCAGACGGAAGGCGGGGCGGCGGGCGCCCAGAACGTCGTAGCCGGAACTTCGGAACTCTCCGGCAATGCCGACTCGACGGCACTGTCCGTCATGGCCGCCAATCCGAGCCTGCGGGCGCTGGGCGTATTTCAGGAATCCGACCGATACTTCCAGGTTGTACTGAGGAATGGCGTCGAGCCGAAGTCGATCAAGACCATGGGCGTCTTCCCCGGCATCGGCCTCTACTTCACGAACCAGTACCTGGCCAGTCTCGGCATCGACCCCACGACGGTCACACTCGTGAGCACAAGCCCGCCCGAACAGCCTGCTTTGCTGGCGCGCGGTGACATCGACGGCTTCCTGTCCTTCGACCCCTGGGTGACGCAGAGTGTCAATACCGGCGGGCGCGTTGTTGCCACGACCGGCGACTTCGGCGCCAAGTACGCCCAATGGATCATCGCTTCGGACAACTGGTTGTCCGCGAACGAAGAAACCGCAGGCAAGGTGTTCAAGGTGATCTCGGAAGCGTCGGCAATCGTGAACTCGGATCCGGATCGGGCTGCAACCGCAATTGCCGCGTCTATACAGATGGACCCGGCCGAGGCCGCAGACCGGGTGACCCAAATCGATTTCGGTGGACGCGGATTCACCGAGGACGACGTGGAGCGCGCAAACGAACTTGTTGCATTCTTCCGCGAGCAGGGCAAGATCTCCGCGGACATCGATCCGTCCGCTGTCCTCCTCTCGGGATGGTTCGAGCAGAACGCCGCCTGAGCGGAGAGTGAGAACGGGTCCGGTGGGCAGACCGAAATCATGTCGCCCACCGGGCCGCAGAACTACGTTCGACACCAGTCGGTTCGGCGATATCTTTCGATTGAAACGGAGTAGTTGTGGTGCATCCCCCGGTACGGGTCGTAGAGATTTCCAGTCCGTTTGCGCGATTCGCCGGGCGCATCCTGGTCGGGCTGGGTTTCGAAGTCATTCTGGTAGAACCACCCACCGGTGACCCCAGTCGCACCGAGTCCCAGGGTGATTCGTACTTGCATTGGCATGCGGGCAAGAAGTCCGTTGTCCTCGATATCGACGACAGCAACGATCGCCTCGCTTTCGAAGCACTGCTGCGCAGTGCCGACGTCCTGCTCGACGGCAGCGCGACCGGCGCTCTACGCGACAACCGAGGATCTCTCGTTCACGTACGAGTGACACCCTTCGGCACAACCGGACCGCGAAGTGACTGGAAGGCAACAAATCTGACCGTCGCGGCACTCGGCGGGATGATGGCCCAGGTCGGCGATCCCGAGCACCCTCCACTGCTGCTCCCCGAACTCCAGGCTGAGCAGCTCGCCGGAATCAATGCCGCAATCGGCGTGCTTCTCGGACTGCGTTCGCGATCCAAGGGCCACAACCCGTTGCTGGAGATCAGCGCTCAGGAATGTGTTGCCGCCGCGCTGGAAGCGGGCACTCTTGCCTACATTCACGAGGACCGCGTACCACCGCGTCCGGGCCGGGTACATCCGCTCGTTCCGCACGGACTGTTCCAGGCCGCCGACGGTTATGTCGGTGGCGGCCTCGGCGGTAGCCCCCGCATGTGGGACGGCATGCTGGCCTGGCTGATCGACAACGATGCTCAGGACGATCTCGATCAACCGGAGTGGTCCGACGCGGTCTACCGAAAGACGCATCAGGAACACATTTTCGACGTTCTGTCCGCCTTCATCGCGAAGTGGCCGAAGGAAGAATTCGCGGTCAGCGCGCAGTCACGCAAGTTGCCGTGGGCAGCGGTCGACCGGCCCGAAGAACTGCTGCGTAACCCGCAACTCAACGACCGGGACTTCTTCACCGACGTGACCGGAGATCACGGTACCTACCGCGATCTCGGGTTCGGCTTCGCTTTCCCCGAAGGCCGGCGCATCGGAACGCTCGAGGCTGCCCGGTTGGGCCAGCATCAGGAACTCTTGAAGGCCACCTCGCCTGTGGCAGTGAACGAAACCCACGAGTTCAGCGGTGGCAGCACGCCCAGCCTCGAAGGTGTCCGCGTCCTGGATCTCACGTGGGTGTTGGCGGGCCCGTACGGCACCAGAATCCTTGCCGACCACGGTGCCGATGTCATCAAGGTCGAATCGATCGGACGCCCGGACCCGACTCGCTTTGCACCGTTCATGCATCTCTCGCGAGGACCGCACGACAATCCGAACACCAGCGGGTACTTCAACGACGTCAACCGAAACAAGCGCAGCATCACACTCGATACCCGATCCGCAGAGGGCCTTTCGGTACTGCGCGACCTGATCAGGAACTCCGACGTCGTGGTCGAGAATTTCAGCTCGTCGGTCATGGACAAGATGGGGCTCGGCTACGAACAACTCCGGGAGCTCAACCCGGACATCATCTACGTGTCGATGTCCGGGATGGGTCACACCGGTCCTCGCAAGGACTGGGTGTCGTATGCCGACATCGTTTCGGCAAGTACCGGTTTGACCGCACTGACCGGCTGGAACGCCGATGACGTTGTCGGAGTCATCTACGGCCATGGCGACATCGTCGCCGGACTGCAAGCCGGCGTCGCGATGCTGGCAGCCCTCGACTACCGCGACCGGACCGGCCGGGGACAGCACGTAGACCTGTCACAACTCGAAGCCATGGCAGCGCACATGGGTACCAGCGTTCTCCGAGCCGCCCGGTCACAGTCCCCCGATCCGATCGGCAACAGCCATCACGAACTGGCACCACACGGCGTGTACCCGTGCCTCGGCAGCGACCGGTGGTGCTCGATTGCCGTTCGCGATACCACGGAATGGAATGCATTGTGCCGCATCATCGAAGCAGAGAAATGGATCGGCAATCCTGACTTCGCGAGTGCAGAAAGCCGCCAAGCCGATCACGAACGTATCGACGACGCCATCGCCGACTGGACCAGGACTCTGTCACCCGAAACCGTCATGGAACGCTTGCAATCGGCGGGTATCGCGGCCGGCACCGTCCAGGACGGACGCGACCTGGTCGAGAGCGATCCACATCTTCGGGCACGCAGTTTCTATTCGGCACAGGAACATCCCCTCGCCGGAACATTCCTCCACGAAGGCATCCCCGTTCGCCGGAACTCCGAACCCGGCTCGATCCGACGCGCTGCGCCGGTGCTGGGCGCGGACACCGACGACGTCCTCGAGTCGGTGCTCGGATACAGCGACGAACTGATCGCCGGACTTCGCGACCAGTCGATCCTGTCCTGACCGCACTCATATTCAGTACATCCATTCACAGATCGCTACTAGGAGAGACAATGCGCGCGGCCCGACTCCATCAGTTCGGCACTTCACCGGTCATCGACGACATCGACATTCCCACACGTGAATCCGGTCAGACGCTCGTGCGCATCGACGCTGCCGCGCTCGGCCATCTCGACATCACCGTCGCGAGCGGAAACTTCGGAGTCAAGCCGAACCTGCCACATATCGGTGGAACAGACGGAGCGGCGACGGTAATCGAATCCGACACCTATGAGCCTGGCACCCGCCTTCTGGTCCGAGGCGGCGGAGTCGGCCTGTTCAAGAACGGTTGCTGGGCTGAGTATCTGGTAGCGGCAGACAAGGCGTTCACACCCTTTGATCCCGCACTGTCGCCGGCCGTCGCCGCAACCTTCTTCCTGCCCAGCACAACCGGCTATGTTGCCGTCAACGACATTGCAGCCGTCGCTCCCGGCGAACGAGTTGTTGTCGCCGGAGCATCCGGCGCTGTCGGATCGATGGCAGCACAGTTCGCTCTGCTTGCCGGAGCGTCCGAGGTAATCGGTGTTGTACCGCGCGAAGATCAGGCTGCCTTGCTTCCGGAGGGTGTGCGTCCCGTCGTCGGGCAAGGCGACGAACTTGCCGGAGTGGTGGGATCCGAGCCTTCCGTCGACGCCGTGATCGACACGCTTGGCGGCGACGGCTTGCCGCACCTTCTGGCGAGTGTTGTCCCCGGTGGCCGGGCTGCCCTGATCGGATATACCTTGGGTAAGAGCCTCACCCTGGACTTGCCGAACTGGTTGCTCAGCGATGTCCGGATCCTGCCCGTCAACATGATTCGCAAGACTGCCCGGCAAGCCGAACTGGCACCTGAAATGATCCGGCTGCTCATCGAAGGCAAGATTTCCGTTGCAGTGCAGGAGTTTCCGCTGGATGACATCGCAACGGCACTGCAGTTGATGGGTGAGGGCAAGGTTGCCGGCCGGGCCGTCGTCGTACCCTGAGGGATACAATTACCCATGCCCCACGACGCACATGCCATTCCGCGCTCGCTTCCGGATTTGATCCGGAGGCGAGCTTTGGAGCGTCCGGAGCACCCGGCGCTCGTCGTCGACGGGATCACGGTCACCTACCGCGAATTGCGGGATCGTGCAGCGTCGATGGGGGCGGATCTCCGTAATCACGGTGTCGGCCGTGGGGAGCGCGTGGCGGCACTGTCCGGCAACAGGATCGAACTGGCAGACCTTGTTCTCGGATGCGCGTGGATCGGTGCGGTTGTCGTCCCACTCAATACGGCCCTCCGAGCCGACAGTGTTGCCGGCGCACTCGAACAGGCTGGTGTACAACGGATCCTGGTTTCACCCGAATACTCAGGCGCTGTAGCCGGATTCGACGGCACCGTGTGGGTCATGGGTGAACAGTGCGTCCCCACTGCCGGTTCGCATCCGGGCTGTGAGCCCGAGACCCTCGATCCGCTCGACCTGGCCGCGATACTCTTCACCTCCGGCACCACCGGTCTGCCCCGAGGCGTTCGATGCCCGCACGCGCAGTTCCTGCAGTGGGGCAAAGGCGTCGGCGCCTCACTCGGGCTCACCGGGGACGATGTGCTGTACAACTGCCTGCCGCTGTTTCACACCAATGCTCTCAATGCCTTTGTTCAGTCCCTTTGGGCCGGGTCTACTTTTTTCCTGGGACAACGCTTTTCGGTCCGCAATCATTGGCGCGAAGTTCGCGAGATCGGCGCAACTGTCGACTACCTGCTGGGTGCGATGGTGGCCATGTTGATGAACGCGGACCCATCGCCGCAAGACCGACAGCACAGCGTCCACGTGGCACTTGCCCCCGCAACGCCGGCTCATCTGATCGAACCGTTTGCCCAGAGATTCGGTGTAGAACTCGTGGACGGATTCGGAAGTACCGAAACCAATCTCGTGATCGGCACACTTCCGGGAGATCGGCGGGCCGGGTACATGGGGCGGGTGATGAGTGGCTACGACGCCGCAGTCGTCAACGACGGTACTGCGGCCGCAGACGGGGAGCCCGGCGAACTGGTGGTCCGCAGCACGATCCCCGGCGCCTGTTCACTGGGCTATCTGGGCGAGGAGATTCCGGCGACGGAGAGTTGGATACAGACCGGTGACAGGGTGATTCGGGAAGCAGACGGCTGGTTCCGATTTGTCGATCGCATCAAAGACGTGATTCGGCGCCGCGGTGAAAATATTTCCGGGGCCGAAGTGGAAACCGTTCTGGCGTTGCATCCGTCGGTCGGTCAGGTTGCCGTCTTCCCGGTACCGTCGGATCTGGCCGAGGACGACGTCATGGCAACTGTAATACTGCGCCCCGGAGTATCTTTCGACCCCATTTCGATTCTGGAGTTCTCCCAGCAACAGCTGCCGTACTTTGCACTTCCCCGGTACATCGACGTCGTGGACACGTTGCCACTCACCGAAACCGGCAAGGTACAGAAAGCAGTGCTACGTGAGAGGGGCGTCGGCCCACACACCTGGGACTGCGAGAAGAGCGTGTTCCGCGCCCGGCGATAGACCGCGCCTCGCTACTTGCCGCAACCGTTGAACGAACACATCACCGGACTGCAGATCGTGCGCAGAGCCAGCGGGTCGCTCGGCGAATGTGTGCACTTCATGGCATGAAGTTTTCGGGTGATTCCGGCGCCGGCAGTGCGCAGGGCCCCGGTGATGCGGCTGACGTTGAGGCGAGCCGTCGGCGCTGTCACAGACAACGCGCCGGCCAGAGTGCGCGGGCCGCTGAACACCGGCACTGCGACGCTCATGTACCCGAGCCGTGTCTCCTCGACCTCCACCGCGAGTTGTTCCTTACGCATCCGCTCGGTTTGCTGGCGCAGCACGCTGACGGACATCGTCGTTCGACTGGTCAAGGCGGTGAAACCCTGCTCGACTACCTCGTCGAAGACCGATTGCGGGGAGAAGGCAAGGATGATCTTGCCGGTGGCGGTGCAGTACAGCGGGAGCCGACCGGCCACCCGCGACTGCTGATTGAGCCCGCGGTGTCCGATGATCTTCTCGATGTAGAGGACGTCGATGCCGTCACGAACCGCAAAGTGAACCGTCTCCTGCGTCGCCAGTAGTAGGTCCTCCATGTACGGCAGCGCCGCGTCGCGCAGAATCCGCTGACGCGGCACCAATTGGCCCAGCTCGAACAATCGCAGGCCGAGCCGGTACTTGGTACCCGCGCGCTCGAGCAATCCCCACTCGACCAGCTCGCCGGCCAACCGGTGAACCGTCGCTTTCGCGACCCCACTGCGCCGGGTGAGCTCCGTCAGAGACAGGTCACTGTGGTCGGTGTCGAAAGCGTCCAAGATCATTCGAGCCTTGCCCAGGACCGAGGACAGTTCACCTGCAGGCTGCGATGCAGCGGTCGTTTCCGACGCGATGGGTAGTACGGATCCGAACCCGACGGATTGTTGTGGAGCGGCCATGAGTGTCCTCCTGAACGATCTGTGACAGCCTGCCGAGACCGAGTGCCACAACGACCGAGATCGGTCGGGGTCCTCGTTAGGTGCAGGTGCTTCGAGACTGACACTATGGTGACGACACGATGAGACGCACGCCACACGGTCCGCTCAGTGAACCCGTCCCGCAGAGTTTACACGGGGCGCCTACCTGCGTAATTCTCCAGAAACATGCGGACGGCGGATGCAATCTGCGGAGCGTGCTCCTCGACGAGTGCGACGGTCCCCGATTCGACGATCTCCGTTTCCACCACTGCCGCACCCGTCAGGTGTGCACGCAACGGCGCAATGTTAGGCATCGAGAAGGGATCCTTCTGCGCGCCGATCAGCAAAACCGGCGCAGTCACCGAACCGACTCTCGCCTCCATGACGTAGCGGGCGCAGGCTTTGTGCCCCTCCGCCGGATCTACCCGGTAGGCAAGCGCGTCTCGGATGAACCTGTCGAGCAGTGCGGTGCCTGGTTCGGGGTAGTAGGGGCGACGCATCTCCCACAGCCTGGTGAGATGGCTACCGTCTGCGGCCCGGTCGACGCAGTCGATCCCACCGGGTCCCGAGTGCCCCTCGCGGTAGTTGCGGTCGGTCCACGGGCACGACGAGAGCACGGCAGCGTGCACCCTCTCGGGGCGTGATGCCGCCATCTCGAGCGCCACTGCCGCACCGGTGTGGTGACCGATGACCGTGACTCGATCGACGCCCAGGGTGTCGAGCAATTCCCACGCGCCTCGCGCATAGGTCTCGATGGTCTGCGGGCCGGGCACCGGAGCACTGTTGCCGTACCCCGGCATGTCCATCGCGACAACGCGGAAGTCGTCGGCAAGGAGTGGAATGAACTCGCGGAACTCGTCCCACGACCGGGGCGCCTGATGAAGCAGGAGAATCGCCTCACCCGAACCTTGCTGCGCGTAATGCAATTGCCCGAAAGACGAATCAACGTATCCGAGTTGCAGGCCGCCAGCCATCAGAACGCCGCAACCATCGGGGTATCGACGCCGACGATGTCGATCTTTGCCGAACCACCCGGATTTCCGACGGGCTCGCTACGGGTAGGCAAGACCTCGAGGAAGAAGCGCTTGTTGTCTTCCTTGAAATCCGGGTCTGCTTTCCGGTCGACGGTGATCGCCTCCACCGGGCAGGCCAATTCGCAAGCGCCGCAATCGATGCATTCGTTCGGGTTGATGTAGAGCTTGCGATCACCCTCGTAGATGCAATCCACGGGGCATTCTTCCATGCACGATCGGTCCGTGTAGTCGATGCATGCTTCACCGATGACAAATGCCATTGCCTAGCTCTCCTGTTCGGTGGAGTGTCCAGGGAAGATTTCTGCTTCCGGATCCAGCACTGCCGCAGCGTTGTTCACCGCAGTCGCGGCCTCGCCGAAACCGACGGCGATCAAGCGGACCTTGCCGGGATAGTCCGTGATGTCCCCGGCGGCATACACACGCGGAACATTCGTCTCCATCCGTGTGTTCACCGCGATGTGGCGATTGTCGATCTCGATTCCCCACTCCATCATCGGACCGAGGTCGGCCGTGAATCCCAATGCAGCGATGACGGATTGAGCGGGCAGCGTGGACGTGCTCTTGTCTTGTTTGTGGGTGATGTCGACCTCGCCGATCCACCCGTTTCCACGTACCGCCGAGACATCGGCGTTGACGAGAACCTGGACACTGCTTTCCTGCACCTTGGCGACTGTGGATTTGTGCGCGCGGAAACGATCTCGCCGGTGAACCAGGGTGACGGACTTGGCAATCGGTTCCAGGTGAACGGCCCAGTCGAACGCGCTGTCGCCGCCACCGACGATGACAACGTCTTTCCCGGTGTGCGCCGACAAATCCGGGACGAAGTAACTCAGCCCCCGATCCATGAACTCCGAACCCTTCGCCAACGGACGCGGGGTGAAGGTTCCGATGCCGCCGGTGATGACAACCGCGCCGGCCACCACGACCTGGCCCGTGCTGGTGGTGACCCGCACCCGGCCGTCGTCGTCATGCGACAGCTCACGAGCCTGCATGCCCAGAAGGTACACCGGATCGAACGGGGCAGCCTGCGCCATCAAACCCTCGATGAGGTTGCGTCCCTTGACCGAAGGGAATCCCGCGATGTCGAGGATCGCCTTCTCCGGGTACATCGCACTGACCTGTCCCCCCGGTTCCGCAAGGGCATCGATCACGGCAACCGAGAGGCCGCGGAAGCCTGCGTAGTACGCGCCGTACAGCCCGGCGGGGCCGGCACCAATGATCAGAATATCGACGCCGATCTCGTTGTCGGTCGCCGTGGAAGACGTTTTGTTCACACTCGATACGGTATTGCGCCGACGGACTCACGCAAATGAAACCGGTCCGCTCAACAGACCTCGGTAACAGTTGCGGGACAACACGAAAAGGGCCCGCCGACCTCTCGGTCGACGGGCCCAATGCTCGCAGGAATTCAGTGCGCGAAGAATTCAGTGCGCGAATACCTCGGGTTCGTCTGCTGCGATCTTCTGGATGATGGTCGAGTACGCAAACCACCCCACCTTCTCGGTGCCGACTGCTTCGTAGGTCTGCGCCGCGATCTTCTCGTGCAGGACAACCGGATCACCGGCGGCTCGCGCCGTCAACTCCGCCTGCATCGACCGCTCCATCGACACATACCACCACACTGCGCTCTCCACGGAAGTTCCGACGGTCAGATGACCGTGGTTGGTGAGGATCACGGCCTTGTTCGATCCGAGGGCATCCGCGATGCGAATCCCCTCCTCTTCGTCCAGCGCCACCCCGTGATACTCCTCGTAGATCGAGTGATCCTCGTGAAAGGCGCACGCGTCCTGAGTGATCGGCGTGAGGCGGGTGTGCAGCGAGGAGAACGCCTTACCGTTCAAACCGTGAGCGTGAACAGCTCCGATGACGTCGGGACGAGCCTCGTGAACCTTGCTGTGGATGACAAACGCTGCTCGGTTGAGCGGTCCGTCTCCGGAAATGACCGCGCCGTCCGACGCCACATGCAGCAATTCCTCCGGCTGAACCTGGGAGAAGTGCCGCCCGAACGGCGCAGTCCAGAAAGTCTCCGGATCTTCTGGGTCTCGGGCGGTGATATGTCCCGAGATTCCCTCGTCCAAACCGAATTTCGACAAAATCCGATACCCGCCGATGACAGCGGTCTTGCGACGACGCCGCTCACTCTCGATATCGGTGAACTCGGGCGGTCCCGGAATTCCGGCCTGCTCGGCAATGCTCAGCGGGTGATTCATGCTGCGCTCCTGACTATTTGACGCCGTAACGGGCGAGGTACCGCGAGGACAGAATGCGGAGAATCCGGTCGAAGATGAAGCCCATGATGCCCAGGACGATGATGCCGACGAACGTCCAGTCGATCCGGCCGTAGTTTCGAGCCTGCCAGATCATCGAACCGATACCCTGGTCGGCGGCGACGATCTCCGCCGACACGATGGTGAGGAAGCTGTTGCCCATCGCCAGGCGAGCGCCCGTGACGATGCCGGGGATCGACGACGGCAAGACCACCGTCTTCATGATCTGAAGTTTGTTGGCACCAAGATTTGCCGCTGCCTGCAGTTTGTTCTCGCTGATCGCTACAGTCGCGGCAATCGTGCTGACCGTGACGATGAATACCGAGGTGTAGAAGATCAGAACAACCTTCGACGTCTCACCGATGCCGAACCAGACGACGGCGAGAGTGACAAACGCAATAGGCGGAATGAACCGGAAGAACTCGATGTACGGATCGAGGAGCTGTCGCACGATGGAAATGCGGCCCATCAGAATTCCGACGGGAGCACCGATCACGACACCCAGGAACCAGCCGATGAGAATTCGCTGACCCGATGCGGTGATCGACGACCACAGAACGCCGCTCTCCCACAGTTCCTGTGCCGCCGACCATACTTCGGCCGGTGATGCAATGGTGGTCGGCCCGTACCACCACGCCAGGAACGACCAGATGCCCAAACCGATTGCCGCTGAGGCTGCATACATCAGCGTCGCTTTGACAATCTTGGATCGCCGCGCCGACGAACGCTTTTTTGTCTCCGCCACCTTCGCTGTTCTCACACCGGCTGAACCACCGGTCACTACAGCCGTCACAGCTCGTCCTCCTCAATGCCTTGGTTCCGCAGCGACGCAACCACTTCTGCCCGAATGTCGTCCCGCAGCTTCTCGTAGAGCTCGATCACCTCGGGATCGTTGCGGTCTCGCGGACGAGCCGCATTGACCTCGTAGACGCTCTTGATCCGGGCCCGCGGGCCGGCCGACATCACGATCACACGGTCAGCCAACGTCAGCGCCTCGTCGATATCGTGAGTCACGAATACCACGGTGCAGCGGGTGTGCCGCCAGATACGGTCGAGTTCGGTCTGCAGAACCTGACGAGTCTGAGCGTCCAACGCACCGAACGGCTCGTCCATGAGAACCAACGACGGCTGGTTGGCAAGAACTCGTGCGATCTGAACACGTTGCCGCATACCGCCGGACAGCTGCGAGGGGAACTTCGCACCCGCGTGGGGCAAGCCGACCATCGCGAGGTACTCGGCCGCGATACTCGCCTGCTCGCTGCGGTTCGCTCCACGCATCCTGGGGCCGTAGGCCACGTTCTGGCTCACGGTCATCCATTCGAACAACGCTTCGGAGCTCTGAAACACCATGCCGGCGTGGCGGTTACTGCCGGCGACGACATCTCCGTCGCACACGATCTCGCCGGCGCTGGGTTCCACGAAGCCGGCCATGGACGACAGCAGCGTCGACTTGCCGCAGCCACTCGGACCGAGCAGACAGACGAATTCACCTGGCTGCACGTGCATGTCGATTCCGGCGACGATCTCCGCCGCGCCGAAGCTGATTCCGAGGTCGACCACGTCGATGGCAACACCGGTGTTCTTCTTGCCGGGGCCGGTTGTCCCCGCGCTATTCGTCGAGCTGGTCGTTGAACCACTTGTTGCGATACTCACTGTGCACCATCCTTGTACCAATCCAGAAGCATTGCCGATTCGAGATCCGGCTGGTCGCTGAGAACACCGATCGACTTGTAGAAATCTACGATCGACTGAGCCGACTCGACATCCGCAGCTTCGAGATTCACCACGGCGAAGTCGATCTCGTCCACCGCGGCAATAGTCTGATCCTCGCTGACGTTCACAGCCGCCTTGGTCGCGGACGCTGCCACGCCCGGATCCGACTCGACCTTGCGCGTTGCCTCGTCGAGCACCTTCGCGACGGTTCGCGCTGTCTCTTCGTTGGCCGACAACCACGGAGCCGTCGTGATCGCCCAATGATGATAGAACCAGCCGTAGTCTCCGGTTACTGCCACCACGTGGCCGGTTCCCTGATCCAGGGCGGTGGCCGGCCACGGCTCCCACAGGACAAACCCGTCGATGTCGCCGCGACTGAGCAGTGCGGGCATGTCCGTCGGGGTCGCCGAGATCATCTCGACCGAACCGGGGGCAATGGAATTGGCAGCGAGGTACTTGTCCGTCGAAATCTGGCTGAGACCCGGGACGATGCCCATCTTCTTGATCGCAGCCGGTGAGTCGACACCGTTACGCAGCACGACCTTGATGTAGTCACCCGACGCCTCGTACGAGTACATCGCGCGCAACGACGGATTCTGACGCAACTGGGCGATCGTTGTCGTATCGGAGCTACCGGCGATCTGGACCTGCCCGGTCGAGAGTGCGTCGACGGCCTCGCCACCACGACCGAACTGGACGAGTTCGACGTCCAAACCGGCAGCGTCGAACATGCCTTCCTGATCCGCTACGAAGAACGGAGCGTAGGAAGCATCGATTCCGACTGCGATACGCAGTGGTCCACTTCCGGCAGAATCAGCTGTGCTTTGCGTCGCCGGGCGGCTGCATGCGCCGGTTGCAACGGTCAGCAGCAGCGCAGCCGAAACAAGAGCAGTCCTTCCAAACTTTGACAGCGAGGCCATCTACTCACACCTTTGTTTGTGATCTGTGCCGCAGTTGCGGGTCGTGGAGAGCAAACCTAGCTGTGTGTACCTACACCCGAGAACCAACCGGGTCCACCGTGCGGACCGGGGACAGGAACTTACCTCGGCGAAACACTGCACCTGGAGGAACGTGCGGACCGAAATACTTCGGTAACACGGCCCTCGATCACAATGTCCACCGAATCACAATGTCCACCGAATTGTCTGCGAGCGCAGCGCACTGGCGACATTCTGCGCCGTCATCGAATAGATCGACGCACGCGCTCCGGCGCTGCCGCCGGCGACGTGCGGGCTCAGGAGGGTCGAATCGAATCCACGGAGCGGGCTCGAAATCGGTAGTGGTTCAACGTCGAACACATCGAGGGCAGCGCCGCCGACATGCCTGGAACGCAAGGCACGCGCCAATGCCGCGTCGTCGACGACAGCGCCGCGCGCCACATTGACCACGATCGCTCCGGTGGGCAACTGCGCAACTCGATGGGAATTGATCAGTCCCCGAGTTGATTCCGTAAGCGGGACGGCCAGCACCAGGACATCCGCGAGAGGCAGTAACTCGTCGAGTGACACAAACGTCGCAGCCACAGTGTCACGCGGTCTCGAACGCGCGGTGACATAGACGTCGCAACCGAAGGCGGCAAACAATTCTGCACACCGGCGGCCGATCGAACCAACACCTACGACGCCGACCCGGCGCTGCGCCAGATCGCGGCAATCGCGCGTCAGGATGGATTCCTGTGGCCATCGACCATCGGTAACCTCGTTGTGCGCCCAGAACATGGAGCGGCACAACACACCTGCCGCGAGCACTGCCCACTCCGCAACCGAGTTCGCGTTTGCACCGGGAGTATTCGCCACCGGAACTCCGGCGGCGCGCCAGGCTTCGGCATCGATGAAATTGGTTCCGGCACCAGGCTGTTGGACGAGGAGCACATTCCGGCCGAGCTCTGCTTCCTCCTTGCCCAGTGGCAGATCACCACTCCAGTCCCCCACCACGACGTCGCATGTCGGCAACTCCGCACGGAGCGCCCCCGTGGTGCGCTCAGGTAATCGAACTACCTCCGCCTCACCCCTGACGGCGTCACGGATTGCGGTACCGAGTCCGTTGTCGGCGTCGGCCGTCAGCAGAAGTACTTTCTTCACGAGAACTCCTTCGCTGTAAGACGATGACTGTACCTTCGAAAACGCGGAAGCCGGCCTCCCAATCGAGAGACCGGCTCCATTACGCAGCAGCGTATTTGGCAGGAACTTCTCAGATAGCTGCCTTCGCGCTGGCTGATGCCTTTGCCAAGAACTCGAGGCTCAGCGGGTTGTACTTCGCTGCCTGCTCGTGCTGCGGCCAGTGACCGCACTCCGAGTAGAGTTCGAGCTGAGCGCCCGGAATATCCTCGGCCATCTTCTTCGCTTCCGGAACATCACCGAACGGATTTTCCTGACCCCAGACCACAAGAGTCGGCGCCTTGATGAGTGCCATTCGATCCGGGCGCAGCAGGTTCCGCTGGCGAACCTCCATCTCCTGCAAGGAAAGGAGGTTGTGGATGTTGGCGACAAAGTCAGGCTGATGGTAGATCCGGTGACGAGCCTGAACCAATTCCTCGGTTGCATCGGCGGGATCATGCATGAGCAACTGCATACGTGCGCGGGTCAATTCGATGTCGTCACTCTGGACGGCCTTCGCGGTCGACGTCTTGATGCGCTCCATGACTACCGGGTTCGCGACTGTTCCGCCTGCTGCCAGCAACTGCAGCGACAGAACACGTTCGGGCTGCTCGCTGGCCAGGTAGGCAGCGACCCAACCACCGAGGCTTTCACCCACCAAGTGCACACGGTCCAGTCCGACCGCGTCGAGGTAGTTCACCAAATGCTCGACGTAGCGCGGAATCTCGTACGGGTAGTCAGGCTTGCCGGTGTAACCATGGCCGAGCATGTCGATCGCGTGAACCCGGTAAGACTCGGCGTGCGGTGCAATATTGCGTGCAAACGCCTCGAGGTGTCCGCTGGTGCCGTGCAGGAAGATCACGGCCTCGTCACCGGATCCTGCCTGCAGAGAGCGCGTGGGCACACCGCCGGCGTCGACGGTCGTCAACTCGAAATCGAGCCCGGCAAGTTCGTTCCAGATTGTCATCAGAGAAACTTCCTTTACTGAAGGTGCAGATTATGTTGTTGCGCTGTCTGTTCCAGCTGGATCGAGAATCGTGACACCCATACCGGTGAGCCACTCGGGAATCGCTTCGTAGGCAAGGCGTTCACCCGGAACGTAGTCGAGCATCGCGGCCATCATGAGCCAGGTCCGCAACTCCTGCGCACCGTTGCCCGCCTCGTCTTCGATCTGCTGCGTCGTGAACTCGGCAAGCTCACTTGCCTTGCCGCTGGCAAACAGATCAAGAATTCGGTCATCGAACTCCGGAGTGATCGCGGCATCGGCTGCGCGGATGATCTGGCGTCGCCGGACGTCGTAGTCGGACCAGTTCTCCCGGCCGTCCAGCCAGGCTTGAACCATGAAATCCTCGTCCTCACCGTGCGGATCCCGCCAGTCCGGCCAGGGCAGACGATGAGACAATCCACCGGACGCGATCACCACGACCCGGGTATCCGCCGGATACGACGCAACGGCATCCCGCAGGGCCTTCGCCACTTCCTCACATCGCTTGAACGTCGGGAGGGGCGGCGCGAATACGTTGACCACCAACGGAACTATCGGAACATCGATTCCGTCGAGAAGGTACTGAATCGCGTGAGACTGACCATGATCGATCTGCAATCGCGCCGAGTAGGCAAGATCGAACCGGCCACCTTCGATCAGCTCGTTTGCAAGGTGCCTGGCGAACTCCACGTCGACCCGTTGCGGCCCCTTGGGTGTTCCTGACTCGCCACTGGAAATGCACTCTCCGACGCCGAGAGTGAACGCCGGAATCAGATCCAGCCAGAAACCGCGAAAGTGGTTGGAGCCGAAAATCAAGACAACATCGGGTTTCGACGCCGCGATCTTCTCCCGGCTCAGATACAGCGCGTCCCGGAAGCGTTCGGCCTCCGCCTTGTGCGTCGTCTCTTCCCAATGGGTGTTCATCAAGGTGCTGTGGGAGGCACCGATACCCAGAACTATCTTCGCCATCAGTCGATTCCTACTTCCTCGAGCGAGCGGGTGACGGTGTCGAGGGCCACTCGGATCAGATACTTCGTAAATCTCTCCGCCGCAGCCAGGTCCACAGTGTTCATCCCCATCGCGAAGTCCACCTCGAACGGTGCGTCGACCACCTTGGGCATACCCACCCGAATCGTCGGGATGCCGCGGCTGCGCAGGATGTTTGCGTCGGTGGCTCCACTCGCGTCGAAGAAGTCCTGATGCGGCTCTCCTTCGGCAGCTTCCCACGCGTGGACTGCGGCGCGGCGCAACCACATTCGAGGGTCGGAACCCTCACCGGGGATGGCAAGAACCTGTTCGACGTCGATCTGCAGATCCAGCGATTGTGCGATCTCCGCAACGACGGCTTTGAGTTCGCGCTTGGCCGCGGTGGGCGTCGTCCGCGGGCTGAGCCGTAGATCAACGGTAAGGCGCACCTGCTCGGGGGTGAACGACGCTGTTCGCTCCCACCCGCCGCGGATGTTGGCAACGATCCCCTGAGGCGCAACCAAACCGTCCTGATGCGCCGCCGAGTACTTCGGGAACCATTCCTCCAACTTGGCGACCACCTCGCCGGCTGCGGTAATCGCGTTGCGGTACGGCAACCGGTGGCGCGAGCCGACGTAGGTGTGCAGACCGTGCACCGTGATCTCGAACCAGGCCAGTCCCACTTCTTCCCAGGAGACCGTCCAGCCGGGCTTGGCGATCAACGCGCAGTCCGCCCACACTCCCTGTTCCAGGAGGAACGAGCAGCCGACGCCCTGACCGGTGTTGCGTCGGGGGTTTCCGACACCGGGGCGGGCATTGGTCGGCATACCACCGGCGCCGAATCCGAGCACCAGGTCACCGCGGAGCGGAATACCGGCTGCGGCAATTGCTTCGGCCGCCGCGACAATGCAGACGGCGTGGCCTTTGGGGTTCGACGCACCCAATCCGATCACGTAGTTCTCGTCGAACTGGGCGTGCGGCGTCAGATCCGCTCGCAGCTCATTTCCCACCCACGGCAGGTCTTCCGCCGGATCGCCGGTCGTGACGGTGTCGATCGGCGCATACAGCAACAGGTCCGGTCCGGACCCGTCACCGCGGAGCCTTCCCCACGAGTTCGCTTGCCGATCATCGAGATCCATTGTGTGGGCCTCGATGCCCGACGCTGCCAGGACCGCCGTGATGTGGCGGGCCAGCGGTGCTTCGTCACCCGTCGGACTGGGAATGTTGACCACCGAAGTGGCGAGATCCCGCAATCGCGCACGATCGACATGGGCGTAGGCTCGCTCGACCCATTCCCGGCGCTCGTCGCCTAGGCCTGCGAGAGCATCGGCCCTCGCAGTGGTCATGGATTGACCTGATGTACCTGAGTATTGCTGCGCTCGCCGGCCAGCTGCCACAGCTTGGGAACTGCCACTGCAACAGCGGCACCGATAGCGACAGCCGTCAGAATCTTGAACATGTATCTCTCCTATTCGCTGGTGCCGGTGGGAATCTGAGCGTCGGCGACAGGGGCCGAGCGGGGCGTTGGCGTCCGGCGCTCTCGGGTGGGCCTGACCGGCGCCTTGGGGGTGTGCTTGGCCGCGTCGGCGATCTTCTCGGCGTACTCTTCCTCTGCCAGATTTCGCCACGTCGTCAGCGACACGTCCGGTCGGTACAGCTTCTCCGGCGGTGCGTCGGTGACCTCGACCATCCACGCATCCTGACCCGAGAACTGACCGTGGAACAGCCAGCGGATCGCGCCGAGGTACTTGGCGTAGAAGCCCAATTTTGCTGCGCCGGAGACGAAGTTGACCATGAGGCCGACGTACTTGTGGTTGTCTTCGTCCACCGGGACGTAGAACTCGTAGTGAATGAACTTGGGGTACGCGATGCGCAGGACACCCGGCATGGACAGTGAAGCAAAACCGGGGAAGTTCTGAGCTGCGATCACAGGATTGACGTCCAGACCGGCGCCGACGTTTCCGATCTGCGAAATCTGGGTCTCGTCCGGCTTCTTCTTCCACCACCGCTTGTTCGTCCAGGTTCCCACGCCCGGGAATTCCGCCTCCCAGTACACCTCTTCCTGCACGCGGTAGATCCAGCGTCCCTCCGGAACGATGCTCGTGATGTTCCACGTCGGCATCGGCTTGAACAGACGCCACAATGCGGTGCGGTGCAGGTACTTCGCATGTCCCTCGTCGAAACCGTTCTCACATGCGAAGCGCCAGTTGCCTTCTCGGGGCTGAATCCGACCACCGACGATACCCTTGTTCTCCACCAGCTCACGCGGCAACTGGTCGTCGATGGACGGCGCCGGCTCGTTGGCGATCGGGATGTACACCCACACCAGACCGAGTCGCTCCTCGATCGCATAGGTCTGGACGTTCAGCTTGCCGCAGATCTTGGAATCCGGACCGTCGGTGATGACCGCGGCCAGCTTGCCGTCAGTGAGCCGGTACGTCCAGCCGTGGTACGGGCAGCTGACAGTTCCCGGGAACTGCTGATCGCCCTCGGACAACGGAACGCCGCGGTGCGGGCACCGATCGTGCAGGGCATATGCCTTGCCTGCGTCGCGGATGATCGCCAGCTTTTCACCACAGATGGTGAAGCTCTTGGGGTCTTTGGTGATGTGGTTCGACCACGTGACCGGGTACCAGTAACCGCGGTATCCGCTGCCGGCTGCGTTGTAACCCGGCCATGCCGTCCAATCCTGCCGACCGGCCGCTCGTGGCCGCTCGGGCAGCGCGAACGTGGCTTCCGACGCCTCGACACCAGTCATGTGAAGTCCTCTCGACACTGAACGTTTGAATGAAACAGATCTTGGGTGAGATTGCGGTCTACGCCAATGGATTCGGTTCGCTCAGCAGACCCGGACCACCACAGCGGTTCCGACGGCACACAGCACGCCATTGTCCGAATGCTCCCGCAATGCCAAAGTTAGTTGGTCACTGTCGATTTGGGACACTTCACCCGACACCTCGAGTGTGGTTCCGACGGGCGCGGGCGCACGATTCTGCCAGGAGACGGACACAACTCCTTCGTATCCACCGGCAAAGTGTGACGCGGCACGAAAGAACAGCGTGCCCTGCAACTGGGCCATGACCACCGGTGCGGACAACCCCTCCGTCTGCGCATATGAGGCGTCGTAGTGAATACGGTGCGAATTGTGCGTCGACGCCCCGAATCGAAGGATCCGAACCGGATCGCAGACCAAGGTCACCGATTCGATCGGCGTGCCCACGACTACTGTTTCGGTCATCGGACGATGAACTTCTCGACGACCTCGGCGAATGCGCCGGACTGCGCACCCCGGTAAGTCTTGGTGACCGAGAGCAGCAGAAACTCGTCCGGAGCCCGGCCCTTGGTCGTCACGGTATCGAGTACTCGCCCTACGACGACAGCCTCACCCAGCGGGGCCGGTCGCAAGAAAGTCACACTCTGCCCGCCGGCCATCAAGCGCACGTCGATACCGTCTGTGCCCGGCACTTCGTCACGGAACATGCCGTCTGCTCGGTACTCTCGATCGGAGCCACCTTGCGGTCCTCGCAAAAGCGAAGGCAGATACATCGGATGGACGGCAAATGCCGGGTGCTCCGGGTCGAGAAACCGGGGGTCCGTCTCGGCGGTGGCAACCGCAAACGCAACCGACTCCGCCGGACGCACCGTTCCCAACTCTCGCGTTTCCCGCGTACCGATCATCGCCTCCGCGCGATCACGCGCGTGCTCGAGTTCTGTTCTCATGCCAGCACGCTAGGCATTCGGAAGTCTCACAGCCACGAACCGGGTTCGCCTGCCGGACCGCGATACTTCCCATACCGCTCACCTCGAGGTCAGGTATAGCCATGGCTGATCAACCGAAGAGCTTGTACGCCAAAGCAGATGGCGTCACATTCCATTACTACGACCTCGGCGAGGGCGACCCCACGATTTTCCTGCACGGAGGCGGCCCCGGCTGCACTGCGTGGTCCGACTTCGGGCCAGTGGCACCGCTCTTCGCCTCGGATCGACGAGCGATTCTCGTTGATCTGCTGCAATACGGTCGGTCCGACAAGTGCACCATCGCCGGCCCAATGTGGGACTTCCACGCCGCCAAGGTGGTTGCCCTGCTCGACGAACTCGGAATCGAACGCGCAGACTTCGTCTGCAACTCGTGGGGCGGCACCATAGCGCTCAATCTTGCGGCAAAGTACCCGGAACGCGTTCGCTCCCTGGTGATCACGGGCAGCATGCCCGTCTTCTACGGTCCACTCGCGCCGCTCCCCGAGGATGGCCGTCGTGGCCGCAACGCCCGCGACGTCTACTACGGCGGCACCGGCCCCACCCTCGAAAAACTCCGCACCTTGATCACCAGTCTCGAATGGTTCGACGGATCGAAGTTGCCCGCCGAAACCCTCCAGATGCGATACGAGCAAAGTCTCGACCCCGAAGAAATGGCCCTGGCTGCCTCGGCGGACTCACCTCGTGGCGATTGGCAGGATCTCACAGCTGAACTCGGCCAGATCCAGGCGCCGACGCTCTTCGCCTGGGGCATGCACGACGCATTCCTCACCCCGGACTACCCGCTCATGCTTGCGCGGATGATTCCCCATGGCCATCTCTACATCATGGACAAGGCGTCGCATCATCTTCAGGAAGAACGACCATACGACTACTACAGTGTAGTTTCGGGTTTCCTTGACCAACAGCACAACTGAACGAACGGTGATCGCCCCGAGGGGCGGTGCACGGATCCGATTGGTACTGCTTCTCGGAATTCTCACCGCCCTCGGGCCGTTCACCGTCGACATGTATCTTCCTGCGCTGCCACAGATCACGCAGGAATTCGGTACGTCGGACACGATGGTTCAGCTGACCCTGACGGGCACACTGCTGGGTCTGGCTTTCGGCCAGTTGCTCATCGGCCCACTGTCCGACATCTACGGACGTCGACGTCCCCTGCTCGTGGGCACAGTAATTCACGTCGGCGCGTCGTTGGCCTGCTTCTTTGCTCCGTCCATCGAAGTCCTCACTGCGCTGCGAACCCTTCAAGGTTTCGGCGCCGCCGCGACAGGCGTGATCGCGATGGCAATCGTTCGTGATCTATTCACCGGACACGATGCGGCAGTTGTACTTTCGCGGCTGATGTTGGTCATGGGCGTAGCGCCCATCCTGGCCCCCTCCATCGGCGGGGCACTGATGTCCGTAACACAGTGGCGCGGAGTCTTTCTCGCTCTCTTCATCCTGGGCATCGCGATGATCGCACTCGCGGCAGTATCGCTGCCGGAAACACTTCCACCCGAGAATCGGTCGGGCAAGGGCATCGGCGCCATCGCGCGAAACTACATTGCGCTCGGCAAGGATGCCCACTTCATGGTGTTGGTGCTCGTGTGCGGTCTCGGCCGCGGCGTTTTGTGGTCGTACATCGCCGCGTCGTCCTACGTGATGCAGGAACAGTTCGGACTGAGCGCCACCGCATACGGATTTGCCTTTGCCGGCGGCGCCGTCGTTCTGATCGGTTCGTCCCAGCTCAACGTCGTGCTTCTCGGCCGGTGGTCGCCGAATTCCATCACGATCTGGGCAATGTGGGGCAGTAGTGCCGTCGGCGCTGCATTTGTTGTTGTTGCCGCCACCGACTCGTGGGGATTCGTCGGGTTTGCCGTCCCCATCCTGCCGATGCTCTGCGCAACGGGTTTTGTCATGCCCAACGCACCGGCGGTTGCACTGTCCCGTCACGGAGAAGCCGCAGGCTCAGCAGCCGCGCTGATCGGATTTGCGCAGTTCGGCGCTGCCGCTGTGGTTGCGCCCGTCGTCGGCCTTCTCGGCAACACCAGTCTTGCCGTGGCCATCTCCATGACCGGGGCTTCGGTTCTCGGCGTGATCGCGCTGCTCTGCGTGCGTCGATAAAACGGTTATGCCGAGCGTTCGAGAACCGATACCTTCCGGCTGATCCCTTCGGCCGCCGCGCGCAACGGTTCGGCAAAACGCTCGGTGTCCATTCGATACCGCGGACTCGACACACCGATCGCGGCAACTGCTTCACCAAGTCCACCGAAGATCGGGGCAGCGATACTCGATGTTCCCAGGCGAACCTCCTCGGTCTCGACCGCCAACTGCTGCGAACGAACAGCGTCGAGTTGCCTACGTAACCCGTCTTCCGAGTTCACCGTCCGATCGGTGAACTCGACAAATCCGTTGCCTGTCACCGCTCGAAAAACGGAATCCGGTGAGTACGCGAGTATCGCTTTGCCGGTTGCCGTGGCATACATCGGCAGCCGGCCAGCCACCCGCGACGGCAGGTCCACCCCGTGATGACCGGAGATCTTGTCGATGTACAGAACATCGAGGCCGTCGCGAATCGCGAGGTGAACCGTCTCCCGGGTCGCCGCGTGAAGATCCTGCACATACGTCAAGGACACCTCGCGCAGAATACGTTGACGAGGAACCAACTGCCCCAGTTCGAAGAGCCGTAACCCCAACCTGTACTTGGTTCCGACCCGTTCCAGTAGACCAAGAGACACCAGTTCACCGGCTATTCGATGCACCGTCGCCTTCGCAACACCACTCCGATTCGCAAGTTCGGTCAGCGACAGCGCACCCGAATCCGCATCGAAGGAATCGAGTATCAGGCGCGCTTTCCCCAGCAACGAATGCATCGCCGAGCGCCTCCAGTACACAGAATGTGGTCCACCCAGCGGACCAAGTCTGCTCCAGTCTACTGAGGCATCAGATCTCCGCGCCCACGAATTGGCTGTTGTACAGACGGAAGTACGCGCCGCGGGATTCGAGCAGAGCCTCATGGCTCCCCTGCTCCACGATCCGGCCTTCCTCCATCACCACGATCAGGTTCGCATCACGAATTGTCGAAAGACGGTGCGCGATGACAAAGCTGGTGCGGTCGTTGCGCAGAACCGCGGTGGCGCTCTGGACCAGCAGTTCGGTGCGTGTGTCCACCGAACTGGTCGCCTCGTCGAGGATCAGGATGGACGGCTGCGAGATGAAGGCGCGGGCGATAGTGATGAGCTGCTTCTCGCCCGCACTGACGTTGCTGCCTTCCTCGTCGATGACCGTGTCGTAACCCTCAGGCAGAGAGTGCACGAACTTGTCGACGTAGCTCATCTCGGCCGCACGACGAATCTCCTCGTCGGTGGCACCAGGCTTGCCGTAGGCGATGTTCTCGCGGATGGTTCCACCGAACAGCCATGCGTCCTGCAGAACCATGCCGATCCGTGAGCGCAGATCGTCTCGCGTCATGTCGGCGATGTCGATGCCGTCCAAAGTGATTCGGCCCGAATTGAGTTCGTAGAACCGCAGGATGAGGTTGACGAGGGTGGTCTTGCCTGCGCCGGTGGGTCCGACGATCGCAACCATCTGGCCCGGCTCGGCAGTCAGGGACAGGTCCTCGATCAGCGGCTGTTCCGGCTTGTAACTGAAGGTGACGTTCTCGAACTTGACGCGACCCTTGTCGACAGTGGGCGACTTCGCGCTCTTCGGGTCCTCCGACTGCTCGTCTTGGTCGAGCAGCGCGAAGACCCGCTCGGCCGAAGCGACGCCGGACTGCAGCAGATTGGTCATCGACGCTATCTGCGTGAGCGGCTGGGTGAACTGCCGCGAGTACTGGATGAACGCTTGCACATCGCCGAGCGTCATCGTTCCGGATGCGACGCGCATGCCACCCACCACTGCGATGGCGACGTAGTTGAGGTTGCCCAGGAACATCACGGCCGGCATGACCAGACCGGAAATGAACTGCGCCTTGAAGCTGGACTCGTACAGATCCTCGTTCTGCTTGCGGAAGCGCTCCTCGACCTCCTGCTGGCGACCGAACACCTTGACCAACTCGTGGCCGCTGAATGCTTCCTCGACCTGCGCGTTGATTCCGCCGGTGCTCTTCCACTGCGCCACGAAGTGCTTCTGTGAACGCTTCGCGATAAACGCCGTCACCATGATCGACAGCGGAACAGTTGCCACCGCGATCAAGGCGAGCAGAGGTGAGATCCACAGCATCATCACCAGAATGCCCAGGACGGTCATCACCGACATGACCAACTGGCTGAGCGTCTGCTGCAAGCTCTGCGCGACGTTGTCGATATCATTGGTCACGCGTGAGAGAACATCACCGCGGGCATGGGTATCGAAGTACCGCAAGGGAAGTCGGTGAATCTTCTGCTCGACGTCCTCACGCAGACGACGAACGGTTCGCTGGACCACGATGTTGAGCAGATACGCCTGCAGCCAACTGAACAGCGACGCGCAGACGAACAGCAGCAGCACGATCATCAAGACCTTGCCGACTGCGTCGAAATCGATTCCGGTTCCAGGCACAACTGCCATGCCGGACACCATGTCGGCGAGCTGACCCTGCCCCGAAGCGCGCAATCCTTCGACAGCCTGTTCCTTTGTCGTCCCCGGCTGGAGTTGCTTGCTGACGATTCCGTCGAAGATCAGGTTGGTGGCGTTTCCCAGGATCTTCGGAGCGATCGATGAAAGTACGACGCTTGCGGTCACCAAAGCGAAGATCAGGACGACGATCGGCTTGTCGGGGCTCAAGCGACCGAGGAGACGTTTGAGCGAAGGGCCGAAGTTCATGGCCTTCTTTGTGGGATCGCCGCCGCCGGGCGGGCCGATGGGAGGCGAGGAAGTCGGTCGATTGCTCATGATGCGTCCTGTACGGCTAGCTGAGAGGCGACGATTTCGCCGTAGGTGGGACAACTGACCACGAGTTCGTCGTGCGTGCCGATCCCCACGATGGCGCCGTCGTCGAGCACGATGATCTGATCGGCTTCCACGATGGTGGAAATGCGCTGCGCGACAACGACGATGCAGGCGTCTTGCGTGACCGGCCGCAGCGCCGCACGCAGCCTCGCATCAGTAGTGAGGTCGAGTGCCGAGAAGGAATCGTCGAACAGATAGATCTGTGGCTTACGCACCAACGCTCTGGCGATGGCGAGTCTCTGACGCTGACCGCCCGATACCGTCGTACCGCCTTGTGCCACCGGTGTGTCCAGGCCTTCGGGCATGGCGCGGACGAAGTCGGCAGCTTGGGCGATCTCGAGGCACTCCCACAGCCATTCGTCGGTAGCTTCGGGGTTTCCGTAGCGGAGATTGGTGGCGACAGTGCCGGAGAACAGATACGGCTTCTGCGGGACCAGACCGATCACCGAACAGAGCAGCTCCGTGTCGATGTCGCGGACGTCGACGCCGCCCACCGATACCGATCCGGAGGTGGAGTCGATCAATCGTGGAATCAGGTTGAGCAGAGTGGTCTTTCCCGATCCGGTGCCGCCGATGATCGCCGTCGTCTTGCCGGGTTCGGCACGGAACGTGATGTCGCGCAATACAGGTTCCTCGGCTCCGGGGAACTGGAACTGAGCGCCACGAAGTTCGACGACTCCCGGGTCCTTCAGTTCTCGGACCGGATTCTCGGGCGGAATCACCGACGAATCCGTGTCGAGCACCTCGGAGATACGTTCGGCGCACACCGACGCACGCGGCAGCATCACCGCCATGAAAGTGGCCATCATGACGGCCATCAGGATCTGCATGATGTAGCTGAGCATCGCGGTGAGCGAGCCGATCTGCATCGAGCCCTCGTTGATCTGATGGCCACCGAACCAGATGACCGCGACGCTGGTGACATTGCTGATCAGCATCACGAGCGGGAACATCAGTGCCATGAGGCGGCCGACGCCGAGTGCAGTCTCCGTCAGCTCACGGTTGGCATCGCCGAAACGCTCTACCTCGTACGGTTCCCGTACGAACGCTCGGACGACACGGATGCCCGTGATCTGTTCGCGAAGAACACGGTTGACGGCGTCGAGGCGGCCCTGCATGACCCTGAATCCGGGGACCATCCGGGCAATCAGGAAACCCATCGAGACTACGAGAAGCGGGACGCTGATCCCCAGGATCCAGGACAGATTCAGGTCCTGACGCAGAGCCATGATGATGCCGCCGACGCACATGATCGGCGCCATGACGAGGATGGTGCAACTCATCACAACCATCATCTGCACTTGCTGGACGTCGTTGGTGTTGCGGGTGATCAGCGAAGGCGCACCGAAGTGCCCGACCTCTCGGGCCGAAAACGTCCCGACCTGATGCAGCACCGAAGCCCGGAGATCGCGTCCGACGCCCATGGCGACTCGCGCACCGAAGAAGACGGCACCCACCGAGCACAGGATCTGCGTGAGCGTGACCATCAGCATCATCCCGCCGGTGGAGAGGATGTAGCCGGTGTCGCCTTTCGTCACGCCGTTGTCGATGATGTCGGCGTTGAGACTCGGAAGGTAAAGGGCCGCCATAGTCGAAATAAACTGCAGGACGACAACGCCCGTGAGTTCACCCCGGTACGGCGTCAGATAAGTGCGCAGCAGCCTGATCAGCATAGTGAGCGAAGGTTACCAATCCTGGCCGACATGTGCCGCTGGATATTTCGATACACAAAAACTGCTGTGCGCCTTTATTAACCGCGGGGGGTTAATAAAGGCGCACAGCAGAGATCAAGCAGATGCGGACTGAAGCTCCGCTTCCTTTTCTTCACGGAGGGCCTTGCTGAGCTTCTCGCCCTCGATGTCGACGTTCGGCAGAATCTTGTCCAGCCACTTCGGCAACCACCACGCCTTGTCGCCGAGCAGTGCCATGACGGACGGGATGATCACCATGCGCACGATGAAGGCGTCGAAGAACACCGCCGCGGCAAGCGCGAAGCCGATCGACTTGATGAACGAGTTCGGTTCCGCGATGAAGGCACCGAACACGGAGATCATGATGACCGCGGCCGCACTGACGACCCGGGCGCCATGGTTGAAGCCGATGGTCACGGCCTCCTTCGCGCTCGCGCCGTGGACGTACTCCTCACGCATACGCGTCACGAGGAACACCTGGTAGTCCATCGCGAGTCCGAACACCACACCGATCAGGAAGATCGGCATGAAACTCACGAGTGGTTGCGGGTTCGAGATGATGCCCAACCAACCGTGCTGGAAGATCGCCACCGTCGCACCGAATGTCGCGAGCACGCTGAGCAGGAAGCCGAGCGTCGCCGTCAGCGGAACCAGGATCGAACGGAACACCAAGAGCAACAAGATGAATGCAAGGCCGACGACGACGGCCAGGTAGGGCACCAATGCATCCTTCAGCGTGTCCGAGACGTCGCCTTCGAGTGCGGTCTGACCGGTGATGCCGTAGCTGACGCCGATCGAATCGTTGAGTCCGCCTTCGGCTCCACGAAGGCTGGACACCAGATCCATCGTGGCGGGGTCGGTCGGACCACTCTTCGGAGTGATCAGTACCTGCGCGGTGTCGCCGGCCTCGTTGACCCCGACGACCTGTGCGTTCTGGACGTCATCGAAGCCCGAGATGGTCGAGACGACCTCCGCAAAGGCCTCCCCGGCGGGAACGCTGGCCCCCTTCGCGTCGACAACGGCGATGAGCGGTCCGTTGCGACCGTCACCGAAGCCCTCGTCGATCAGGTCGTATGCCTGACGCGCACTGGTCGCCGGGTCACCGGTGGCCTCCGACGGCAGTGCCAGGCTCAATCCCGTTGCGGGCAGAGCCAATGCGCCCAGAAGCACTACTCCACCGATCAGCGGCACGAGCGGACGACGGACGACGGCACTGATGAAGCGCAGAGCCAACTTCGGCTTGCCCGAATCTTCGTCTTCGGACTCCTCAGCGCGCTTGCTGAGGAAGGGAATCTTGCCGGCAAAAGCCTTGCGTCCGAACATACCCAGGATCGCAGGCAGCAAGGTCAAGGCGATCAGAACCGCGATCAGCACGGTAAAGGCCGCTGCCGCACCCATATCGGAGAGGAACGGGATGCCGACGACGCGCAATGCAACCAGCGCGATGATGACCGTCAAACCAGCGAATACCACTGCGGAACCGGCGGTTCCGACGGCGCGACCTGCTGCTTCGGCACGGTTGTCGGTAAGGGTGAGCTCATGCCTGAACCTGGACATGATGAACAGCGAGTAGTCGATCGCCACAGCCAGACCGATCATGATCGCCAGCGTCGGAGTCATCGAACTGAGATCCATGAATCCGGTGGCAACCGTGATTCCGAGGCTGCCGATAGCGATACCGATGATCGCGGTGAGGAGCGGAAGCCCCGCGGCCACAAGCGAACCGAACGTGATGGCCAGAACGACTGCGGCAACGGCGATACCGATCAGCTCGGTGACACCACCGGGCATCTCCGCTTCCTGAGCAGCAGAACCACTGACCTGGACGTTGAGTCCCTCGGCCCGACCGACATCGGCGGCGGAGTTGATCGAATCACGCAACGCCTGATCGAGATCGGCGAAGTCACCGCTGAACGGAACCTCGACGTACCCGACTGTGCCGTCGGCACTGAGCGGCGACAACGCACGCGCGTCGTCCACGGCCTGTGTCTCGGAAGTTCCAGCCGCAGCAGCCTTTTCCTTGAACATCGCAACCATGGAGTCGTTGCCGGTAACCGGATTGACCAACGCCTTCGCGGCCTGTTCCGGAGTGGCAGTCGCCGGGTCCACCTTGGCAGAGTCGGCGACCTTGTCGATGCCACGAATACTCGCGAGCATGTCGTCCATGGCCTTGACGTTCGCCGGATCGGCCAGCGTCGTGCCTGCCGGAGCTTGCACTACGTATCGCGCGCTCAACGAATCCATAGGATTGGGCGCGTCGGGAAAACGCTCCGCCATCAGGTCTTGCGCCTGCTGCGCCGGGGTTCCCGGAATGGAGAACGAGTCCTTGGTGGGGCCGGACAGAGTCGCTGCCCCGACGCCCATCAGGACCAGGATTATCAGCCAAACGCTGAGGACCGCGCCTTTTCGCCGGTAGGCGAACTTGCCGATCCGATAAAGATAGGTGGCCACGACGGGCTCCTTGCTGTTTCGGTGCGTGTACGTGGACAGGTATTACGTGTGGGGCTCAGAGACGAGACATCTCAGGGACGCGACATCTCAGGGGCAGGCGGCGGCGCGGGCAACCCGGCACGAATCTGCCGAAAAGCGTCGTGAACCAACTCTTCCGGACTGGAAGCCTCCGACTTTCCGCCAGTCCAGACGTCGATCACCGATTTAGCGGCTCCGCCCACCGCTCCCAGGAGGAGCGTCGGGTACAGGTCCTTCTCGGCGTCGGTACCGGTGCGTTCCGCCAATGCCTGAACGACTGCACGGTTGATCCGCTGATGCATGTCTGCGGCATCCCGGTAGAGCGCGGGACTCGAATCCGACAGCAGCCAGATACTTGCCTTCTCACTCCCACTCGGACCTGAGTCGTTCACGATTTCGACCACAAGTTCTTCGAGGACGTCGAGAATTGGTTCGTCCGCGGGCCGTGACGCAAGCGCCTCGATCCACAGGTTCACCGATTCCTCGAAACTGGCGAGCACTGCCTCCTCCTTGCTGGAGAAGTAGTTGTGGAACGTCCTCGTCGACACTCCGGCCTCGGAGGCGATTGCGTCAGCGGTGACGCATTCGATCCCCAGCGCACGAGCGAGCCGTGCTGCCGCGCCGCTGAGTGCGGCACGGGTTGCTGCCTTCTTGCGGTCACGAAGGCCTTGTTCGATGATCACCCCAACACGGTACCGAACTTGCAGAGCTCTGCAACTTTGCAGAGGTCTGCAATATTGTGCGATCGAACACACGGCACGGAAACTCGAGGCGTACCTCACACTCACGCACGGCAAATGCCTGAACAGCGCGACAGAGAGAGTTGCGAGCAACTCCACCGCCTGACGCCCCCTGCCAAGTTGACGCGTGAATCAACATGGCCTGACATACTTTGCGGTGAATTAACCGTAATTTGCTCGGCGAAGGAATCTGATGGACCCGCTCCTGCACACCTGGCCGGTTTCGTCCACGGTGATGCTGTGGGGATCGAAGTCCGGACGAGGCTCCGTACTACGTCTCGTCCGTCTCACCATCGGGTTCTGCTCACTCAATTTCTCGATCGTGGCGTTCCTGTTTCTCCTCAGCGGAGAGGGCCCGGACGGACCGTTTGCGCGCAGTTGGCTCGTCGGCATTGCGGCCGTCAACCTGATCCCTACGATTCTCTGGTTTGTCGGCCGAATCAGAGGTTCACGCATGCTCAAGCTCTACGGACTGTGGGCGGATCTCGGAACTGCCTCGGTTCTCATCACCTTCACCAGCCATAACGCCGCCCTCTTCGGCGCGGCACTCTTTGTCGCCACCGGCGCCTACTTCACCTATTTTCTCGATTACCGCTGGTTGGCCTTCCATCTCGCCTTTGCCACGACATTTGTCATCGCCCTGACGGTGCTCGGCCTGACGAACGGCGACTACTCGACAACCAGCGTGATCGCACGCACGGACGTCGTCCTGTGTGCCGTGATCTTCATTCCGGCCACGATTCAGTTCACTTGGCGGCAATTACTCGCGCGCGCAACGGGATCCAAAGTGGATGCGCTTACCGGCCTGTTGAACCGACGAGGACTGTGGGACATGTCGGAGCGCATCTGGTCGGTCGCGTCGGCAAATCGTGCCGACATTGCTGTTGCCGTCGTCGACATCGACAAGTTCAAGGCGGTGAACGACACGTTCGGCCACGAAGTCGGTGACGCCGTCATCATCCGGACCGGAACGCGCCTGCAGGCGCATGTGAACGGTTTCGGTTACGCCGCGCGCACCGGCGGCGAGGAGTTCACCGTTGTGATGATCGGTACTCCGTACGGACTTCGCAAACGAATCGCGACGCTCCCCAAAGCCGTGGTGAACGCCTCCGACGACCCCCTGGCCACGGTCAGCGTCGGCGCAGCGACGCTACCTTTCATCCCACATCAGGAAGAGTTCGACTACAACGAGTTCTCCCGAGCAATCGTTGCGGCCGATCATCTGATGTACGACGCAAAATCCGCGGGAGGCAACACCGCGAACACTGCTCCTATGGCAGTTCCGCGTCGACGGGCACACTGAAACCGGGCTGTATCAGCGCCGATTCCACGCCTCGGGATCTGCCGTCAGTTCGTGAATGAACTCGGGCAACTCTCCACCTGCAACATCGGTGAGTGTGACATTTTCGAGCACAGCACGGAGGTTGACTCGCACTGCAATCCACACCTCCTTGAGGGGCGTTGCCGGTCCCCCGTAGTCGACGTCTTCCGGTCGCTGACCCCGAATCGAAGCCAGCGGTCCCTCGACAGCTCGTATGACGTCGGCAATCGTGATCTCGTCCGCGGACCGAGCGAGCCAGTATCCCCCGTCCGGGCCTCGACGGCTGTTGACCAAGCCGCCGCGCCGCAGGTCCGAGAGCACCGCTTCCAGGAACTTGTGGGGTATTACCTGGGATTTGGCGAGAAACTCGGCCTTGGCCGGGTCAGGACCAACTGCCGCGAGCTCGACCAGAGTCCGCACGGCGTAGTCCACCTTCGCGGTGATATGCACCGGCAATTCCTACCATCGTTCTATGAATAGTCGCAACAAACCTGCGAGTTCTTCGCCGCAAAGGGTTCCCTGACGTTACATTTTAATGCATGATGTAACGATCAGAGCTAGAGAACAGGACAAATCGCGTGTGGGAAACCCTTCTCGAATCATGGAAGTCACTGCTCGAACCGCTCCATGATCCCGTTACGCTCGCAATCCCCGCGTTTGTCATCTTCCTCGCAATCGAATGGTTCGCGGCCCGTGCGCTCGAAGATCATCCCGACGACGCCGACGGACGCGCACGGCCGACACAGGGCGGCTACCGAAGCGTCGACGCCAGAACCAGCGTTCTACTCGGACTCGTGTCGATCGCAACGAGCACCTTCTGGAAAGTGCTGGCGCTGATCGGCTATTCCGCAATCTGGGTGTATCTCGCTCCGTGGCACCTCTCGCCGACTGCCTGGTACACCTGGGTGATCCTGCTGCTCGGAATCGACGTCCTCTATTACGCGTATCACCGCATCGCACACCGAGTTCGAGTCATCTGGGCCACACACCAGGCTCACCATTCGAGCGAGTACTTCAATTTCAGCACCGCACTGCGGCAGAAGTGGAACAACAGCGGTGAGATCATCATGTGGTTGCCGTTGCCGTTCCTCGGGATCCCGCCGTGGATGGTGTTCGTCGGCTTCTCCGTCAGCCTCGTCTACCAGTTCTTCGTCCACACCGAACGTGTCGGAAAACTCTGGCGGCCCATCGAATTCATCTTCAACACGCCGTCACACCATCGCGTCCACCACGGCTCCGACGCCGAGTACCTCGACCGCAACTACGCCGGAATCCTCATCATCTGGGACCGGATGTTCGGAACCTTCGCAGCCGAAACCCACCGGCCCACCTACGGACTCACGACGCCGGTCGGAACGTACAACATCTGGAAGCTCCAAACGCGCGAATATGCTGCCATTGCTCGTGATTGGAAGGCGTCGACATCGTGGCGGCAGCGAGCCGGCTACGTGTTCGGCCCGCCCGGCTGGGCGCCGAAAGCCGAGGTCACTTCAGCAGAATCCACAGCCCCGTCGCACTGAGCAGGAGCAGAGCGACCGCGAGAGTTGCTCCCATACCCAAAGCGGGCGTTGCCTTTTCGGCCGAAAACTGGGCCAACCGCCTGGGCCGCGACCGACGTTCGTAGACCGTCACCGCGACGACGAGCACGGCAGCGACGGACGGGCCGATCAGGGCCACCGACCCGAACGGCGGCAACCATCTCAGACAGGCGGCAGACAAGCCGAGGATCGACAGACTCGTACGCACGAACGAGAGCGATGTGCGCTCGGACTGCAAGCCCTTGTCCGGAGGCTTGACACCTTCCGACGGTTCCAGCGCGGTCAATCAGTTCACGACCTCGACCACCAGGACGGTTGCGCAGATCACCAGCACGATGCCGACGACCGGCGCCATGAGCGGCACCGGCAACGAGCGCTCAGTTCGCAGTGCACGCTCGGCGCTGATCCAGTGGACAAAGGAAGTGATGGCGATCAGAGCACCGCCGACGAGCAACAACGCGGCCAAGCCGGATCGAACCGTCGGATTGAGAATGTCGCCGCCGAACGCTTCGAGTCCGACGCCCGACGCGACGAAGGCCGTTGCAGTGCGGATCCAAGCCAGATATGTCCGCTCATTGGCGAGCGTGAACCGTGGATCGGGGTCTTCGCCCGTTCGGAACGGTCTCCACCGGGGCATCACCTGTTCATTCCGTCCGGGCAGAGATCGCACACTGCCTTCGGAACGGACAAGAAGAAAGGAAGGTCATGTCCTTAATCTTCCCTGCCCGCCCCGAAGCAGTGCGAATCGGGTGGACGTAATTCAGCTCGCGGCGAGTGAGACCAGGAAGTCCACCGAGCCGCTGCCGTCGACGGTGACGAAACCGAGGGACGGAGGCTCGACTCCGAAATCGGTCCAGGTGACCGGAATCGAGCCCGATGCGATCAGCGAATCACCCGAATGCAGCACGGTCATGTCGACCGACACCGGCTTGGACTGACCCTTGAGCGTCAGCGTTCCTGACACCGTGACCGTCGCCGTTGTTCCGTCCGTCGGTACAGCAGACAAGTCCACCGGCGAGTCGATCGTGAACGTCGCCGTCGGATACGTGCTGGTATCCATCACATTGCCCGTGAACTGGCCGTCCCGCCGATCCGAGTCGGTCTTGATGCTTGCCACCTGCACCGTTACTTCGCCGGAAGTGAGCTTTTCACCCTCGACAACCGCGTTTCCGCTCACCTCGCCGGTGGTTCCGACGACGGTCACACTCGATCCGTTGAGAATCTCGTGCACGGTGTACCCAGCTGCCGTCTGGTTGTCCCCCTGCCCGGCGACGACGGTCCATTGCCCGTCGATCGATCCGGACGCCGCCTCCGCGCCCTCAGTGGACACCACGGCCGCCGGTGCATCGTCTTCAGCGATGAACTTCCCGTACGCCCACGGCCCCACGAGCAGGGCGAGTACGACCACAACTACTGCTCCGCCGATCCACCAGATCTTTTTCATGGGCTCGACGATAGTTGCAGCTTCAACAGTTGTCAGGACTTACGACCTGGGAGAACCCTGTGAAAGTGCTCCACGAACACCGAAGGGCGAGCCGCATCTACAGCCATTAGTAATCATTTGGTAAAGTCGACAGTGCATTCCGGCCCCCAGCCTGGAATGCCTGGGCCGTGCGCATCGAATCATGCATCGATCCCGATGCGCACGGTCTGCCCGAAACACGAATCACACCGATCGAGGGAGCTCGCGATGGCGGACCTGACGCTCCTGACCGACGACGAGTTACGCGAGCGTCGGATCGCCCTCAGTCGATCCCTCACTACCGCAGCAGATTTGATCCCCACCCCGCCACCCTCGTTCTTCGAGAAGCTGAAGCAGGACATCGATGCCGCCGCTGCAGAGTGGATCGCCCGCCGCTCCTGAACTTCGTCAACCTGGGAATGTCCACCGGAGGACGGCCCCTCCCCCATAAGACTGAGTGCGGCTTCCGGTCTCCTCCGAAGTCCAGCGCTGTCCTCGTCCGAATGACGGATTTCTGCTCAATCCGAACGATTGTTTCTCGATTGCGGAATAGGTTCACGACGACGGATCCGCCCGGCGGCCGATCAGGTCTGTGTGTCGAACCCTCTCAGCCTCGACATGCATGGACGCGGGCTTCGACCTGGCCGGTCGTCCGATGGTCCAGTCGGAGCGTGTCCGTCCCCGACAGTCGGCAGCATCCGGGACCCATCCACAAAAAAGCTCCCCACCTGCGTGAACAGGTGGGGAGCTTTGGCGGTGGCGGAGGGATTTGAACCCTCGGACGGGGGTTACCCGTCACACGCTTTCGAGGCGTGCTCCTTAGGCCGCTCGGACACGCCACCGTTGGTGACTTTACCGGATGGAGTGCCCGTGGCTGAAATCGCCAGGTGGAGCGGTATTACGTGAGCTTGTCCTTGATGCTGGACGCGGCGTCCTTGACCTTCTCGCCTGCATCCTTGACGGCCGATTTCACCTGGTCGCCCTTGCCTTCGTTTTCGAGGTCCCGGTCACCGGTAGCGCTGCCAGCAGCTTCCTTGGCCTTGCCCCCGAGGTCTTCGGCCTTGTTCTGAGCCTTGTCTGCGATTCCCATGAGTACTCCTCTGTGAACGCGAACGAATCGCCTTCCGACGATCCGCCGATGCCCTGACGGCATCTGCCTCCACCATGCCCTCGATTGATGGATCCGGCTACCCGAGTGTGCGACCACTCTCGATGGGGAATACCGAATTCAGGCCCGCTGCTCGCGGAAGAAATCTTCCAAAAGCCCAGCGCATTCGTCCTCGAGGACCCCGCCGCGCACCTGCGGCCGATAGGTCAATCTTTTATCTCGAACTACGTCCCATAATGATCCGACGGCTCCGGTTTTCGGCTCCCACGCCCCGAAAACGACCCGAGAAACCCGGGCGAGGACCAGAGCGCCCGCACACATCGTGCATGGCTCGAGGGTCACGGCAAGCGTCGCACCTTCCAGGCGCCAGCCGTCACCGTAGGTTTTTGCGGCAGCACGCAACGCGAGGATTTCGGCGTGCGCGGTCGGATCGGACGACGCTTCCCTGGCATTGGAGGCCCGAGCAACTTCGACGCCGTCTGCGTCGAACACCACTGCCCCGACCGGGACGTCTGCGTCGGAGGCGGAACGTGCGGCCACGATGGCCGCACGGATCATGCGCTGGTCGTCAGCGAGAGTCATCTAGCGCGGGAGCTTGTCGAGCGCTGCGCCGAACTCGGACGCGAACCCGAGTCGCTGCGCGATCATCCCCAACTGCTCGTCCGGATAGAGATCGGTCTCGGCCGCGATGACGGCGAGCACGGGTTCCGGCAGGCCCAGATCGGCCAGCACGGACAGATCGCCCTCTTCCCAGGGTTCGACATCGTCGAGGTCGTCCGGGTCGATGTCGGGAATCTCGATGTGCAAGGCGTCGAGGACGTCGGCTGCGATGTCGTAGTCGATGGCGGCGGTCGCGTCGGAAATCAGCAACTGCGTGCCCGACGGCGCCGGACGCAACACGATGAAGAACTCGTCGTCGACGTCGAGAAGACCGAAGACGGCACCCGAACTTCGCAGCTCACGCAGCTGCGTTTCGGCGGCCGAGAGCGAGGTCAACGCGTCGGGCGTCAGTGCCTTGACCGTCCAACGCCCCTCTTCACGGACCACCGCGACACCGAAGCCTTCAAGCTCCTCCGACTGGTTCGAAGAGGCGCTCTTGTTACCCGCGCGCTGTGCACCCATGGCGCAACGGTAGCCCGCCTGGTGCCAGTGAGTGAAGTCCGAGCATCGATGTGCCAACCTGAACTCGTGTCTGCGATCGATTCCGCCCCACCAGTCTGCGTTCTCGGCCTCGGATTGATCGGCGGTTCGCTACTTCGCGCCGCCGTCCGATCCGGCCGCCGGGCGTGGGGTTACAACCGTTCCAGCGAGTCCGCCGACGCGGCCCGAGCCGACGGTTTCGACGCCGACACCGATCTGGTTTCAGTGCTGCAGAGAGCGAAAGAAAGCGGCGCGATCATCGTGGTCGCCGTGCCGATGCCTGCCGTCGACGCCACCTTGGAGGCCATCGCCGCGCATGCGCCCGACAATCCGATCACGGACGTCGTCAGCGTCAAGGGTGAAGTGAAGGCCGCGGTCGAACGAGCGGGCTTGAGCGCCAAGTTCGTGGGCGGTCATCCGATGGCGGGGACGTCAGCTTCGGGTTGGGCGGTCGGGGATGCCGATCTGTTCGTCGACGCGGTGTGGGTCGTTGCCACCGACGAGGGCGTCGACGCAGACGTGTGGTCGCAGGTCGCCGACCTTGCACTCGACTGCGGCTCGGTCGTCGTGCCGGCCGAATCTCTGGAACACGATCGAGCAGTCGCGCGAATCTCGCATCTGCCTCACCTGCTCGCGGAAACGCTTGCGATCACCGGAGCTGCCGGAGGCGAACTGGCTCTCGGGCTGGCTGCCGGATCATTTCGCGACGGCACTCGCGTGGCCGGGAGCGCTCCTGGCCTGGTGCGGGCGATGTGCGAGGGCAACCGCGACGCCCTGCTGGTCGCGCTGGACGAGGCGCTCGACCTTTTGCAGGGCGCACGTACCGATCTGCTCGACAACGGCTCGACGGCACGATTGGTGGACGCAGGGTTCGCGGCGCGCGGCGCCTACGAGTCGCACGAGCGGTGGGACATCGAAGACGTTCAGGCCGGAGAACCCGACTGGATCAACCGGATGCGAGACGCCGGTCGACGCGGCGGCGTCATCCGGCGATCCGGAACCTAGAACTACGCAACCTAGAGATACGAAACCTAGATACGAGTTGCCAGACCCGGGTAGTCGAGGACAAAACCTTCGGTGTCGACGGACAGCGTCGAGCTGGACACCGGGGACAACACACTGATTCCGTCGGCGCCGGAGCTGTAGGTGATGGTCGCACCCTCGACGCGCAGGTCGAGGAGATTGACGTAGACGACCGGGACCTCGGCGTCCTCGATGTCGTTCTGCAAGCCGACGCGGCGGATGGGCAGCGTGTTGAAGAACGGGCTGAGGATCACGTCGACATCGAGTGCGCCATCGAACGCAGAGCGCTGGTGACTGGCGCCGTTCTCGACCATCCAGGTGCCTTCTTCGTCCCGGCTGATCGACATCTGACGCTCACCGGCGGCCAGGGCGGTCCGCACGGACAACCGGCGGGTGATGCCGGCCTCGTCGGTGACCAGGTCGTACGACGCGCTGAATGCCGGGTGCTCACTGCAGGCTCCACCGATGATCCGGCCGGAAGCCTTGATGCGATTTCCGTTCAGCTGCACACGAACAGACTCCATACGAGGAGCGTTGTGGGCCTGCCAGGTCAATACCGCGGGCCAGGACGCGTCACCGGAAGGTTGGATGCTCACCCGACCACGGTAATGGACGAACGGGCACGGAGCACCGCTGGTTCGGGTTATTGCTTCGATCAGGGACCTTTTAGGGACTTCGATCGGCCCCGAAGATCTCGATGTAAGGCGTTTCACAACGGTTCTTCCATAAGGAGCACGCCGCGGACCGAATAGTTGGCAAACGGTGTCGGAGTTCTCGAGTACCGTGCTTCTAGGTCGGTTCGTGAGGAAGGGTGCTGTGACGTCGTCGCGGAGCATGGTGGGTTTGTTTGCCGGTATCGGTGGTCTCGAGTTGGGGCTCTCGGAACATGGGTGGAACACCGAACTGCTGTGTGAAATCGATCCGGGCGCGCAGGCAGTTCTCCGTTCGCGTTTCGCCGACGTGCCGTTGCACGGTGACGTCACCAAACTTCGCGCGCTGCCCAGTGACATCGAATTGGTGGCCGCCGGTTTCCCCTGCCAGGACCTCTCTCAGGCCGGCAAAACGGCAGGCATCACCGGCGCACGCTCAGGCCTGGTGGACGAGGTGTTCCGTCTGGTCAAGCGTAAGAAGGGCCCGCGCTGGCTGTTGATCGAGAACGTTCCGTTCATGCTCCAGCTCGGCAAGGGCGCCGCCATGCGGCACATCACCGACGCCCTCGAAGACCTCGGATACACCTGGGCGTACCGGGTGGTCGACGCCCGCGCCTTCGGACTCCCCCAGCGTCGCCAGCGGGTCATCATGCTCGCCTCGCGCACAGACGATCCTCGCGAAATCCTGTTCGGCCAGGACGCCGGCGAGCGCCTGGGCGGCGATCCTGCGGACTACCCGTGCGGCTTCTACTGGACCGAAGGCACCCGCGGACTCGGATGGGCCGTCAACGCCGTGCCGACGCTCAAGGGCGGCTCGTCCGTCGGCATCCCCAGCCAACCGGCAGTCCGGTTGCCGTCCGGTGAGATCGTCACCCCCGGCCTCGTCGACGCCGAACGCTTACAGGGTTTCGATCCCGACTGGACGCTGCCGTCCGTCGAGGTCCCCGGCCTTCGCCACAGCCATCGCTGGAAGCTCGTCGGGAATGCCGTGAGCGTGCGGATGGCGTCGTGGGTCGGTGGCCGGTTGAGCGATCCCATCGAATACGACGCGGCCGGCGAGACGCCGCTCGAGCCCGGCGACGCGTGGCCGAGCGCGGCCTGGGGCCGTAACCGCCAGGCCTTCCGCGTCCATACCTCGACCTGGCCGGTCCAGTACGACTACGAGGATCTGAGCGGCTTCCTCGAAGACACGCGGTTGCTGTCGGCTCGGGCCACCGCCGGCTTCCTCAAGCGCGCACGCATGGGTAATCTTCGGTTCATCCCCGGTTTCATCGAGGACGTCGAAAGCCATCTCGAGCGGATGGGCGGATACCCCGAGGCCGCAGCATGACGGACTCGCTGTTCCCCGAACCTGAAACGCTGTTTTCCGAACCGGAACACGAACCACTGTGGAGTGCACTGCAACTCGCGGGCGACAAGCCCCCGGCCGACGCCGATCGCGGCGAGAAGAAGAACTACGCCCAGCGACTGTCCAATCAACTGGCACAGACGGTGGCCGACGCTCTGCGTCCGCTGTATCCCAACATCACCCCGACGGCGTCCGGTGAAGGCCAGGAGGCAACAGTCGATGTCGCCAAGGGCCGAAAGCGCTTGGACGTCAAGGCACTCGACCCCACTCTCGGCCTGATCCTCTGCGTCTCCATCAAGACGTACAACTTCCAGGACTACAGTCCCCGCAGCGGCAAGCTGGGACGGTGGACCAAGAACATCGTCCGCAACGACCACGAATTGCGTGGCGAGGCAATGGTTCTGCATCAGCGTCAGCCGTACAGCGTGTTGGTCGCCGTCATGTTCGAGCCGTACGCCACGTGCGACGACGGCGACCCGACCAAGACCAGCGACACCGGCAAATCCTCTTTTGCACACCACGTCACGACGCTCTCGAAGCGCTCGGGTCGGGGCAAGCGCGCGGTGGTCGGCGTTCCGGGAAAGGCCTGGGTGGATCTCGGCGCCGAAGACACGCGCTACGACCTCTTCGAGAAGGTCTACATCGGACTCTACGAACCCGATGGTGCAGTCCGGTTCTTCGACGTCGACGAACCACCGCCGCGCAACGGCCGCCCCACCGAGAGCCAGACTCTCTCGTTCACCGACTTCGTGACCGTCGTGCACGGTGAAGTGGAGCGTCGCAACAGGTTTGCGCCTACCTGGTCCGATCCCGAAGACAGCGACGATTCCGACGGCTGAGAGAACCACGGTGCCTGCGACGGATCCTGCCACCAGCGCTCGGATGAGCGCTCAGCGTCGGCGCGACACCAAACCCGAAATCGCACTTCGACGCGAGCTTCATCGGCGCGGACTCCGGTACTTCGTGGATCGGGCGCCGATCAAAGGTGTTCGCCGACGGGCCGATCTGGTATTTCCACGCCGCAAAGTCGCGGTGTTCGTGGACGGATGCTTCTGGCACAGCTGCCCGCAGCATGCGACGTTTCCCAAGAACAACGCGCAGTGGTGGACGGACAAGTTGGCCGCCAACGTGGTTCGAGACCGCGACACCGATGCACGTCTGGCAGAGCAGGGTTGGACCGTCATCCGCATCTGGGAGCACGAAGATCCGCTGGTAGCGGCCGAACGCGTCCAGAAAGCCCTGCTCGGTCCGTAAGCTCGATTCCGTGAAGGAACGCAACGTTGCGCGGTGGGGTTTGGTGGCTGCGCTGGCTCTGGGCGGAATCGTCTACTCGTCGTGGATTCTCGAATTCTTCCTGGACACCGGCCTCGACCCGGTGACATCGTTCCTCAGCGAACTCGATGCCGAGAACCAGAAATACCGCGATGTCTTCGGTAACGCCGATGTCCTGTCCGCAATCTTGATGTTGATCTCCGGAGCGCTGGGTCTGCTGATCACGCCCCGGCGAAGGCTCTACGTCACGGGCTGGATTGCGCTGGCGGTGTTCGGCATCGCGACCATCGCCGACGCGTCGTTCCCCCTCGAATGCTCGGGCGAGGGTTGCCCGTCGAGCGCACCCGACGGTCTACTTCCGCAGCTCCACCATGTTCACGCGTTGACGAGCAGCGTGGCGGTCTTCGCGATCTTCACCGCGATGATCGCATTCACCGTGGGAGCGTTCAGGTATCGCGAGCACCATTCTTTGCGGACGACGGGTCTGACCATTCTGATCCTGACTTCCCTTGCGACGGTGTGGATGTTGACGACCAACAGCATCGAAGTCTCCGGCGGCGGTAATCTCGGACTGGGTATCGCTCAACGTGCGCAGGTGCTGGGAATGTCGTTGTGGTTGTGCACCCTGGCATTTGCGATGTCGAGGCCGCCATCCACCGGGCTCCCGGCGTCGCCGCGCTGACAGGTTTTCCGGCAAGCGATTCGGGCGATCCTGGAACTACAACTGAAAATGGCTGCCCCGAACTAGCGAAGGTGTGCCCATGTCTCTCGCGTCGTCGTTCTTCGCCCATCCGCACCAGGCGTTCACTGCTGGTTTCTATTGCAACGAATCCTTCGACTTCGAGCTACGAGTCGTTCTCGGGCAAGCCACCTTCGGCGCGGCAGACACCGGCGAAGTGCTCTCGGCCATCGCTCACGTCGGCGAGAAGGACCTCGAAGGCTGGTACGAGGCCTGGTTCGACCTCGGCACACGGGTATCCGGGCAGGCCGATGAGGCAGCCGAGGCCGGGCATTCGCGAAGCGCGTCCAACGCGTACCTGCGGGCGGCGTCGTACTTCGGTGTGGCGATCAACGCAGTCGACGGTCTCAGCGACGATTCGGTTCTGGTCCCCACTTTCAAACGTCACCGACAGGCGTGGGACCGCTTCGTCGACACCACCTCCCAGCCCGTCGAACGCGTCCGGATCCCTTACGAGGACACCTACCTGCCCGGGTACTTCTTCCGGCCGCCCGGGGACGTGCGACGGCCGACGTTGATCATGGTGAACGGTAGCGACGGCCCGATCAGCGGGCTGTGGGGCAGCGGCGGTGCCGGGGCGCTCGAGCGGGGCTACAACGTGTTGATGTTCGACGGTCCCGGTCAGCAGTCGATGCTCTTCGAGCGCAACATCCCGTTCCGTCACGACTGGGAAGCCGTCATCACGCCCGTCGTCGACTATCTCGTGGACCGGCCGGACGTCGATGCGTCGAAGCTGGCGATGTACGGGATCAGTCAGGGCGGGTACTGGGTGCCCCAGTCGTTGGCGTTCGAGCATCGGATCGCGGCAGCGATCGCCGATCCGGGGGTCGTGGACGTGGCCGCGTCGTGGCTCGCCCATATCCCCAAGAACATGCAGAAGCTACTCGACGAGGGAAAGTCGGAGGCCTTCGACCGCGACATGGCGATAGGGCTGGGAATGAAATTCTCCAAGGACAGCGCCCGAATCTGGCGTTTCCGAGCGCGTCCGTACCTCGCCGCCGGCTACTACAACACTCTCGCCGAGGTTCGGAAGTACCACCTCGAACACGTCGCCGGCTCGATCTCCACTCCCCTGCTCATCACCGATCCGGAAGGCGAGCAATTCTGGCCCGGTCAATCCAAGCGGCTTGCCGCCCTCGCCGGCGGACCGACGACGGTGGTTCCCTTCACCGCTGCCGAGGGCGCGAACTTCCACTGCCAGCCCATGGCGAGGCGTCTGACGGATCAGCGGATGTTCGACTGGCTCGACGAGCAGTTGGATCTCTGAATCAGGACACTTTCTCTTTCTTCGTCAACAGAGTGGCAATCATCGGCAACAGCAGAACCGTGATCGCCCCGGCCGCGACAAGAATCGACGCGTTGTCCGAGGACATCTGATGCGCGTCGACGGCCGCGCCCGTGACCGCCACGATCATGGGCAGGCCGGTAGCCCCGTACAACGCGACTTGCGCACTTTCGCGCGTGGTGAAGGGCGGCTCCACCTTCTCGAACTTGGTCACGAAGAACACCGGCACGCCCCGGACTACAACGATCAGGATCAAAAACGCAATCAGTATGCCGGGACTGGCGGCGACCGCCGAGACGTCGATCGCCATGCCTGAAGTGATGAAGAAAATCGGGATGAGGAACCCGAAGGCGATCCCGTCGAGCTTGATCTCGAGGCGCTCGTCGCCCTCCGGCATCAGTCGCCGCAGGATGAAGCCGGCGGCAAACGCACCGAGAATGACGTCGAGTGAGAACACAGCCGACAGCACTCCGAGGCTGACCAACAACAGAACGGTGAGGCGGACCGTCGTCTGCGCCGTCGTGTCCGCCCCTGCCCGCACCAGGCGATGTGTCCACGAGCCTTCGTGAATCAGCTTGCCGGGCAGCACCGCAACGATGACAGCGATCAAGGCGAAGACGGCAAGAACGATCAGCGACAGTACGGCACCACGGGCACTCAGCAGCACCGCCATCGCGACGACCGGCCCGAGCTCGCCGACGGCCCCGTGGTTGAGGACGGTCTTACCCAAGCGTGTGTCGAGGAGTTTGTTGTCCTTGAGGATCGGCAGCAGCGTGCCCAGAGCGGTCGACGTCATCGCAATGGCAACAGCGGCTTCGGCGGAGATCACGTTCCTCATTCCCAGCAGCGAGACCACCGTGAACGCCAGCGCGAGGCAGAACAGCCATGTGTAGAGCGCTCGACGTCCGCCGCGCCCACTGAGTTCCTGTCGGTCGATCTCGTAGCCGGCGAGCAGGAACAGCATGCCGAGGCCGAGTTCGCGGAGGATGCCGATCGCTTCGCTGTCAGCTGCGATGTTGAGGGCGAACGGCCCGACTACTGCGCCCGCGACCAGTAGCAACACCACTTCGGGAACCAGTCGACGCGGGATCAGGCCCGCGACTATCGGCGCGATGGCCGCGATCAGCGCAATCCAGAACAGCGAGGAGGCAATTGAAGGCACGGATCATTGTCGGACAAAACCGACCACTCTGCACACATTGCGACTGGTCAGTCTGGTAGAAGTATCGAATGCTCACCTAGTAATGCGTGAGCAATCCCACGTGAAGGAACGGCCATGACACAACCCCCGCAGGACCCTAACCAGCCATATGGCCAGCCGCCTCAGCAGCCGTACGGGCAGCAACCCCAGCAGCCCTACGGACAGCAACCACCGGCTCAGCAACCTTATGGACAGCCTTATCCAGATCAGTCTGGCGCGCCGTTCCCGGGCCAGTACGCTCAGCCGGCCGGTGGATTTCAGCAACCGCCGCCTTCACCGGCGAAAAAGAAGAAGTGGCCATGGGTCGTCGGAGGCATCGTGGCGTTCTTCGTGATTGTCGCGATCGCCACTGGCGGCGGGGACAAAGACAAGGAAGAATCCGCCGCGGCCCCCACAACCACGCAAGCCGCGGACAACGGTGCCTCCGTGGCCGCAGTTGCCCCGGCCGAAGCTCCCAAGGAAACGAAGTCTTCGAATCCCGGAATCGGCGAGGAAGTGCGAGACGGAAAGTTCGGTTTCGCCGTGACGGGTATCGAGACCGGCCTCACGACGATCGGCGACAATCCCTACTTGCAAGAGCAAGCTGAGGGTCAGTTCGTACTCGTTCACGTCGAGATCACGAACACTTCCGACAAGCCCCAGGCTTACTTCGGATCCAATCAGACCTTGATCGACACCGAAGGTCGCGAGTTCACCAACAACACGATGGCAGCGATCAATATCGACGCCGAAACCGCGATCGGCGGCGACATAAACCCCGGCATCACACGGAAGACCACCATTGTCTTCGACATCCCGACCAGTGCCACCCCCAAGGAGATCGAGGTACACGACTCGATGTTCTCCGGTGGCGCCACAATTTCGCTTCAGTAAACCCGGAACAGTAAGAACGACGGTCTCCACCAGTTGACGATCAGCTGGTGGAGTCCGTTCTCCTGCGAAAGGCCAACGGACTGAGGTCAGTACAGGTACTTGCGGTACGCCTCTTGTCTGGCGGGTTCGAGGTCCTCGACGCGCAGGCTGTGTTGCTCCGCCATCATGTCGCGCAGACTCGGCACCTCATCGGATGCGGGCCACGTCGACGGATCCCACAGCTTCGCCCGCAGAATCGCTCTCGCGCAATGCAGATACGCCTCGTCGATCTGCACGATCACCGCAAGCTGTGCAGGCTTGCCGTTCATCGCCATCGAATCCAACAGATCAGGATCGGTGGACAGAGTCGCCGTGCCGTTGACGCGCACGATCTCGTCGTGCCCGGGCGCGAGAAAGAGGATCCCCACGTGAGGATTCTCGATCATGTTCCGGTACGAGTCGGCGCGCCGGTTGCCCGGACGATCCGGGAGCACCAGTGTCTTCTCGTCGGGGAAGAGAACCTGACTGACCAAGTCTCCGCGCGGCGAGCAATCGCAATTTCCGGCCGCATCGGATGTCGCGAGCACAAAAAACCGTGCCTGCTCGATGAATTCACGGATCAACGGAGTCGTGTGAGCGGTCTGCTTCTCCATGATCGTCGGATGGGGCTGTCCGAGAATCGCATTGAGTTGTTCCACGGATTCGATCCGCCCGCCCGGGGCGTTCGACGCCGTCACGTCGACACGTCGTCGAGCACGTGGTGGCGCCCGAGCGGCAACACCAACGGCTTACCCGACATGGGGTCGGGGATGATTCGGCTCTCGAGACCGAACACGGTGCGGACGTTGTCGCTCGTGAGCACCTCGGCAGGATCACCCGCCGCGTAGACCCGGCGATCGGCCATGGCGACGAGGTAGTCGGCGTAGCGGGCGGCGAGATTGAGATCGTGCAGAACCATGACAATCGTTGTACCCCGAGTCCGGTTCAGGTCGGTGAGCAGGTCCAAGACCTCAACCTGGTGGCTCACGTCCAAGAAGGTGGTCGGCTCGTCGAGTAGAAGCAGATCGGTTTGTTGGGCGAGCGCCATCGCAATCCACACACGTTGGCGCTGACCACCGGAAAGCTCGTCCACCGATCGTTCGGCCAATCCGGTTGTGTCCGTGGCCGCAAGCGCCTCGGCGACAGCTGCGTCATCCTCGCGGCTCCACCTCGACAGCACCCGCTGATGTGGATGACGACCACGGCCGACGAGATCGGCGACAACTATCCCTTCCGGTGCGATCGGTGACTGCGGCAGCAGACCGAGCGTGCGAGCGAGCTTCTTCGCAGGCCGGCGATGAACATCCTTGCCGTCCAACAGAACATGACCGCTTCGGGGACTGAGTAGCCGCGACATCGACCGCAGCAGTGTCGATTTGCCGCACGCGTTGGCGCCCACGATGGTCGTGATCTTTCCCGGCGGCACCGCGAGGTCGAGCGATTCGACGACGGTCCGTCCTCCGTAACCGAGTTCGAGGTTTTCGGCAGTCAGAGTATGGGATTCGGTCACAGCGAACCTCCCGTTCGGTTGGAGCGAATGATGAGGTAGACGAGATACGGCGCTCCCAGCGCGCCAGTCACCACGCCAACGGGGTAGCGGGTGCCGAAGGCGTACTGTCCGCAGAAATCGGCAACTAGCACCAGCAGCGCTCCGACCAGCGCCGACGGAATCAAAAGTGATGTTCCCGGACCGACGATGCGGGCGGCGATGGGCCCTGACAGAAATGCGACGAAGGCGATGGGCCCCGCAGCGGCAGTGGCAAAGGCGATGAGTCCGACGGCCGCAATGATCGACAGAATGCGCATTCGTTCCACTCTGACGCCGAGAGCTTGTGCTGCGTCGTCACCGAGCTGGATGGTCGAAAGGTTGCGCGATTGGCTCAGCAGCACCGGTCCGAGGACAACCAGCGCCAGGACCACGGGAACCGTCGAACCCCAGTTGGCACCGTTGAGACTGCCGGTGAGCCAACGCATCGTCTCCTGCAGATCCCACGCGGCGGCGGTACTGAGCAGGTAGGCGGTGACGCTGTCGAGCATCGCGGCGATGCCGATACCGATCAGGATCAGCCGAGTGCCCGCTACACCGTCTCGGAAGGACAGAACGTAGATCAAGACTGCGACGCCCAGACCGACAGCGATGGCGAAGATCGAGACCTGCGAGCCGCCGAGCGAAAGCGAGATGATCGCGAAAGCTGCTGCAGCGCTTGCACCGGAGCTGATTCCGATGATGTCGGGGCTCGCGAGCGGGTTGCGCAGCATCGTCTGGAACGTGATGCCACCCAAGCCGAAACAGATTCCGGCGACCACAGCGAGGACAGCGCGAGGCAGCCGGAGGCGGCCGACTGTGAACGAGGCACCGGGTACGTTCTCCCCCAGCACGACGCGAAGCACATCTGACGGCGGGTAGAAGGTTTTTCCCACCATCAGAGTGACCGCGAAAGAGGCGACGGCGAGGACCGTCAGCACGGCAATCACGATGCGGCGGCGTCTACCTCGTCGGATACGGCTTGCTCCGACTGCGTCGACCTCGACTTCGGGAGTAACGAATGTAGTGGTCACAGCTCACGTATCTTCTGACGGCGGACGATATAGATGAAGAAGGGCGCTCCGATGAGCGCGGTGATGATGCCGACGTCGATTTCGCTCGGCCGGGCGACAATTCGTCCGAGAATGTCGGCGGCGACGAGAAGGCCGGCACCTGTCAGCGCAGAAAACGGTAGTAGCCAACGGTTGTCGACACCGATCAGCAGGCGGCACAGATGCGGGACAACCAAACCGACGAAGCCGATCGGTCCGGCAATGGCAGTGGCTGCACCGCAGAGCAACACTGCACCGAGCGCTGCCACTGCACGAACCACCGCGACGCGTTCGCCGAGACCTGACGCAACCTCGTCGCCGAGCGCAAGAGAGTTGAGACTGCGCGCTGACAGCAGACAGATCACGAAGCCGACAATGAGGAAAGGCAGACCCTGCCGGATCACCTCGAAACTCGCGCCACCGACGCCGCCGATCTGCCACGAACGAATGTTGCCCGCAATATCGTTTCGCGGCAGCATGATCGCAGTGATGAACGAAGCAAACGCAGCCGATGTTGCGGCCCCGGCAAGAGCCAACTTGAGTGGCGTGGCTCCACCTCGCCCGAGTGACCCGACTACGTAGACGAACAATGCCGCCCCGGCTGCACCGAGTACGGCCACCCAGATCATGCTGGTCTGGGTCCACAATCCGAACCACGCCATTCCGATCACCACGGCGAGCGAAGCGCCCATGTTGACGCCGAGGATTCCGGGATCCGCCAAAGGGTTTCGGGTAATCCCCTGCATCACAGCGCCGGCAAGACCGAGCGCAGCTCCCACGATTATCGCGAGCACCGTCCGCGGAATGCGCTTGGCAATCGCACCCTGACCGATGTTGTCCGTTGAACCGCCTAGTGCGGCAACGATATCGGACCAGTCGACCTCACGAGAGCCGATGACGATCGAAGCGCACATGAGCACCGCGAGGACAACGAGAAGGGCGATCAACCACAGCGAATTGCCGAACGTCGGGCGCCGCGTATCGCGAGCGCCCGACGTCGAATCCTGCGAGGTTACAGTCACTCCGACTTTCCAGCGGCCCCGGCGAGCAGATCGACGTAGTCGCCGAGTACCCACGAAATTGCGAGTGGAGTCGGGTTGGCCGCCGTTCCCATCGGCCCGGTTCCATTGAGGAACACGATCGCGTTGTTGGCGACGGCAGGCATCTGCGAGAGCAGCGGGTCAGCCTTGAGTGCGTCGACAAGTGCCTGGTCACCGTAGGTGACGATCAGTTCGACGTCGTCGAAGACGTCCACACGCTCCGCACTGACCTTCTTCGAGAACTCACCACCCGTCGAGGCGTCGGCAACGCTCTTCGGCGTCGAAAGTCCGAGGTCCTCGAAGAACGCGGCGCGCGTGTCGTTCGCCGTGTAGAAGCTGACCTGGCTCAGATCAGCGGTGTCGACGTGCGTCAGGAACATGGTTGCCTTGCCGGCAAGCTGCGGATGCGAGGCAACCTCGTCGGCGATCTCCTTTTCGATGGTGGAGATCAGTTCCTGCCCTTCGGATTCCATGCCGAGGCCCATGCTGTTGAACTTGATGACGTCGCGCCACGACGTCGCCCACGGCCCCTCGGGATACGCCACAACCGGAGCGATCTCACTGAGAGTGTCGTAGTCCTCCTGCGTCAATCCGGAGTACGCGGCAAGAATGACGTCAGGGTTCGTATCGGAGACGGCTTCGAAGTCGATGCCGTCGGTCTCGTCGAAGAGCACCGGCGGCTTCGCGCCAAGGTCATCGAGCTTTTCCTCGACCCACGGCAGCATTCCGTTGCCGTTGTCGTCACCGAAAGTCGCCGCTGCCATTCCGACGGGAACCACGCCGAGAGCAAGGGGCACTTCGTGATTGGCCCAGGCGACGGTGGCAACTCGCTCCGGCTTGGCGTCGATCGTCGTAGTTCCGAAAGCGTGCTCGATCGTGACGGGGAAGGAGCTGGATCCGCTTCCGGCGTTGCCGCCGTCGGCGGTCTCCGAGGAGTCGGAACTGCAAGCTGTCACGCCGAGGGCGACTGCGACCGCTGCTGCGGCCACCGCCAAGAAGCGTTTTGAACGCATGAAAACAGAACTCTCTCGAGAAGGGGTACGGCCCTCAACCCGGCTCAATCAGGCACTTAGGTTAGGTTTGCCTAAACCGCATACGGGAGGGCAATGTGGCGCAATCGCGTGTTTGAGACACCCCGTGTAGCGATCGAGACAAGGTGTGATGGCCGATCAGCTAGCCCGGAACATCCCTGGTGTAGCGCCTGTAGTGCGCCGGAATGCCGCCCCGAATGCGCTGGTCGAGTGGTAGCCCACACGCTCGGCAACCTCTTGTAGATCCAAGCCGTGGGCAAGAAGGGTCACCGCTCGTTGGGCGCGCACAGCCGAGACCCACTGCCCGAAACTCATCCCGGTCTCCGACCGAAATACCCGGGTGATGGTTCGCGGGCTGACACCGAGGAGCCTTGCCCAGTCGGACAGCGTTCGCATGTCACTCGGATCGTCACCGATCGCATCGACGATGGGTTGCAGAAGTGGCGAGTCCGGCACCAGCACCAGCAACTCGTTCGGCGACGGTGCCAGCACGTCGATCACCATCTGCTCCGTGAGCGAGCGCGAAGGAGCTCCGAGTGACTCGTCTGCCAGTCGCTCGAGGAGGTTCCGCAGCAGCGGAGTGACCTCGATCGCCACCGGCACGTCGGACAGAGAAGGAACCGATGCGATGTCGAGCTGAGCGGCCCGATACCAGGTGCCGGCCGGCGCGATCGCCGAGTGCAGGACGCCGGCGGGCATCCACAGACCTACGGTCGGCGTAATGGTCCACGTGCGCGATCCCACCGTGGCGCTCGACGCTCCCCGCTCGTTCCACAACAATTCGTGAGTCGGGTGCGAGTGCGCATCCCACCGGGTCTCGCGGGAGACAAGCTCGTCCATGCCCGCGATGACAAAGGGCACCTCGACCGCCCCGGCCGAGTAGACCGGGAGCGTCCGACTGTCGACGGTCTCCAACGGGTTCTCCTCGGTTTGCGCGGCTGCTCCGGAGAAAGCATAGGTCGCGGGGATCGGTTGTTGGTTCGTACGATCGTTGAATTCACGACGATCGACGGAGCGTCACAAGCCTTCGATCACTCCTCTCTCCGGACTCACGAGACACCCAACCCGACCACCGTCGAGCGGCAATATGGGTGTGGCCCGCATCCCCATCCGCCTCGCGAACTCGAGATTTGTCGGCACTAGGTCGTACGATGACCCCATGCATTCGATGATCGATCTCTTCGCGGGGTGTGGTGGCATGACCAGCGGCTTTGCCAGTGAAGGGTTCGATCCGCAACTGGCGATTGAGTTCGATCTTCACGCGGCAGCCACGTACGCGGCCAATTTCGGCGAAGATCACACTCTGTACGGCGACATAGCGACCGTCAAGGCATCTGCGATTCCGAAAGCAGATGTGGTCATCGGCGGTCCCCCCTGCCAGGGCTTCTCCAATCTCGGTTCCAAGGATCTGAATGACCCACGCAACCAGCTCTGGCGCGAGTACCTGCGAGTTGTGAAGAAGGCGAACCCGAAAGTCTTTGTGATCGAGAACGTCGATCGCTTCATGAAATCGACCGAATTCCAATTGCTACTTGCCGAAGCTGACGGGGGGAGCCTGAAAAACTATCAACTCTCATTCGGCCACTTGAACGCCGCCGACTTCGGCGTCGCCCAGCGCCGAAAGCGAACGATAGTGATCGGGTCCAGGATCGGGAAGATCGAGCTACCGCATGCAACACATGCAAGAAATCCCGAGATAGCCGGACTTAAGAAGTGGGTCGGTACACGGAGTCGTATCGGGCGGATCCCGGAAAAGACCACCTCAACTAGCCTCCCGGAATCAACGGTGGAGGTCTTTGGCCAAGTGGTCCCCGGAACATTCAAGGGGCTAGACATTCATCTCGGTAGAACACCGACTCCCCTCTCTCTTGAGCGATACGACCACATTCCTCCTGGCGGTGGAAGATTCGATCTCCCCGACCACCTTTTGCCGCGATGCTGGCGTGAAAAGCCAACTGGCACCACAGACGTCATGGGTCGCATGAGATGGACTCTCCCTTCCCACACGATTCGGACCGAGTTCTTCAAGCCTGAGAAAGGGTCGTATCTTCACCCGCAGTGGGATGCAGCGGGCAAGCATCGAGTGAACAGGCCGATCACCCATTATGAGGCCGCACGGCTGCAGGACTTCCCCGAGGATTTCCTCTGGTGCGGAACAAAAATTCAAATCGCAAAGCAAATTGGCAACGCCGTCCCAGTAGGGCTCGCCCGAGCGATTGCCCAGCATCTCAAGCAGTACCTATAACGCGACGGCGTCCATGCTTCCACCCGTTGCAACACATTGATGTGGCAATGACATTATATGAACCGTGATGAACGGTGATGGTCTCTTCGAAGTCGGTAGCCACGGTGTTACTTTAGACCCCACGCAGGACTCGCGTGCAGGGGCGCTAAGGCGAACTCGTAACAGCTTTCGGGTGTATCCCACACCAACTACTCCAATGTCCTCGGCTAAAAACAGGCATTGGTTGCCTACTGCCACCCAAAACCAAACTGTTCCCGAAGACCTTCATCCTATAATCAAATGGTTTGAAGGGCATAAGGAAGCACGCAATCGCTTTCGCTGGACCCTCCGTGACTCATTGGATGAACTGCTCGACGGGCAACGAACGGGTCGTTGGTGTTACCAGCACCTGACCAAGACCGAAAAGACCTACCTCGGAACAGCAGTCGAGATCAATCTGACTCGCGAGTTCGATATTTCCGACGGGATTCATCTCGATTGGAAGATCGATGGAGTTGACGTGGATTGCAAGTTCTCGAAGGACATCGGGGGGTGGGAAATTCCGATGGAGATGTACTTATGCCCAGACCACGGCGAGCGCGCTGGCAAAGCGGACCACCCCGCACTTCTGGTGTGGATGAATGACGACAAGAGCGAGTGGGCGGCCGGGCTGATCCGCGCCAGCGACGAACTCCTGCGGTGGAAGCCAGGTGGCGAGGTTCGAGGTTACAACCGAGATAACAAGCGCCGCATCAGCGAAGGAGCATTCTCGTCGATCTACTGGCTGTGGGGCGGACTTCAGAATGATCTCCCGACTAACCTCCTCTTGCAGCTACCCCGGCATATCCGCGAAAGTATTCTTGTTCCCAAGTCCAGCGGCCAGCATCGAGTAAACGAGCTATTTCGCCACGTAACGCAACGTCTTGTCAATCGCCAGGTCGTGCTGGCCGTTGGTCAGCAAGATGATGCACCCAAACGAGTTCGCGATGCGCGCAAGGATTTACGCCCGGAGGGCTTCATCATTCTTGGCCACCTGCGTACGCATATCAAGATTGCACGAGAACTCGGGTTTGACCCACCTCCCAAAGGAGCTTGGCTCTCCGTCCGCGTATGCGAAGTACCCGAAACGGACGACCGCCCTAAGTTTTTCCTTCACGACAAGCATTGGGCAATCGCTCGCAGCGACGAATGTGGTTCCGCTCCAGAACTACCCATCAAAGAGTGACGCTAGCCGCCAAATAGGGAATGGTAATCGAGTTTTCAGCGGCCGATCATCCACAGAACACATCCAGCTATCAGGAATCCACGAATCAATGACTGCACCGTTCGCCTCTTCGCTCTGCGGCTACCGTTTGAAGACAGGACATCCATCGACGTCCGACGCCAATGATTCCCTGTCCATTGAGTTGGGCCACGCGTTGTTCGACGCTCTCGGCGTAACTCCCGGGGCGCCAGAGATCCCAGCGGTCGGAAGTGCTATGGAGGCCGCGGTAGCCGAGCATCTATCAATGTTGCGGCCAGATCTCGTTTCAGGACAGTCGAGGCGGGCGCTGGACTTCGACCAATACCAACACCTCGACACATTCACGCAATTCGCTAGAAAATACAAAGGAGCTGGAGGTCACCTCAATGACGTAATCGCGGGGCTGGAGGCAGCGGACAGCACGCCACGTATCAAGGCGTCACTTCAGAAACTCAGAAGGATTGCCGCAGCATCCCAGCACGACGCAGAACTGGTCGCCGATCTGGTGACGGCGATGCCCTCGGAATCGCTCTTGCGTATCGATATAACGGTCTCGGACCCCGAGCAGGATTCACGACTGCTCGTGGGCCTCAGTTCCAAGTGGTCCTTGCGGACTGATCGAGCGCAGGACTGCGTATCCCAGGGGTCGAAGCTCGTTGCGCAGCGGCGCGGCCACATGCCGCACTACGCGGTAGTCACAATGGAGCCACGGCCTTCGATGCTACGAATCATCGCGGACGGGTCCGGTTCGGTCGACTGTATCTACCACCTAGCGCTGCCCGAGCTAAGGTCTGCGGCAAAGCTCTTGGAACAAAAGCGAAACAACGGTGCATGGTCGCCGAGAACTCAACTCGAACGTATGGTTTCCCAGCGTCGAATACGTGCGTATCAGGAACTTGTCGACGAGGTTTCACACCTACCCAGTCGTTGATTTGATCCGCCGCCGTCGTAGTTGACGCTGCCTAGACGAGACTAGAACTTTCACCTTCTCAACGCTGCGCGGTTACTCGTACCTGTGACCGGTCAAATATATCCACTGTAGCCAACCCGTACCACACACCTCTGTACCGATTCCGTACCAGCCAGAGCGCATGACCGAAGCCGCCGCAAGAGTCGCTTGCACACGAGAAAGCCCTCACCACCATCTCTTCCGGTAGGGAGCTTTCTGCTGTGTGCCCGAAGGGACTCGAACCCCCAACCTCTTGTGAGCGCGCCGGCAGATTACGACCGATTCGATGCCATTCGACTTCACTCGCTGAGGTGCATCAAGCCTGAGACACCGACTCAAGGTCATGCCGTCGTGTTCGGTTAGATGATCTTGAATTCGTGTCGAAAGCGTGTCGTAAGTCAGGAACTTGTGCGCATTGATTCAACAGAACCGCCGGCCGAGTAATGACAGACCGGCGAGCGCCGAGAAGCCACCAACTAAGACGCAGCAAGCCAGCTCATCCACTCAGCAACTACATCGAAAAAGCCGCAACCGCCCCTGACATGATCAATGTGTTAGATCAGGTGGAGTCGGGTTCCTGACCCGAACCCTCCTGATCTCCATCGACTGCCAGAACCCCCTCCAGAGTTCGCGTTAGCTTCGTCATCCCCCTGTTCATTGCCTTCAGTTCGCCGACGATGTGACTGATGCGCTTCGGATTGGGCGCGACCTGGTGCCAGATCAGCGCCCAGTCCAAGCGCGAAGAACTCGGATCCATGTCTTTTCGCTTGCTGTTCTTGAAGTCAATCGTGACGTCGTATATCTCGTGAAGGCTGGCCGCATTTCTAGTCGGCCCGAAATCCCAAGCGGCACGCCACTCCTGACCCGGCGCTAGAAACGGCATTTCAGCCGGATATGGGAAGTCCACCGTCTCTCCATTCGAAACCCGCACCGGCAACGGAAGGAACTTCACTTTGATGTCGTAGGCCGCGGTTGTTCCGAGGTTCTTGATCACGAAGTCGATGACCGCGAAGCTACGGTTCGATACCTCCATGTACGCAACTACGTACGGGGCCGCCTGCTCCTCCCTCAGTGCCCGCGCCTCGCGAACCTGCCGTGAAGCGAAGATGAGTGCAGCCACCCCTATGATCAACGTCACCCATGCTGCGATGGCCGCCCAAGCGGTTGCTGTCACTTGCCCACCCCGTCCAATTCATGTCGATTCCGTGTCGTCGCGACCCTATGCCGAAATGCAAGAAAGCCCCTCACCGGCATCTCTGCTGGTGAGGGGCTTTCTTTTGTGCGCCCGAAGGGATTCGAACCCCTAACCTCTTGATCCGTAGTCAAGTGCTCTATCCGTTGAGCTACGGGCGCATGTTCTGTTGTCTTGCTGGTCTTGCGTGTCTTACCGTCGTACTTTCTATCATTTCTAACCCGCCGGTCAAAATCACCGGCTTGGCGGAGGCGAGAGGATTTGAACCTCCGGTCCCTCGTAAAAGGGACAACTCATTAGCAGTGAGTCCCATTCGGCCGCTCTGGCACGCCTCCCTGGGGGTTCCGATCCTTTCGGACCGCCGGATCGAAAGATTACACACCCTTCGCCACCAAAGGCAAAACGTGTGGTCAGCGGACTGTTTTGTGGACTTACCGCAGGTGGCTGTCGAACCAGTCGAAGATCCGGGTCTGAGCTTCGATGATCGAGGCCGAATCAGGGTCGTCGAGGTCAGCGTCCTCGGACAGCTGTGGCGGCTCGTCCGCCCGGTGAGCCAGTCCGGCGTAGCTGACCACCAGTGTCGCGACGTCGGCCTTCGCGGTCGCTTCCCGGAGCAGAGTCACGTGTTCGCGAGGCGTGCTGGGATCGTCCTCGCCGTACAGCGCCAGCCACGGCGCCTGCAGGGAAGTGGCCGCGTCGACAAGCGCCTGAGCATCCACCGACAAGGCTTCGACGATTCCCCGGGCGGCGACGCTCACCGCGGCGCCGACCGGACGGCTGGTGGCCACGAGCATCGCGGCGGTACCGGCGTCGTCGAATCCGAGCACCCCGATAGTGTCTGCGAGAACTTCGCGTCCGACGAGCCAATCGAGGGTCGCGTCGAAGTCGGCGAAGAGGTTGTCACCGAACACCTCACCCTGCATGTGTTCGGGTTCGCGGTGAAACAGGTGAGGTGCGACGCTCACCCACCCTTCGCCGGCAAGCGCGCACATCAGATTCAGCAGAGCCGGGCTGAACTTCCGGGCTTCATGCAGGACGACGATCCCGCCCCGCGTCGGGCCGTCCGGCTCCACCACGGTCAGCGGAACAGCCGTGGCGACCTCCCCTTCGGCTCCGCGCAGATACGCGGTGGCTCGGAAGATTTCCGACATCTTCTAACTCTGACACGCAGACGGCCGCTACGCACCAAATCAGTGCGCGCATAATCGACTCGTGACCGCACACATTCGCCCTGACCTCGCCTCCATCCCCGCCTACGTTCCCGGACGCAATTTTCCGGGTGCGATCAAGCTGGCGAGCAACGAAACGACAGTAGGGCCGTTGCCCGGTGTGCGTGACGCCGTCGCCGACGCGGTCGCCAATGCCAACCGCTACCCGGACAATGCCGCGGTTGCACTCATCGAGGCGCTGGCCAGCTTCTTGAAAGTCGAGCCGGCCAACGTCGCCGCTGGTTGCGGCTCCGTGACACTGTGCCAGGAACTCGTGCAGATCACGTGCGATCAGGGTGACGAGGTCATCTACGCGTGGCGTTCGTTCGAGGCGTACCCCGTGGTCACCCAGGTCGGCCATGCCGTCTCGGTCAAGGTTCCGCTGACCGAGGACTTCGGCCACGACCTCGACGCGATGCTGGCCGCGATCACGGATCGCACGCGGTTGATCTTCGTATGCAACCCCAACAACCCGACCGGCAATGCACTGTCGAAGGCAGAGCTCGAGAGCTTCCTCGACGCGGTCCCGGCGCACGTCGTCGTCGCACTCGACGAGGCGTACTTCGAATACTCACGCTCGGACGCCGACGGCATCGAGCTGTTCCGCAGCCGCCCCAACGTGGTTGTTCTGCGCACCTTCTCGAAGGCGTACGGCCTCGCGGGAATCCGCGTGGGTTACGCGGTCGCGGATCCGGAGATCATCGTGGCCCTCGGCAAGGTGCACACCCCGTTCACCGTGAGCGCTGTCGCGCAGGCCGCCGCAATCGCTTCCCTGGCTGCAGCAGACGAACTGCTTGCCCGCACCGAAGGTGTCATCACCGAGCGGACGCGAGTTCGAACCGCTCTGATCGAAGCCGGGTACACCGTCCCCGAGTCGTCGGCGAACTTCGTCTATCTCCCCCTCGGAGAACTCTCTCCCGCTTTTGCCGAGGCGAGTACCGAAGCGGGCATTCTGATCCGCCAGTACGGCGTCGAGGGCGTCCGGATGACCATCGGCGATCCACACGAGAACGACGCATTCCTCGCTTTCGCTGACACCGACGTCGCGAAGCAGGCCGCGGGCATCGGCGTCACCGCGTGACACTCGATACATAACTGTTACGCCGGGGACTGGAATTCGTTTCGGCAGACGGGCACACTCAGGGAGGTTCGAAGCCGGTCCGAGCGAGGGAGCACGACGCATGACGCGACGCATGACACGAACGTGTGCCGTGCTCGCAACGACCCTTCTCGCCACCACCGCGACCTCCCTGAGTGGCGTCGCCAACGCAGAGTCCCAGGACACGGTGTCGGTACGTCTGTTGGCGTTCAACGATCTGCACGGCAGTCTCCGCCCGCCGGAAGGTGTTCGCAGCGAGATCAGGCAGGCCGACGGCTCGCTCACTCCCGCAGGTGGCGCGGCGTATCTCGCGGCCTACGTGACGCAACTTCGCAGCCAAGCCACCAACTCGCTGCTGTATTCGGTCGGTGACAACTGGGGATCGTCGGCGCTCGAGTCGGCGATGTTCAACGACGAACCGACGGTCGAACTCCTGAACCGGATGAAGATCGACGCTTCCGCGATCGGCAACCACGAACTGGACAAAGGGCTCGCCGAGTTCCGACGCATGCAGTCCGGCGGTTGCTCCGCCGTCGATGCGTGCACGTTCAGTCCGTCCTTCGGCGGCGCCAACTTCCCGCTGATGGCCGCGAACATGACGTACACCAACGGCACCCCGGCCACGCTGCCCTTCACCGTGAACATGGTCGACGGCATTCCGCTCGGAGTCATCGCGATATCCCCCGCCAACACGTCGCAGATCGTGACACCGGGTGGGATCGCCGATCTGCAGTTCGGCGACGAGGTCGAAGCGATCAACCGCACCGCCGACGTCCTCGACTTCTTCGGCGTCAAAGCCATCACCGTCCTCCTGCACCGTGGGGACGAACCGGCCGTCGAAGGTGGGCCCAACGACTGCAACGTCGAGTCCGGGCCGGCCCGCGACATCGCCCTTCGTGCGTCACCGAAGGTGGACGTCATCTTCACCGCCGACAGCCACCAGCAGTACAACTGCGAATTCCCTGATCCCGCAGGCAATCCCAGAGTCGTGATGCAGGGCGCTTCGCACGGCCGGATCGTGTCCGTCGCAGACGTCACCATCGATCGCAACACCCGCGAGGTCGTTCGCGATCAGACGTCCGCGTTCAATCAGATAGTGACACACGATATTTCGCCGGATCCCGATATTCAGGCGCTCGCCGACCGAGCCTGGTCGGAGGCATCGGAAAGCGCTCAGCGACCGGTGGGGACCATCACCGCCGATCTGACACGGGACCGGGTACCCAGCGGCGAATCGACACTCGGCAACCTGGTCGCCGACGCTCAACTCGCCGCCGGATCGACACGAGGCGCCCAACTAGCGTTGACGAACCCCGGCGGCATGCGCGAGGACTTGGACTTCGGCACTTCCGGCCAGGTCACCTACCGCCAGGCCTACGGTGTTCAACCCTTCGGTAACAGCCTCGAGGTGCTCTCCGTCACAGGAGCGGTGTTGAAGGACGCTCTCGAACAGCAATTCCAGATCGACCTCGACGGCACCGCTACCGAGCGCATCCTCTCCCCGTCCGCGGGCTTCACCTACGCCATGGACCGGCGAGCAGCGCCGGGCTCGCGAATCTCGGAAATGCGCTTGAACGGGCAGGACATCGCCCCCGACGGCGTCTACAGCGTCGTGGTGAACAAGTTCCTCGCCGAGGGCGGGGACGGTTTCACCGCACTGAAGAACTCCACCCAGATGACCGGCGCGGGCAACGACCTCGACGCCTTGACTGCCCTGTTCGCAGCCGGGTCACCGGTCTCGCCACCTGCCACCGACCGCATCCGCACCATCGGCTGACTAGGCATCCCCGCGCTCGATTGCCTAGTCTCGACGGGTGATCATCGCGACCCATAACGGCAAGTTCCATGCAGACGACGTCTTCGGCGTATCGCTGCTCAAGCAGCTGTACCCCGACGCCACCGTCGTTCGCAGCCGTGACGAGTCCGTCCTAGGCAGCGCGGACATCGTGCTCGACGTCGGCGGTCGCTACAACCCGGCCGAGGGGCGCTTCGACCATCACCAGCGTGATGCCGGCGAGCGCAGCAACGGCATCCTGTACTCCGCCTTCGGTCTGCTCTGGCAGGAATACGGCCTGCAGTTCTGTGAAGGCGACGCCTCCGTGTTCCGCCGTATCGACAGCCGACTGGTCGAGGGCATCGACGCCGTCGACAACGGCCAAGAGATCTACACCCTCAACGACTACGGCACCAAGCCTTTTGATCTGTCGTCCGTGCTGGACCTTTTCAATCCGATCTCGTCCACCGACGAGGAGTTCGACACCCAGTTCGAGCTGGCCGTCGTTCTCGCAACCCAGGTCTTGATTCGCCTGCGCGCCAAGTATGCCGGCGACGCGGCGGCCGAGCGCGAGTTCACCGAGACCTACGAAAAAGCAACGGATCCGCGCTTCGTCGTGCTGGAACGCTTCGTTCCCCACGGCCGCGCCGCGTCGGCCCAGCCAGAGCTGCTGTTCACCATCTTCCCGAACACCAACGGCGGCTGGTCGATTCAGACGGTCAAGCCTGCTGACTCCAAGTTCGGTTCACGAAAGCTGTTGCCGGAGCCGTGGCGCGGCCTGAACGGCTCGGATCTTGCCGCCCAGACGGGCGTCGACAGTTCGGTCTTCTGCCACAAGGCCGGGTTCATCGCGGCTGCGCAGACCCGTGACGGCGCCCTCCAATTGCTCGAACTGGCACTGGCCGAGTAGTTCTCAGCTCACATTCCCAGCGCCGTCTTCACCGTCGGCCAGGAATCGTGAAGCGCGTCTTGCCAGTACGGCCACGAATGGGTGCCGTCGTTCCGATACGCGAATACTGCGGGAATCGACAACTCGCCCAACCTCGCTTCGAACAGTTGTGTGCACGTATTAGCGAGCGCCTCGAGCGGTCCGCCTTCGATGGCGGTCTGCAGTCCACTCGGGGTGAAGACGTTGTCGTATTCTCCGGGCGCACCTGTACCGGAGGACACGTAGATCGTCTTCCCTCGCAGCGTTTCCGCGTTGGTGGACGGGTCGTGCTTTTGCCAGTCGGGGTCCGACGCCGGGCCCCACATGTTGGTGGCGTCGCCCGCCTTGCTGGCCACGGTGAGCCGCACGGAATCCTGCGAGGACGATTCGGAGTTGTCGAGACAGCCACTGTACGAGGCCAATCCGGTATAGAGCTTCGGGTGATGTGTGATGAGGTTGGCCGCGCCGAGCGCACCCATGGACACCCCGCCGACCACATTCGTCCCATTTCCGGAAAACGCAGAATCGATCAACGCCGGAAGCTCTTCAGCGAGAAACGATTCCCACTTGTTCACACCGAGGTTCGGATCGTCGTTCTTCCAGTTGGTGTAGAAACTGCCGGTACCGCCAACAGGGAGAACGACGTTGACGTTCTTGTCGGCGAAAAACGCTTCGATGTCGGTCTTTTGAGTCCAGGTGCTTTCGGAGTATCCGGATTCCGAACCGGCACTGACGCCGTCGAGTAGGTAGAAGGACGGACGTGAACCGGCGCTCGACGCTGGATGCAGAACCTGCACTTGTACCTCGCGTCGCATGGCCGGCGACTCGACGAACACGGCACTGCGTGTGGGCGACAACTGCTCTATGCGATTGATGTGAGCCCCGGCCTGACCGGCCGAATCTCCTGGTGGGTTTTCAGGTGCCGGTTCGGCATACGCCACTCCGCCCACGACAAGCGCGAGCACGACCAACACAATCCCGACAAACCCAAATCTCCGCATCCGTCAAGCGCCCCCTGAGCATCGCACGACTACCGCTGACCCTCGATTGGACAGGACGAACGTCCCGGGGTCAACCCACTGGTTGGGATTTATTACTCGCGGGTATCCAATGGAGTTGGACAGTTCTCCACCGATGCACACACAGGTGTGGATAACTTCATTCACATCCACTTCCCAGTTGTGCATAACCTGTGGACAAAAGGATGAATTACAACAGAGTTATTCCTCCTACCTGCAACGATTCGTTTCCCCACAGTGTGCATAACTTTGTCGAACAGGGCTCGCGAGACGCCGGTTTCCGGGCGTGTCCATGCAGTTCACACCGCCGCGCCACTCTTTGTTCACAGGCCCGACACCACCGGCCGACAATGCTCCCCACCCCGACTTCATACTTGTTGCATGCTGACCGCTCTGCTCGCCGCCACAGCTGTGCTCGCCCTACTGACTCTGGTCCCCGGGCCCGACATGGCCGTCGTGACGCAGGCTGCTCTCGGCGCGGGCAGATCCGCCGGTTTCCGGGTAGCGGCCGGCATCGTCTCGGGCCTTCTGGTGTGGGGTCTGTTGACCGTCCTCGGGCTTTCGGCGATCCTCGCCGCGTCGGCCGAGGCGTACACGGTGGTCAAGCTCGCCGGCGCGGCTTACCTGATCTATCTCGGTGTGCGAGCACTGTGGGAGAGCCGGACGTCGCGGATGCAACACAATGCCGACGCTCCACGATCGCAGAAGGCCGGGACATGGAAGACGGGCTTCACCACCAACCTGCTCAACCCCAAGATCGCCGTCTTCTACACCGGACTGTTGCCGCAGTTGGTTCCGGCCGGGTGGCCGACGGGACCGTCGCTTGCATTGCTGGTGCTCATCCACGCAGCCATCACCATCGTGTGGCTCAGTGGCTACGTGGTCCTTCTCTCGCGAGCGCGTAGCACCTTCGAGAAGCCCCGAGTGCGACAGGCACTCGAGCGCATAACCGGAACAGTTCTTCTAGGATTCGGAGCGAAGATCGCGCTCGAAGCGCGCTGAGACGGCAATCGGAAAAGAGTAGACAGTGGGCGCGTGGGGATCGGGACCGTTCGAGAACGACGGTGCAGGGGATTTGATCGCGTCCATCGGGCACGGTGACTTCACCTTCGAATCGGTGGAGTGGGCATTCGAGGACGACTACCTCGAGGTGGACGGCGGCCAAATCGCCATCGCCTTGCTCGAATTGGTGCTGATCGTGCGCGCCGATCACAAGCGCGACCCCGCCACCGAAGACCTCGATCTCGATTCCTTCACCGCGGCCCTGACCAGCGAACGGCTCACCTGGTTGATCGAAATGGTGGAGCGCACCATCGCATCGACCGATTCGGAACTGTTCGAATTGTGGGACGAGCAGGGACCGGAAGAGCTTGCGTCGTGGCGAGTTCCCGTCGTGGACGGTCTCGAGGATCTGCGCGTTCTGTCGGTCTGATTCCGTCGCCGCTCCATCACGTTTGCTTATCGGGCCACAACGGTTCGGTCTTGGTCAGATGCCCTGGTAGGACCCTATGGTCGAACGGATCACCGAGTGAGAACTGTGGCTCGTCGACGACGGGAATCCACGCTCACCCCGGACCCAGGAGCAGACCATCATGGCGACTTTCGTTCCGGCTGCGCGCGTCGACAGAATCAGGGAGTCGCCGAGTGTGGCTGCCGCACAACGAGTGCGCGAGCTGAAGGCCCAGGGCCGTGAAATACTCGACCTGACCGTCGGGGAGCCCGATTTCGACACACCCGACAACATCAAGTCTGCGGCGATCACTGCGATCAACACGGGTCAGACCAAGTACACCGCAGTCAACGGCATCCCGGCTCTACGCGAGGCAATCGCAGCACGCGCGGCTTCGCGAACCGGAATCCAGTACGCGGACAACCAGATCACCGTCGGCGGCGGCGCGAAACAGGTCATCTTCCTCGCTCTCATGGCGACGGTCGAAGCCGGCGTCGAGGTTATCGTTCCCGCCCCTTACTGGGTTTCGTACCCGGATATGGTCCTCGCTCACGACGGAACTCCGGTGATCGTTCAGTGCGAGGAGTCCGACAACTTTCTTCTCACAGCCGAAGCACTATCCGCTGCAATCACTTCGAACACCAAGTGGGTCATCCTCAATGCCCCGGGCAACCCCACCGGATCTGTGTACACCCGCGAGCAGCTGCAGGCCCTCGCCGAAGTGATCGAGGCCAATCCCCATGTCAGTGTGTTGGTCGACGAGATCTACGACGAGATCAACTTCGGCGACGCTCCGATCCCGAGTCTGCTGCAGGTCGCTCCGCACCTCCGTGATCAGGTACTGGTCACCAACGGAGTCTCCAAGTCTCATGCCATGACCGGGTGGCGACTCGGATACGGACTCGGAAATTCCGGATTGATCGGCGCCGTCAACAAACTGCAGGGTCAGAGTTCTTCCTGCCCGTCCTCGATCAGCCAGGCCGCAGCCGTGGAAGCCCTCACCGGCGACCAGAGTTTCCTCACCGAATCCGTACGAAGTTACCGACGACGACGCGACCTCTCGGCTCACCTCCTCAGTGTTGTCCCCGGGCTCGAGCCCGTCGTGCCGCAGGGTGCGTTCTACCTGTTCGTCAACTGTGCCGGCTTGATCGGCAAGCAGACCCCGGATGGCACCGTGATCGAGTCCGACCAGGATCTCGTCCTCTATCTCCTCGACGAGGCGTCGGTTGCCACCATTCAGGGTTCGGCTTACGGCGCATCGCCGTACTTCCGCATCTCCTTCGCCACATCCGAGGCTGTCCTCGAAAAGGCCGCGGCACAGATCGCCGCGGCAGTCGAACGCCTTTCCTGATCTTTCATACTTTCTGGAGTACAAGATGATTCACGTCAAGACGAAAATTGATCGCGCGGACAAGGACCTGATTGCCGAACTGGGGACGTTCTCCGCGGCCACGATTCACGAGGCACAGGGACGTAAGGGGTCGCTGCATCCGGCGATCAAACCGATCGACCGCGACATGAAGTTCTGCGGCTCCGCCTTCACAGTCAAGTGCCATCCCCGTGACAACCTCATGCTGCAGGTTGCGATCAGCTACGCACAGCCGGGTGACGTCCTGATCGTCTCTTCAGGTGATCAAGCCGCCGGCCAGTTCGGCGATGTCCTCGCCAATGCCTGTGTTGCGCGCGGCATTACCGCACTGGTCACCGACGGCGGAGTGCGCGATACCCGGGAGATCCGCGAACTCGGATTCCCCGTCTTCTCCAAGCACGTGTACATCGAGGGAACCGTCAAGGAATCTCTCGGCCCGATCAACCATCCCCTGGTCTTCGGAGAACAGGTCATTTATCCCGGTGACGTCGTCAAGGGTGACTGCGACGGCGTTGTCGTGGTCCGCCGCGAGGAGGTTGCCGAGGCAATCGAACTCTCGCGTGCCCGTGACGAAGCCGAAGCCGGGTACATCGAGCGTTACAAGCGGGGCGAGACCCCACTCGAGGTGAGCAATCTGACTGCCCTGCTGGAAGCCAAGGGCCTGGTGGTCGAATAACCTGCTGTGCGCCTTTATTAACCGCCCGCGGTTAATAAAGGCGCACAGGGTCGAAGGACTCAGAACCGCAACAGCACCTTCCCCGACACCGAAGCATCCTTGGCGACTGCGAAAGCTTCCAGAGCTTCCTCGACCGGATATTCGTGTGTGAGAACAGCATCGACAGCAAGCGAACCGTCGGCGAGGGCGAGCAGCACCTCGTCGATTTCGTCGTTGAAGCGGAATGAGCCCACCAACTCCAACTCTCGCGTGATCGCCAGCGAAATGTGTACCGGTTGAGGTCCGGACGGAAGAAGCCCGAGCATGACCACCCGTCCACCGCGCGTCGCCCCGCGAATAGCGGATTCGAGCCCGCGATGATTGCCGGTGCACTCGACGACCACGTCGGCATCGGATGCGGCGACTGCCTCGGCGTCGGTGGCCTCGAGAACCCGATCCGCACCGAGCGTCGACGCGATCTGCAGCGGAACGTCGTGCACGTCGACCGCGGTGATCGACTGCGCGCCTGCTCGTCTGAGCACAGCCACGACCAGTGCGCCGATGGGTCCGCAGCCGACGACCAGCGCCTTCTTCCCGCGTACGTCTCCCGCTCGCGAAACAGCGTGCCAGGCAACGCTTGCCGGTTCGGCTACCGACGCAGTCCGCAGGTCCAACCCCTCGGGCAGTTCCCGGAGCATGCGTGTCGGGAGCACTGCGTATTTCACGAAGGCGCCCTCGGTGTGTGGGTACTGCGCTGCACTTCCCAGGTATGTGCAGCAGGGCGAGAGGTTGGGCCGATCGCTCGGGAACCGAGGCGCGGTCCCACCGGGCGTTGCGGGGTGTACGGCCACGGAAGTTCCAACTGCCGGCCCCGTTCCGTCCGCCGCGGCCGTCACGACCGTGCCGACCACCTCGTGACCGAGCAGCATCGGTGCCTTCAGAATCGACTCCCCCGCCGCGCCGTGCGTCCAGTAGTGCAGATCTGATCCACACACACCGCCGTAAGCGATCTCGATCACTGCCTGCTCGGCGGTCGGCGCAGTCAACGCAACATGCTCGACCCGCAGGTCACCTGCCGCATGGGCCACCACTCCGAGCGTCGTTTCCGGTAGTACAAAACTCATGATGCGCTCTCTCAGTCGTTGCGACGGATGAAGTCGAGGCCACCGGGCACCTGGAAGGTGGGGAGCACCTCGATGAGACCAAGATTGACGTGACCAGGAGCGTCGATCGCGAACTCGATGGTATCCGCGATGTCCTTGGTAGTGATGGATTCGTAGCCTTCGTAGAAGGTCTCCCACGCTTCCTTCATGGCTTCGGGCGTGCCGCCGAGGTTGCGACCGAAGATCTCGGTCTCGACCCGGCCGGGGCAGATCTCGGTCACTCGAATCCGCTTGCCGATGCAGTCGTTTCGCAGCTGGCGCGAAATCTGGTGCACCGCAGCCTTGGTCGCGTGGTAGGCAGTGTGGCCGTAGAAGTTGTACAGGCCGGCGATGGAGCTGATGTTGACGACATGACCTAGATCGCGCTCCACCATTCCCGGCAGCAGAATGCGGCACAGGTGCAGCACTGCACGAAGATTCACGTCCACCATCGCGTCGACCGATGCTTCTTCGGCGTCGAGAATGTTTCCGGTTGCGGACACCCCCGCGTTGTTGACGAGGATGTCGATCTCCAGTCCGCCGACAGCTTCGGCGAGCGCGGCGGTGTCGGTGATGTCCACGGGCAGAGGGATCATTCCGGTGCGATCGGCAACCTCACCGAGCTTGTCGGCATTGCGGGCGACGCCGTAGACCGTCAGTCCGCGCTTGGTGAACATCTCGGTGACGGCGGCACCCATTCCGGTGTTGGCGCCGGTGACGAGAGCTGTGCGGTAATCGGAGAAAGGCATTGTGTGCTCCTACAGGAAGAAATTGGTATGACCCGGCGGCCGCCGCGGACTGCAGGCGGCCACCGGGCCGGATCAGGAGTGACTCACGCGAGAAGTCACAGAGTGTCGCGTAGCGGAACGTGGGCGCGATCGGTGATGGTGCTGACCGCGATCAGCGTGCCGATTGCAGTGATGACCGCGTAGAAGGCGGGAACGTAGATACCGAATTCGGGGATCAACCAGGTCATCAACAACGGTGCGGTACCACCGAAGAGTGCGGACGAGATGTTGTAACCCAAACCGTAGGCGGAGTAGCGAACCCGCGTGGGGAACAGTTCGACGATCAGGATGTGGATGACGGCTGTGTGCCCGGCGAAGATCACTGCCATGAGGCAGGCACCGAGAACGGCGAGGCCGACGTTGCCGGTCACGATCATGGCATAGCAGGGGATCGCTCCGATCGCCATTGCCGCAGCTGCACCGGCGATGACCTTCTTGCGACCGATCCGGTCGGAGAGAGCACCCATGAACGGAATCGCGAAGCAGATCGCGACCAGGCTGGATGCGGTGACGAGAAGCGCTGTCCCGGTCGAGAATCCGATCTGATCGCCTTTGAGGAACGTGGGCATGTACGAGAACAGAACGTAGTAGCCGGAACCATTCATCAAGGGGATGAACAGGGCGAGGATCATGGCGCGACGGTGTTCGGGAGTGGAGAATGCTTCCTTGAGCGGATTGCGCGACAAACCGCCGGATTCCTTGAGCCGCTCGAAGTTCGGGGTATCGGAGATCGCGCGGCGGATGTACCAGCCGATGATTCCCATCGGAATGGCCATGAGGAACGGGATGCGCCACGCCCACGATGCGAGTCCGCCGCCGTTGATCGCGTCGGCGTTGAGCCACGGCGACATGGCAAACGCGATCATCGTTCCGGTCAGCAGTGCGAGGAACGACGCGATCTGCGCGTAGCTCGTGATCAAGCCGCGCTTGCCTTCCGGGGCGTGTTCGGCGAGGAACGTCATGGCGCCGGCAGCTTCACCACCGACGGAGAATCCCTGCACGATCCGCAGAAAGATCAGCAGTGCCGGTGCCGCGATACCGATGGCCGCGTAGGTGGGCAGCAAGCCGATACCGGCGGTCGCCACGCTGATCAGCATGATGACGAACACCAACATCTTCTGTCGACCGATCCGGTCGCCGAGGATGCCGCAGACCACCGCGCCGAGGGGCCGAACGAAGAACGAGACCGCGTAGCCGGCGAACACCAGCATCAGCGCGTCGCTCGACTTCGATACGTCGAAGAACACGATGGCCAGTGCCGTCGCCATGAACGCGAAGACACCGTTGTCGTAGAGCTCGACGAAGATGCCGACGCAGCCCGCTGCGACGACTTTCCGGACCTTGCGCGGGTCGGCTACCTGGCCGTCTACCGCTTCGATGGTGTTGGTCATGCTGTCTCCAAAATAGACGCGCGGCGCGGAGCGCTCGCGGGGCGTGTGGTGCCGACGTGGCTCGGTACTCGGGCTTCCGAGGTGTGAAGAGGTATCCGGAGGGTGGTGAATACGTTCTCCACACGCCGCCTCAGCAAGGCGATGCGGTGCTGCTGTTCGCGGTGCTCTGCAACCGCCGTTGCGACGCTGCAGTTCCGGAATCGGACGCGGTGCCCGGGTCGGGCCTGTCCCAGCTGTGAGAGTGAAACGGTGGTGACGACTGCCAGCACCGGATAACCGGCGGTGACGCCTCTACCTCGATGCAGGACCAGAAGTTCGTTGCCAGCGGGTACTTCGACGGCACCGATGGGGACGCCGCGCGAGAGGACCTCGCCGGTGCCGGTGCGCTGTGGGAGCGGCTGCTCATCGGTAGATGCCAGCCGAAGCCCGATGTGATTGCTCTGATCGCCCACCACGAATTCGGTGCCGAACAGCGCGGCTGCACTCTCCCCGAAGTCGTCGATGTCGGGGCCGTCGGTCACCTCGAGCGTCCACACGTTGCCGAAGGACGGTCGGTCGGGCAACAACCGGAACAGCGGTAGCCGGAAGACCGGGTGGTCGATCGGCGGGCAGTCGGTGTCGACGACCAGCGTCTCCCCCGCGGTCAAGTGACGGCCGAATCCGAGGACCTGGTCGGGAGCGCAGCTGCCCAGGAGGTAGTCGGCCGTCAGCTCTCCGTGGACGGCGACGTAGACGCGCAATCCGTCGTGGATTCCGGTGACGGCAAGCCGCTGACCGGCTCGCCAGACGATCGGTTCCCACTGCGGTTGCCGATGTCCGTCCACCGTCACCGTTGCGGGTGCACCCGTGACGGCGATCAGCAGATCCGTGGACGCCGACGCTGAAAAGTCGAGGGCCGTCAACTCCAGTAGCGGGGCCTCGCGCCTACTACCCACCAACGCGTTGGCGATCTCCGCGCTGATCTGGTCGGCTGCGCCGCCCGTCGCCTGACCGAACTGTGACGCCGATCCACGCCCCAAATCCTGGACGGAGCTGATTCCGGGAGTCAGGACGGTGACGGTCTCAGCCATGAGGATCACCCCCTACGGGCAGGAGCGAGCGTCCGTCGAAGTCGTCCCAGCGATCGGCGTCGATCGCACGGAAGACGAACAGATCGCCCGGGCGGTAGGCAGAAATCTGCTCCGACGCCGGATCGACCAAGATGAGCGGGGTCCGGCCGATCACTGCCCAACCGCCGGGCGCAGGCCTGGCCGAAACGACTGCCTGACGTCCGGCCACCGCAACGGAACCGGCCGCGACGTGCGGTCGCGGGCTCGATCGGCGCGGGATGGGAAGGCCGAACGCCGGGCCGTCGAGCATCGGGGCGCCGCCGGGTGAGCCGTAGCAACGCATGACCAACGGGGCTGCGGAGTGAAGGCGCACCACTTCGGCTTCGGTGACGCCGAGAAACCGCGCTGTATCACCCAGGTCCGGGCCGTGTTCGCCCCCGTAGACGACGGGGATCTCGAACGTCCTAGGTTCACCTTCCAGTGGTCGGGGGATAGTCGTTGCTTCGCGAACCAGGCCGCGGACGGCGTCGTGGTCGGTGAGGAGGTTGTCGAACTCGACCAGCAGGGCGTCGTATGTCGGGATGACGCTGACGATGCCGTCGGCACCGCGATCGAAACGTGCAGCGATCGATCGAACGGTGTTCCAGTTCTGCTCGGCGGTCCCGCCGCTGACACTGACGCGAACGGCGGCGTCACCGCAGTCGGCGACGTAGGTCTTCACGCGGAACACCCGACATCACGGGCCCGCCGTGACGCCACGACCCGGGTCAGCGGCGCAATGGTGACACCGGCGGCCTCGAGCGCGGCGCGAATCGCCTTCGCGTTCGCGACGGCACCGGGGTTGTCACCGTGCACGAGGACCGTATCGGCGACAACCGGGATCAACGTGCCGTCCACAGCTTCGACGACTTCCTCGACCACCATCCGAACGGTCCGCTCGACCAGAACGTCGACGTCGTGAATCACCGCTCCCGGCTCGCTGCGGGGCACGAGAGTTCCGTCGGAGTTGTATGCGCGATCCGCGATTCCGACGATGCCGACGCTCAATCCGCGGGCAGTCGCCTCGTCGGCCAACGCCCCGTCCTGGGCGAGCACGATCAACGACGGATCGAAGGCCGCGACCGCATCGACGACGGCGCGCGCGTAATCCTGGCGTACAGCAACAAGATTCCCGAGTTTGCCGTGGGGAGCGATGTGCGACAACGACGTTCCGTTCGCGACCGCAAAGGCGTGAAGGGCGCCGAGTTGGAACAGCACGTCGGTTCGGACCTCGTTCTCACTGAGATCCATCGCGCGACGTCCGAATCCGGCGAGGTCCGGAAAACTCGGATGCGCGCCGATGCCGATACCGCGCGATACGCACCCCCGCACGGTCGCATCCATGGTTCGTGGATCGCCTGCATGGAATCCGCAAGCGATGTTGGCCGAAGTCAGCGTGTCGAGCAGAGCATCGTCGGCGCCCATGGTCCACGTGCCGAAACCTTCGCCGAGATCGGCGACAAGATCGATGCTGGTTGCCATTTCGGTCCTTCCGGTTCGTTTACTTGTTCGTACGGGCGCCGTTGCCCGTGGTTGGTCCGACTGTCGAAGTTCTGTGTGTCGACTTCGGTGTTTCTGGGACGCTACTCAGGAACGCCAAAGGGTTGTTAATACCGTTTCGCGTTGGGGTGATCGGAATTCGATATGTCCGTTGAGCTGGTAGTTTGCACAGCATGGACACGAGAAGGCTCTACTCGTTCGTACGAATTGTCGATGCCGGCAGCATCACCCGAGCCGCCGACATCCTGCACATCGCACAACCCGCCCTGAGCCAACAGATGACGTCGCTGGAAACGCAGTTCGGTCAGCAACTTCTGATCCGCAGCAAACAGGGTGTCGAGCCGACCGATGCGGGGCACGCACTCTATCGGCATGCTCAGGTGATTCTGCGTCAGGTGGAGAGTGCTCAGGCCGAGGTGTCCGTGGTCGGACGGGCGCTGGCGGGTGGCGTCTCGGTCGGCCTCGCCCCATACAGCACCGCGACGGCAATCGCCTTGCCGCTCTTGGCCCGTGTGCGCGAGCAGCACCCGAATATCTTGTTGCACATCAACGAGAACTTCGGTGGCGTGCTCAGCGAAGCGATGATGACCGGTCGCATGGATCTGGCGTTGTTGTACGACGCCGGCCCGATCAAGGGTGTGACGTTCGAACGCTTGCTCACCGAGGAGCTGGTGGTGGTTGCGCCGTTCGGTACCGGACTGGCAGGCGAATCGGGATCCGACATCTCCCTGCCCGAGATCGCCGAACTACCACTATTGCTTCCGGGTCGGATGCACACCATCCGCAAGGTGGTGGAGCAGGCTTTCGACCGTGCAGAGCAGCAACCGAACGTCGTGGCCGAAGTGGAATCGGTGATGACGCTGTCCGAAGCCGTACGCACCGGATTGGGCGCGACGGTTCTGCCGTGGTCGGTGGCCCGCAGGGTCATGGACGTCGAAGCGCTCGAGCTACGACGCATCGAGCCGGGCATCGAAGTGCATGTCTCCCTTGGCACCCCGGCCAATCAGCCCCTCTCCAAACCGGCCGAGGCGGTGCGCGATGTTCTGCGCACCGTCGTTGCCGATTACGTGAAGGGAACCAACGCGAGCGGTCAGTAGCCCGCCGACGGATCGATCACGGCGGCGAGGTCCTCACCTGCGGCGAATCGGGCGACGTTGGCTGCAACGTGATCTGCCAGGACGCGGGTGAGCGTCGTAGCCGGGTTGGCGACGTGTGGAGTGATGATCGCGTTGGGCAGCTTCCACAACCGATGCCCGTCCGGCAACGGCTCGGGATCGGTGACGTCCAGTGCCGCCCCGCCGATCGAACCGGCTTCCAGTGCGTCGACCAATGCGTCCGTGTCGACGAGGGTGCCACGCGCGATGTTCACGATCCAGCTCGACTCCGACATCTGGTTCAGTTCGGCCTTGCCGACCAGATGCCGCGTCGCGGATGTCGACGGTGCTGCGATCACGAAGTGATCTGCCTTGGACCAGATTTCGCCGGTGCGGTCGGCCGAGAGCGTTTCGGAAGCACCCTCGACAGGGGTCCCGGAGCGGGTGATCGCGATGACCTTGACTTTGGACGCGGCGAGGTACGGGATCAACGCACGGCCGATTCCGCCGCAACCGATGATCGCCACTGTCGAGCCCTGCAAAGTGCCCACCCGCGGGTCGAACTCTTCCTTGCGCCACGACTGCGCCGCCAATTGTTCGGGGAGAGAACGAACTCCGGCGAGGAGAAGCATCATCGTATGTTCGGCAACATTGCCCGCGTACGCTCCGGCAGCAGACGTCCAGACCCGCTTGTCGTCGATCACCTTGGCGTCGAACCAGGGCTCGATGCCGGCGAACGGCAACTGCACCCAGCGAACCGAATCGGGTAGCGACGACGGGAACGTCTCCGGCCCGTGTACCCACACGACGCCCTCGGCGTCTGCCAGTGGAACGAGAACTCCACCGGCTCGGCGTATTCCGTCGGCGACGTGAGGATCCTCGACGGGACCGAGGTGGATGCGAGGGGCGCTGGCGTCTGTCATGTGGGTGCTTTCTGTTCGAGTAGCGGACGATCTAACAGCGGACAATCAGACGACGGCCGTCATTCCGCCGTCGACGTAGAGGATCTGACCGTTGACGAAATCCGAAGCCGGGGAGGCCAAGAACAGTAGCGACCCGATCAGCTCCTCCGTACGGCCCCAACGTCCGGCGGGTGTCCGCTTGGCGAGCCACGCGGTGAACTCCGGATCGTTGACCAGCGCAGAGGTCAGTTCGGTGTCGAAGTATCCCGGTGCGATCGCGTTGATCTGCAAACCGAAGGGTGCCCAGTCGGCGCACATCCCGCGGGTGAGCATCTTGAGCCCGCCCTTGCTGGCTGCGTACGGTGCGATTCCCGCTCGGCCGAGTTCGCTCTGCACCGAGCAGATGTTGACGATCTTCCCGTGTCCGCGCTCGACCATGCCGCGGGCGAATTCACGTCCGACGTAGAACGCACTGGTCAGGTTGGTGTCCATGACACGCCGGAAGTCGTCGTCGCCGAACTCGAGAAGCGGGGCGCGGTGCTGCACGCCGGTGTTGTTGACAACGATCTCGACCGGGCCGACCTCCGCCTCGATGCGTGTCGCCGCATCCCGGACGGCGGCCGAATCGGTGACGTCGAACGCGTATGCGTGCACCGTTGCGCCGGTCGCGTCGGCGATGCGTCGACGCTCGGCTTCGAGCACGTCGGAATTTCGGCTGTTGAGCACCACCACCGCACCCGCCTCGGCGAGACCAGTCGCGAGGGCCGAGCCGATGCCTCGGCTCGAACCCGTCACCAGCGCGACCTTCCCGGAAATGTCGAACGGGCCGGGGCTTGCGGTGCTACTCACGCTGTGACGCTCCTCTGAGATGTATGGATGTAGTCGACTGCCTCGCCCACCAGTGTGCTCGGTTCGGAGACGACATTCAGCGTGATGCCGCGCTCGTCGTCTGTAAGCGGTTCGAGAGCCTCGAACTGGGAGATGAGCAGACTCTCCGGCATGAAGTGCCCGGCGCGGAAACGCATACGTGCGGAGATAGTCTCGAAATCACCGGCCAGGTGGACGAACTGCACGTCGAGACCGTCCGGGCGCAACCGGCCCCGATAGTCCTTTCGCAGAGCCGAACAGGCAACGACGCCTGTTCGTCCCGCATCGGCACGCTCGGAAAGCCAGGCCGCGATCGCGTCGAGCCACGGCACACGGTCTTCGTCGGTCAACGGTGTCCCCGAACGCATTTTGGCGACATTGGACTCGGGGTGCAGATCGTCACCGTCGACGAAGTCTGCCCCGAGAGACGTGGCGAGACCCACTGCCACGGTGCTTTTTCCAGCACCGGCCACACCCATCACAACTACCTGCACGGTCATGCTTCGACCATGCCCGACTACCGAAGGCCAGACAATACTCGAGTGATACCGGTTCGCGAGGGTGCCATAGCGGAACGATCTAGGAACTTCTGCCCGTTCGAGCCCTATCCGTTCGCCTTTGCGATCGAATCCTTGCCCTCGGCCGCTCCACCCTCGATGGTGTCGTGCTGGATGGGAACGAACTTCTTCTTCGGCAGCAGGAACAGCCACGTCGCGAAGACGAACGGGCCCGTTCCGGCCGGCAGGCTGATCGGAGCAAAGGCAGACACCAGCGTGCCGTGGATGACAACAGTCACCAGTACTCCGAAGACGGTGTAGACGAACACACGCCACGACGGGTTGTAGAACACCGATCCGAGAGCAATTGCCGTCAGCACCGAACTGAGCCCGTAGAGACCATTGCCGATGTCGACGGTGTTTGCGCCCAGCGCCAGTACCGAACCCATCGCTATCGCGGAACCGATGAGCGCGAACAACGCCGCCCAACGCGACGCGACCAGCAGCGCGATCACGAAGATAATGCCGGTGACGGTGTTGTTGATCAGAAAGATCTGGGAGACGTTGCGGAACAGCGTGTCCCACAGGAAGCTGAAAGTGACGTCGGCATGAACTGACGCGTCCCCGATGTGCTGGGGAAACTGGCCCGCGCTGAGGTCTGACGTTTCGATCCGCAGGAACTGGAACGCCGCAAGAAGGAAGAACCAGTTGACGAAGTTGAACGGAAAGGTCAGCGCCGGTACGCCCCACGTCTTGAAGACATTGGCAACGGCCAGGAACGCGATCGTCGACGCGGCAGCTCCCACCACGAGGTAGATCCACAGCATCACGCCCCCGGCAAGGAACGTCGGAAAGGCAACTCCCACAAGAATTCCGTTGTATCCGTACAGGCCGATACGCATCGAATCGTCGTCGGAGTGCAGCATCATGCCGGTGACGGTGGATACCACCAGACCCACCTCGGCACCAATTGCGACGGTGATCGTGTCCGCGGCTATCGCTCCCCAGAAGATACCGACCAGAAACAGCAGGCCCGTCAGCGCATTGCCCTGGAACATCACCTGCCCGGACCCTTTGAGATTGGTGTCGATGAATCTGAGCACGACGTTCTTGTCCGCGACGTCGTCCCAGGGTTTGGTGATGGTGGTCATCGCACGTCCCTCGATCCCTATCAGGCGATCCGCGTCATCCCCAGAGCGGGACGGGCGGAATGGTGGTGTCCAGAACTGCCTTTCGCACCAGAGCCCAGAAATCACGAACCTTCGCCTTGACGGGTTCGCTCTCCGGACCGAGGACTTTGAAGATGAGACCGGCGTCGTTCGGTAGCCGACTCGCTCCGGAAACGACCTTGCCGTCACGGCCCGGAACTACCTCTTCGAGAATCCCGTCGGCGTGCTCCTTCGGTGTCAGCAGGATGACATTGCCGAACACGTCGTGGTCGCCCATGATTCCGCCGTATCGCACGGGGAAGCGTGCCGGTTCGATCACCAATTTCTCGGTGAAGAGGTTCTTCCCGTCCGGACGCTCCGCCTTGATCATTGTGGAGTACAGGTCGTAGACGAACATCTCTCCGCCGTCGTGGTACTTGCGACCCGACATCACGATCTCCGAGAACAACAGCGTTGCAGTCGGATCCACCGTGATGTCGGTGCGCGCGTAGTACCTCGCGTTGCGGTGTGGGATCGTCACCCCGGGCATCAGTTCGAGATACGAATTCTCCGCGAGCACCACTTTCTGGAGTTGCGACGCGTGATTGGCATCCATCCGGTGAACCTTGGTGGCCGACTGAGTGGTCACGTGCGCGAGGGAACCCGGTTCCATCTCGATGGTCAGGAACAGTCGATCGCCTTGCAACACACTGCCGGACGTCGAGATCATGTAGACGCACGGCATGGTCGGCAACGCTTCGTCCCAGTACAGCGCCTGCTGAACGAGCAGCGGTGTCTTGCGGTACATGTCCCGCAGAATCGTCTTGTCGCCACGGTCGACAAATCGCATCTCGAGAACGCCGGTCTTCCCGACCTTGCCGGCCGGGGCCTGCTTCGGCTGGTCCTGGTACTGGTCGAGTTCCGGGATGGTCGGGATCGGCCCCGGGAGCGACCGCGATGCTCCCGGGACGGACGTTGCGCTCACGGTGCGCTCGCTCCCACTTCCTCTTCGTCGAAGAGGACTCCGTGCACGATGAGGTCCACCACTTCCTTGATGCCTTCCCCGGTCATGCAATTGGTGAAGACGAACGGCTTGTCGCCGCGCATCCCCTTGGAGTCGCGATCCATGACTCCGAGATCGGCGTTGACGTACGGTGCGAGATCGGTCTTGTTGATGACCAGGATGTCGGACTGCGAGATTCCCGGACCGTTCTTGCGCGGAATCTTGTCGCCTGCGGCTACGTCGATGACGTAGATGAAGAAGTCGACCAGAGCTGGACTGAACGTCAGTGTGAGGTTGTCGCCACCACTTTCGATGAACACCACGTCGGTGTCCGGGAACGTTTTCTCCATGTCCTCGACCGCCGCGAGATTCATACTCGGGTCTTCGCGGACGGCGGTGTGTGGGCAGGCTCCCGTCTCCACGCCGACGATACGTTCCTCCACGAGAACACCTTTGAGAGCCTTGCGCACATGCTTGGCATCTTCGGTGGTGACCACGTCATTGGTGATGATCAGAACGCTGGTGCCCCGCTTGATGAACTCCGGCGTGATCGCCTCGATGAGTGCGGTCTTACCCGAACCCACGGGTCCGCCGATTCCGATGCGCGTTGTCTTCTTCATCGTTCTCCTTCTAGTTCATGAACATTCGGACGTGCGCCTTGACGTGAACCGCAGCCAGAATGTCGATCATCGGGGCGAAATTGGACATGTCGTCGAGTCCGTAGTCACGCACTGCGGCGTACTCACGGCCGGCGCTCTGATTGACCTCGAACAGAATCTCTTGCGTCGTGAGGTGATCGACTCGGACGATACGAAGGGCAGCGCCGAGCAACGTCATCGCGACACCGTACTGATTGACCGTGAAAGCGTCCTCTTCCGGAGAACCCATCTCCGCGAAAGCAATTCCGAGGCCGACGGGGTAGGTACCCGGCGTCTCTCCCGATGCGACCGCGGCCAACCACTTGTTGAACAGGGTCTCACCGGCCAAGCGCCCGCCGAGTTCGGCCAACTTCTTACCCATGCGGGTACTCATCGTGCGTGCTTCTTCGTTGAGTTTGCGTTCGATCACTGCATGATCAGCGGCGAGGATCGCCGAGAAATCACCGGCTGCCGCACCCCGGTGCGCCGCGAGTACGGCGATACCGTCGCACGTCGCGCCCTGATGGGCGGCCGAGAGCACAAACTCCCGCAGCGACGGACCACCCGTGACAATTCCCTGCGCCACGGCCGATTCCAAACCGTTGGAGAACGAGAAGGAACCGACCGGGAACATGGAATCGGAAAACTGCATCATCCGCATCGCGCGGTTGATGCTGAGCCCGGATCCCTCAGACGAGAGGGTCATGGGTATGCCCCTCGCCCTCACGCGCGGCCGCACCGAACAAACGGCGTGCCTCGTGTGGAGCGATGTAGGGAATTACCTCGGCGCCCGGGATGAAGGTGTACTCGATGCCCTCGAAAGCATGTGTCCGCATCACCGAGCCCATGACCGCCTTGTCGACCGTCAACGGAACGTAGACCTTCATTCCCTTCACCACCGCAGGCCAGTGCTGGTTACCCACGGCATGTCCCAACTCCAGGCACGTCTGAATCATCTTCTCGGGCGTGACGTCGACCAGCGCGCTCAGGTCGATCTCCAACACGTCCTTGAGGTTGATCCTGGCCACGACCACGGTGTTCGCCGGCTCGTCCCACAGCAGAATGTCGCCGTCCTGCAACTGAATACCACGATCAAGCGAGACGGCCAATTCACGGCCACCGATCGTGGTGCGTCGTAACCGACTCTTCTGCGCTTCCCACTGATCGAGCGACAAGACGTCGACTACCGCATTGTCGAGTCGACCGGCCCACTCCTCGTCGGTCTCCTTCCCGAGCAGCGCGTCGACTCGCGTCGGCTTTCCGCTCGGCGCGGTCATCTCGCCGTGCGTGTGTGGCGTCGCATCGGCACCGTGCGTGTGTGTGATTGTTCCCGACACTGGAGACCCCTAACTGAAGAAGTAAAGTTGGTTCAAGCGAATGGATTCGGCGGGTTCGACGTACGCATGGACACCGTCCGCAGTCACCGCGAAGGTCTCCGGGTCCACCTTGATTTCCGGAGTAGCCGAGTTACGAACCAGATCACGCTTGGTGACCGTCCTCGTGCCCTCGACGGCGACAACCTGACGTTCGAGACCGAGTCGATCCTTGATGCCGTCGTCGAGCGCCGCTCGCGAGACGAACGAGACCGAACTCTGCGGCAACGCCTTGCCGAATCCACCGAACATCGGCCGGTAGATCACCGGTTGTGGTGTCGGGAGCGACGCATTCGGATCTCCCATGGCGTGCCAGCTGATCAACCCGTTCTTGATGATCGTCTTCGGCTTCGCGCCGAAGAATGCGGGCTCCCAGAGAACAAGATCCGCCATCTTCCCGACACCGATCGACCCGACCACATGCGAAAGACCGAACGTCAACGCTGGATTGATCGTGACCTTCGCGACGTAGCGCAACACGCGAAAGTTGTCGTGCGTCGGTGAATCCTCGGGCAGCTTTCCGCGGGACCGCTTCATGCAGTCCGCTGTTTGGATCGCGCGTAGCCAGTTTTCTCCAACCCGGCCCATCGCCTGTGAGTCACTCGAGAACATCGAGATGACGCCCATGTCCTGCAGTACGTTCTCGGCACCGATCGTCTCGGCGCGAACGCGGGACTCGGCAAACGAAACATCCGAGGGCACTTTGGGATTGAGGTTGTGACAGACCATGATCATGTCGAAGAGTTCGGCCTGAGTGTTGATGCCGTATGGCAACGTCGGATTGGTCGACGCCGGAAGTACGTTGTCCTCGCCCGTCACCCGCAGAATGTCGGGTGCGTGACCGCCACCCGCGCCCTCGCTGTGATAGGTGTGAATGGTACGGCCTTCGAAGGCCGCGATGGTGTCCTCGACGTATCCGGCCTCGTTGAGTGTGTCCGTGTGAATGGCGACCTGAACGTCCATTTCGTCTGCCACCCGCAGAGACTCACGAATTGTGGCCGGTGTCGCGCCCCAGTCCTCGTGGACCTTCAGACCGGCCGCACCGGCCTTGATCTGTTCGACCAGCGACTGATGCCCGGACGAGTTCCCCTTGCCCAACATGCAGACGTTGACCGGCAAACCCTCGTTGGCCTTGAGCATCATCTCCATGTTCCAGATACCGGAAGTGATGGTGGTGCCGTTCGTTCCGTCGGTCGGGCCGATGCCACCACCGATCAGCGTCGTCACTCCCCCACTGAGTGCGTGGTACGCCTGCTGTGGTGACACGAGGTGCACGTGCGGATCGATGCCGGCGGCAGTGAGGATCATCTGCTCACCGGAAATCGCGTCGGTCGCCGGACCGGTGGTCAGCCCCGGGGTGACGCCTTCCATCGTGCTGGAATTTCCCGCCTTACCCCAGCCGACGATCTTGCCGTCCTTGATTCCCACGTCTGCCTTGACGACGCCGATGGTTGCATCGACGATGACCACGTTGGTGATCACGAGGTCGAGGGCACCGTCGATGCTGCACGACTCCGGATCCTGGCCCATGCCGTCGCGCAGCGTCTTGCCGCCGCCGTAGATCGACTCGTCGCCGATCGTTCGAAGATCTTCCTCGACCTCGATGTACAGGTCGGTATTACCCAGCCTGATCTGGTCACCCGTGGTGACCCCGAACAGACCCGAATACTCTTGTCTCGAAATGCTTGTCATGGGTGTTGCTCTCCTTCGTCCGCCGTGAACGAGAATCAGTCGGTTTGAGGTTCGGACAGGAAGCCGAGTTCTTCGGCACGCTGGACGGCTCCGGGGAGCCTCGGCCGGTAGGCGGCGTGGGTCGGCGCCCAACCGTCGACAAGTCCGTTGAAGCCTTGCACTCGTTGCTTGCCGCCGAACGGCACCAACGTCACTTCCTTCTCGTCGCCCGGCTCGAACCTGACCGCCGTGCCCGCGGGAATGTCGAGGCGCCAGCCGAAGGACTGTTCACGATCGAAGGACAACGCGCGATTGACTTCCATGAAGTGGTAGTGCGAACCCACCTGGATGGGACGGTCACCGGTGTTTCGGACTCGCAACTTCAAACGTGGACGGCCCTCGTTGAGTTCGATCGGCTCGTCCCGCAACACGTATCCGCCGACCGGTACTTTCTTCTCGCCGCCGGAATCCTTCTTCGTCGATTTGCTTGCCATCTTGGAGTGCTCCTGACATCTCGGTCGGGCTACTGGATCGGAGAGTGCACGGTGACGAGCCGGCTACCGTCGAGGAACACCGCCTCGACCTGCACACGTGGAATCATCTCCGCCACACCGTCCATCACGTCGTCGACCGTCAAGGCGTGCGATGCGTCGGCCATGACCTCCTCGAGAGTCTTGCCCTCCCGAGCTCCCTCCAGGGCGGCTGCAGTGATAACTGCGACGGACTCCGGGTGATTGAGTTTGAGCCCCTTTGCCTTTCGCCTCAGTGCGACATCCGCCAACATGAGGATTGTCAGCTTGTCGAGTTCTCGCGGTGTCAGATGCATTCTGAACGCTCCTTGTCGATCATGCGGTAACTCCCTGTCGTCGAATACATGTCAGCTCCCCTGTTCCGTCGCTTCGGTGAGAGGTTCGGCCGCTTGCTGGACGAAACCGCTCCTCCTGCCGCCCGAGTACTCGTTGATCGCGTCCAGAACTGCCTGGGCATGTTCCGAGGCGACCAGCACCTCGACACGCAACCGCTCGGTGAACACGACGTCGTTGCGTTGTCCGCGGAACTTGAGCGAGGCCGAGTCACTCGCGGAGACATGCGCTTCCGATACGACTATCGACTCCGCTCCGGCAGCCAGCAGCGCCTCCCGTAGCTTCTCGGACTCGATGGTCTGCAATACCGCGGTGATGAGTTCGTGCTTCGGGGCGCCGAGGTTCGGAACAAGTTTTGCCCCCTCGACCAGGACCCCCGAGTCGAACCCGCTGGTCTGCGGCGCACCACCCGCGTCCACGAATGCGGCGTTGTAGCGGTATGCGTCCATGCCTTGCTGACGACGGTCGATGTCCACCTGGTCTTTCGGGGCCAGCTTGAGACCGATGGTCTTCTCGATGCCCGTGGCGATCAGCCAGGTCACCACGAACGAGAAAGCGATGACGACGATCAACGCCAGCGCCTGCTCGCCGAGTAGTCCTGCCCCGCCGCCGAAGAAGAGTCCGTCGCGGCCGATCGAATTGATGGCTTTTTCGCCGAACAAACCGAGAAGGAGTGAACCGAGGATGCCGCCGATGAAGTGGACCGCGATGACGTCGAGCGCGTCGTCGAACTTGAAGATCGACTTGAGCGCGAGCGCGAAGTGGCAGACCAGTCCGGCAAGCGCGCCGATCGCCAACGCGGAGAAGGTGCTGACGAAGCCGGCGCAAGGGGTGACGGTCGCGAGACCGGCTACCGCGCCGGTGATTCCGCCGATCGCCGTGGCCTTGCCCTCGGTGTACCTTTCGATGACGAGCCAGACGACCATACCGCCCGCTGCGGCGATGTGAGTGTTCATCAAGGCTTGTGCCGCAACACCATCGGCGGCCAATCCGTCGCCTGCGTTGAATCCGAACCAGCCGAACCACAGGATGCCTGCGCCGATCAACGCCAGAGGCACCGAGTGCGGGACTGCCTCGGCGTTGGGCCATCCCGGACGTTTACCGACCACCAGCAAGATTGCCAGGGCGGCGGCGCCGGCGGATGCGTGGACGACAATTCCGCCGGCCCAGTCCTGAGCTCCGCGGAGCGCCAACCAGCCTTCGGGATTGAAGAGCCAGTGCGCAATCGGGGGGTAGACGATGATCGACCACAGCACGAGCAGAACGGCCCAGCCCAAGGGCTTGAGCCGGTTTGCGGTCGCACCGGTGATCAGCGCGGGCGTGATGATCGCGAACATCATCTGATAGACCACGAACGCCAGAGTCGGTACCGCGACTGCACCTTCGATCAGGTGGAAGCCCGGGGCGGCGGCTGTGTGTATGTCCTGCAAGCCGAACAATTTGAGGTCACCGAGGAAGCCGGAACCCCAGTCTCCACTGAACGCGAAGCTGTATCCGAACACGACCCAGGTAATCGAGACGAGTCCGAGTGGGACGAGGTTCTGCTGCAACATGACGAGCGCACTGCTACCACGCACCAGACCGGCGTAGAAGAAGGCGAGTCCGGGAACCATGAAGAGAACCAGACCCGCGGAGATCAGCACCCACGCCGTGTCCCCACTATCTATCACTGCTTCGGCTAACACCATTTCCATCGACATCGACGACCTCCGAGCATTATTCGGACCTGAACAAAGTCATTGGTTAGAGCAGCAATTCGCGATGTTCCGGTTCGCTGCGACAGTTACGCTACGCCCCATAGTTGCACCTTCTCAGCAAAATCGGGGGAACATCCGGTTTTCACGTTTAGTAGAGCATTGTTCTGGGAAAAGATGGGACTTTGCCTAAACATTGCGGACGCTCCACAACCTACAATTGCGAGACTAAATCTCGCCGAAAGTGGTTTAAGTCCTGCAAAATGGGGAACGTAGCCGCAGGTGAGCGCCACTTTCGGAGCAGAAATGCCGTTTCCAGCTCGGGACTTAGCTCCCTAACCGAGACAGCTGCGAGAGCCTTAGTTGATTACCAACGTCGGTGACCCGCCTATCCAATCGGGTAGGTAATTTCACCGAACATCTTCTCACCTGTTCAGATGATTAACCTTCATCGCACTGAGGGCAATCCTGTCGTTAATATGTTCTTCATCTGTACTGGATATTTCGACTGGAAGGTCGAAGATCACCTTTCGATAACCTTTAAGGTTGAATGAATTTCGCTGTGACTCTTTTGTTATGCAGAACCTAGAGGGGAGGATTGATCCCACCAGGCGAGCACTCGGATGCCGGATAAAGTCAGCCACCTCGACGGCTCCCCCGCCTTTGTGTCGACCTCGAACCACACCCGCCCCGGTTGGCGACCGGCCTGGAGCCACGTCCCATCCGAGGCTCGAGCGGCCCGGATCATCTCGATCGCGTCCGCCATTCGCGGATCAGGCTCATTTCCATCCGACAACGACGCTTCGCGGAAGTAGTCGGCTGCGTTGAGCACGTTGTAACGCCACCGGAACGGGTACGCGAACCGGCCGATCCAGTCCCCCACCGGTTCCCCGGTCGAGAGTCTCCGGAACAGACCGCGCTGCAGCAAGAATTCCTCACCGGATCGTCGAGCCGCGCGCGTCTCAATTGTTCCCCCGGTCGCGATCTCGTACGCGAGAAGCCCTTTGAGTGAATTGAGCGTCGAATGGAACGACGATCGGGTCGAACCTTCGATCCACTCACAGTTCCACCCACCATCCGGAAGTTGATGCCGCACAAACCAATCAGCCAGTTCATCAACGGGCATGCCGAGCCACACACCGTTTGCCACCGTCCAGGCGTTGATGCAGCAATCGACCTCACCGTCCCAGTACGGCCGGCCCTCGTACTCCCAGCGACAGTTCTCCGCGAGCAGTTCTGCAGTACGACGCTCCCGCAGAACACTGGCGTCGAGGCCCCACTCACGCAAGGAGTTGAGCGTCCAAGTAGTTGCCGTCCAGGGTTGCGAACCTTCTTCTGCTGCTTCGGGTCCCACGAAGTCGAATTCTGCCGGGAAGAACGCCCCACCCGCCCATTTGCCGTCTCGATCCTGCAATGAAGGCACGCGTGCACCAAATCCTTTGGTAGCGATCGACGCGCGCGTCGCCGCCCACACAGTGGGCGCTTCGTTCAGCAGGTCGCGCTCCACCTGCCACCGAATCGCCGGATCCGAATCGAGGAGCCACGCGAGCAAGTCGGCTCGGGGTGCCATCTGGCAATACTATCGAAAGGCGAAGCAGGTCATCCGGTTAACACATTTCTCGACGTCTGATGCAATGGTGAACTCCGGACCCGTTGCGTGGCCTACACCGGATAACCCAACGCCGCCCGCACCGCCACGATGTCGGCGGCAGCGACCTGCATAGGCTTGTCCCCCAACCGAATCAACGTGCCAGTGGGCAGTTCCTCTACCACCGCAGATTGGGGCAGCGCGCTGCGATCGAACGTAACTCCGGAATGGAAGTATGTTTCCCATCCCACCTCGACCTCACCTTTCGACCGATTCTGAAGGTGCCGGTAGTCTCCGATGCTCCACCGAGCTCGCTCCGGTTCCCAATGCTTGACGATCACTCTCATGATCGCGTCTCCGATATCCGGGTCGAGCAACCGCCGGGTACTGTCGGTGAGCTGCGTCTCCGTCGGCAACGACACCAGGACACTGTTGGGAGCACTGGTTTCCAGCCCGCCGACCCAGGCACCGACCCGGCGCGCGGTCCCGTCCTCGGGCGACAAGTCGATGTCGTAGCCCGGTCCCGGGGTGTCCGAATACCCCATCTCCTTCGAGCGGGAATACTCGAAGATTCGCACCAACCCGTCCACACTGAGATCTGCTGGCGCCTTGTCGAACTCGGCAGTCGAGACCCACGACAACGCCAGCCCCGGGTCGATCGCTTCCAGATCATCGAGGAAGGCCCGCATCGTCTGCGCCACTTCCTGACTCGACTGCACCCGTGTCCCCCAATATCCGGCTAAAGTCGGCCGCCGCCCGAACATGCTCATCGCCCCGTCCTTTCCAATCCGACCTGATCTCCATAGCCCGACACTGCGCGCACTGCCACGATGTCGGCGGCACCGACGTGCATAGGCTTGTCTCCCAACCGGATCAACGTGTCAGTGGGTAGTTCCTCGATCACGGCGACTTGGGGGAGCGCGCTGCGCTCAAGGCATGCCATCACATAGTTTCACCACGGCAAAGCATATGTTGGGCAAGTTGGTTCAGCCGAGCCATTCGGAGATGGTGGCGTTGTCGACACCGCCACCGAAAGAGTGGAACACCAGCAACGCTTGCCCCGACATCACCAGGCGACCGTCCTCGGTGAGGCCGATATCGAGCATCCCCGCTTGCCCATGCACCTGGCACCACACGAAGTCGGGAACCCGCAACAACCCCGACGCCGGGTCCGTATCGAGGTCCGCCGGATGAAGGGACACTTCGCCGAAGACGTTGTCCTCGAGCGCTTCCGCGGTCTCACGGTCCACCAACACCAGCGGGCCGGCGCCGATCAGTCCGTCGGTAGGTTGCCGGGTGAACACGAAGTGAGCCCTCTCCACCGTCGGCGGCAAGGTTGCGGTATCGACAACTGTACGATCCCCGACAAACCCTGGCTCTTCCGGGACGACGACCCAGTAGTCCATTAATTTCTCCCCTTGAAGTGTTGTGGTCGAAGCAAATCCGAGATTCTTGCACTCACATGGCTAGCCGTCGCCCAGGTCTTCGAGAACGTCGGCGAACACCGAATCCGGTAACGGGTAGTGCTCACGCACCGCGGCACGGCGATGCTCGTCGAGCCACCGCAGTGTCCTCTCACGATCATCGGCAGCAGCGACTTCACGAAACTGTGTCCAGAACATCACAAGTGGAGCTTTCGGGTCGGCAACCCAGCCGCGGAAGTATTCAATTGCGTTGTCGATAACCTCGAGCGGTGAACCGGTGTCAGTGATCACACGCAGCCCCGCCAAGATTGTCCAGCGTGCTGGACCCGACTGATTGCGCTCAAGGTACTGCTTCTCACGGAGTGGGGTGAGTGCCGCCTCCGATCGTGCGTCGAACAGCTCGGATGCTGGCCCCTCAGCCCACCAGATCACTAGCTCGGCAGCGGAGACGGTATCAAAGATATCAATCTGGCGGCCATGGTAGTCGTGTCCGCAATGCCTGCTGTCGTAGTGGTCCTGCCACTCAGTGAGTGTTCCGGGATCGAGGGGTTCGATGAGTGGTAGGTGAGTAATCGTCAGTTTCTCACGGTTGGGAATCGGATCGATCCCGACGGTGTCGAAAAACCATCGCACCGGAGTGTGCAGCAGCTTGGCTCGCAACCCGCTCCCGATGATCGTCCAGTTCGGGCCGAGCGTCTCCACTGCCGCTCCCAACACCTTCTCCCACGCAGCGCCTCTCCCCTTTTTCGGAGTGAGGTCCGCGATCGCATCTATCGCCATCTCCCGCAACTGATCCCGGTCCATTCCCAGGGACTCCAGGACCTCAGTGACCGATTTCGGCGACTTAGGCTTGTCATCGCTCATGTGCATGCTTGCCATAAAGGACCATTCGTATTATTTGGTAGACGAAAAGGAGCGACTGTGCGCACCGCCAGCGGTTCTCCGACGCGGCGCGCGATCCATCCGATTCCACTCCCTCACGCCTACTTCCCTCGGCTACGAGTCCTCAGTACGGAAAATCACATCGGCAAACGCAGAATCCCGAAGCCCGTATGCATCCTTTACAGAACGACGTCGTTCTTCGTCCAGCCACTGCAATGTCGCTAGTCGGTCTCTGTTTTCCGCGACCGCGCGAAATTCTCGCCAGAAACTTTGGACGTGGCCACCGACATCACGGCGAGCCAACTCCCAGAGGACGCTGTCGATGACCTCGATTGGCGAACCGGTGTCAGCTATCACCCGCAGTCCAGCCGAAATCATCCAATCCCGGCAAGGCTCTTCCTTGCGGTCGGCATAAGCCTGCTCGGCTGCAGCTACCGAGTCGGGAAGCGGCGCTGCAGCAAAGAACTTGGTGGACGGACCGAGCGCCCACCAGCGCACGATCTCCGCAGCACCGCGGGTATCGAAGATGTCCATCTGAATATTCGGTGGTTCAGAATCTGTGGGACCAGGTTGATATGAACTCTGTCGAAAGGTGATAGTGCCCGGCGTGAATTCTCTCATCAGGGGCGCATGACTGAAGGTCAGCTCTTCCCGATTCGGTTTGGGATCCAACCCAATGGAATTGAACCACCATCGCACTGGTAGATGGATCAACTCCGCCTGAGTGCCAGATCGTGCCACAACCCACTCTGGGCCAAGGTTGCTCGCCGCAGACTTCAACACCCGCTCCCATGCAGAACCGCGCCCCTTCCTCGGGGTCGACATGGCCAAGCCATCGATTCCCTCGAGGATGGAAGCCAACTTCGCTCTCCGGTGTATCAAACGATCGAGCGCTGCCAGTGGCTTTCTCCAGGTAAATCACGATAACGCAGCAAGAAGTCGGAAATATTCCGCCCCACGATAGGCCAGTCCTCACGTCCGTCGAGAGTTGAAGCTAACAGAACATTGAAGTCGTTTTTTCTTGTGTCGAATACAATGAAATCTGGCTCGACCACCATTGTGCCGATTATTATGTCACTCTTCAAGAAGCGCCCATCCTCGTCATCCCAGAATTCCAGCTCGCGTTCCGTAACTTCTCGAGCTTTAGGCGGAGAAAGGAGTGTTATTCCGTCCTTTCCTAAGCCCCTATCGTGGTGAAGTCTGCATTCTCTCGCACTTCTCCATAAATCGAAGAGATCTCTCGGCAGGGTATCTAGGTTCCAATACTGAGACACCTCTTCAGCCTCTGCCGGCGGGTCGTATGTGTTGTAGACGTCAAATGATCGGCCTGGATGCGTCGGGACTAGGACCCGCTGGATGTCGGGATAGGACTCCAGCGCATCAGTTATAGATATCGGCATAAAATTCCCACCATCGAGTGAAGAGTGCATGTATAGAAGTGGGCAGGGGAACTAGATTCCAGAATTCATTCGTACCTCCGTACTTTCGGGGAAGTATGTGATGCACCTCCCAGCGCCTTCGACCGCGCCGGAATCTCCCACATCGACTGGATCGCCGAAGGGTTCGACGCCATAGACAAAGGCCGCAGCCGGCCGCCCGCCTTCGAAAACGGTATGGTCTCCGCTGACCGCCTCACTACCGACCCACGAATCATCCGCACAATTAGCCCCGGCCTACCTGGCAGTCCGGACATCATCCCTCAGTATCAAGCACTATCTGCGAGGGTTCCGGAATCGCGGGATCCGGGCGTGCAGGTTCATTCACGGACGGAACAGAGGGTTCATCATGCTCGGCAGGTGGAACGGTACCGTCGATGGCGGGTATGCCGCGCGGTGGCACTCCACCCGGAGCGTCGATCAGCTGGTGCGTAGCCGGATCGGGATCGCGGCGCGGTAATTGCGGGCAGGCTGGTCGGTCCGCGCCATCCCTACCTGCAGGCAGCCCCGAGTGCGCCCAACGTAGGGCTCACAGCCGTCTGAAACCTTTGGGTAGAGGAATCTCCGGTCGTTCGGTCGGCAGTCCTGCTGCTGCGCGGATGCTTCGGATGTCCTCGACGGTTACCGGCGTGGACAGATTCTTCTGGATGACGATTGTGCCGTCATGGTAGGGAAATGCCTCCACGCTGGGCGGGAGCTGCGTTTCCTTGATCGGCAACTCAGGACCGAAGTAGGTGCAACTGCCCACGATTGCGTCACCCGGTACGTTGCGCTGAGGCGATGATTCGGTTCGGCGGTAGAGCACGGTGACACGCGAGTCCCAGATGTCGGCTAGTCCCTGTACGAGCTTCGATGCCAGCGAAATCAGTGATTCGTCGGCAAAGGCACATGCGAATGCGCCGGACCCTGAGGTGCCCCCGAAACTAACAACGACTTTGACGTCTCCAGCGGGTGAATACAGGGTCATATGTCGTCCCAATGAGAGGGGATACATACCGCCGGTGGCATCAGGGGATCGTCTGCGCTCGATCAATGCGGCTTCGATCGATTTTTCCGTCGGAGGCACAAGGATCTGACGGATATTCGACGCCAAGGCTTGCTCGACTCCGGCACCGTCGGGGAGGGCATCGCCTACTGTTTGGTACAAGTCGACGTCGAAGACAGGATCGATGTCGCGAAGCAATCGTAGCGAACGTGCAACGAGCGCGGCCGTGACGGCCTCGCTTTCAGGCGCACCCTTTCGTGGAATGACCTTCACTGTCAAGCCCGCCGTAGGATTGCGGCGCAGTGATGATGTAGGCACTCTTCACTCCCCTCCAAATACGATGATGTTGATGTTCTCCAGCCCGATTACCTCGTCGAACGCATCCTCCATTATCTGCGCAGCTTGTTCTTGCAGAAACACCCATTGGAGGTGTGCATCGCTGCCCGCAAGAGCTATGGCTCGGACCTGTCGCTCAGCTTGCTCAAGCATGCCATCGACAATATTGTCGCGCATGAAGTCTGGTACATGCGGTCTGAACAGCATGTCGTAATTACCTTTGACCTCTTGAAGAATATTGAGTTCTCGGATCCAGTTGTCGATACTGATGCGCCCGGTTGGTCTGAAAGGCGCCGGAAGGTAGTAAGTGAACGCTGGGTCAACTCCGGTAACCAACTGCTGAAAAGCTGCGTTGGGTGTCAAATTGCCGTTCTGGTCGAACATCGACGCGATCTCTGATGGATAGGCGTTGTCCCAAATACCGTGACCGCCCTCAGGATCTCCGAGTATCGGAATACGACCTGCAGGAACGTCTGCGGGTTCACCGGTTTCGATTCCGCCAGGATCCGTCTGCGTGTTTGTAATCGGAAGCGATACGCCTGGTTCGCCAGAATCGGGCTGTAGCGGCGGGGTAGCGACAGTCGGCCGGTCTGTCGGACCTGGAATAACACCTGGCTGCTCGATCGTGCTCGGATCGGTGGCGAAGGGGTCGAATTCCGGTGGTCCGGGTTGCTGCGGAGCGCCGGGAGCATCCGGATTCACCGGCACATGACCGACATCGGGCAAAGTCGGCACACTCGGTTCCTCGACGTGACCTGGCGAGGGAGCCTTCGGTTCTGGGTTCGACCCCGGATCAGCAACCTCACCGGGCGAGGGTGATTCCCACTCGCCACGATCGGGATCGCCGGGCGAAGTGGGTTGCGAGGGTTCCGGAATCGTGGGATCCGGGCGTGCAGGTTCATTTACAGACGGAACAGAGGGCTGGTCATGCTCGGCAGGTGGAACGGTGCCGTCGATGACGGGTATGCCGCGCGGTGGCACTCCACCCGGCCGGGGAACACTCTGCGCCGGAACAGACGGTGCGCTGGTCGGGGGCCGGGTCGGTGTTGTCCGGTTCGAGACGATCAGGTCTTCGGCCCGGACTGCGCCAGCAATCAGACGCCCCCCACGCAATGGTGGGAGAACGAAGCTCATGATCTCGCCGGTGTAAGGCTGATCGAAAGCAACGCCCGGGTCCAGATAATGCGGGTCGCCGATCAGAACGGGTTCGCCGGTGCTCCAGTCGTACAGGTACAGAGTGGAGGTGTAGTTGTCGAAAACCCGATGCGGGCGACCCTGCTCGTCGTAGGTGACCTGCAGGTCGTGCTCTTCTCCCTGGGCGTCGGTGTACGTCCAACTCCACACGTTCGGCACTTTCGAGGCTGTGCCAGACCAGCTGGTTCCGTTTTCGTCCGTGAAGGAGGTGTCAGTGACGACAGGTTCGGTGGTGTAGTCCTGCCCGCCGATGTTCGAAGTGATCGGCTCCTGGGTTTGATTGGCGAGTATTGCGTCGCCGACAGGGTTTCCGGTTCCTGTTTCAGTGATCGGTGGTTCGGAGACCTCGGAGTTAGGGTCACCGAGCATGAGCTGCTCGAGGCCTGAATCTGCCGGCTCCGGGGGGGTGGCGGCGAGGACGTTTTGTGCGTCCCTGCGTGCTTGTTCGCCCTCCGGGGTCATCGGGCCGATGAAGTTCGCCTGCGCTTCGAGCGCAGCACGTTCTTCCGGTGTCAGCTCCGGGTCGGCGAGGATCGGGTACAGCAGGTTCTCTATGCCCGCGGTGTCGACGACCTGGACGAGTTGCCCGTCCCGGATCTCGTAGTGCGTCGGAACAGGAGTGCCGTTGGCGTCGTACGCCCACGGGGCATCGATTGTCGAGACCGGATTCCCGTCGGCGTCGAAGACGGTGACCGTGCCATCGGGGTTGACACTCATGTGACCGCCGGGCGGCACCGTCACCGGAATCACGGATTCGTGCGACGACGTTTCGTCGTGGATCAGGAAGAAGAACCGGCTTCCGCCGGTGATCGGATCGAACACCCGCAACGAGGACTGCCCGCCAGGTGCGTACGCAGTCAACGGCGACACGACAGTCCCGACCGCCTGGGAGAGTACTGATTCGGGCGTGCGGGGGCTGAAAGGTCCCGGCCGCCCGCGCACTCCGATACCCGCAGCGGTGAACGCCGCAGCGCCGATCAGGGCGAGTTCGAGATACCGGTCACGGCCCGAGTCCTCCCCGGCGGTGGAAACATCTGCTGCCGGGTCCGGAACCGTTTGGGCCGGTGCGATATTCGAATCCGAATCCGCGGGGATCGGTCCGGGACCACGATCGGTGGTGGTTCCCTCACCCGGGGTGGGTGTGGGTGAGGGAACCGCTGATGCCGATGCATTGGGGAATGCACCGACACCAGTTTCCGAGGCCGGGGACTCGGAAGTAATGGGCGGAACCTCGATCGTCGGCACAGGGACGATGGGGGTGCCGTTGTAGGTGGGAAAGTTCGTCGGAGCATTGGCCCCGACATTCGGGCCACCGCCTGGAGCCTGCACACCGGGGAGCCCGACAGTGGTCGTCGGCGCAGCTGTCGACGTCGTGGACGGCGCGCTCAGGCACGGGTTGATGATCTCTGGCGGGATGGGCGCGCCAGGTGGCAGCGACGCAATGAGATTCAGGTAGATCTGATGATCACGTGCCCGCACCGCCGCGCAGTCTTCTTCCGGCGTCGCGTTCGCCGGAGCGGCGGAGAGTGCAATTCCCGCACCGATCGCTCCGGCCGCTCCGGTCAACAGCGCCCCAGCGGCAAGCACTCCCGCGAGAGTCCGGCGAAGTCGTCTACCGGACTTCACCGGCGCGCACCACGATTGTCACTCTTCTTCGTTCGGAATTGCGCGATGAGTTTGTCTGCGCCCCAGAAGAACAACCGTCCGGAGATCGACATCCACAAGAAGAACGCCAGGTAAACCAGGATCGTCCCGTAGTCGTTCGCCCAGCCGGCGAGCTTCCCGATCACCGCGAATGCCGCGATCAGCAACCCCAGTCCAACTGCCGTAGCGATCACAGCCTTGGAGAGTGGACTGAGTTCACTGTCCGGATCCCAGTCATCAACGTCTGCAACGTCTTTCCTATCGACGGCAGCGGGTTCCGGTTGGACACTGCGGCGTTCGGCGTTGTTGACGGTCATGACTGGAACTCCAAATGGGAAGGGAGAGCGGGAAAACGGGTCGCCGGTGCTGGGCGCGGTATCAGTTCCAGTACTGGTAGGTCAGGGTGACGTACCCGGCGTTGGCCGGGTTGTTCGGATCAGCCAGATAGACATCGACGTAGCCGCCAGCATGGGTAGCGGCCTCGCCGATCACTACGCGGTCGGGGGCGCTGAGCTTGCCATCGGGGCCGACGGTGAGCGCCGAGCCCGGTGCGAGCTCAATCCACCGCTGCGAGCCTGGAACGATGTCGGAGATGGCGTCCGGGATCGGGCTCGCCGCCAACGCCGCGGTTTCCGCATTCGAGAGCGACAGACCGATCCGACCCTGCTCAGGTTCGACGATCGGAGTTGCGGCAGATGCCACGCCGGCGCCGAGAACACCGAACAGGGGATACCCGCGGTGAGGGTTCCGGCAGTGGCCAAGGTACGAATCTTCATGATTTCTCCTTTGTGGGCGTGATGAGTAACCACCCCTGGACTGGGCGGATCGGGAATAGTCGCCAGCAGCGCTGACGACGGCTGCGCGGGTCAGAGCCAGGTCGGATCGGAGTACACGAACAACGTGTTGTCGGACGTCGCCGTCGACACCGAGAGTTGTGCGTACGAACGGATCGTCACCGGCCCCATGCACGCATCAACCTTCACGTGCACGTTCTCCGCGGTGATCGACGCCTTCGACGACCCGAGATCCTTCTTCCCCAACGGAATCGTCGTGATCGTGCCCGGCGCAATCGTCGACTGAATACTCGGATTCACCGACGCATTCACACCCACGTTCGCCGACGGGACACCCGAAATACTCACACCGACAGACGGGCCGAGCGAAAAGCCAAGCCCCAAGCCAAGTCCGGAGGAAACATCGATCTGGCAGCCGATCTGCAATCCCTGCTCGACATAACCGGTCTTCACCGCCGAATCGCCCGCACCACCGATCGTGCCGGTCACCTTCGCCGACACGAACCCCTCACGAGTGAACGCCGTCGTCGCCAGATTCGGCACCGGATTCGCCGACAGTTTCGTGGCGGCAAGATCCAACGACCAGCCGTCATCGGTGACCGTACTCGCGAATTTGTCCGCCAACGCCGTCGGCGTTGCCGATGCGCTCCCTGCGAAGACCACACCCGACGACAGCGCGGCAACCGCACACGCCGCGAGCCCTACCGCGGCCCTCGATCGACGGTGGGATACGCCGTTTTGCGATTCGATCGACATGAACTGCTCCTCCACGTGACACAGCAACCAGAGCGGTAGCCGACAACTAACTGAATTAGTTACCGGACGGTACCAATCGTCCTGTTTGCCCGCCAGCGCGCCATCTCCCCCATCTTGGATTTAGGGTGAACTTTCGGTAACAGATATATATCGACAGGCTTATCAGCAGCGAAAAGGACCTAGGTCCTACTATGAGCAAGGTCACCGTTTACGGACGAGAAGATCCCTCAGAAACAGTGCGGCAAATCGAATTGAATCCGCATTTCGCGGGCCTCAGAGCAGTTGGAGACCTAAAGTGCGGGCATCAAGCCAGTGCGCGTACTTGAATATGAAACCAACAGGCATTACTTGGCAATCAATCGTGAAGTACGGCGCCCGAGCGGGGCCTGGGAGCGCAACTCTGCACAGCTCACGCGGAGATACTCACTTCGTGGTCGGCGCGAACTCGTCGGACCCACTGGCATCGCATCGTTAGCTTGTCAATCACTGATTAGCGCAGGCGACGCACACAAGTAGTACGCAAGTACGAGAAAAGGCTCTGACCAAGACCGGAGTCCTTGATCAGAGCCTTACCAACTCGGGGTCGAACGTTATGCCGGTTCTCTCATGATGCCGAGATGCCGTGCAGTCCCGGACACCCCAGGAACCTCTTGCACAGGAGACCAGGTGTTCAGCCCGTCCGTGCTGTCGGAGTAGAGATACTTACCTTCGGTATAGGCGTCAAGATAGATCCGCCAGTCGCCGCTCGGCAACTGAACCACAGCCGGACCTTCGACAAGCGAACCCCAATTCCCTGGCGGGACAAACGAATAAGGTCCCGTCACCGAAGGAGCGACCGCATGCTCGACGACCTTCTTCGTCTCGTTCTTGGTGAACGCATGATAGGTCGATCCAACTTTGACCACGGTGGTGTCGATGTGGTCCGCACCGATCCCGGCGAGCGGAACAGGCGGGCTCCACAACCGGAGCGACGGTTCCAACGCCGTCATCAGATACGGCACAAATCCTCCACCGGTCGACATCGACAGGATGACGTTGACGCGATCGCCGTCCACAAACCATTCAGGCGCCCAGGCCTTGGTGACGAATGGTGACAGCGACGGTCCGTCGCTGAAACCAGCCGAACCCGAGAAGCCCGGGGGGCTCGCAGAACCGGTGCCATCTCCCGTACCAGGCATCAAGGCGCAGCAAAACGGAACCGGATAGTTCCCCAGCGGCGTCCAGTTGATGCGGTCGCTGCTGCGTGCAAACCCGATGTTCGCCCCACCACCCGTCGTGTAGGTGAGGTAGTACAACCCGTCCGTGTTCCGGAAGATGCTCGGATCACGCACGAGCCCAGATGGCGGCCTGTACGCCGACTGCTGGACGAGTTGAAAGCCGGTGCCGTCAGCCGACTCGTAGACATCCATGTCACGGTCGCTGGCATTGCTGAACGCCACCATTGTGTATTTCCAGTCAGGCGGCGGCGCGGCGCTGCTGGCAGGGGCTGCGACCAGCAACCCCGCGACGACGAGGATCACCAGCGATACAACCGAAAGGCCGGTCCGTTTTGTCGGAATCACCGATGAAGTATGTACGACAGCCGGCCCACCATGGGTAACTTCGGTCGGAGGCAGAGCAGGATCGTTACCTAAGTCGATTCGTCTTGTAGTGACGGCGGGACGGTGGCAGGTCGGCCGTTAGCATCACGCCATGGAACTTGGGGTGCATTTCGCGCTGTCAGACAGCGTGGCAGCGGAACTTCTGGACGCGCGCGGCGACGACGACAAACTCGGCGCTGTGGTCGAGGACATCGAGGAGACGGGCCGATCCGAGTTCTCGTGCGACACGGACAAGGCGTGGGATCCGATCCTGTGCGCCCTCTCCAGCACGGGGTACGAGCGCGTGTCCGAGAACTGGCCGGCCTACGGCGTGATCCTGGGGGACGAAGACCTCAACACCGACACCGACGACCAACTCGTCACCTACCTGGCACCCGATCGGGTCGCCGAAGTCTCCTCGTACCTGGCGGAAGTCACCGAATCCGAGTTCGGCGTGCGCTACGACGCAATGCCACTCGACGACCGCAACCCGGAGTACGGCTCCGACGAGCGCGGGTACGCCTGGGGCTGGCTTCAGGAAGTGGCGGACTTTTTCCAGCGCGCGGCCCGAGAGCGTCGCCACGTGGTATTCACCGTGCGGTTCTGACAGTCGAGAGCCCACTGCCGAAGCAGCGCGCCCTCGAAGAATGAAAGACCGCTTGACAGTGGCGCTCAACTGCGGAGGACCCTCTGCGCGGGTTCTTGCTCTGACAATTCCTGTGCCGCAGCGTTTCTGGGTGACCGAGTGCGTGTCCTTCTCGCAGCCAGACCGATCAGTAACGGAAACGTAACGACGGCCCGGGCGCTTCTCTGGCATTCACGATCTTGACCAGCAGTTTCACTGAAACAGTTTATTCTTCAACGGATTTCCAGTAGTGAGCTGCATCTCAAACCAATCCAATGGATTGCTCATTGTTTGCGACATGTCGTTGACTGTTACCGGAAGAATCAGACAAAGTGGCCCGTGGAGGCGCCAACTCGAGTGGGCCACCGACGAGGGAGAAGCCGAATGACGCACCTACGCAGGATGATTACCGCGGCCGCATTGATACCTGCCGGTATCGCAGCCATCGCACTCAGCGGCGCGGGCGCAGCATCAGCTGTTACTCCGATCGCCGACAACGGGCGCATCGGCGTGCAGCTGAACCAGGGTGAGACGGCATTGTTCGGCCAGCTCAATGCCGGCGCTGCGATCGAAAGCATCACTAACTCCACCCAGATCGGCGTGCGCCTCGCACCAGGATCGCGCTTCGAGAGCGGCCCCAACGTCGTCTGGGGACGTCTCGACCAGTTCGCCAACGAAGCAGCCTCCCGTGGTGGAGAAATTTCTCTCGGCGTACTCAACCCGGCGAGGGGTTCACAGCAGTTCTTCTTCATTCAGAACTGGTAATACCCTCCGCCGTCGAATTGATGCTTCGCTCTTCCTGTGGCGGGGCGGAGTATTTTTCGTTTCCCGTGGCCACGTTCGTCGCCGAGTGTTGAACAGGCGACGTTATCCCGGACGACTTTTGCGAGGACTGCAATCGGGCACCGATGCGTGCGGGAATTCCCTGTGCCGCTGCGTAATAACGCATCCACAACCGACCCCTGAGGCGAACGAATGAGGTGGACTCGGCGCACCTCTTTTATTGAAAATGAAAATCATTTTGACGGAGGCAAGTGGATGGCATTCAAACTTAACTGTCCAGACGAGACGGATCCTCGAAAAGTGGGATGAGCTGCAGACTTAGGCGGCGTTGCCGTGCCGGTCGCTCTGCTCCATTACGTCCAGTTCGTCTGAGACGACGTCACGAGCGCTTTCGAATACTGAAAGTAACTTCTTCTGTTCCGAAGACAAGGTGACACGCCAGGCAGGCATACGGACGCCTGCGCTGCTGTACAGGTAGTCGGTTTTACCTGGAATCATCAGGATGTGGTCGTGTTCCACTGGGATGCGGTAGGCGAGGTAGTCGTGATCGGTGATCAGGGCAAATGGATGGCCGCCCTCGAAGGCGAAGACGTCTGAACCGTCAGCCTGCGAATCCTAATCTGCTCCCGCATCACAATAAGCAACTGCTGGCCAGTGTCACTTGACATGACACTGGTCGCGCAAGTGAGTCAAAGCCTGCCTTGATTAGTCGCCCCTGGACCGAGAAAAGAGACTACGGAAGCAAGTCCAAGAATTCTTGAATAACTTCTCGCACCTCCGACTCATTTTTGCTCGAATTCGAAGGATCATCCTGGTTAATTGCATTCACTATTTCAATTTGACCCCAGGCCCCCCTCAGAGTTTCGGAATCTGATGCACGCTCCGATTCGCGTTCTCTGACGTACCTCTCGAATATTTCAACTAGCGCATGCAAGGATATTTTTCCGTCACAATAATCACGATTAACCTGCTCAGCTTCCAGGCGGTAAATTGATTGATCCGTCATGTTTTTCACTTTCCCGACAAATTGCCAAATGAGGTGGTCACAACTCTGCCCGTTTCATTGATGATAACTGATAGGTTGTTTATCGAATCATAGATCACGGTCGTGTTTCCTCTGCTCGGGGTCGCCAACCCTTCACGAATGGCCTGTTCAACCAGGGATGGAAGTATGCCGCGCTCTTGCATTCGGTCGAACGCATGCCCCGTATATTCACGACCGTTGACTATTCCAGGACGATTGGTTCCGGGCTTTACATTTATTTCGCGATCTCCGCGCCCACCCACAGGCGTCGAGGCCGGTCTGTCTCCGACGGGAATAGTCGGATCGCTAGGGGCTCTATTCCCGGCCTCACCGGCGGTGGCGGCTGCCCTGCGACCTGCGGCTTCGGCGTCTGCGGCGGTTCCGCCGCGCCGCAGAACAGCCTCCACCGCTTCTTGCACGGCAGCTCCGCCGACTCTGCCTCCTGTGCCTACGATCGGAATGAGGGAGACGATGTTTGCTGCTGCGGCAGCGATCTCAGCCGGAGAATGCTCGGGTGAAGGCTGTGCTCGTTGGCCGCGATTGAAGCCGAACGGATCGACGGCGGCATCGTGCACGGGGACTACGAGGAAGTTTCGCCACGCGTCTCCGAGCGTTCCGACGCTATCGACTGTTGTGTCGACGGCACTTTCCCCGACACCCCACGCGGTGTCCCATACTTTTTGCGGGAACGATCGGTCGTCGGGCTCGTTCGGATCTGGCGGGATCGGCACATTGCCGGTGAAACCGGCAGGCACGTCCCCGTGCGCTTCGGCAAGCTGGTTCGCAGCTTGTTGACGTGGACTGACAGTGGGTTTGGGGCCCCGACTGGTCACCAAACTTGGACCATCCGCCCATTGGTGACAGTCGAGCAAACGTGCAAACAAGGCACGATCCGGAGCATTTCAGCAGATTGAATGCAACGTGGTCTCTGGCGATATGGCCACGCAAACTTATTGAACGGTCAACAGTTAATTGGTGGCGCGCAGCTCATTCGGACACCAAGCGCAAGGAGGCCGCGTAAACCACGAGCCCATCTAGCCAAGGAGGGAATCGAATTGACCACCAGCCGCACGATGCGATCACCTGGAACTCTCGTCGCCGAGCGCCGCAATGGCTGATCGTTCACCACAGCACAACGAGAACCGGCAGATTGCCGCAACATCGGACGTAGCACCGAAGTGGCGAAGCCATTGCTTCACCCGGCGACCCCAGGGCGGCAAAGATTGCTACACATCCGACTCCTCGACGCTCCTGCGCTTCGTAGGGCACGAAAAAACCCAGCCCACGCTTTCGCGCGGGCTGGGTTTGAACAACGAACATTTGGCGGAAGCGGAGGGATTTGAACCCCCGGTGGGTTTAACGCCACGCTCGCTTTCAAGGCGAGTGCATTCGGCCGCTCTGCCACGCTTCCGTGGGCGATCCTATCGGGTGTTCCCACGGACCGCGAAAACGGCTCCAGAAGTCAGCGCTCGCCGATGGCTTTGTCGACCTTCTCGAAGACGTCTGCCAGCACGTCCAGTTCCTGGGGAGTCAGCAGATCGACCAGATTGTTCCGCACTCCGGCCACGTGAGTAGGCGCTGCCTCGGCGAGGCGACGCCTACCCTCTTCCGTGATCCGCGCGAGCACGCCGCGACCATCTTCGACGCAAGTGTCTCGCACGACGATGCCCTGGGATTCCATCCGCCTGATCTGGTGCGTGAGGCGGCTCCGCGAAGACAGCACGCCGTCTGCCAGGTCACTCATCCGCAACGACCCGTCAGCTGACTCCGAGAGCATGACCAAAATGCGGTAATCGGCCAACGACAGGTCGTGTGAATCCTGCAGTTCGCGGTTGAGAACCTCCATGAGGCGCTGATTACCGTCCATGTAGCCGCGCCATGCACGCATCTCGCATGGCGTCAGCCACGGTGTCTCACCGTGCGCCGCCTGCGATGTCTCCTCGGTTGTCGCTTCAGCTGTCACAGGTTCCAAGTTTAGACCTGTGTCCGCCCGTCACAGTAAGACTCACCCTAAAGTCACGAATTGGACATGAGGATCGAGCGATCGATTTCCGCGACCGATGCCAGCCCCGCCAGCCCCATGGTGAGATCCAGGTCGGCCAGGAGACTCCGGAGCGCATGACGCACTCCGTCCGCTCCGGCCAATCCCAACCCGTACACCCACGGCCGCCCGTACAGCACTGCGTCGGCACCCAAGGCCAGAGCCTTGATTACGTCTGCGCCACAACGAATTCCGGAGTCCATCAGGATGTCCACCTCATGCCCCACCGCATCAGCGACGGGACCGAGAGCATCGAGTGCCGAAATCGACCCGTCAACTTGACGCCCACCATGGTTGCTCACGACAATGCCGTTGGCGCCGGCTGCGACGGCCTCACGTGCGTCGTCGGGATGGACAATTCCCTTCACCGCGATCGGAAGTGTCGTCCACTGGCGAAGTTTCGCGATATCCGCGATCCGCACCGCATGATTGCCGAACAACGACACCCACGTGAGAACCGCGATCTGCAGCGCTTCTGCGCTCTCCTCGGGCGGCGTCGCCAGTTTGGCGCGGAACACCGGATCCGACAGGTAGTTGGCAATACCCTTCGCCTGCAGGAACGGAAGGTGACCGAGTTCGAGATCCCTTGGACGCCAACCCATACCGGGAGTATCGGCAGTCAGGACGATAGCCTTCGCGCCCGCCGTCTCCGCCCGACGGACAAACGACTCGGCAAGCTCGTCGTCGGCCGGCCAGTACAGCTGGTACCACCAGTTCTCGCCCGAGGCCGCCGCTACGTCTTCGATGGTCGAGGACGCCGCCGTCGAGAGAATCGATCCGATCCCCAACTCGGCAGTGACCGAACCGACCGCAACCTCGGCGTCGTCGTGGACCAAGCCGAGCACGCCCACCGGAGCCGTCAGGATCGGTGCAGCCAACCGCGTCCCCAACACCTCGACGCTCAGATCACGCGCGTCGGGCGCCGCAGTCCCCCGCAACATCCGCGGCACGATCGCATGCTTGTCGAACGTCCGCAGATTCGACACCGCGGTTCGTTCGGTCGACGCGCTACCGGCGATGTACCCGAAGGCCTCCGGTGAGAGTTGCTCGCGCGCGGCATCTTCCAAGCCTGCCGCAGTCATCGGCAAAGCCGGCTTCGCGCCGCTCAGTCCCGTCAGATAAATCTCGTTCTGCATGTTCCCGAAGTAAGTCACGTCCGCGACGGTAGCGGCAAAACACCCGTCAGCGGGGAGATTCGCTAGCGTCGTATCCATGTACGCCATAACGATCGATCAGCCCGGCGGTCCCGAGGTCATGAAATGGGCGCAGCAGCCCGATCCTGAACTACCTCGCGGGCACGTACTCGTCGAGGTCGCCGCAACCGCGGTCAACCGCGCCGACCTGCTCCAACGTCAAGGCTTCTACCCGCCGCCGCCCGGCGCGAGTGACATCCTCGGCCTCGAATGCTCGGGTGTGATCACCGAACTCGGCGAAGACGTCACCGGTTGGTCCGTCGGCGACGAAGTCTGCGCATTGCTGGCCGGCGGCGGCTACGCCGAGAAGGTTGCGGTCCCGGCAACACAACTTCTCCCGGTTCCCGCGGGCGTCGATCTCCGGGTCGCAGCGTCCCTGCCGGAAGTTGCGTGCACGGTGTGGTCCAACGTCGTGATGCGCGGAGGTCTACGACGCGGACAGGTCCTCCTCGTCCATGGCGGTGGCGGCGGAATCGGCACCCACGCCATCCAGGTCGGCAAAGCCCTCGGCGCCCGCGTCGCAGTTACCGCGGGTTCGGAGGACAAATTGAACCGCTGCCGCGAATTGGGCGCGGATATTCTCATCAACTATCGCGACAGCGACTTCGTAGCATCACTCGCCGAAGCCACCGACAACCACGGCGCCGACGTGGTTCTGGACAACATGGGAGCGTCGTACCTCGGACGCAACGTCGACGCACTCGCCATGGACGGCCACGTCGTGATCATCGGAATGCAGGGTGGCCGCAAGGGCGAAGTCGACATCGCCAAGCTGATGGGAAAGCGCGGAAACATCACGTCGACGGGCCTGCGCGGGCGTCCGCTCACCGGCCCAGGCGGTAAAGCGGACATCGTCGCCGACGTCCGTGCGAAGTTGTGGCCGTTGATCGCAGACGGATCGGTTCAACCGATCGTGTCGACCGAACTTCCGATCACTGAGGCGCCATTAGCCCATCAGTTGCTGGATTCGCCGGAAACCGTAGGCAAGGTCATCCTCACCGTGAAGTGAGCCGAGCGGGATCGATCAGCCCAGGGCGCCGAGTTCGGCGACCAGCTGATTGATCTCGTACCGCGTCGTGTACGGCGCAAGGCCGACGGTGACCGCGCCGCCCTCGTCGTTGACACCGAGGGCGTCGAGCAGCCTGGAACCACCATGCGTACCGCTGACCGTCGCGATGCGCTTGTCGGCCAGGTGCGCCGCGACCTTGTCTGCCGCCATCCCCTCGAGTGTGAAACTGAGCGTCGGCACCCGCGTGGGTGCGCCGCCGATCACCATCACGTTGGGCAGGGCTGCGAGAGAACGCATGAGGTGATCGAACAGACCGTCCTGGTAGTCCTGCAGCGAGCTGATCGAGGTTTCGAGGCGCTCACGCCTGGTTCCCGTTGCCGATTCGTCCAAGCCCGCCAGGAAATCGATCGACGACGTGAGACCGGACAGCAGCGCGAACTGATGACCGCCCACCTCGAGTCGCTCGGCGCCACGCGCGTACGGGTTGAGCGACACGGCCGGAATTCGGTCGAGCAGTCCGGGATCGCGGAAGACGAGTGCGCCCACCTGCGGACCGCCCCACGACGGCGCGCTGACGGCAACGATGTCCGCCCCGAGATCAGCCATGTCCACATGCGCATATGGCGCTGCACCGACGGCGTCGACCACCATCAGTCCGCCGAATTCGTGCAGACGATCAGCTGCGGCGCGGACGTTCGGAGCCGAACCGACGACCGGCGATGCGGCCGTCAAGGCCACCAAGCGAGTGGTCGAGGTGATGAGATCGTTGAACTGCCAACTCGGGAGCTCACACGTTTCGATTTCGACCTCTGCCCATCGCACCTGAGCGCCGTAGCGACTGGCCACACGAAGCCAGGGCGCGACGTTCGCCTCTTCGTCGAGGCGCGAGAGTACGAGACCGGTTCCGAGGCCCAACCGCGAACTGAGCGACTCGGCGAGCCAAGCCAACAACACCGCTCGGTCTGATCCGAGAACGACTCCCGCAGGATCTCCGCCGACCAGATCGGCGACCGCGGTGCGCGCACTCTCGAGAATGGCAGCACTACGACGGTTCGAGACGTGGCGACCGGAGGAAGAAGATGCAGAGGCACGGAACGCGGTGGAGACCGTCCGCGAGACGGCGTCCGGGATCTGCATTCCGGCCTGCGGATCGAGGTGGATCCAGCCGTCACCGAGTGAGGGAATCAACCCCCGTACGCGGGCAACGTCGTAAGCCATGCTCGACACTCTAGGTGCAGACGCCCGCTTAGTCGAAGGCAGTCACCCAATTACCCGTCAGTACAGTTATTCGGTAGCTAACTTTTTGGGGGTTACGCGGCGTTTGTCGCCCACACACGACAAGATGGAAGCATGACGAACCCCGACAAAGAGCAGGTACTCGTTATCGGACCCGACGGTCGACCCGTCGCGATGCCGGCGGCCGAGGCAGAGGCCTCCACATCCGGCACCACCGAAGGCGCGGAATCCGAAGCCGAGTCCGTCGCCGAGATGGTCGAGCAGCCGGCGAAGGTCATGCGAATCGGCACGATGATCAAACAACTCTTGGAAGAAGTGCGCGCCGCGCCGCTCGACGACGCCAGCCGCAAGCGCCTCAAGGACATCCACACCTCGTCCATCCGAGAACTGGAACAGGGCCTGGCACCCGAACTCCGTGAAGAACTCGAGCGACTGAGCCTCCCGTTCACCGACGACTCCATTCCCTCGGACGCCGAACTGCGCATCGCACAGGCCCAACTCGTCGGCTGGCTCGAAGGACTGTTCCACGGAATTCAAACCGCACTGTTCGCGCAGCAGATGGCAGCGCGCGCTCAGCTCGAACAAATGCGTCAGGGCGCACTGCCTCCCGGCATGAGCATCGGGGCTCCGCATTCGCCTGCACATCCAGACCAACAGAGCCCAGGAACCGGCCAGTATCTGTAACTCGGACCACCGCTAGGTCCGAGGGAAATCCGGCGCCGACGCCAGGCCGGTAGGCTCGACCTCCGTGTCAGCATCCGCAATCGAATCCGAGACGCCGGACGCACCTGCGCCCGTGTCCGACTCCCAGACGTTCCGTCGTGCGTTCAAAGACCTTCGCGACGGTCTGAATCAGCGTGAGTTGTGGCTCAGCCTCGGCTGGCAGGACATCAAACAGCGCTACCGCCGGTCGGTGATCGGTCCGTTCTGGATCACGATCGCCACCGGCGTTCAGGCCGCCGCGATGGGTCTTCTGTACTCCGCGTTGCTGAACATTCCGCTCAAGGAGTTCCTGCCGTACGTCACGGTCGGGCTGATCGTGTGGAACCTGATCAGTGCAAGCATCCTCGAAGGCTCCGAGGTCTTCATCGCCAACGAGGGCCTGATCAAGCAGTTGCCGTCGGCATTGAGCGTGCATGTGTATCGCCTGGTGTGGCGTCAGGTGCTGTTCTTCGCGCACAACTTCGCGATCTACATAGTTCTGCTGTTCGCGTTCAGTATCTGGCAGAACATGAGCTGGACAGCACTCGCGGCAATACCGGCATTCGTGCTGATCGTCGCGAACACGCTGTGGGTCTCGATCGTCTTCGGTATCTTCTCCACCCGGTACCGCGACATCGCCCCCATCCTCGGCAGCCTCACCCTGCTGCTGTTCGTGCTGACGCCGATCATGTGGACGACGCAGGCTCTCAAGGATCAAAGTCCAGAAGCCGCAGGGCGCGTGCGACTCGCCGAGCTCAACCCGCTGTACCACTACCTCGAGATCATCCGAGCACCACTCATCGGGGCCGACCAGCAGGCATACCACTGGTACATCGTCATCGCCTTCACCGTCGTCGGCTGGGCCGTCGCGATTCTGGCACTCCGCAAGTACCGGGCACGCGTGCCCTACTGGGTCTAGAGGAAACACATGAGTCAGCCAGTCAGCATCCACACGCAGAACGCGTGCGTCGACTTCCCGATCTTCGACGCGAAATCCCGCTCGCTCAAGAAGGCCTTCCTCGGCAAGGCCGGAGGATCCATCGGCCGCAACGACTCCGATGTCGTCGTCGTCGAAGCGCTCCGCGACATCACGATGACGCTCAAGGAAGGCGACCGCATCGGGCTCGTCGGCCACAACGGCGCCGGCAAATCCACCCTGCTGCGCCTGCTCTCCGGAATCTACGAACCGACCCGGGGATCCGCCAGCATTCGCGGACGCGTCGCACCCGTCTTCGACCTCGGTGTCGGCATGGATCCGGAAATCTCCGGGTACGAGAACATCATCATCCGCGGCCTGTTCCTTGGTCAGACCCGCAAGCAGATGCTCGCGAAGATGGACGAGATCGCCGAATTCACCGAACTCGGTGAATACCTCTCCATGCCGCTGCGTACCTACTCCACCGGTATGCGCGTTCGCGTTGCCATGGGCGTCGTGACCAGTATCGATCCTGAGATCTTGCTTCTCGACGAGGGCATCGGTGCCGTCGACGCGGAATTCATGAAGAAGGCCCGCATCCGGCTGCAGAAGCTGGTGGAACGCTCCGGCATCCTGGTATTCGCCAGCCACTCCAACGAATTCCTCGCTCAGCTGTGCAACAGTGCGATGTGGATCGACCACGGCCAGATCCGCATGCAAGGCGACATCGAAGACGTCGTGCGCGCCTACGAAGGTGACGACGCCGCCGAACATGTGCGCCACGTGATCAAGGAAATGGAACGGGAGAACACCCCGTGAGCGCACCCGAGAAAATCATCGGGGTCGTCGTCACTCACAAGCGTCGTGAACTGCTGGCTGAATCCTTGAAGGTTCTCAGCACCCAGTCGCGTCCGCTCGATCATCTGGTTGTCGTCGACAATGCCGACGAAGCCGATGTGAAAGAGCTCGTCGACAACGCTCCACTGCCGACCAGTTACATCGGTTCTCAGCACAACCTCGGCGGTGCCGGAGGATTTGCTCTTGGCATTCTCTACGCGCTTTCACTCGGCGCCGACCGCGTCTGGCTCGCCGACGACGACGGCCGCCCGGAGGGGCCTGAGGTCCTGGAAACACTGCTCGACTGTGCAATTCGGAACGACCTGGCCGAGGTCTCCCCCGTCGTCTGCGACATCGACGACCCCGACCGACTCGCTTTCCCACTTCGCCGCGGCACGTCGTGGCGCCGGTTGCGTTCCGAGCTCGGCGACGAGGATCTCCTGCCCGGTATCGCGTCCCTCTTCAACGGCGCACTGTTCACCGCCGACGCGATCGATGCCGTCGGAGTTCCGGATCTACGCCTGTTCGTCCGCGGCGACGAGGTCGAGGTACACCGTCGCCTCGTGCGCTCCGGCCTGAAGTTCGGTACCTGCCTGCAAACTGCCTACGTCCACCCCAACGGCGCGGACGAGTTCAAGCCGATCCTCGGCGGACGCATGCACACGCAGTACCCCGACAACGACGCGAAGCGCTACTTCACGTACCGCAACCGTGGATACATCCTCTCCCAACCGGGAATGCGGAAACTGCTTCCGCAGGAATGGGTTCGGTTCGGCTGGTACTTCCTGATCACCCGCCGCGATCCGGCCGGACTGCGCGAGTGGATGCGACTGCGCAAGCTCGGCCGGGAAGAGAAGTTCGCACGCCCGAGTTGAGTCAGTCGGCCTGAGTTGAATCAGTTAGCCGATCTCTTTTAAATCAGTTGCACAGTCGCGACCGCGGCTGAGACGATTCTGATCCGACGCATGGTGCGTCCTGAGATTTTCGAGGAGTGAGTATTGATGACTGTCGTGTTCCGCAGTTTCAGCGCCGTCAACATTCACACTTCTTCGCACTCGAGGACACACTCACCATGTCGGAAAACAGCACGCCCCTGACCGAATACGGTTGGAACGCAACACTCTCGAACACATTCACTGACCTGGCCCCACCGGACTCCGCACCCGGGCGCATTCTTCGCGTCGACCGCGGCCGATGCGACGTGGCCGTCGCCGAAGGCACAGTTCGCGCACTCAGCGGCAGCGATCCACTCTGTACGGGTGACTGGGTCGCCGTGGCCGAGTTACGGGACTCACGCGAACCCGAGATGCACACGGTCACTTCGATACTCCCTCGATCAAGCAGCATCGTTCGATCCTCGGCATCCGGAAAATCGGAAGGCCAGATTCTGGCGGCCAATGTCGACACCGTCGTCATCGCCACGGCTTCGGACGGCGACGTCGATCTCGGGCGCATCGAGCGACTACTCGCACTCGCCTGGGAAAGTGGTGCAACCCCTGTCGTCGCACTCACCAAATCGGATGCAGCTCACTATATCTCCGACACTCTCGCCGAGGTCACTGCCATTGCGCCCGGCGCAACAGTGCTGGCCGTCAGTGCCGAGACCAACGAAGGAATGGATGTACTCGATGCAGTTCTGGACGGCACCGTGGCGATACTCGGTCCATCAGGCGCCGGTAAGTCGACGCTCGCGAACGCCCTCCTCGCGGACACCACAGACGCCGATCGACTCGAGACCGGTCGCGTTCGGACCGGTGACGGAAAGGGACGCCACACCACCGTCACCAGAGAGTTGATCTCATTCTCCGGCGGCCGGACACTGATCGACACACCCGGCCTGCGAGGGGTCGGCATGTGGAACGCGGCGGAGGGGATCGAGAAGACGTTCCCCGAGATCGAGGAGCTGATTGCAGAGTGCCGGTTCTCCGATTGCGCACACAACTCCGAGCCGGGATGCGCAGTCCTGAGCGCACTCGGGCGTGGCGATATCGATGAGCGGAGGCTCGCGAGCTACCGGAAACTACAGCGAGAGAATGCATGGAACGCCGCGCGAAGCGATGCTCGTCTGCAGGCAGAGAGGACGCGGGAGATCAAGGTGATCTCCCGACAACTCAAGAGTCACTACCGCGGTCGGGACCGGTAGCGAACAAAGCCTGGCAGCATGGGGGTGATCCCGACGAGAGGTTGCCATGTTCGAGCAGTTCCGTTCCAGCGCCAGAACCAAGCTTCAGCGTGCGGTATCCGAGGTGGTCGAGGCCGCCGACCGGCGCAACGCAGATCGCACGCAACAGATCCTCGACGCGCTGGCACTCTCACGTGACGAACTGGCCGAGGCCCGCGGTGACATCGCGGGCCTCCGGTCCAGGATCGACGAGCTGGAATTTCGCCAGCGTCGGGATCTGGCCTACGCCGTGGATCTGGAAGCGACAGCGTCGACTGCCGAGTTCATCCTCGAACACCTTCGCGTCGCGGAGACATTCGGCCACCCGCACGACACGCTGCGCCACGCATTGGGCTTGATCGAAATACCCGGCATGGCACTCGAATTCGGCGTCGCCAGCGGAACCACACTCAGGATCGTCGCGGAGGCTTTCACCGAACGCGAGGGGACCGTCGCAGGTTTCGACGTGTTCTCCGGCCTTCCGGAGACCTGGCGCACCGGGTTCCCGGTCGGCGAGTTCGCTCAGGAATCCATCCCCGAAGTGCCTGGAGCGCAACTTGTTCCGGGCCTCTTCGAGGACACCTTGCCCTCGTTCCTGAACGACGAATCCGGCCCCGTTGCGTTCCTGCACCTCGACGCCGACCTTTACTCGTCCACCAAGACCGTGCTCGATCTGCTCGGCGACCGACTGGTACCCGGGTCGATCGTCGTCTTCGACGAGTTCTTCAACTATCCCGGGTGGCAGCTGCACGAGTACCGGGCGTGGACGGAGTTCGTCACACGCACCGGCATCTCGTTCGAATATCTCGGGTACACCGTCGACAACGAGCAGGTCATCGCCAAGATAGTGCGTTGAGGCTCACTTTTCGTACAGACGGGCCCAGTTCTCGCGGCTGGTGAGCTGCGGGAACTCACGAGCGAATGCTTCAGCCACACTTGGCGCTTCGGCGAGGAACCGCTTCATGACGCCGGCGAGGCGACCGCTCATCTCGGCGGCCTTCTCGCTGTCGAAGCGGCGTTCACGCACGCCTCCCTGCGAAGCATCGGTGACGAAGACGTGATCGAAACGTCCGACGTGCCACCACTGCGCATCTTCGTACGAGATCGCCACCGGACCCCGCTCCAGATGATTGCGCGCCTGCAGCACAGCGCGTTTCGCCAAAACGAGGTCTGTCCACAAACCGGGTTTCGGGCTGGGCGCAACGCGACGGATCGGCAGCCTCCCCGGCAACTCCGACGCCGGGCGAGTTACCGTCTCGGGGAAGCGCTTACGTTCCTGGTTGATCGCGGCAAGCGCCTCCTGCCCACCGTCCGCCAAACCTTCCGGCCCCTCGAGGAATCCCTCGATCGCCCGGAGTTGCGTGTGTGCAAGGCCGTACTGCAACCCGACGATCGAATGCGAAATGTCGCGAGAGAGTTGCTTCGCGAGCGTTTTGGGCGCGAACCCCGGGTCGAGCGCAGCGGTGATCAGTCCGTTGCGCGTACTGAAGTAGTGCGCAAAACCGTCGACGTCCTTCCAATAGAAGTCCGCATGCCAGACAGCAGCCGACGGCAACGTGATGGTGGGAATCCCGGCCCGCCCAGCCCGCAAGCTGTACTCGACGTCGTCCCACTGGAAGAAGACCGGCAGTGGCAAGCCGATCCGCTCGATGGCTTCGGCAGGGATCAGGCAAGACCACCAGCCGTTGTATTCGGCATCCACGCGGCGTTCCGGCAGCTTCTCGAGCACACTCCGGTTGCGAACACCGTGCTCATCGGTCGGTACACCACGCTGCAGGGTGCCCAGATCGACGCGTTCACCCGAAGCCAACAGGAAGTCGGGGTTGAACAGAAAGAGCATCTGGGCGCCGATCAAAGCCGGCTCCGTCGTCATGTTCGCGAACGCACTCAGTCGAAGAACCGATTCGGGCTCGCACAGAATGTCATCGTCCATCAAGATCACGTCGGCGTGCGGTCCGGCCGCCGAAGCTTCGTACAAGCCCCGCGTGAACCCGCCCGCACCACCTAGGTTCGCCTGCCGCAGATACTGCAACCGCGAACCGAACTTCTTCGAAACTTCCTGGAACAGCTCACGGCTCTCTACCGGATCCGTTCCCTGATCGACGACGTACAGAGCGTCGAGCAACGCGAGTACACGCTCGTCGGACGCGAGGGCCTCGACCGTGCGCGCACAGTCGTCCGCACGATTGAACGTGCAGATCGCCACGGCTACCGGGCGAATCGACTCCGGCGAGACGACGGTCCATTCCACATCGTCGACCACTGCGCCGCCACCCTGCGCTTCGAACTGCAGCCACAGTGCCCCGCCGTCGACGAAAGTATCGAGCGGGGCGGTCATGGACACTCGCTCGTCGCCGGTCACGACGACGTTCGTCACGATCCGGCGGTGACCACCGATGTCCGAGGCCTGGATCTGGATGCGGCAAGCGGTATCGGCCACGACATGCGCGGTGACAGTGACCTCGGTGACGTTGGTCCAGCGCTGCCAGTAGCTGGCCGGAAAACGACCGAAGAAGGTGTTGGTGTGTGCGACGGCCCCGGGCTGAAGCCGCAACTCGAATCGCGATCGCGTCGACATTCCGACCTTGGTCACCGCATACAGTTCGTCACTGGCGACGGGCGAAGTTCCGGTGAACAACGTCCGCTGCGCCAGCAGTCGATCCGACGTCGCGCTGCGTTCGATCAACTCGACTCCGGAATCGGACTGGTCATCGGTCGTGTTCACGGTATCCACGCCCCGCAGGGTATCGCGAATCCGCACCTCGGCGCCCCGGGCACCGAGTCACACCAGGTCTACCCGTGATTACTCACTGCAGCGGCGGAGCGCAGCTCGGTCTTTCGCCGACGAAGCGACAACAGACCCTTCGCCATCTGGACCACGTCCTTGGGCGAGATACGGCTCGCGTGCGCCAGATGATCGTCGCTGAGTCGGATCGGGACCTCGACCGGGCGCACCCCAGCCAATTCGAGCGCGTAGTCCAATTCGGTGGTGAAAAGGAAGCCACGCTCGGTCAACGAGGGTGCGATTCGACGCAGCAAGACACCGTCGACGATGAAAGTTCCCTGGGGATCGCCCGTGCGGGTACCCAGCACCACCCGTCGCAGCGTCGCGAATCCACCCGTCATCACCGAACGCAGCAAGCCACGTTCCACCTCTGAGTCCGAATGAGCCTTTGAACCGATGACCACCGGCGGGACGGACCCTAGATCCGCCATCACGCGGTCGGCGCCTTCGATGTCACCGAAACCGAACGGAAGGTCGTCCGCGGTGAGCAACACGCGTCGTCCACGAGAAGCAAGCGTCCCGGCGCGAAGCGCTGCGCCCATCCCTTTGTCGCTGCTCATCGGCAGGAAGGTCACTCCAGGCCAAGACCAGGAAGCTGCCAGAGCAGCACACACGTCGGCAGTGTTGTCCGTCGAACCGTTCTCCACGACGATGATCTCGACCTGACCGGCGCTCTCGGCCGGGCGGCTGGTGAAGTACTCGGCGAATTGACGCACCGTCGACTCCAGCACCTCGCCTGAGTTGTATGCGGGGATGATCACCGAGAGTTCCGGCGTAGCTGGTTCCCCACGAACGGGTTCCGTTCGCGATGTCGCCACGTCCCGATCTCCTTACTTCCCCGACTGCAGTTCGAACTCGTCGGAATACTACGCTCCGAGAAACAAGGCGCAGCCCAGGCTCCGAGAAAAAGAGCACGACCCAGGCTCCGAACAACAGCCATCGACTCGAAGACGAAAGCACATCGTGAAATCTGACTTACCGCTCGCACAACGCGTGGTGCCGCCAATTCTTCTCGCCGCTCTGGTGTCGATCGTCGCCGCCATCCCACTGATCTCCAATCGGTGGTTCTACTACTGGGACGACAGCGCAGCAGCTTTCACGCCTGGTTGGCACACGATCGGCGAGCGAATCCTGTCCGGGTCATGGCCGACGCTCATTCCCGAATTGTGGGCCGGCGGCAATGTCACAGCCGAAGCCCTTTACGGGACATACAATCCCGTGATCCTTCTGGATTCGGTTGCCATTGCTCTCATTCCGAACCTGGGAATCGGAATCACCCTGGTCAAGATGCAATTCATGGCGATTCTCGCGGTAGGCGTTTATCTGGTGGCCCGCCAGTACGGCGCCAATCGGTCGATGGCTTTCATCGCCGGATTTGCCATGCCGTTCGCCGGATACACGCTCTATTTCGACGCCTCCAGTTGGGCGTCCGGGCTGATCGCCTTCGCCTGGATCCCCCACGTCTGGTGGTCTACCCGCGCCAGCGCCCTCGGCCGAGTGAACCCCCTGGTACCGATCGTTTTCGGCTATCTTGCGATGACCACCGGAAACCCGTACGGCGCTGTCGGTGTCGCGGTCGTCTACCTCGCTGTCATAGCGGAATGCATCGCAATCAAACGCGCAGGCAGCATCAAATCACTGATGATCAGCGCGGCAGCGATCATCATGATGTCGCTGATCGTGTATCTACCGTTGCTCTTCACCACCGGCGTGTCGGTGCGTACTCAGTCCGGAATCGCGAACGACGGTTCGCTTCGACCCGATCTCGGTGACCTGCTCAACGTCTCCGGCCCGTCGAACCAGCCGTACGTCACCGCTTTCGCTTCGCCTGCCATGACGATTCCGCTGGTGTACCTGGCTTGGTTCCTCATACCGCTCGCACCGTGGATTCAGTGGAAGTCACTGAAGAAGTTGGGCCGCCACAGCGTCTCGCTGTTCGTCTTCGGCGGAATTTACGTCGTACTACTTCTCGGACCGTCGAATCTGTGGCTTTTCCGTTGGCCCGCGCGACTGCTCGAGTACGGTCAACTGCCCGCCATCGTGGTCACGGCGGTCGCCCTCTCTGCCGGACTGCATCGTGATCGAATCCGGACAAGATCAATCATCACCGCGGGATTGTTGGCACTTCAGTTCTATCTTGCCTGGTCGAATGTCCCGGAAGACATCGGTATTCACTCGGCATCACTGATAATCACCGTGGTTCTCACCGTCTTCGCGTTGGTCGTGGCCTACCGAAAGCCCCGCTACCTCGCCGGTGCACTCGCTGTCGGCATCGTCGTCGTGCTCAGTGCTCAGACCAATTTCTGGTTCACCGGAAACTACAACGTGACACCGTGGAAGTTCCCCCGGCAGGTGGCATTCCTGGAGTCCAAGTTCGAGGACCGTTACCAGGGAACCACTTTCGCGATTGCCGACCCCGTCAACATCCCGCCGGACAACGAAACCGGGCAGTGGGGTGACCTCCTGTTCGGCAACGCCTGGCAGCCTGCCGGAGTCAATGCCGTCAACAGCTACGCCGGAATCAGCTACAACGATTTCGTTCAAGCACTGTGCTTGAACTACTACGGCGGTGTCCAGTGTCCGGACGGCGTCGACCGACTGCTCGCTGAGTCGCCGGGAACGGGTGTGTCCTGGCTCGACGCGATGCGAGTCGACACGGTCGTCGTTCAGAATTCCGGACCGTACGGCGGAAAACGCGCCCTCGACGCCCTACCGGAGGGCGAGTGGACCGTATCGCCGGATCGGGTGGTCACGGTCGGCCATCGCACCACCGAGCATCAGTGGCCCGACGGTCGCGTATCGGCAACGACGCCTGGTCTCGACGTGCGTGGCGATGCCGCCGCTACGGACACCAGGGAAACCGTCGAATACACCGGATCAGGCACGGTCACATTCGCCCTGCTGGCCTGGCCGGGTTGGAGCGCGACCGTAGATGGTCAGACGGTCGAGACGAAGGCCAGCCCCGGCGGGTTGTTGCAGGTCGATCTACCGCCGAGTGCCACGTCCGGATCTGCCCTTACCATCGAATTCAGTCCACCCGGAAGCACTTTCGGCTGGACTGTCGCCGGCGTCGGATTGCTCCTGGCACTGTCTCAAGGAGCGTGGGCCTTCCGACGCCGACGCAGCGGTCAGGACGACAACGCTGCAGCCAACGCAGATTCCGTCACCTCGTGAACCGCGCGGTGAGCGGGCAGAATCGACGCTCGCTCACCGTCTGCGTCACCGGTGCCCTGCACCAATCCGAGGAAATGCGTCAGCTGCGCGGCAAGCGGTTCCTCGCTGTAGCGGATCGTCGGAATTTCGATGACCGTCTGCTGCTGGTAGCCGTCCCGATCGGTGGGCATGTTGTCGTCGATGTGCCGGTAGATCGTGATGTCGCGACGCAGGAGATCGATCTCGATGAGTCGATCGGCCTCGAGCAACGACAGCTGGCGAATCTTGCGCTGACTGATCCGGCTCGCGGAAATCGTTGCAACAGCACCTGATCCGAAGCGCAATACGGCGTCGGCGCAATCTTCCGACCGGTTCTGCACGGACGTCGGGTGGAAGTAGCCGAACTCCCCTTTTGCCAAACTGGGTTCCGAGCCGGCAAATCCGATGGCAAGGTCGATATCGTGAATCAGCAGGTCCGTCGCGACACCCGTCGGAATGCGGGAAACGAACGGCGAGTGGCGGATACCGTTCACCTGCCACACATCGCCGGAGAACTCACGGGCGGTGCGGACAGCGGGATTGAACCGTTCGAGCAGTCCACACATCAGGGGAACACCGGACGCGCGTGAACGATCGACCAGGTCGACGCTCTGCTCGTACGTCGCTGCCAACGGCTTCTCCACCAGGACGGGCTTCCCCAGATCGAGAACCCGCCCGGCCAACTCGTAGTGCGCCGGCGTAGCGGCAGCGATCACGACAGCATCGATCTCGTCGAGGGAGTCGAAATCGGCGGCCCAACGCGTATCGAACCGCGCAGCAACAGCTTTGCCCTGCTCCTCGCGCGGCTCGATCAGCAGATCCAACTCGCACAGCGCCGACTGCGCGATGACCCGCGCATGCAGCGAGCCCATCTGACCGGATCCGACAAGAGCGATACGTGGCTTGCTAGCAGTCATTTTTCAGGCCTCCATGGCGCCGCGTACCGCGGCAACGATCTGATCGACGTCGCCGGCGGACAACGCAGCGTGGACGGGGATGCTCAGGCACCGGGACGCAACCGAAGTGGCCACCGGCGTCTCGTCGATGACGACGCGCGGATGTTCGCGGTAGCACTCGTAGTCGTAGACGGCCTTCGGGTAGTAGATGCCGCTACCGATGTCCTTCGCGGCCAGACGCTCACTCAACTGGTCGCGAGTGATCGGTGCGTCTTCGGCCAGCAGCAAGGTGAACTGATGCCAGACATGTCCACGACCGGACAGTTCGCTCGGCAGGATCAGTCCTTCGACGTCCTTCAGGCCGACACGCAAGGCCTCCGCATTCCGGCGGCGCGCCTCGACCTGCTGCATGTACGTCGCCATCTGGGGCAGAGCCAAGCTCGCCTGGAGGTCAGTCATCCGGTAGTTCTGGCCGACCATCTCGTACTGGTAGCGCGCCCGCATGCCCTGGTTACGCAGGACCCGAAGTCGATCGGCGATCGCGTCGTCGTCGGTCGTGATCATTCCGCCCTCGGCGGTCGTGAGGTTCTTCGTTGCATAGAACGAGAAGCAACCCACACCGAAACTGCCGGCGCCTCGCCCGTCGTACGTCGCTCCGTGGGCCTGAGCGGCGTCCTCGACGACAGTCAGACCGTTTTTCGATGCCAACGGCATCAATGCGCCCATGTCCGCCGACTGTCCGTACAGATGAACCGGCATCAGAACCTTCGTGCGGTCACCGATTCGATCGGCAGCGACTGCCGGGTCGATGTTGAAGTCGGACTCGGAGATATCGGCAAACCTCGCGGTCGCGCCTGCCTCGAGAATTGCATTGAGGGTGGCCACGAACGTGAACGGCGTGGTCAGAACCTCGTCACCTGGCTGAAGATCCTGGACCTGAAGAGCCGCGATCAACGCCGTAGTGCCGTTGTTCACCGCCACCGCGTGTCGCGTGCCCACCAGCGCCGCGAACTCGTCCTCGAGCCGCTTCACCTTGGGTCCCTGCGCGACGATCCCCGATCGCAGAGTGTCCAGCACCTCGCGCTCGACTTCTTCCCCGAACGAGATACTGGATATCGCGATCACTGAGTTACCTCCGATAGGTTGCATTCATTCAGCACCGACGGTGTCGGTGCCGACCAACTGAGGGTAACGAAGCAGTCGAATGCTCTACGAAAGGATTCCCGTACATCATGCCAATTGGTAAGAATTGCCAGATTCATCCCACCGTTGTGATCGGAGACGAAGTCACCATCGGCGACGGGGTCAGCATCGGGCCCTACGCGGTCCTGACGGGATCGCTCGAGATCGGCGACAACTGCTGGATCGGTTCGAGCGTCAGCCTCGGCGCCCCTCCCGAATGGATAGGCAAAGAGCACCCTCTGACATGGACCGAACGCAGCCCTCACCAGGGCATCGTCATTGGCTCAGGTACCACGATCCGCGAACTGACCACGGTTCATCAAGGCGGCGAGCGACCGACGATCATCGGGCGCAACTGCTTCATCATGAACCGCACTTCTGTAGGGCATGACGTCCAGATGGGTGATGGATGCACCGTCGCTCCGTCGACCACTTTCGGAGGCCACGTCACGATGGGAGATGACGTCAACTTGGGAATCAACACTGTCATCCATCAGCGGCGTGTCATCGGAACCCGCGCGATGGTGGGGATGGGTTCAATAGTTCCGAAGGACGTTCCTCCGTACGCAACGGTGTTCGGCAATCCAGCGAAACTTCACGGGACCAACCGGGTCGGAATGAGTCGGTCGGGAATCGCGGAGGAGGACATCGCCGCGATCGAAGCCGTGTACGCCGCGGGCAGCTTCGGCACGTCACCGGCCATTCCGGACTCGCTGTCGAACGCCTTCACCTGGTGGCGGGAACGCGCCGACAAACCGCTCGTGGTTTAGCGAGACAAATCCTGGTTGGTATCGTCTGCGAAATGACGAACGGGCGGGATGCAGGCGCGTGAGTACCTCTCCCGAATCTGAACAACCGGTCGAAGACGTCGAACCGGCCGCAGAGCCGAACGCTCTACGCGGCCTTCTCGTCAACGGATTCAAGGTCCTCGTCACCCTCGCGATCGTCGTCGCGATCATCTTCGCGGTGAAGTCCCAATGGTCCGAGGTCAAGAACACGATCACCGAGCTGAACTGGTGGACGCTTGCCGCCTCGTCGGTGTTCATCTTCCTCGGTATGGGTGCCGCAGTGCGGGCCTGGCAACACGCACTCGGCGCCCTCGAACAACCGATTCCGGCCTTCGACGCCGCTCGCGCTTATCTGGTCGGCCAACTCGGCAAGTACCTTCCCGGCAGTGTCTGGGCCTTCGTTCTGCAAACGGAACTCGTGAGGCGCGCCGGTGTGTCCCGTGCCGCAGGCTTTGTCGCAGTGCTGGTCACGGTGGGGTTGAGCACAACTTCGGCGCTGGTCGTCGGCCTCTTCGGTCTACCTGCCCTGTTCGAGGTCAGTACGGCGGCAGCGGTCGGCGTGATCATCCTCGTACCGATCGCATTGGTCTGCGCCTACCCGCCGGTGCTCACACGCCTGGTGAACCTCGCGCTGAAACTGCTCCGCCGCACGCCGCTGCACAAGCCGCTCACGATGCACAAGATTGCGCTCGCGTTGGGCTGGTGCGCAGCAAGCTGGGTGCTCTACGGCATCCAGTTGTGGCTGCTCGCGTCCAGTTCGGCCGGCTTCGAAATCCGTGGGCTCGTCCAGTGCATCGGCGCTCTCGCCCTCGGTATGTGCGCGGGGGTCCTCGTCTTTGTCGTCCCGTCCGGAATCGGTGTCCGCGAAGCCGTCATCGTCGCAGCGCTTTCACCGTTCATGGATGCCGGCGTCGCGCTCGGCCTCGCACTGGCGTCGAGGCTGCTGTTCACCCTCTGTGAGGTCTTTGCCGGCGTCGTGGCTGCACTGTCGGGATCACGAGGCCTGCGCAATGCACTCGTGCACGAGCGCTCGCGGGTGCCGGACCCCACCAAAGCCTGACGTTCGGTCAGATCACTTTCTCGGCCGCGGAATACTGCGTCTCGACGCCGGCCTTCTGCGGACGCCACCACTGCTCGTTGTCGCGATACCACTCGACGGTGGCTTCCAGTCCGCTTCGGAAATCGCGGTACTGCGGCTTCCACCCGAGCTCCTGCTGCAGTCGCGTCGAATCGATCGCATACCGCAGATCGTGACCAGGGCGGTCGGTGACGAAGTCGAAATCGTCCGGCTTGCGTCCGAAAATTTCGAGCAGAGCCGCAATCACCGTCCGGTTGTCGGTTTCACCGTCGGCGCCGATCAGATAAGTCTCGCCGGATTTTCCGCGGTCCAGAATGTCCCAGACGGCGCGGTTGTGGTCCTCGACGTGAATCCAGTCGCGGACGTTGCGGCCTTCCCCGTACAACCGTGGACGCACTCCGTCGAGCAGATTGGTGATCTGGCGTGGGATGAACTTCTCCACATGCTGGTACGGGCCGTAATTGTTGGAGCAGTTCGAGATGGTCGCCGCGATCCCGAACGAGCGCACCCAGGCGCGCACGAACAGATCACTCGACGCCTTGGACGCGGAGTACGGGCTCGACGGGTTGTACGGTGTCGTCTCCGTGAACTTCGCCGGATCATCCAGTTCGAGGTCGCCGTACACCTCGTCGGTCGAAATGTGGTGATAACGGACCCCGTGCGAACGCACAGCCTGCAGGAGCGAGAAGGTTCCCATGACGTTGGTGCGCAAAAACGGTTCGGGGTCGGCGAGGGAATTGTCGTTGTGGCTTTCGGCCGCGAAGTGCACGACTGCGTCGGAGCGCGAGACAAGATCGTCGACCAGCGGCTCGTCGGCCACGTCGCCGTGGACAAACGTGATCCGGTCCTCGACGGACGCCAGGGACTGGCGATTTCCGGCGTAGGTCAGAGCGTCGAGAATCGTGACTTCCACGTCGGGACGCGTCGCCACCGTCTGATGAACGAAATTGGCACCGATGAAGCCGGCACCCCCGGTGACCAGTAGTCGCACGTCATCTCCTCAGGCTCATCGGACGAACCCCACTTTAGCGGCCGGGCGTGTCATGTCCGTTTGCGTCGGCAGGCAGGAGTGCAGGACACTGCACGCATGCGCGGAATCATTCTGGCCGGTGGCACCGGGTCGCGGTTGCACCCGATCACCCTCGGAGTGAGCAAGCAACTCTTGCCCGTCTACGACAAGCCGATGATCTACTACCCGCTCTCCACTCTCATGCTCGCCGACATTCGCGACATCTTGATCATCACGACCCCACACGACGCCGAACAATTCCGCCGGGTTCTCGGCGACGGCTCACAATTCGGCGTCAACCTCACCTATGCAGTGCAACACGAACCGAACGGCCTCGCAACGGCATTCACCCTCGGCGCAGAGCACATCGGATCCGACTCCGTGGCGCTCGTCCTCGGCGACAACATCTTCTACGGCCCCGGCCTCGGAACCCAACTCAGGCGTTTCTCCGACATCGACGGCGGAGCCGTATTCGCTTACTGGGTCTCGAATCCGACCGCCTACGGCGTCGTCGAATTCGACGACTCGGGTCGCGCCGTGTCCATCGAGGAAAAGCCGACGTCGCCGAAATCCAATTACGCAGTCCCCGGCCTCTATTTCTACGACAGCGACGTCGTGGACATCGCACGCACTCTGAAGCCCTCTGCGCGTGGCGAATACGAAATCAGCGACATCAATCAGCACTATCTCGAAGCTGGCAAACTTTCTGTCGATGTCCTCCCCCGCGGAACCGCGTGGCTCGACACCGGCACACCCGATTCCCTGCTCGAGGCAGCGAACTACGTGCGGACCATCGAACACCGCCAAGGCCTCAAGATCGGTTCCCCTGAAGAGGTTGCGTGGCGTCAAGGATTCATCAGCTCCGACCAATTACGCACTCAGGCAGAAGCATTGGGAAAATCCGGGTACGGCAACTACCTACTCGAGCTGCTCGAGCACGGCAAGGAATGGTGACGTGGAAATCCGTCCACTGAAGATCGCCGGAGCTTGGGAAATTACACCGAAGCAGTTCGGCGACAACCGCGGTGTCTTTCTCGAATGGTTCAAAAGCTCCGCCTTCACCGCCGCGACCGGCCGCACTCTCGACCTCGCGCAGGCCAACTGCTCGGTTTCCGAAGCCGGTAGCCTCCGCGGGATCCACTTCACCGACAATCCGCCCGGACAGGCGAAGTACATCACCTGCGTGAAAGGTGCCTTCCTCGACGTTGTCGTAGACCTGCGCGTCGGATCACCGACCTTCGGCGAGTGGGATGCAGTGGTGATCGACGACGTCGATCGACGAGCGGTGTTCCTGGCGGAAGGCCTCGGCCACGCGATCCTTTCACTCGAAGACGGATCGACAGTGATGTACCTGTGCAGCATCGAATACTCCCCCCACCTGGACCGCGACCTCGATCCCTTCGATCCGGAACTCGCGATCGAATGGCCGAGAACAGACCGTAAGGGCAACCCTCTGACCTACGAGCTCTCCGCAAAGGACGCTGCCGCGCCGTCCCTGGCGACGCTCCGCGCGGACGGCATGTTGCCCGGTTTTGTGGCCGAAGATTCGCCGAATCGGTAATCTTCACCTTTCACGACTCGATGGCATGACACCGGCGGGACGGACGGCTGGATGACCAAACGTGCGAGCAGACGCGGCCTGTGGACGGCCGTCGTTCTCGCAGCCGGCCTCGGTGGTCTCGCGCTGGTCGCACCGCCCCTGACTCCGGGAACGATCGAGTCCGCACCGGTCACCGTCATCACGACCACCCCACCCGCGCCGGTTGTTCCGCTCACCCCGGAGGAGCTCTCGGCCCGAGTGGTCCCCACCATCGTCACCATCACGGCGCCGGCCGGATTCACCACCACTGCTGGGACCGGGATCGTGCTCTCCCCTGACGGAGTGGTGCTCACGAATCACCACGTCATCAGCGGAGCCTCGGACGTCACTGCCGTCAGCATGTCCAACGGGCTGATCTACGACGCCGAGATCCTCGGGTACGACAGCGTCAGCGATCTTGCCGTCCTTCGACTCGCGGGCGCTGACGATCTGCCGGTGGCTGTGGTCGGCAAATCAGCAGAAGCCACTCGTGGGGATGCCGTCACTGCAATCGGAAATGCGGAAGGCGGCGGAGTACCCGTCCCTGCTCCCGGCGTCATCACCAACCTCGGTGTCACCGTCAACACCCGCAACGTGTCCGACGGATCGCGAAACCAGTTGAAGGGCCTCATCGAGGTCGACGCGGACATCCGGCCTGGCGATTCCGGTGGTCCCCTGGTCAACGCCGTTGGCGAGCTGATCGGCGTCAGCAGCGCAGGCAACGCCGTCACCGACCGCACCGAAACCTCACCGGCGCCTCAGTCCTACGCGATACCGATCGACACCGCACTACCGATCGTCGAGCAGGTACTCGGTGGCCGCTCCTCCGAGACCGTGCGTGTGGGACCGACACCCGTACTCGGTGTCGCGGTGAAGGATCACGCGGACATGCCGGCCGGCGCCGAAGTTGTTGCCGTGAGCTTCGATTCGCCGGCCGAGCGGGTGGGGCTGACCAAAGGTGCGGTCATCACCGAGTTCGGTGGCAGCCGGATCGCGTCGTCCGCTGATCTCAACGCGGCGATGAGCTCGCGCCGCCCCGGCGACACCGTCGCGGTGACGTGGGTGGACGCAACCGGGCAACCCGGGACCGGTTCGCTGGTCCTCGACGAGGGGCCACCTCGCTAGTCTTAGAAGGCGCCAGCCGTGAAAGCATCGTGGCATGACCACGGTTCTCCTGCTCACCTGTGACGGCGCCGCCCGCGAGGCGGATGTCGAAAGCAAACTCGTCATGGAAGCTCTCACCTCCTACGGCATCGCGTCGACGATGGCGCCGTGGTCGAGCCCGTCCCTCCTCGATATCGACGCCGACCTGGTTCTGATCCGGTCGACCTGGGACTACACCCAGCGCCTCGACGAATTTCTCGCCGTTCTCGATCAGCTGACCGCTCCGATCGCCAATCCACTCTCCATCGTGAAGTGGAACGCATACAAGGGATACCTCACCGAACTTGCCGCGGCCGGCGTACCTATCGTCCCCACCGCTGTGATCGCTGCCGGACAGAGCGAAACACTCACCCTCCCTTCGTTCGAGGGTGCCGACGTCATCGTCAAGCCGGCAGTCTCCGCCGGCGCTGTCGGAGTGGGAAAGTTTGCCTCGGGGTCCGCGCAGGCCCACGCTCACCTCAGCTCGATCCTCGACGGCGGTAACGACGCGTTGGTCCAGCCATTCGTCTCGGACGTCGTCGACGGTGAGCGCTCGATCATCCACATCGGCGGACGCTACTCGCACGCTGTCCAGAAGATCCCGGCCGCCCACGACTTCCGCGTGCAGGAATTTCACGGCGGAACCAACCACCTCCACCAACCGTCCGCCGCCGAACTCGCGGTGGCCGGCGCAGCACTGGCCGCGACCCCATGCGGCCCCGGCGAATTGCTTTATGCACGTGTGGACGTCGTGGGCCCGGTGGATCAACCACTGCTCATGGAAGTGGAATTGATCGAGCCAGAACTCTTTCTGCCATTCGCCCCTGGATCTGCCGACGCCCTCGCACGGGCAGTTGTCGCGTCACTAGGTCGGTGACGCGCCACGGAGTGCCTTCTTGTCGATCTTCCCCAAAGCAGTGAGCGGCAGCGCTTCCAGAATCGAAATCTCCTTGGGCGCCCAGATCGGACCCTTGTGCGATCTCACGTGCGCGATGAGTTGATCGGGTGTGACCGACCATCCCGTCTTCAGTACGACTGCGGCGGTAACAGCTTCTCCCCATTGAGAATCGGGGACACCGAATACCGCACATGCTGCCACCGCGGGATGATGTCCGAGTGAGTCCTCGACTTCGCGCGGGTAGACGTTGAATCCACCACTGATGATCGTGTCTTTGATGCGGTCGACGATCGAGATGAGCCCACTTTCGTCGATTCGAGCAACGTCGCCGGTGTGCAACCACCCATTCGCGAGCGCTGCAGCGGTTTGTTCAGGTTTGTTCCAATAGCCGTCCATCACGAGCGGACCTCGCACACAAAGCTCGCCGGGTACGCCCGTCGCCGTCTCGTTTCCCTGCTCGTCAAGCAACACCACTTCGACACCTGGCATCGCGCGCCCACAACTCCCCAAAACTGCGGGATCGTCCGTGTGCTCACGTGTATCGAGTACCGTCAACGCATTCGGGGCTTCGGCCTGACCGTAATGCTGGCTCAGGATCGGCCCGAACACCGCCCCTGCCTGCTCGAGCCTGGTGGGGTCGATGGGTGCAGCACCGTAAAGCATCCAGTTCAGCCCAGACAGATTCGCATCCGACAGGCGTGGATGGTCGAGTAAGGCATAGAGCATCGTGGGAACCACGAATGTAGCTGTGACTCCGCCATTTTCGATGGCGTCGACAACTCTGTCCGGGTCGAACGACCTGTGCAACTCGAAGCTTGCACCTCGCAGCAGACCGGGTGCGACGAGCAGACCGGCAGCATGAGACATCGGCGTAGTGAGCAGCATGGTGGTTTCAGCCGGCCACTCCCACGTGGTGCAGGCCCAGGCATTGGCGACCAAGGATCGGTCCCTGAGCATGACGCCTTTCGGCTCACCGGTGGTTCCACCGGTGTAGAAGAGATACAAAGCTCGACCCTGACCGCCTAAGCCTGAACCTATTCCCGCCGTACCCAATTCACACGCTGATTCGAGGGCTGACAGTGACATCACTCGAGTCTGTGCCGCTTCGGCGCGTACCTGGAACTGTCCGTCGGCAACCAACAGGAGATCGGTACCACTGTCTTTCAGCACCATCCTGTCGTTCTCTTCGGTCGCGAGCGGATGGAGTGCCGTGTAGCGCACGCCCGCCAGACACGCCGCGGCCATGACCGTGAATGCTTCAGGACACGGCCCCGCAAGCAGGGCGACCCCGGCTCCGTCCGGCAGAGCGAAGCTACTGAGGACACCTGCAATCCGCTCGATCTGTTCCGCAGTCTGCCAATATGTCAGCTCGGCCCGATCACCGTTCCGATCCGTGAATCGAAACGCGATGTGGTCTGGTCGGCGTCGCAGCGCCGACAGAATCAGATCCGCATATCCCGCTTGCACCTGCAAGCCTGGCGCCATCGGTTCATCGTTCATGATGTCCGCGTTCATCGTGGCCCTCCCAAGATCGTGACCGCGGCGACGGCTTCCTCGATGCCGTAGAGACCTCCGCCGTTCTCTGCGACCGCGATTCGAGCACCCGGAACTTGTCGCCGCCCTGCTTGTCCACGCAACTGCGTGACAAGTTCGAAGACCTGCGCCAGTCCCGTTGCCGAGACCGGATGACCACGGGACTCGAGCCCACCTGACGGATTGACCGGACGCACGCCTCCCAACGAACTCGCACCGGACGCCGACCACGCGCCGCCCTCACCGATCGGGCAGAACCCCAGATTCTCGACCTGCTGCACTTCACCGAAGGCCGTGGCGTCGTGGACCTCTGCCACATCCACATCGCCTGGCCCGACTCCGGCTTCCTCGTATGCGCTCATTGCTGCACGGCGACCGATGTGACTCTCCACGTCATCTGCGGTCCGATCCGTGCCTGACACCAAGCTGCAACCGAGTACCTGCGCCGCCCGCCGAGAGGAATCGTGCCTTCGAGCAAAGTCCGCACTGGTCACAATGACCGCCGCTGCACCGTCACTGACGGGCGAGCACATCGGAACTGTCAGAGGCCACGCGACTCGCCTTGCGGCAAGCACCTCTTCGACGCTGAAGAGTTTGCGAAAGTGCGACCGCGGATTGTGCACGGAATGCGCATGATTTTTGGCTGCTACGGACGCGAGCTCGAACTCGGTGGTTCCGAATCTCTCCATGTGCGCCCGGGCAAGAGAAGCGTAGATCTCCATGAACACCGACCGCTCACCCTGCGATCCGAGTGCATCCGGCAGCGGAGCGGACAGCGAAGCAAGGCCCGCGAGCGTCTCGTCGCGATGCGCAACGTCGAGTGCACCGTCGAACACCTCCAGACTTCGAGCCGGATCCGAGCACACCAGCTTGTCCACCCCGACCGCCAACGCGACCTCGGACAGACCGGCGCGAACGTGGGCGATCGCCAGCCAGAGTGCAGTCGCGCCGCCGGCGCAGGCATTTTCGACATTGACGACCGGGACTCCCCCGAAACCGTATGGCCTCAAGGCGATCTGGCCTGGGATCATGTGCTGCCGGTCGATCGCCTTCTGGCTGACTGTCGCGTAGAAGACCGCACCGACGTCACCGCGGGTCAGGCCCGCGTCTTCGACGGCATCGATCGCCGCACGCCCCGCCAATTCCGAGGCCGCGGTATCCGCGTGCCGCCCGAAGAGAGTCGCGCCGACACCGAGAACCATGACTTCGCCGCTCACGCCACCACTCGATTCCTCAATACACCGAGGCCGGTGACCTCGAGTTCGACTACGTCTCCCGGTTCCAGGAACCGCCCGTGCTCCAAGCCGCATCCACTCGGCACGGTGCCGGAACAGAAGACTTCACCCGGGTACAGCCGCGTGGAAGTCGAAGCGAACGAAATCACGTCCTCGAAACGATGGTCCATGTCGGCGCTGGTTCCTCGGCTCACCTCGTCTCCGTTGATTCTCGCGGTCATCTCGAGTTGGTAGGGGTCACCGACTTCGTCGGCCGTCACGATCCAGGGCCCGAGGACATTCGCGTTCGAAAAGTCCTTGCTCTTACTGAGACCGAGTCCGGTGGAGATCTCCTCGAGCTGAGTATCGCGGGCGCTGAAATCGTTGAAGATGGTGTAACCGAAGATATGCGCAGGGGCATCCGCGCGTGAGATGTCGGTTCCACCGCGCCCCAGCACACAGGCGAATTCGAGTTCGTAATCGCGCAGGCTCGAGTACTCGGGCCACACGACGTCAGATTTGTGTCCGGTCACCGCCAATCGGTTCGCTATGTAATACAGCGGGCGCTCCAACTGGATCTTCGGCAGTTCGACGTCCTCGAGTGCGACCCCTTGAATTCGGGCGCGAGCGTTGCGGAAGTGATCCATGAAGCAGCCGAAGTCTCGGATCTGGACCGGCTGAGGAAGCGGCGACATCCAGCGCACATCACCTGCGTCGACGATTGCACTTGCCGGCGGCTCGTCTGCGAGCCGATCCAGGGTCTCCCGTGCCGCCGGACCACCTTCGATGATGGTTTGCATGGTTTCCAGTTCTGGAGCCGGTTTTCCCGTCACATCATGATGAGCTCGCTCGAGTAACAACAGTTGCTCGCCGCTGCCCGTCACCAGAGCCGTCTGCTGAGTCTTTTCGTATTCGACGGTCGCAAGTTTCACTGTGAGTCAATACCTTTCACTGAATTGTTCGTTAGGTGAGGCAGGAATTTTGCTCAGACGAACGCGACCACACGAGCCGGGGCAGCGCTGGCTCGCGCAAGCTTGATCGGGAAAAACGCCACGTGAAATCCCGAGGGCGGAAGCGCGGCGAGGTTCGCCAGTTGCTGAACGATGAATACTTCACGTTCGCGTCCGGCCCGGTGCCCGTCCCAGAGAACCGAGTTGTCCCCGGTGTCACGAAATTTCTGCGCCATGACTGCAAAGCTCAAGTCCCAGCCGGCAGCGTCGGTGCCCAGCACCTTCGCGCCTTGCTCGGCGAGAAACAGCGTGCCTTCGCGACTCATCCCTGGATACTGAAAGAACCCTGGATCAGCCAAGGTGAAGCTCTCTTGTCCGGTACGGAGCAACACGGCACCACCCTGGGGAACGGACGCACCGTTTTCCGCCAGGGCAGCTTTCAGCGCGTCCACCGAGATCGGCTGATTCGCCTCGCACCGGCCGCGCAGGTCGAGCACCACTGTCTCGCAGAACAATTCATCCAACGCGATGTCTGTGATCGTGCGAGAAGGCTTACCCTCCGAGGTTGATCCGTAGTGCAACGGCGCGTCGACGTGTGTGCCCAGATGGCTGTTGAACTCACTCAACATCTCCGATCCCCACCCCTCACCGTCCGGAAGATCATGAACTCCGCACTGCAGTGCTGCCGCGAACTCGTCGCGTCCGGCACCTGCGGGGTGCGAGTAGGTCACCGAGGGGGCAACGACGGAAGCCAGTGCCTTCAAACCCTCGGGGAGCAATTCCCGATCGGCCGGATCGAGAGTTCTAGTCAGATCGATGAGTTCCATGTCCGCCCATTCCGTTAAGTTATTGGACGCTCAGCATAGAACTGGACGATCAACATAGGCAAGACGGTGTCGCGAGAGGAATACGGCCGGCCGATGGCCGGCCTCGTAGCATGAGTGCGGTGCGCAGGTCTCGGCCCCGACGGGCGCGTCGACGTCACCGCGTGCCGGAATTGGCTGCACTCGAGAACGAAAGAAGGCAGGAACACCGAATGGCGTCGACACGCAAGCAGGAGATTTCCGAGGAAACCAGACGGCGACTGGTGAAAGCCGCGGCCGAACTGGCTGCCGAAGGCGGGTCGACCGCGATGTCCGTACAAGCCGTGGCAGAAAGATCCGGTATCAGCAGAGGGTCCGTGGCCTGGCACTTCGGATCGAAGGACGGGCTTCTACGAGCCGTCGTCGAGGACGCATTCCGGTGGGGCATGGAAAAGCTACGCGCAGAGTTGGCATCATCCTCGGCGACTGGAATCGAAGCATTGATCGAAGCCAACTTCGTACTGATGTCATACCCCGAGGCACGAATTTTCTCGACCATCTTGATCGAAGCCGTGATTCCCGGGTCCACCATCCGCGAGACCTACGCAGAGCAGTACGTCGCAATGCGAACGCTGTACGCGGACTACCTGCGTTCGATCGACACCCCGGTCACCAATCCGGAGTTGGTTGCCGTCACCCTTCTGGCCGGCACTCTCGGGATCAACCTCCAACATCGCCTCGATCCCGACAACGTCGATCGACGTTCAGCAGTAACCGAGCTCGAATCGATCTATGCCCGCGCGATGGCACCTACCACAACGTCAGGACACGAGAATCCCTAACCGGACCGGAAGTTCAACTTCCCGAACAACTTTCGCCCGCGACCTGGGGCGGGACCGCATCCAGCCTGGCGCGAATGAACCTGGCAACGTCACGTAGCGCAGCCCGGCTCTCCGGCAAGCCAGGCCAGACGGCGGGAAACGCGTGAACCTGGCCGTTCCAGATCTGCAGCGAGCACGGCGCCCCCGCGGCGGCGAGCCGTTGCGCCATCACCTCCGAATCGACTCTGAGCACCTCGGATTCGGCGGCGATCAGCAACGACGGCGGCAGAGCGGCCAGATCGCCGTCGACGGGTGAGTTCGTCTGTCCGCCAAGCTTTCCGATCGCCATCAATGCCGACACCGGGGCGATCACGTCGCGTCGAGCGTTGGCGTGGACTGATTTGGTGGTGCAATCGAGATCGAGGAGAGGTGAGAGCCCGACAAGACCGGCCGGAACCTCGAGCCCCGCGGAAACAGCTGCAAGTGCCGTCGCGAAGACCAGAAAGCCTCCGGCCGAATCGCCAACGAAGACAACCTTTTCCGGCAAGGCTCCCTGTTCGAGGAGCCACCGGTATGCATCGAGACAGTCGTCGACGGACCCGCTGATGCTCGTGCTCGGCAACTGTCGATATGCGATGTGCAGGACCGGAAGGCCGGTTCGCTTGGCGATGCTTGCAACGACCGGCCGATGCGTGTTGAGCCCGCAGCACATGAACCCGCCGCCGTGCAGGTAGAGAACAACACCGTCGCGCAGATCAGCCGTCGAGCCTGCCGTCCGCACGAGTTCACCGTCGAAACCTGGAAAGCGAATCGCTTCCCGATCGATCCCGGACGGAATGCGTACACCCGCGGCCGAGTCCAGCACTGCGGCGCGGCGCATGGCGCCAGGCGTCAGCGGCGCGATCCCGACCACGGGCCGAAGCATCCATCGGCACGCGTTGTAGAGGACCTGCGATTCGATACTCGGCCTGCCGTATCGAGTTCCGGTCCTTCGACTGACTGTCGGCAACAGAGACATCTGTCCAGATTAGAAGCGATCAGGCACCGAAGAGGTCGACTTCGTCGAGATCGTCGACGATCGTGACCTTTCGTTTCCGCCCGCCGATGACCTTGCCCAGACCGCGCAGTCCGCCGGACTGAGCTTTCGGGGCGGGTTCGATGCGCTGCGGCGCAACTCTCGTCCGCGCTGCGCGCTGAACAGGCTTGGGGGCGGGGGCTGCTGCAGGTGCCGCGGGTTCGGGAACCTCGGCTGGAACCACCGCTTCCGGCTCCACGAAGCCCTGAGCAACCGGGGCCTCGGGCGCGACCTCAGCGGCTTCCTCGACCTCCGCCACCTGCTCCACCTGCACCGGTCCGTCGATCACCGGGATGTCCGATGCCCAGCGGACCCGATACTCCAGACCGCGCGACGCCAGCTCACGCGCGAGATCGCCGTGCCAGACCCCGTCTTCGCCGTCGCCGTATGCCCGTGCGTCGGAGCTCACCCAGATGACGTCGACCTCCGGGTTGCGGTCGGCGAGATCGAGCACGGTCAGCCAGTTCAGCGTCGCCGGATATCCGTCTCGCTTCTTCTTGTCGGTATAGGGCCGACGCAGCGAGATCGCCCTCTCGGCCACCTCGACATGCGACACGTCGACTGGATCAACCACTTCGACGCCGATCGCCACGAGGTCTTCGATCACGTCGTCGACGTAGCCGTCGGCCTTGTCGTGAGCAGCGTCGACGAACCTCGTAAGGTCGCGCCGCAACCCCAGTCGGTCGTACATGCGCGCCTGGACGCTCAGGGCCGCGATCATCTCCGCCGATTCCTCGCGGTAGCGACTCGCAACCTCGAGGACGACCAATCGCGGCACGACGACGCGGTGTCCGAGTGCGCGAGCGTCGGCGATGGCAGTGTCGAACCGTACACCCCTGGTCAGGGCCGAAGAATCGAGAACGATGATCATGCGCTCGATTCTCTCTCGAGAAACCGGACGAATGCGCTAATCCACCCCGAACCGTTACTTGATCTTGAAGATCACTGCCCGCTGAACGATGAAGTTGATGACCGTCGCGGTGCCCTGCGCGATGACGAAGGCCAGCGGCATGCGCCACCACTCGTCGGCGAGCACATGCACCATCAGCGCGTTGAGCCCGACCTGAACCGCAAAAGTGACCGCGTACAGCACGACAACAGCGATGAAGCGGGCGCGAGAAGGCTCGGCCTTGAACGTCCACCGCCGGTTGATCAGATACGCCGTCGTAGTGCCGGCGATAAAGCTGATCGACTTGGCCACGCTCAGATCGAGGCCGACGACCTTGAACAGGAATGCGTACAGCCCGTAGTCCACGACCGCCGACAGCCCACCCGTCGCGACGAACCGGACGATCTGCGTTTTCAGGTCCAACGCGTCGTCGGCGATGTCCGTCGTGACAGGAATCTCGACGGGCAGCGGGACGTGGGGTTCGTGCTGGTGACTTGCAGGTGTTTCGGGCACGACGACGAGAGTAACCACTCGAGTCGGAGCCGTCGGCACTACTCCCAGGTAACCTCTACCTTGATGTCCACGACAGCAGAAGAGACGCCGCAGCCGGCTCTCCACACCCAAGCCCGCACCCTCACCGGTTGGGGACGCACCGCCGCCACCACTGCACAGGTGCTGTCCACCCCCGACGTGGAAGTGATCGCCAACGCGGTCGCCCAGGTTGCGGAACAGAACGATTCCAAGCCATCGCATCTGCGACGCGGCGTCATCGCGCGCGGCCTCGGCCGCTCGTACGGTGACCCGGCGCAGAACGCCGGCGGGCTGGTCATCGACATGAATGCACTCAGCCGCATTCATCGCATCGATCGCGACACCGCTCTGGTGGACGTCGACGCCGGCGTGAATCTGGATCAGCTGATGAAGGCTGCTCTGCCGTTCGGCCTGTGGGTTCCGGTCCTGCCGGGTACTCGTCAGGTCACGATCGGCGGCGCCATCGGCTCGGATATCCACGGCAAGAACCACCACAGCGCGGGCAGCTTCGGCAACCACGTCGTGTCGTTGGATCTGCTGACGGCCGACGGCAAGGTTCGCACGCTCACCCCCAAGGGCGGGCGCAACGACCCGAAGGCCGCACTGTTCTGGGCCACGATCGGCGGCATGGGCCTGACGGGCATCATCTTGCGGGCAACCATCAAGATGACACCGACCGAGACGGCGTACTTCATCGCCGACGGCGACGTCACCAACAGCCTCGACGAGACCATCGCGCTGCACAGCGACGGCAGTGAGGCCAACTACGAGTATTCGAGCGCGTGGTTCGACGCGATTTCCGCGCCCCCGAAGCTTGGTCGTGCGGCAGTCTCGCGCGGATCTCTGGCGAAGCTCGACCAGCTTCCGGCCAAGCTGCAGAAGAACCCGCTTGCCTTCGATGCGCCGCAGTTGTTGACGTTCCCCGACGTCTTCCCCAACGGGCTGGCCAACAAGTTCAACTTCACCGCGATCGGTGAGGTCTGGTTCCGCAAGTCCGGCAAGTATCGCGGCAAGGTCCAGAATCTGACGCAGTTCTACCACCCGCTCGACATGTTCGGTGAGTGGAACCGGGCGTACGGATCCAACGGATTCCTGCAGTACCAGTTCGTGGTTCCGCCGGAGGCCGTCGACGAGTTCAAGAAGATCATCGTCGACATCCAGCGCAGCGGGCACTACTCGTTCCTCAACGTGTTCAAGCTCTTCGGCGAAGGCAATCAGGCGCCGCTGAGCTTCCCGATCCCGGGCTGGAACATCTGCGTCGACTTCCGCATCAAGCCGGGCCTGAACGAGTTCGTCACCGAACTCGACAAGCGTGTCCTCGAATTCGGCGGACGCCTGTACACGGCCAAGGACTCGCGGACGTCCGCGGAAACCTTCCACGCCATGTACCCGCGTATCGACGAGTGGATCGCGACGCGCCGCAAGTACGACCCCACAGGCGTTTTCGCCTCCGATATGTCCAGAAGGCTGGAACTGTGATCAACGCTGTAGGTAACCCGCAAACCGTTTTGCTTCTCGGTGGAACCTCCGAGATCGGCCTCGCCATCTGTGAGGAGTACCTGAAGAAGGCGCCGCTCCGCGTCGTTCTGGCGGCACTCCCTGGCGATCCGGGACGCGAAGCTGCGGTCAAGCAGCTCGAAGCGAAGGGTGCCACCTCGGTGGAGCTCATCGACTTCGACGCCGTTGATTTCGAGTCGCATCCGAAGGTGATCGACCAGGCGTTCTCGAACGGTGACGTCGATGTCGCCATCGTCGCCTTCGCACTGGACGGTGACTCCGAAGAGCTGTGGCAGAACCAGCGCAAGGCCGTTCTGGTGGCAAACGTCAACTACACCGCTTCCGTCTCGGTCGGTGTTCTTCTCGGCGAGAAGATGAAGGCTCAGGGCTTCGGCAAGATCATCGCGATGTCGTCGGTTGCCGGCGAGCGCGTCAAGCGTGCCAACTTCGTCTACGGCTCCACCAAGGCGGGCCTCGACGGTTTCTACCTCGGACTCGGCGAGGCTCTCGCGGAATTCGGACCGCAGGTCACCGTCGTTCGCCCCGGCATGGTGCGCACGCAGTTCAGTGCCCACGTCAAGGAAGCTCCGCTGACGGTCAACAAGGACATCGTCGCGAAGCTCGCTGTTGCCGCCTCGGACAAGGGCAAGGAAATCGTCTGGACTCCCGGCCCGTGGCGCTTCGTCATGATGGGTCTTCGCCACGTGCCGCGCCCGATCTTCCGGAAGTTGCCGGTTTAAGCTCCTCCCGTGCCAGAAACAACAACTGCTCCGAGTACAGACCTTTCGACCCCGTCGCCGTGGCGTAATGCCGCGGCGACGGTGGTGGAAATGGCCCTCGGAGCGCTGGTCGCCGCTGTTGTAGCCGCTGTCGGGCTCTTTGCTTTCGGCCGAGTGCAGTGGCCGGCGTTCACCTCTTCCAATGTCACGCAGGCAGTCACGACGGTGCTGCAGGTGCTCTGCATCGCAGTGGTCGGTGTTGCGGTTCTGATGTTCCGCGCCCGCAAGGCCGAGCGGGTCGCAAAACTCCTCTCGTGGGCCGGGCTCTCCGGCTTCGTCACCACGACGCTCGGACTTCCCCTGGCCGCGACGAGTCTGTATCTGCACGGCGTCTCGGTCGATCAGCAGTTCCGGACCGAGTACCTGACCCGGCTGACGGATTCTGCTGCGCTGCAGGACATGACGTACGTGGATCTGCCGCCGTTCTACCCGGCCGGCTGGTTCTGGATCGGTGGACGCGTCGCGAACCTGCTGGGAATGGACGGCTGGGAAGCCTTCAAGCCTTATGCGATCGGCTCGTTGGCTGTCGTCGCCGTCGTTGCACTCGTGTTGTGGACCAAGCTGATTCGACGCGATTGGGCCGTCGTCGCGGCCTTGGCCGTCACTGCCGTCGTGTTGGCGTACAACTCCCCCGAGGCGTACGGCGCCGTCATCAACCTCCTGATCCCGCCGGTGCTGATCCTCGCGTGGGGTGCATTGGACCGGCCGGGGGCATCTCGATTTGCCGGAGCCGGCGCAATACTCGGAACCGGCCTGTTCCTCGGTTTCGCCGCAACGGTCTACACGCTCTATCTCGGATTCGCCGCGTTCGCAGTGACTCTGATGGCCTTGGTTGCCGCAGTACTTGCCGCACGCGCCCAGAACACGTGGAAAGCCGCACTGGGACCCCTCGTCAGGCTCGCCGTGATCGCCGTGATCTCCGGCCTGGTGGCTCTGACCGTCTGGACGCCGTACCTGCTGAAGGCACTCTCCGGTGCCACCGCAGAGTCCGGCACCGCAATGCACTACCTCCCCGATTCCGGTGCGGTGCTGCCCTTCCCGATGCTGAGCTTCACCCTCGTCGGCGGACTGTGCCTACTCGGCACGATCTGGCTGATTTCTCGTTTCCTCTTCTCCCGCCGCGCCCGGGCACTCGGTATCGGTGTCATTGCCGTGTACCTGTGGGCATTGCTGTCCATGACGTTCACCGTCGCCGGCAGTACGCTCCTCGGTTTCCGACTGGAGCCGGTCCTGATCGGACTCCTTGCCGCCGCCGGTGTGTTCGGTTTCTTCGAGTTCGCCGGTTGGATCGTGCTGGCCACCAGCGAAAATCCTCGCGTCAAAGCGGTACTGGTTGCACTCGGTGTCATCGGAGCCATCGCCTTCGCGCAGAACATCCCGCAGGTGCTGGCGCCGGATATCGCTGTGGCATACAGCGATACCGACGGCAACGGCGAGCGCGGGGACAAGCGACCCCCGGGTGCCGAAGCCAATTACGCCGACATCGACCGGATCATTCGCGAGCAGTTGGGACGCGAACCCCATGACACGGTGGTCCTCACTGCCGACATCGGCTTCCTGAGCTTCTACCCGTACTTCGGCTTTCAAGGACTGACGTCGCACTACGCGAACCCGCTCGCCGATTTCCGTGCGCGCGCTGCGCTGATCGAGCAGTGGTCGGAACTGAAGACGCCTGACGAACTGGTAGCTGCGCTGGACTCGGCGCCGTGGCGCAGCCCCGACGCCTTCGTCTTCCGCCAGGGCGCCGACGGGTACACGCTGCGGTTGGCAGAGGACGTCTACCCCAACGACCCGAACGTCCGCCGCTACACGGTCACGTTCCCCAAGGAACTGTTCGACGATCCTCGTTTCACCGTGACCGAGCAGGGGCCGTTTGTGGTCGTTACCCGCTCTGACGCAATCTAACCAGGAGATACGTCACAAAAGGCTTACCGTCGGGGTCGTTGACGCGACCCCGACGCACCCCTAACTTCATACCGTGCCCCGAACCGATGCCCGAGCGGCGATGATCGATGCAGCCGAGCGTCTGGTTGCCGAGCGAGGTCTGGCCGCTCTGACTCTTCGTGATGTTCAGACCGAAGCCGGGCAGGCCAACAAATCGGCTGCGCAGTATCACTTCGGGTCACGTGAAGGTTTGCTGGCGGCCGTCGTCGAGTCCAGAATGCGACCTGCCGGTGAGCGTCGTCGTGAGTTGCTCGACACGATCGATCTCGACGCGAATCCACCGACGATGCGTGCCCTCGTCGAGGCTCTCGTCCTGCCGTTGGCGGAACAGACCATCTACCGCGAGGGCACGTTGTACGCGCGGTTCCTGGTGCAGTCGATCTTCGACCCGGCGATGTCGTCGACTATCCGTGACCACATGCAGGCCGAGAGTTTCCGCGAAGTTCAGCGGCGGATCGTTGCTGCGTCCTCGTTACCGGCAGAGATCGCCGAACTTCGGGCGGGAACTCTGACCGTGCTCACCGTCGTCACTTTTGCCACGTGGGAAGGCCGCGTCGACAGCCGCGAACGTGCTCACGTGATCGTTGCCGACCTGATCGAAAGTTGCCTCGGAGCACTCTCGGCCCCGGCTGCGCAAATCTGACACGCTGTCCGGCGAGTTTGTTTCCGAAACCGCCGGGGTACTCAGCCCCTCCAAGCGCAGTCGAGCAAACGGCCGCATCAACCACCGGCGGGGTAGGTGATGACAGTGAGCGAACTCGTTGCGCAAAGCCGCGAGCTTGTACCGCATCGTGCAGTTCTCGATTCCGCAGAGCATGTTCTGGTCATTGCGCGCGGCAAACCGTTCGGGCGCGAACAGGCTTTCCATGAAGTGTTGAGCGTCGCGATTCGCAATCGCATCGAAGTACTCACTCTGGCAAGGGCTCTCATCGACGTGTCCGAGTCCCGCGACTACCGCGCGATCCCGACCGACACCGCGCACACCGTTGCGGTGCTCGAATGGGGCGAGCTACTCGAGATCCCCACCGAACACCACCAGAAGTCCAGGGCCGAGTCATCCGAGGACGTCGATGAATCGAGTGAACCCGACGATCCGATCGAACCCGAATATCTGGTCGAGACCGACGTGGGCGGACGGGTCGTCTTCGTCGCCCTCGCGTTCACGATCGGCGGGATAGTCGGATTCTTCGCGCACGACTGGGCACTTCTGCTTCTGATCACCGCCGTGTACCTCGTGTGGATCGCGGCACGGTTGGTCGCGAAACTCGTCAGTGTTTCCCGTAGTGCCCACTGGGCGGACGCTTCGCCGATTCGTGGCGCCGATTCGACCACACGGAACGCGGAAAACTCCCACCATCACGCTGTTGCAGCGTGACGGCGGGAGCATCCGCTTTCGCTAAAGCCTCTGCGGTACACCGTAAGTGACGACGGTATCGCCATTCGACGTGACAGCCTTCGCGTACGGCCTGATGGTCACCGGACCGATTGCTCCCTGTACATAACCGTGAACTCCGGACAGACGGACAGCGGCTTCGGGACCGTCGAACTCCTGATCTTCGAGCAGTGCGACGTCGGTGATACCGCCCGGCGCCAGGTCGACGTCCAGTTCCTGCGACGGAATGATGTCACCACCGATGACGAACCCATTGGAAATATCCAGGCCCAGTTCGAAATCCGGAACCAGACCGATCCCGAGGTTGGTTCCACTCTCGACTGCCCAGTCGAGACCAGGACTGTTGAGAACGACCGTCGCGCCGGTCAGCGCGATCGGGTAACCGATCTGATAACCGATCGTCAGCTTCGTTCCGGTGAAGCTTGCCGCGTCCGGCCCGTCGATCTTCACGCCGGCAACCCCGTCGTGGAAGAACTCGACACTCAGCGGTGAGCTGTCGAGAGGCGGAAAGACGTGGATAGCGGTATCAGCCTGGAAGACTTCTATCCGATTCCCTTTGACGTCGGTGATCGAACTGGTGTTGTCAACGCCTGCCGACGCCGTCCCACCCCCCAGGACAACGGCCAACAAGGCCACTGCTCCTACTGCGCTACTACGAACTGCTGTCTTCGACATGCACAAGCACCATCCCATCCGGTATAGGCCCCGGACGTAGGTTCCAACTCTTCGTCGAGGATGGGATTCGTCGGGGCTGCCTGAACAAACGCGAGCAAGATCCTTGTTGCGATACCCCGGTCACGAACCCGTCAAACGGTGCACGAAAACATTACTTTCCGGACAAGTCGGGCGGACCGGTTTGTCCCGCTGACTGCGCCCGCTCGCGGACGCGAACCGTTTTGTTCGTTACTCTAACAGTGGAAGTTATCGAATCGAGACCTAAGTAGGCCACCCCGAACTTCTGAGATCGCCACTTCAGGGATGGGCGCCAGAACCGAAAGGCACCGACTGCATGACCGAGACCTTGCCCGACGTCCAACTGCTCGAAGAAGCACGTCCAGGGCGAGTCCGTTCAGCAGTGCGGCGCTCGGTCGTCCAGCGCGGTCGTCTGGTCGACCTCGCGATCATGGCGACGTTCACCGTCGCGGCGATCTACGTGATGTCCAACCTGTGGAGCGATCTGCAGTCCGGCTATCTGTTCAACGCGGGCCGCGACCAGGCCATGTGGGAATGGTTCTTCGCCGATACCGCTCACGCCCTCGCCCAGTTCCGCAGCCCACTGTTCAGTGACCTGCAGAATTATCCACTCGGCGTGAACCTGATGGCCAATACCGCGATGTTCGGCATCAGTATCCCGTTGGCCCCGATCACGCTGATCTTCGGACCGACCGCCACGTATGCGATCGGGCTGACCGCCGGCCTCGGCGGCACCGCCATCGCTTGGTACTGGGCATTCTCGCGGCACGTGCTGACCGGCGTCTCCGTCCGCTCCAAGATCGCGGCCGCCGTCGGAGCGGGGTTCTGCGGATTTGCGCCCGCCATGATCTCGCATGCCAACGGCCACCCGAACTTCGTCGCGTTCTTCGTACTTCCGTTCATATTCTTGCAGGTAGTGCGCATTTCGAACGGCAAGCGTCCGGTTCGCGACGGTGTCGTCCTCGGCCTACTCGTCGCCTGGCAGATCTTCCTCGGCGAAGAACCGCTCCTCATCTTCACGATGTCAGCCATGGTGTTCGGCGCCGCCTATGCACTGCCCGGCCTGGCCAAGTCGCGCCAGGCGATCAAGCGCGCGATGCCCGGCCTCGTGATCGGCGGCGCGGCCACACTCCTGATCACCGCGGTGCCGCTGTGGTCGCAGTTCTTCGGCCCAGCGAGCTACGACGGCGTCTCACACGGTCAGGCAGGCAACGACACCGCTGCACTCACCACGTTCCCGACCGAATCGGTTGCGGGCGACCCCGAGGGCGCGGAGTTCCGAATGAACCCGACCGAGGAGAACGCGTACTTCGGATGGCCGCTGGTGCTCCTGCTTCTCGGTGCAACGGTGTGGCTGTGGCGCATCCGCCTGACCCGCGCGGCTGCCGCCGTGATCGTGGTCATGGGTGTGCTCTCACTCGGTTCCGAACTGACCATCGACGGTGACAAGACCGGCATCACTCTGCCGTGGAAACTCCTCGCCGACCTGCCGTTGTTCGAATCGGTGCTCGAATCCCGATTCGCGATGGGCGCGATTCCGGCGATCGGGCTGCTGCTCACCCTCGGCACCTACCGCGCTTTTGTCGAACTTCGTGGACCGCGCCGCACGGCAGCCGGTGTCTGGCTGGTGGCTCTCGCCGTCGCGATGATTCCCCTGATCCCGACCCCCATCGACGCCGATCAGCGATCTGCGACGCCCGAATTCATCACCAGCGGCTCGTGGGAGAACTACGTCAGCGACGGCACCCTGGTGACGGTTCCCGTCGCGAGCGCCGAAGACGCCCGCGCACTGAGCTGGCAGGTCGACGCCGACTTCGGCTTCCCCATCGCCGGCGGGTACTTCGTCGGCCCGGATTCGAAGACCCGCGCCGGAATCTACGGCGCCGAGTCCCGGCCCACCTCGACCCTGCTGGTCAATGCCAAACAAACCGGCAAGGTCCCGTTGATCGACGTGGGCACCAGAGCGAACGCACTGACCGACCTGCGGTACTGGCACGCCGACGTACTGGTGCTTCCCCGATTCTCCGGCGACGACGCCCTGCGCCACACGGTCGACGAGCTGGTCGGCTTCGACGCCAAGCGCGTCGACGACGTGTGGGTGTGGGACGTACGAGACCTCGTGAGCGGCAAGACCTCCAACCAGAGCTGAGCGGGTTGATCAGCGGGTCATGATCACCGGACCGTCTTCGGTGATCGCGACCGTGTGCTCACTGTGCGCAGCCCGGGCGCCCGAAACGGTACGAAGGGTCCACCCGTCGGCGTCGTGCCGGTAGTCGTCGGTTCCGTCGGCGATGAGCATCGGTTCGATGGCGATGACCAGGCCGGGACGCAGCCGGAAGCCTTTGCCTGCTCGACCTTCGTTGGGCACGTCCGGGCCTTCGTGCATCTCGCGGCCGATGCCGTGCCCACCGTGATCGGCCAGCATGCCGTACCCGCGGCCACGCGCGTACTGTCCGATCGCGGCACCGATGTCGCCCAATCGGTTTCCGGGCTGGGCAGCGGCAATGCCACGGGCAAGTGCCTCATCGGTCGCGTCGATCAGTGCCTGATCCTCACTACTCCCCCGCCCGACAGTGAAGCTGATGGCGGAGTCACCACACCAACCGTCGAGTCTCGCGCCGCAGTCGATGCTGACCAGGTCACCGTCGCGAAGCCGGTACTCATTCGGGATACCGTGCACCACAGCATCGTTCACACTCGCACAGATGGCGCCTGGGAACGGCGTCGGTGCCGTTGCCGGCCGGTAGTTCAAGAACAGCGCCGAGGCGCCGGCCGCCGAAATAACCTCCGCGGCAACGGCGTCCAATTCGAGCAACGTCACCCCGACGCTTGCCGCTTCACGCGCCGCAGCCAGAGCCTGCGCCGTGATTCTCCCAGCCGCCGCCATCGCGTCGATTTCCCCTGCGGTCTTGATTTCGACCATTTCGAACACCTTCCTTGTCGAATAACTATACCGGTATTACTATAAGCACATGGTGCGCGTGCCGCTGACGGCGGAAGAACTCGAACGAGGACTACGACTGGGTGAACTCCTGCGATCGGCGCGGGGGGACCGAAGCATGGTTCAGGTAGCGCTCGACGCCGGCATCTCCGTCGAAACGCTGCGCAAGATCGAAACCGGACGCATCGCGACACCCGCCTTCTTCACCATCAGCGCGGTCGCGGAAGTGTTGGGTATTTCACTCGACACCATCGCCCGAACACTTGAAACACCACAATCCGAACAGGAAGTTGCATCCTGAGTAGTTCTCTCAGGATGTGTGGGCCCGCACTCGCCTAACATCGTTCCTTGTGCCGTCTGAAGTAGTAGTGCCCCCGAAACCCGTGCCCACTGGCCCCGAAGCTCCCCGAGAATCGGATTCCCAGCGAGTCCGGACGGCACGACTCATCGCGATAGTCACCGGCCTTCTGGGCCTGCTTCTTGCACTCGCGACGCCCTTCCTGCCCGTCAAGCAGGAAGCCGCGAGCATCGACTGGCCGCAGGGTGGGACCGTCAACAGCGTTTCGTCGCCGCTGATCTCCTACTCGCCCACATCGCTCGACATCAGCATCCCCTGTTCCACCCTCGGCCAGTTGGGCGGCAGCGGCGGCACACTGCTCTCGACCATGCCGAACGGTGCGCCGGACCGAAACGCCCGCGGCCTCACCGTCCGCACCACTGCCGACCGCCTCGAAGCACTCACCCGTGATTCGGTGCTGATCTCGACCCCGCTCGATCAACTGAGCGGGTGCACGGCGATCACCATCACGACCAACTCCGAGCAGACCGTCGCGGCGGTCACCGGAATCGACGGCGTCGGCACCACCCTGACCGGTGACTACCGCCCACAGGTTGTCGGCATCTTCACCGACCTGCAGGGCGCAGCGCCCGCCGGACTATCCGCCCACATGGACGTCGACTCCCGGTTCTCGTCCAGCCCCACACTTCTCAAACTGTTCGCGATGATCGTGGCGGCGCTCTCGACCATCGTCTCGCTGTACGCACTGCACCGGATCGACGGCGTCGACGGCCGTCGTGCGCGGCGGTTCCTGCCGGCGCGATGGTGGAAGTTCACCGGCATCGATGCCCTGGTTATCGGCACGCTGGCGCTGTGGCATGTGTTCGGCGCCAACACTTCCGACGACGGTTACCTGCTCGGCATGGCCCGGGTCTCGGAGCACTCCGGGTACATGGCCAATTACTTCCGCTGGTTCGGAGTCCCCGAAGCGCCGTTCGGTTGGTACTACGACGTGCTGGCATTGTTCGCGAAGGTCAGCACCGCGAGCATGTGGATGCGCCTGCCCGCGCTGATCGCCGGCATTCTGTGTTGGATGGTGATCAGCCGCGAGGTGATCCCGCGACTCGGTGTTGCGGTGCGCCGCAACAAGGTTGCCATCTGGACCGGCGGGCTCGTGTTCCTCGCCTTCTGGTTGCCGTACAACAACGGCCTGCGCCCCGAGCCCATCATCGCCCTCGGCGCTCTGCTCACGTGGTGCTCCATCGAACGCGCCATCGCTACCGGACGTCTGTTGCCCGCCGCGATGGCCGTGCTGATCGCCGCATTCTCGCTGGCCGCCGGACCTTCCGGGTTGATCGCGATCGGCGCGTTGATCGCCGGCGCCCGGCCGATCCTGCAGATCCTGATCGCCCGCGGCAAACGCGTCGGCTTCCTGTCCCAGATCATGCCGATTCTCGCCGCCGGAACCGTGGTGCTCGTCGCGGTCTTCGCAGATCAAACCCTCGCGACAGTTCTCGAATCGACCAGAGTGCGAACGGCCGTCGGGCCGAACGTTCCGTGGTTCGAGGAACGGTTGCGTTGGGACGCACTGATGACCATCTCCCCCGACGGCTCACTGGCCCGCCGCTTCGGCATGTTCGTCATGATCGTCGGACTCGTCTTCTGCGTCATGATGATCCTGCGCAAGGGCCGGATCCCGGGCACCGCTATCGGGCCCTCCCGCCGAATCCTCGGCATCGTGTTCGCGTCGCTGCTCCTGATGCAGTTCACCCCCACCAAGTGGACTCACCACTTCGGTGTGTACGCCGGTCTGGCCGCCACGGTGGCCGTCCTCGCCGCCGTCGGTGTGAGTGCGTCGAGCATGCGTTCCAAACGAAACCGCGCGCTGTTCGCCGCCGGCATCCTGTTCATCCTCGCTGTGGCGTTCACGAGCTCCAACGGCTGGTGGTACGTCTCGAGTTACGGCGTCCCGTGGTGGGACAAGCCGCCGTCAATCGCCGGCAAGGGATTCTCGACGGCCTTCCTCGGCCTCACGATTCTCGCGCTGCTGCTGGCCGCGTGGTACCACGTCATGGAGCCGCGCCGGCGAAACGGCACAGAGGACAGCGTCAAGAAGACCAGGCGACTTCGCCTTCTCGCCCCGTCACCGTTGACCATCGCGGCCGGAGCGGTCGTGCTGTTCGAGGTGCTGTCCCTGCTCAAGGGCGCGGTCGCGCAGTACCCCGCGTATTCGATCGGCAAGTCCAACATCGAATCCGTCTTCGGCGGAAGCTGCGGTCTCGCGGGTGAGGTACTCGTCGAGTCCGATCCGAACGCCGGCGTTCTGCAATTGACGGATCGGCCCACCGATCTCGCCGGCGCGGGTGCATTCGGTGCGAGCGAATCAACCGGGTTCTCGCCGGACGGGGTTGCAGGCGACCTCACGGCCGACGCAGAAGACTCGACGGCAGGCAGTGCAAACAGCCTCGACACCTCGACCTCGCAGTCCGGCACCACCACGCCGGGAACCGGATCCGGCACCGCCGGTGGCTCGCAGTCGACGGCCGGCGTCAACGGCAGCAACGTCGCGCTCCCGTTCGGGCTCGACCCCGCAAAAACCCCGGTGCTCGGTAGTTACGGAGCACCTCAGAACGCGTCACTGACCACCGGTTGGTATTCACTCCCCGAGCGCAACGACGCCGCACCGCTCCTGACCGTCGCGGCCGCCGGACGCATCCGCTACGTCAACTCCGACGGCATCGTCACCCCCGGCGCAGTGCTGCAGGTCGAGTACGGCAAGAAGCAGGCCGACGGGAGCGTCGACGCACTGGGACGTGTCGATCCGATCGACATCGGCCCGTCGCCGTCGTGGCGCAACCTGCGCGTTCCGATGGATCAGCTGCCCGCAGACGCCGACACCGTGCGTCTGGTGGCCAGTGACACCGACATCAGCGCCGACCAGTGGCTGGCGGTCACACCGCCACGAGTGCCGACCATGCGCACGCTGCAGGACGTCGTCGGATCCACCGATCCCGTGCTGATGGACTGGGCTGTCGGTCTGGCCTTCCCGTGCCAACGTCCGGTGGATCACCTGTACGGCGTCGCCGAGATCCCCGACTGGCGCATCCTGCCCGACCGCATCGGCGCGGAGTCCACCAACGCCTGGCAGGACCACTACGGCGGCGGACCGCTCGGCTGGACTACCGAACTGCTCTCGGCCAGGGCATTGCCGACCTATCTGGACAACGACTGGGATCGTGACTGGGGATCGCTCGAGCAGTACACACCGCTCGATTCGGACGCGGTTCCCGCGCAAATGAACGTCACCACAGAGACCCGATCGGGCACCTGGACACCGGGCCCGATTCGTTACCAGTCGTAACTGTTACGCGTGGACCTACCAACCACCTGGGCACGGTAGGTCCACGCTCAGCCCTGACATACCATCGGTAGCCGTGCCCGACGCCGTGACAGCTTCACCTCAGACTTCGAGTTCGCCGCCTCCTGCTGGTCAGGATGCCCGCGAGCGTTTCCATCGCACGCGATGGGTCGCGATCATCGCCGGCTTGCTCGGCTTCGTGCTCGCACTGGCAACTCCGCTGCTTCCCGTCGTGCAGACGACGGCTTCGGTCAACTGGCCGCAGAACGGCGTGATCGGCGACGTCGAGGCACCGCTGATGGCGCAGGTTCCCATCGACGTCAACGCATCGATCCCCTGTACCGCGGTCAGCTCGCTGCCGGAGGGCGGCGGCATCTTGCTGTCGACGGCACCTGCACAGGGCGACGGCGCGGCACTGTCGTCGATGTTCGTCCGGGTGTCCGCGACGAGCGTCGACGTGCTCGATCGCAACGTCGTCGTCGCTTCGGCGGCACGCGAGGACGTCGAGTCCAGTCGCTGTGGCGCCATCGCGTTCAGCTCCGACGTCAACCGAACCACGGCAGAGTTCGTCGGACTGACGTATCCCGACGGCAACCCGATTCGTGGCCAGCTCGACGGTGACTTCCGCCCGCAGGTGGTCGGCGTCTTCAGCGACCTGCCCGACGGCGCTGCCCCCGAGGGCCTCGGCTTCTCGATGACGATCGACTCACGTTTCTCGTCGAGCCCCAGCGTCTTGAAGCTGGTCGCGATGATCGTGGCCGTCCTCTCGACCATCGTCGCGCTGGTCGCCCTGGCTCGCCTCGACGGCACCGACGGCCGCAAGCACCGACGCTTCCTGCCCGCACGCTGGTGGAAGTTCTCCGGTATCGACGGAGTGGTGGTCGGCACGCTCGTCGTGTGGCACTTCATCGGCGCGAACACCGCCGACGACGGTTACCTCCTCACCATGGCCCGAGTCTCACCGGACGCGGGATACATGGCCAACTACTTCCGTTGGTTCGGCGTTCCCGAGGCCCCGTTCGGTTGGTATTACGAAGTGCTGGCCGTGATGGCGAAGATCTCGACCGCGAGCCCGTTCATGCGTCTGCCCGCTCTGCTCGCCGGAATCCTCTGCTGGATGGTCATCAGCCGCGAGGTCGTCCCGCGTCTCGGCCGGGCGGTTCGCCGGAGCAACGTCGCCCTCTGGACCGGCGGTCTGGTGTTCCTGTCCTTCTGGCTGGCGTACAACAACGGTCTTCGTCCCGAGCCCATCGTGGCTCTCGGCGCACTGCTCACCTGGTGCTCCATCGAGCGCGCCATCGCCACCGGACGTCTGCTGCCCGCGGCCACGGCAATCTTGATCGGCGCCTTCACTCTTGCCTCCGCACCCACCGGATTGATGTGTATCGCAGCCCTTCTCGCCGGTGTGCGCCCGTTGGTACGCATCGTCGTCAAACGTCACCGACTGGTCGGCACACTGCCGCTTCTCGCTCCGATCGCCGCTGCCGGAACCATCGTGCTGGTGGTCATCTTCGCCGACCAGACCTTTGCCGGTGTCATGGAAGCCACGCGCGTCCGAACGATCATCGGCCCCAATCTCGAGTGGTACCAGGACTTCCTGCGCTACTACTACCTCTTCGTCCAGACAGTCGACGGCTCGGTTGCCCGACGCTTCGCGTTCTTGACGATGATCCTGTGCCTCTTCACGACGCTCTTCGTGTTGTTGCGCCGCGGCCGCGTCCCCGGCGCGGCAACCGGTCCGTCGTGGCGCCTGGTCGGCGTCGTCTTCGGCACGATGTTCCTGATGATGTTCAACCCCACCAAGTGGACTCACCACTTCGGTGCGTACGCGGGCATCGCCGGTTCTCTCGCCGCGCTGACCGCCGTGGCCGTGTCCGCGTCCGCCCTGCGCTCGCGTCGTAACCGATCGGTGTTCGTGGCCGGACTGCTCCTGATGCTCGCGTTGACGTTCGCCGGCATCAACGGCTATTGGTACGTCTCGAGTTACGGCGTGCCGTGGTTCGACAAGACCATCTCCTACGACGGCCGTGAATCCAACACCCTGTTCCTCGCGCTCTTTGCTCTCGCCTTGGCGTTTGCCGCCTGGCAGTACCTGCGTGAGGGATTCGCAGCCCCGCCCGAGAAGCCGAACACGGCCAAGGGCAGACGAATTCGCAAATTCGCGGCCGCTCCCCTCACCGTGATTGCCGGTCTGATGGTCCTGTTCGAGGTGCTCTCGCTACTCAAGGGCGCAGTGTCGCAGTACCCGGCGTACTCGCTGGGCCGAAGCAACATCGAGGCACTCGCGGGCAAGACCTGCGGCATGGCCGAGGACGTTCTGGTCGAGACCGACGTCAATTCCGGGAATCTGCGGCCTCTGACCGCTCCCGGATTCAACGCCGAGGATCCGTTGTCCGGAGTTGATTCGAAGGGCTTCTCCCCCAATGGGGTTCCCAGCGATCTGACTGCGGATTACATCGAAGTCAAGCAGGGCATGGGCAATACCGACAGCCAGAGTGTCGGTCCCACCTTCGCCACCGGTTCCGGTGCCGGAACCAGCGGCGGCACCGGCAACGTCGGCGTCAACGGCAGCACGGCCAAGCTCCCCTTCGGCCTCGATCCGTCGAAGACACCGGTCATGGGCAGCTACCAGCCCGGCGTGCAGGAACCTGCTTCCCTCATCTCGAGTTGGTACGGATTGCCCACTCGCAGTGAAGAATCACCGCTGGTGGTCATGTCCGTCGCCGGGCGTGTGTGGTCCGTCGACAACACGGGTGCGATCACGTACGGCCAGTCACTGTTGGTCGAGTACGGCAAGACTCAGCCCGACGGAACCGTGCAGGTTCAGGGTTCGTACATGCCGCGAGACATCGGACCCGCGCCGTCGTGGCGCAATGTCCGTATCCCGATCGACGAACTCGCGCCGGACGCCGACGCCGTTCGGGTGGTCGCGTTCGATCCCAACCTCACAGGCGATCAGTGGATGGCATTCACGCCACCGCGCGTGCCCAAGCTCGAGTCCCTGAACTCGTACATCGGCAACGAGCAGCCGGTGCTTCTGGACTGGGCTGTCGGCCTTCAGTTCCCGTGCCAACGTCCGTTCACACATCAGAACGGCGTGGCCGAGATGCCGAACTTCCGCATCCTCCCGGACCGTCCTCTTGCGGTCAGTTCCACCGACACCTGGCAGTCCGCGGACAACGGTGGCCCGCTCGGATTCACCGAGGTTCTTGCCGGTGCGACGACGGTTCCGACGTACCTGAAGGACGACTGGGCGCGGGACTGGGGATCACTCGAGCGCTACGACCGGTACTTCCCCAATGCGGTTCCGGCAGAGGTGGAGACGGGCACCGCAACCCGCTCGGGCATGTGGATGCCCGGCGAGATGCGGGTGCATTAGCCTGCGCTACCTACTCGGGTGACTGCTCGGGTGCGACGTACGGAGACGGCCGAGACCGCTCCGACAACGACGACGCACCCGAGTAGTTGCCCAACGCCTGGCCGTTCGCCGAGCAGCACAACTGCCAGCAGCACGGCGAGAACCGGTTGCATGAGCAGGAGCGTCGCGCCCACCTCGGCGGGAAGCCGAGGGAGCGAGTTCCCCATCAGCATCCAGCCGAACACCTGGCCGACCAGTGCCAGTGCCGCGAGCCAGCCGAACGCTTCCCAGCCCGGGACGAAATCGATCCGGCCCCACAGTGATCCGATGACGGACCCGGCGATGCCCGCGGACGTCGTCGAGATCAACACCTGGCTCGCTGCCCGATCCGCCTCGCCCGTCCGGCCGACCACGAAGATGTAGCCGCCGTAGGCGATTCCGGAGACGAGCGAGAGCGCCGTTCCCCACATCAAGTCGTCGCCGGTTCCCCCGCCCCCGAACACGCCGCCCGCCAAGGCGATTCCCGTGAACATGAACGGCAGGGCGAAGACGAACCGCATCGGCACCCGATGGCCGAACACCAACCAGGACAGTGCGGGCACCACGAGCACCTGCACGTTCACGACGACGCTCGCCATCCCCGCGCCGATCATCAGAATCGACTGCGACCACAACGCGAAATCCAGTCCGAGCAGCAGACCGCCGAGCACCTGCAGAACGACTGCCCGCCGGCTCGGCTTGCCCACCCGGCGGTACTCCCGCCATGCCAACCACAACAGCGGCGGCAAGGCCAGGAAGCAACGGAAGAAGACGGCGGTCGAGGGCCCCACATCGGCCAGCTTGATGAGGAGCGAACTGATCGAGATCGCAGCTGCGCCTCCGACGACCAGCAGTCGAGGGTCGATGCGCCCCCGAGGAGTTCGGGTGGGTGTCGATGTCTGCGCGGTCGCGGAGGTCAGTGTGGTCACTCGACAATGTTCCTGCCGCTAACTATTCAGCACAAGCAAATGTTCAGACCGTATATTCGGTAGCATTACTACTGTGTTGAATCTCGAAAGACTTCGCGCCCTGCACGCCGTCGCCGAGAACGGATCAGTAGCGGCTGCCGCCCGCACCTTGCATGTCACACCCTCCGGAATTTCGCAGCAGTTGAACAAGCTCGAGCGAGAGGTCGGTGTTCCGCTCCTCGAACCGCAGGGCCGCGGTGTGCGACTCACCGAAGCGGGCCGAATCCTCGCGCGCCGAACCGCAGAGGTTCTCTCGACGCTCGCCCAGGCCGAGGCGGAAATCGCGTCGCTGCAGAGCGAGGTGACGGGCCGCGTACGTATCGGCGCCCTGGTCTCCCCCAGCAGGACAGTGCTGCCGCGAGCCATCGCCGAAATCAGGCACGCGCACCCCCAGCTCGAAATCACCTTCAACGAAGGCGAATCCGAAGAACTGCTCCCCGCACTGATTCGCCGCGACCTCGACGTCGTGGTGGTCGACAGTTGGAGCACTCTGCCCGTCGAACTTCCCGACGGACTCTCCTTCACGCCCGTGTACGACGACGTGGCGCTGCTCGCTCTCCCGACGTCACATCCGCTGGCGGAGAACAAGGTCGTCGCGCTCAGCGAGCTGTCCGAGCATGCCTGGGCGACGTGGACACGGGGAACGGACTTTCACACCTTCACCGTCCGGACCCTGCGCGCGCAGGGGTTCGACCCACGAATCGAGTACGAGGTCGCCGAGTTTCCCACCCAGGTCGAATTCGTCGCTCAGGGCCTCGCCGTCGCATTGATTCCACGTCTGGCGAGAGTTGTACCGCCGGAAGGTGTTCGAATGCTCGACACGGTTCCGCCGCTCGGCCGAGACATCTACCTCGCCTGGCGGACAGACAGCGAAAGGCCGGCCGTCCTGGCGGCGATAGAAGCGCTACGCCGCCAGTTCGACGCCCTCGGTGACAAAAAGAACTAGAGCGGCATCAAGTTGTGCTTGCGCGGGTTCTTGAAGATCGTCTTGTCCGCGAGCAACTTCAGAGCCTTACGGATCTCGAGACGCGTCTGCGAAGGCTCGATCACCGCGTCGATGTATCCGCGCTCCGCCGCGATGTACGGCGTCGCGACGAACTCGTTGTAGAAGTTGATCAGCTGAGCACGCACCGCGGGTGCATTCTCGCCGGCCTCGGCAAGCTGACGCCGCCCCATGATGTTGACGGCACCCTCGGCGCCCATCACGGCGATACGAGCGGTCGGCCACGCGAGGTTGATGTCGGCACCGAGCTGCTTGCAGCCCATGACGGCATAACCGCCGCCGTACGCCTTACGAACCACCACAGTCACCTTCGGCACAGTGGCTTCGATGTACGAGAACAGGAAACGCCCGCCGCGCTTGATGACGCCGACCTTTTCCTGATCGACGCCGGGAAGGAAGCCCGGTGTGTCGACGACGAAGACGAGCGGGATGTTGAAAGCGTCGCACAGACGCACGAAGTGGGCGGCCTTGTCGGAGCTGTCCGCGTCGAGGGCGCCGCTGAGGTACGTGGGCTGGTTGGCCACGACACCGACGGGCAGGCCGTCGACGCGGGAGAATCCGGTGATCACGTTGTGCGCGACCTGGGCTCCGATTTCGTGGAAAGTGCCGTCGTCGAAGATCCGCAGAATGATGTCGTGCATGTCGTAGCCGGCATTGTCGGCATCCGGCATGAACGCATTGAGTTCGAGATCCGACTCGGTGATCTCGGGTTCGAGGCCCGGGTTGATCAGCGGCGCCTTCTCCTGGCACGACGACGGCATGAAGCTCAGGTACTCACGCACCCAGTCGAAGGCAGCCTTCTCGTCGGGAGCGACGTGATGGATGTTTCCGTACTCCGCCTGCTTGCGGGCTCCACCCAAGTCCTCGAGGCTGACCTCTTCGCCGGTGACCGACTTGATGACGTCGGGTCCGGTGACGAACATGTACGACTCTTCGGTCGCGACCACGACGTCCGTGTTGATCGGGGCGTACACGGCACCGCCGGCGCATTTACCGAGGATGACCGAGATCTGCGGGCACAGGCCGGACAACGGCTCCTGACGTGAACCCATGTTGGCGTACCAGGCCAACGAGGAAACGGCGTCCTGGATGCGAGCTCCACCGGAATCGTTGATACCGACGACCGGGCAGCCCACCTTCAGCGCAAAATCGTTGACAGCTGCGACCTTACGGCCGAACATCTCTCCGGCGGCACCGCCGAACACCGTCTGATCGTGCGCGAACACGGCTACCGGACGCCCGTCGACGGTTCCGTGACCGGTCATGACGCCGTCGCTGTACGGGTTGCCCTCGCCCGCCATCTTCACCAGGGCACCGATCTCGATGAAGCTACCGGGGTCGAGCAACATGTCGATGCGCTGGCGCGGCGTGCTGTGCCCTGCTGCATCGCGCTTGGCAATGGCCCGAGCCGAGCCGGGTTCCTTTGCCTTCTCCAACTTTTCGCGGAGTTCAGCGAGCTTCTCCGCGGTGGTTGTCGTCACTTCTGAACTCCGGTTTCCGCTGCTTTGGTCTGAGCTGTCTCGATCTGGGCCAGCTTGGTGGTGAGGTCTGCCGCAACCTTCGCGATGTACGGCTCGTCGACGATCTGCAGGTGGTCCCCGCCGATGTAGACGACCTCGAGGTTCTTCACGTAGTCACCCCAACCACCATCTGCCTTGCGGGTCTTGAATGCAGGCTCGAGCGTCATCAGCTCGTCGTGGTACTTGTCAGCCATGTAGAGCACGACGTCGCCGTCGTAACTGCTGAACTCGGCCGTCTGGATGGCGCGATTGTCCAACCACGACGTCCGCTGATGCTCGATGATGCCGCCGGGAATCTTGGCGCCGCTCATCTTGATCATGTCCATCAAGATCTGGATCTGATCCTCGTCGGCTTCGGTGGAAGCCAGAACGTCAAGCGGCAGCGGCACATCCAGGTTGTAGGTGCGCTTGGCGAACTTGCCGTAGCGCTCCCAACGCTTGCGTCGTTCCGCCTCGGTGTCCGGCACGACCTCGCCGGCCATGACGGTGTCGAGCAGCCCGACCACACGCACGTCGGCACCCTGCTCGCGCAGCAACTTCGCGACCGCATACGACATCACGCCACCGAACGACCAGCCACACAGCACGTACGGCCCGTCGCCCTGGATCTCACGCAGCAGCGGAACGTAAGCAGCAGCGCGGGTTTCGATCGAGCCCTCGACCCGCTCGAATCCGTACATCGGCGTGCCGGCGGGCAGGCGCTTGAGCAGAGGCTCGTACGTCACCGTCGAACCACCGGCAGCATGGAAGACGAATACCGGTACGGCAGTGGAACCTTCGGGGCGGGCACGCAGAGTACGCACGAGTCCGTCGATCTTGCCGTCGTCCTCGAGGTACTGGCGAACGACGTCCGCAAGCTCTTCGATGGTGGTGGAGTCGAGAACGTCGTCGAGAGTGATCTCGCCACCGGCACGCTCGGAAAGCCGAGCAGCAAGCTTCTCGGCGACCTCGTCACCGACGATCGGCAGATCGTTGAAGATGCCCTTGGCCGACTTCCCGGTGACAACCGCCCACGTCGCAAACGTCAAGCGCTCGGCCGCATCTCGCGGCGGAACGTCCGAGCCTGCGTCGTCGGCAGTTCCGGCTCGAGAAGGATCGGAAGGCGCAGCAGCAACCGGAGCAGTGGTAGGTAGTTCCACTGCCACCTCGGCGGGAGCAACGTCCTCGTCAGCAGCGTCGGCCGCCAACTTCTCCGCGGCCTGCTTGTCGGCCATCGCCTGAACCTCTTCGCGATTGTCGATCGCGTAGCGCAGGTACTTGTTGACCTCGTTGAGGCTCGCGTCCTTGACTGCCTGGAGCTGGAGCTGCGGAATGTCGAACTCGTACTCGACGCGGTTCTTGATACGCATCGCCATGAGCGAGTCGAGACCCAGTTCGATGAGCGGAACCTCGGCCGGCAGATCCTCCGGCGAGTACCCCATCGACTCGGCAACCACGATCTTGAGGCGGTCGTCGAGGCTCTGCGAACCGTTCGGATCCCACTTGTCTCCGGCGTCTTCGACGACCTCGGCCAAGGATTCCATCGGCGCACTGGTCTTGACCGGCGCGCTGACGACCAGCTCGGGCAGCGGCTCACCCGACGTGACGACGGCGTCGAAGAGCAGACGGAACGTAGCGCCCTCACGAGCGTGCACCTGCACCGACGCTCCACCCGGATGCGGGTTGAGTGTCGTGGTCAGGGTCGAAGCACCGGCCAGTTCACCGTGCGGAACAGCAGCGGTCAGAGAGACATCCGAAAGCACCTGTCCGGCAGCGGCGCTCACCAGCACCGCCAGGTCGGTGACGGCGGATGCGTCGACCTCCCACACGTGGCGGCCGTCGGGCAGAGCGACGTGCGAACCGGGTACGCGAGCCGAACCGCCGGCACTGACGCGAATGTCGAGCCAATACGGCTTACGCAGGAATGCGGTACGCGGAACCGAAGCGAAATCGCCTGCGGGAAGCAGAGACTCGAGGTTCACGGCATGGCCGTGCACGTACAGCTGCGCGAGAGCGGCAAGAACACCCGCGGACTCGTCTTCCTTACGCTTAAGCGTCTGGATGAGCTCCATGTCGTGCAGGCCCGAATCGAAAGCGGTAGCCGCCACCGACATCAGCGTCACCGGGTTGGGTGCAAGCTCGACAAAAGTGGTGTGGCCGTGGGCAACTGCACCGCGTACCGCATTGGTGAAGTACACGCTGTGGCGAAGACCCTTGACCCAGTACGCCTCTTGATGGATCGGCTCGTGACCGGGACGGTAGAAAGTGTCCTTGTCGACGGACGAGTAGACGCCGAGCTTCAACGTGGTCGGCTCGATACCGGCCAACTCGGCGGCAAGCTCACCGAGCAGCGGATCTACCTGCGAAGTATGGCTGGCGCCCTTGGTCTGCAGGACACGCGCCATCTTGCCGTCGGCCTCGGCGGCCGCGACGATCGCCTCGATGTCCGGCTGCGGTCCACCGATCACCGTGTGCGTCGGAGCTGCGTAAACACAGACCTCGAGCTTGGGGTACGTGGGCAGTAGCGCCTCGATCTCGGATGCGCTGTACTCGAGCAGAGCCATCAGACGGATGTCGTCACCGACAAGTGCGCCCTCGGCCTCACCCATCAGCCGTGAACGTGAACAGATCACGCGGACAGCGTCTTCCAGGTTCAGGCCGCCGGAAACGTACGCGGCAGCGGCCTCACCCATCGAGTGCGGAACCACGGCTTCGGCCTCGGCGCCGTGGTGACGCAGCAACGCGGCCAGACCGACCTGGATGGTGAAGATTCCCACCTGCGCGGTCTCGACGTTGTACTCGATCGAATCGTCGAGGAACATCTCGACCATCGAGTAACCGGCCTCGTCCTGGATCAGCGCGTCGACCTCGTCGACGGCCGCCTTGAAGACCGAGTTCTCCGTGTAGAGCTGCTTGGCCATCTTGCGGTGCTGCGAGCCGAAGCCCGAGAACACCCACACCGCGCCCTTGGGCGACGGCGAGTCGGCGGAGAAGACTCCTTGAGCAGGCTTGCCTGCGGCGACGGCGCGCAGCGAGCTGATGGCCTCGGAGCGCGTCTGCGCCAGAACAGCGGCGCGCGAGCGTCCGTGGTTGCGACGCGCGAGTGTGCGGGCGACGTCGGCGAGGGGCGTCTTGCTTCCCTCTTCGGTTTCGAGCCAGTCGGCCAGATCAGCGGCTGCGCGGCGACGACGCGACGGCAGCGCGCCGGACACGGCCAGCACAACGGTGCTCTCGTTCTCTGCTGCCGGTTCGTCGACCACCGGGGCATCCACAACCGGTTCATCGACTACCGCGTCGGCAGGTACGTACTCCTTGACCACGACGTGCGCGTTGGTTCCACCGAAACCGAAACCGGAGACACCGGCGACAGCCTTGCCGGTGTAGCGCGGCCAGTCGGTGGCCTCGGGCGTCACCTGCAGGTGCGACTTCTCGAAGTCGATGTGCGGGTTCGGGCCCAGGTAGTTGATCGTCGCGGGAATCTTGTTTTCCTGCATCGCCAGAACGACCTTGATCAGGCCGGCGGCGCCCGCAGCTGCTTCCAGGTGCCCGAAGTTGGTCTTCGCACTACCGAGCAGAGCCGGCTTGTCTTCGTCACGACCACGACCGACGACACGACTGAGCGCGTCGGCCTCGATGGGATCACCGAGATCGGTACCCGTTCCGTGCGCCTCGATGTAGTCGACGGTGGTCGGCACGATGCCGGCGTCGCGGTACGCGAAACGCAACACGTCGGCCTGGGCATCGGGATTGGGTGCGAGCAGACCGTTGGAACGGCCGTCCTGGTTGACCGCGGATCCGGCGATCACCGCGAGGATGGAATCTCCGTCACGCTCGGCGTCTTCGAGGCGCTTGAGCACGACGAGTCCGCCGCCCTCACTGCGAACGATTCCCTGAGCCTGAGCGGAGAAGGCACGCAGTTTTCCGTCGGGAGCGAGCATCCCGGTCTGATCGAAACCGAGGGTTCCGGGAGGGGCCAGCAGCATGTTGACGCCACCGGCCAGCGCGATGTTGGAGTCACCGCTGCGCAGCGAGCGCACAGCCTCGTGAACGGCAACCAGCGAAGACGAACACGCGGTGTCCAGAGCGATGGACGGTCCACGGAAGTCGAAGAAGTACGAGACCCGGTTCGCCACGATGGCCGTCGACGTTCCGGTCAACGCGTACGGATGCGCCGTCGTCGGATCACTGACCGCGAGCAGCTGGTAGTCGTTGGCGGAACTGCCGATGAAAACACCGACCTGCTTGCCCTTGAGCCCACTGGCCGGAATGCGAGCGTGCTCGAGTGCTTCCCATGCGAGTTCGAGTGCGAGGCGCTGCTGCGGATCGACGTTGACGACCTCGAGCGGAGACATCGCGAAGAACTCGGCGTCGAAGCCCTTGACGTCGTCGAGGTACCCGCCCTTGGTGTTCGCGTTCTCGACCGCGGCCTTGATGGCGGGATCCGACATGAACTCGGCCCAGCGGTCCTCGGGGAGGTCGCTGATGCCGTCGCGTCCGTCCGCCAGCATTTCCCACATGTCCGAAGGCGTGTGCCCGGCACCGGGGAATCGTGTGGACAGTCCGACGATGGCGATGTCGTGAGCGTCCGTCGCGCCGCCTGAGACGTAGTACGAGGCGTCGACGGTCTCCTCCGGCGCCTCGGGCTCACCTTCGATGATCCGAGTAGCCAGCGAAGCGATGGTGGGGTGTTGATAGGCAACCGTGGCGGTCAGCGTGACGCCGAGCAGATCCTCGATGTCTCCGCTCAGAGCGACTGCGTCCCGCGAGGCGAGCCCGAACTCTTCCATCGGGCGATCGTCCGTGATCGAACCCGCCGGCTGACCGGTCGCGTTGGCGATCCAATTGCGAAGCCACTCACGCAGCTGCGCGACACTCATCTCGCTCACAACGTCTTTGCTCTGCGCACCATCTTGTTCAACCATCAACTCACCAAGCCACCGATCATGAAGGGACTGCTCCTCAAACGCTATCGGGGAATGCGGTCTGCTGATAGCCGCCTCGCAACGTTCCCTCGATATAGCTCGCC
>NZ_JAJHVW010000009.1:0-310875 GCF_027583855.1 Rhodococcus sp. BH5
GGAGTGACCGGCGAAATGCTTCTCTCCGCCCTCTCCAACCTCTCCATGCCCACCCCCGCCGAAGACGGCACACCCGACAAACGACCCGCCGCCACACGCAACGCAGACGCCATGGCAGAACTCATCCGACGCTACCTCGACAACGCTGCCACCGGCATCGACGGCGGCCAACGCCCACACCTGAACGTGCACATCAACGCCAAAGACCTGGCCCACCACCGTGAATGCGCCACAACGAGTGATGGCTCAACACCTGCCCCGTCCGAGGACGACGATCCCGGCATGCTCGATCTCGACTTCCACGATCTCGACAAACAAGATCTCGATGTCGGCCACATGCCCTGGATGGGACCACTGAGCGTCGGCCGCACCCGCATGATCGCCTGCGACTGCATGCTCTCCAGCGTCCTCCTCGACGGAAACGGTGCCCCACTCGATGTCACCCCACTCAAAAGGCTTGTCACCGCGGCACAACGCACCGCCCTGATCGCCCGCGACAAAGGATGCGCCTTCCCCGGCTGCGACTGCGTCCCCGCCTGGACCGACGCCCACCACATCAAACACTGGGCCAAAGGAGGACCAACCGTCATGGACAACCTGGTCCTACTCTGCCGAACCCACCACACCCTGATGCACCGAAAACCCGGATTCACCGGCAAATGGGAAATCCGAATGGGCACCGATCACCTGCCCTGGTTCATCCCACCACCAGGCATCGACCCCGACCGGAAACCCCGCCGCTCCACCACACGACTCTGAACCCGGAGGTCACCGAGCACACGCCTCGGTGACCCATTCCGGCGTGCTCTCAATTGCCTGCCCACTCCAAAAGATCTTCGGCGGTCCAAGTATTGATCACCCGATCGGCTTCGACGCCGCACTTTTCGGCCCGGTCACAGCCGTAGCCCTGCCAAGCCAGCTGACCGGGGGCATGGGCGTCAGTGTCGATGGAGAAAAGACAATCGAGATCGCGGGCCAACTCGATCAAACGCGAAGGCGGGTCACGACGCTCCGGTCGGGAATTGATCTCAACGGCTGTGCCTGATTCGCGGCAGGCCTCGAACACTTTCTCCGCGTCGAACTGCGACTCGGGCCGGGTTCCGCGAGCACCCTCGACAAGACGCCCGGTGCAGTGTCCGAGAATATCGACACGCGGATTTTGCACTGCAGCAAGCATTCTGCGGGTCATCGCCTCACGCTCGGACCGCAGCTTGGAGTGGACGCTCGCCACCACGATGTCGAGTTCGTCGAGCAGATCGGGATCCTGGTCGAGTGAACCGTCCTCGAGGATGTCCACCTCGATTCCCGTGAGGATGCGGAAGGGAGCCAGTTCGGCATTCAACCCGGCTATCACGTCGAGTTGAGACCGTAGGCGCTCCGCGGACAGCCCGTTGGCAACTGTGAGGCGAGGCGAATGGTCGGTGAGGGCGCAGTAGTCATGGCCGAGTGCTGCTGCGCGTCGCATCATTTCTTCGATGGGGCTTCCACCATCGGACCAGTCGGAGTGGGTGTGGAGGTCGCCGCGCAGCGCTTGTCGCAATGGGCTGTCGCCGATGGGCTCAGCCTGCCCCCGCAGTTCCTCGAGATACTCAGGGATGCCGTCGTACGACTGAGCGATAATCGTGGCAGTCTTCGGCCCGATGCCGGTGAGCGCCTTCCAACTGTCGGCTTTCCGGCGAGACTCCTTCTGCTCGTCGGACAATCCTGAAAAGACCTCCGCAGCTCGGCGATAGGCCTTGACGCGGTGCGTTTCAGCGCGTGATCGTTCGAGCCAGTAGGCGATCTCCCGAAGCGCTTCATCCGGTTCCATGAGACCACTGTTCCGTCAGCAGCGGCTCGCGGCAACCCTTGATCCCCTTACGCTGTGAATATGGACGACCCGAGAGCACGATTTGAAGCCGCGCGGGTGGCTCACCTGGCAACGGCAGATGCGGCCGGCGTTCCGCACATCGTGCCGCTGGTATTCGTCTTGGTCGGCGCCACCGTCTATTCCTGTGTCGACCACAAACCGAAAACCACGACCGCTCTTCGCAGGCTCCGGAACATCACCGAGACGGGGCGCGCAAGCCTGCTGGTCGATCATTACGACGACGACTGGTCCGCGCTCTGGTGGGTCCGCGTCGACGGACATGCGGAGGTTCTCGACCCCGGCACCAAGGAGTCCGAGAGCGCGATCGATGCTTTGGCCGCAAAGTATCCGCAGTACGTAGATCACCGACCGCACGGACAGGTCATAGCTGTCCGCGATGTGGAGTGGTCGTCATGGTCCGCAGCAGCCTAAGGTTCTGTCCTAGTGTTCAAGGAGCGAAAGTGATTGCAACACTCTCAATTCGGACAAATTGGCGGGGGATCGATGAAACGACGGCAGTTACTTCAGCGCGCAGCCACAGGTCTGGCGCTGGTAGCGGGACCTCAGGTGATCGACATGGGTAGCAGTTCCGGAAGCAGTCAAGACGCAACAAGTCCGTTGAACGAACAGTTGTCGGTTGTTTCGCTCTCACACGTGAACGACCCGGCGACGACGCCGGTTTTTCCAGGCGACCCCGAGTTCACTCTCGACACAGCGGCCACCATCGCAAACGACGGCTACTACCTCCAGTACGTCAAGGAAGGTGAGCACACGGGCACGCATTGGGGCGCACCCGCACACTTCCAGGAAGGCGGCCTCACAGCCGACCAACTCGATCCGGCGGACCTCTTCCTCCCCGCAGTGAAGATCGACATCCGGGACAAGGCTGCCGCCGATTCGGACTATGCGCTCACGGTCGCGGACCTGCAGGAATGGGAAACGCGCAACGGCAAGATCCCCGATGGAGCGGCCGTAGTTCTCTGGACCGGGTGGGAATCGCGCTGGGGTAGCGAAGAATATGCCAACTCCGATGCCGACGGCGTCACCCACCAGCCCGGCTTCTCGGTGGACGCGGCGCGGTGGCTGATAGACACCGGCCGTTTGGGCACCCGCGGAGCATTGGGAACCGACACGTTCGGTCCCGACCTCGGAAACGACGAAACCTACCCCGTCTCGACAATCCTGTACGACAAGCATCGAATCAGCCTGGAGAACTTGAACAATCTTGCCGCCCTGCCAACCACCGGGGCCAGCATCCTTGTCGGTGGTGCGATCAACAAGGCCGGATCGGGTTCACCGGCAACGATTTTCGCACTACTACGGCGATAACCATTTGCGACGGTCGCCGTAGACAACGACAGCGCCCTTCCCACTTCTCTTCGCCTCGTACATCGCCGCATCGGCCTGGCGAAGAAGAGTGTGCGCGCTGAGCGGTTCGTCCCCGAACTCGAACTGCGCGGACTCGAAATGCGCGACACCAACGCTCGCACCCACCGACACCGATGTGTCTGCAGTCTGATCGGACCTGAGCGCGTCGACGATCCGGCGAGCCACGACGACGGCGTCGTCGATCGTGCCCTGCAGGAGCACTGTGAACTCGTCGCCACCGAATCGGGCGACAAACGCACCCTCGGGAACCGCTTCGCGCAGACGTGCTGTGAGAGCAACCAGTAACCGGTCGCCGGCCGGGTGCCCGTATCGATCGTTGATCTGTTTGAAGTCGTCCAGATCGACAAGCATCAGCACCCAATCGGAGTTCGTCTGGCGATAGTTTTCGATGGCGCTCGCAAAGTGTTCGTCGAACGCGGCCCGGTTTGCAAGCTCGGTGAGTGGGTCGTGATGTGCTCGGTACCTCAGCTCGTCCTGGGCAGCGGAGATCTGTTGAAGGAGCGCGTCGTTCTCGAGGAGCGTGAGTATTTGGCGCACCAGCGCGAGAACCAACACGCCGACGCCGAGTATCACGACCACGGCATCGAGGTTGCCGACGATCAGCGCCTGAACAGTCACGATCGTCGCGATCACCGCGATCAGCAGATACGGCAGCAGCAACTGAGTCCGATCGCTTCGCCACTGCTGCGGCGCGTTGCGGTTCCGAGGCTCGGTTCGCTTCGTCAGCGCCGCCAAGGCGATCAACGGCGGCCCCGCGATGAACCCGGCATCGGCGATCGTCGGCATACTCTCGGCGCCGATCGCCACCAAGTACGCGTACAGGCTGTCCGAAAGGGAGAGCATCACCAACCCGCACCCGAGGAACGTCAGCGGCTCACGGATCTCTGCTACGGCCTTCGGTCCGATGACCATCAGCAAGACCATGGCGATCAGAACGAAGTCGGTGATCGGATACATCACCGCGACAAGAAACCCGAGAGATCCCGTCGGACCGGTATGAACGACGGCGCCCAGGGCCGTCGTCCACGTGAGGATGAACAATCCACCGACAACGACAAGACCGTCGAGCGTCAGCACGAGCCAGAGATGGATCGGACCGATCGCCTCACGCCGGGGCGACTGACGCACCAACGACAGAAGCGCCGGCACGGCGAACACCGGGAACATGAAGAAACCGATATCCGCGATCGACGGCGACGGAAGTGGAACGTGGAGAACCGAGCGGTAGAACGCCCAGAAGAACATCCCCAGAGTCCAGCCGGCCATACCCAGAGCCATCAGAGTTCGCCAACGACGCTCGACGCCGTGATAGCGCCGCGATGTCCACCAACAGACCGCAGTTGCGGTGGCTCCGCCGACGAGCTGGGCGATATCGTCCACCAGAACCGAAGTTCGTGGGCTGAGCAGCCCGGATCCGGCGAGAGCGATGACCGCGACAACGACGCCGAGAACCAGCCACGTGCGTCGCGCTCGGAACTGCGTCATCGAAGAACCCATCGGTGTTCAAGGCGTCACCACCGATCGTCTTGCAGCCGGCATCGTTGCGGCCGGAATGTTGTGGTGACGAATGCCCGTACGAACCTACCCGATTTGGTAGCGGATTGTTAACTGGACGAACGATCAGGAAGGCTCGTACGCCGCGGCGTTGTATTCCGCTCGGGTCCTACGCCGCTGCGAAGTCCATTTCGCGATCACCCCTTGCGAGGGGCTGAACAGGTACACCAGAGCGAACACGATGCCCTGCGTCATGACGACCATGCCACCGGAAGCCGTGTCGAGGTAGTAGCTGACGTAGATACCGGTAATCGCGCAGACTGCGGAAACGACAGGAGCTATCACCAGCATCCGCGAAAACTTGTCGGTGAGGAGGTAGGCCGTCGCGCCGGGGATGATCAGCATCGCCACCACCAGCACGACGCCGACGGCTTGCAACGCCACAACGGACGTGAGTGCGAGGACGCCGAGTAGCAGCGCACCCAGGCGCTTGGGCGAAAGACCTATCGCGTTCGCATGGATCGGGTCGAAGGCGAACAACGTCAGATCACGACGCTTGATCAACAGAATGCTCAACGCCAACGCGCCGAGTATCGCGACCTGCAGAAGATCGGACGAGCTCACCCCCAGCAGGTTGCCGAAAATGATGTGGTTGAGATCGGTCTGGCTGGGGGTCACCGAGATGAGAACCAAACCGAACGCAAAGAGAGTCGTGAAGACGATACCGATCGCGGCGTCTTCCTTGACGCGACTGGTGTTACGGATCAGTCCGATCAGCGCTACGGCGATCAACCCGAAGATCAAGGCCCCGATAGCAAATGGTGCGCCGACGACGTAAGCGAGGACAACACCCGGCAGCACGGCGTGCGAGACGGCGTCGCCCATCAACGACCACCCGATGAGCACCAACCAACAACTGAGCACCGCGCAGACAACCGCTGCCACAACCGCAACGGCCAACGCGCGCACCATGAATCCGTACTGGAGAGGATCAAGTAGCAGTTCTACGAGGTTCATCGATCAGGTCCTGTCCATCACGTCGAGACCGAAAGCCAGGGCGAGGTTTTCCGGTTGCAGCACGGTGTCCGGGTCGGAATGCACCAGGACCTTGCGCATGAGCAGTACCGCCTCGTCGCAGAGTTTCGGCACAGCGTGGAGATCGTGGGTCGAGACCAAGATCGACCGGCCGTCGGAAGCCAACTCTCGTAGCAGCATCGAAATCGTTGCCTCGGAACGCTTGTCGACGCCCGCAAACGGCTCGTCCAGCAACAGTATCGACGCGTCCTGAGCGATGCCGCGTGCGACGAACGCGCGCTTCTTCTGACCACCCGAGAGCTGACCGATCTGACGATCCGCAAATTCGGTGAGTTCCACCCGCTCGAGGGCCTCTGCCACCGCCTCGCGATCTGCACGTCGCGGACGTCGCAAGAATCCGAGGTGGCCGTACCTGCCCATCATCACGACGTCACGGACGCTGATCGGGAAGGTCCAGTCGACGTCTTCACTCTGCGGCACGTATCCGACGCGGCCGCTCTTGCGCGCAGTGGCTGCGTCGAGACCGGCGATTCTGACAGAACCGTTGTCCGGCTTGATCATCCCCATGATCACTTTGAACAGAGTCGACTTTCCCGAACCGTTCATACCGATCAGTCCGCAGACGCTACCCGAGTTCAACGTCAGATCGACGTGGTCCAGTGCGTGGACCTCGCCGTAGTGAACGCTGACGTTTTCGACGCGAATGGCTTCGTTCATGATTTACCGCCGGTCAGACCGCCGAGGATGACGTCGGTGTCGTGGCGAATCATGTCCAGGTAGGTGGGCACGGGACCGTCGGCTTCGGACAGCGAATCGACGTACAGCGTTCCGCCGAACTTCGCGCCGGTCGCCCCGACAACCTGCTGCATGGGGGCATCCGAGACCGTCGACTCGCAGAAGACGGCAGGAACAGAATTGGCTCGGACGAAGTCGATCGCGGCGATGATCTGCTGCGGCGTCGCCTGCTGCTCGGCATTGACCGGCCAGATATACGCCTCGCTGAGTCCCGCGTCCCTGGCCAGATAGGAGAACGCACCCTCGCAACTGACAAGTGCGCGCTGACCTGCGGGCAATGCCGCCAGGCCGCTGACCAGGCCGTCCTGCACTGCTTGCAGTTCCGCCTTGTACTTCGCGCCGTTCTCCGCAAATGCCGAGGCGTTGTCCGGGTCGAGGTCGCCGAAAGCAGTCACCATGTTGTCGACGTAGATCTGCGTATTCAACGGAGACATCCATGCATGCGGATTGGGCTTGCCCGCATACGCGTCGCCGGCGATCGGAATGCCTTCGACGCCGTCGCTGACCACGACGTGTGGCACGTCCAGTCCGTTGACGAATTTCGCGAACCACGCCTCGAGGTTCATGCCGTTGTCGAGGATCAGATCGGCTTCGCTCGCCCGCCGAATGTCTCCGGGCGTCGGCTCGTAGCCGTGAATTTCGGCCCCCGCCTTGGTGATCGACTCGACGCGAAGATGATCGCCGGCAACGTTCTGGGCGATGTCCGACAGCACGGTGAACGTGGTGAGCACCACCGGGCGGTCGTCGTCGGAGCCAGAACTCACCGCAGAACAGCTGGACAGAAGCAGGGCGGCGAGGGCGGCAATTCCCAGGCGGCGGAAGTTCTTCGCGTCGCGTGTCGTCATGGTCGAACTCTAATATGTGGGTAAACAAATACACAAGTTCGTATGGCCGAACAATCCTCACTCGATAGGCTCGCACCATGCGTCCTACTGCTTTGATCACCGGTTCCAGTCGCGGCCTCGGAGCTGCCATCGCACGCGAACTGGCGCCGACACACGACCTGCTGCTCGGTGCACGATCCGCACAGGCCCTCGAGCCGATCTGCGCCGAACTGCCCGGATCGACGCCCCTACCCCTCGACCTCACGGACTACGACGCCGTCGCCGCCGCCGCCTCGTCCATCACGACGCTCGACGTGCTGGTACACAACGCCGGCGTGGCCGACATCGGAACCATCGAGGAATCCTCGGTCGATCAGTGGCGACGCACCCTCGAGGCAAACGTCATCGCCGTCGCCGAACTCACGCGGGTTCTCCTGCCCGCGCTTCGTGCGGCTGGAGGTCACGTCGTGCTGATCAATTCGGGTGCTGGACTGCGCGCCAACGCCGGTTGGGGCTCGTATGCGGCCAGCAAGTTCGCCCTGCGCGCTTTCGGAGATGCGTTGCGCCTGGAAGAGCCGGCACTTCGGGTCACCTCCATTCACCCCGGACGGATCGACACCGACATGCAGCGCGACATCGTCGCGGGTGAGGGCGACGAGTACGACCCGGAGCGCTTCCTGAAAGCCTCCACTGTGGCGCGTGCCGTACTCACTGCCGTCGAAACACCGTCCGACGCACACCCCACGGAGATCGTGCTTCGACCTACCGGCCGGTAAATCCCCAGTTCGGCGGTAACGGAATGGTGACGATGGCCATCCGGATATCGCTTTTCCGGGCACTGGCCCGATACTGACATCAGTTGTCGGACAAAGAGACTGGACTTGTCTCAGGAGTTCATCGAGAGGTGGTGTGCGATGCATGATCATACGGATACATGGGGGATCCCCAGCCAGACTTTCCTTCAGTGGTACCTGGTGGCGGCTGCCGTCGCGATCGGACTCTCGCTGTACAGCCGAATGACTGCGCGCCGGTCACCGGTGGTCGTCGACGCTGTCCGTCGGCCGCTCACTCCTCCCGAGATCGGTGCCTTGACCAGTGACTACCAAGCGGTGCTGGCGTCGATGGCTATTCTGCGCAGCGCCGAGCTGATCAGCACCGAAGGCAAGACCAAGCTGGCACTCACTGCGGAGGACAAGAATCGTCTCGACTGGTTCACCCGTACGGTGCACAAGCGGCTCGGCAACGGAAAGGTCCCGCTGCGGCAGGTGCGTCTGATGGGACGGCTGAACATCGCACTCGCACAACTACGTACGACGTTGATCGACGAGGGATATTTGCAACGCCAGCAGGACGGTCTGACCGCTGCCCTTCGGACCGTTCCGATCGTGGCGGTAATTGCTCTCGGCTTGGTCCGTCTCGTCGCCGGAATCGCCGGCGGTAAGCCGGTCGGGTTCCTGCTCCTCACCATCATCGTTCTCGCTCTGATGATTCCACTTCTTCGCATCAAGCGTCGTCGGACAGCTTTGGGAGACAGCGAGCTTCGACGACTCAAGCACGAAAACTCGTACCTCTCACCGAAACTGCGGCCCGCGTACACGAGCTACGGTCCCTCGCTCGCCGGGCTCTCGGCGGCGCTCTTCGGTGCGGGCGCTCTGGTTCTGATCGATCCGGCGCTGGCGGGAGCGGTAGCTGCGGGCGCCGCGTACAGCCCGGGTGGCGGAAGTTCGAGCTACTACAGTTGTGGCTCCTCATCCGGATCATCCGGTTCGGACGGCGGTGGCGGCAGTGGGAGCAGTTGCGGCGGCGGGGGGTGTGGGGGATGAGCACGCATGCAGCCGACACTTGGGGGATCCCCAGCGAGGATTTCCTCTACGGCTACATAGCCGTTTCGGCCACGCTCATGGTTCTCACTCTGGGGTGGCGTCTGATGATCCGGGCACCCCGGCACGGGTACTCAACCGAGCACGGGTATTCCGCCGAGCAACTGACGCCTCCGGAAGTCGGAATGCTCACCGGCGAGTCACGCGCCATCGCAGCATCATTGGCAATCCTGCGTAGCGCTGACCTGATCACCACCGACGGCGCTGTCCTGCGCCCGTTGGGCCCTGGCGACGAGACCCTGGACTGGTACACCCTCACCGTGTACCAGCGCCTGGCCCAGCAGGCTCTACCCCATCGTCGGCGCCAACTCGCCGAGCGTATGACGGTGGAAACAGCTCGCCTACGAAACTCTTTGGCGGACCGGGGATACCTGACCTCCGACAGCGCCAGGCGTTCAATCTTTCTCTCCACAGTTCCGCTGAAGATCCTGGTGGCCGTGGGTATCGTCCGCATTACTTTCGGACTGCACAACGACAAGCCCGTCGAGTTTCTGATTCTCGCCGTACTCGTCACCGGGTTCAGCATCCCGCTGCTCGGGCTCAACTTCGATCGAACCACCTCTGGCAAGGCGGCACGTTCGGAACTGACCACGGCACACGCCTACCTGTCCCCGCGCAACAAGCCTGCCTTCTCCGCCTACGGACCACGTTTGGCGGGAACGTCCGCCGCTCTCTTCGCCGGTTCGGCGATGCTGATGATCAATCCCGCCTTGGCCTCCGCCGCCGGAATCGGTGCCGACGGCAGCGGAAGTAGCGGGGGTTCGGACGGTGGCGGTTCAGGCGGGGGAGGCAGCAGCTGCAGCGGGGGCGGCGGATGTGGCGGCGGCGGTGGATGCGGGGGATAGCCGCGCCCGGGCGAGCATAAGCGCTGCGGCCTCGGTAGTGATGCCACGTTCCTCGCTCAACGAGTACACCTCGTCCAAGGTTCGACCGATCCCGCGGGTTCGTTCGACGACGTAGTCTTCGTTCCACCCCAGGACTTCTCGCCCCACGAGGTGAAAGGCTCCGCCTGCGTTCGCGACGAAATCAGGGGCACAGAGAACCCCGCGGTCTCGCAGAACCTCACCGGCAGCGGCATCGGTCAAGATGTTGTTTGCTGCGCCCGCCACGGCCAGAGTCGGAATCGACGCAGCCGCAGCGAAATCGATGATGCCTCCCATCGCGCAGGGGGCAAAGAGGTCACACGGTGTTCGGAGGACCTCGCCGGCAGGAACGACCGTGTGCCCCGCGAGAGAAGCCGCCTCGAGGCGCTGCGGGTCCGTATCGGCAACCAGCAGACGTGCGCCAGCCTGCGCTGCGAGACGGACGACGTCGCCGCCGACGGCGCCGAGCCCCTGTACCAGTACCGTTCGGCCGTCGAGTGTTCCGAGTCCTCGGCGACGCGCCGTGGCCTTCATCGCTTCGAACACACCCAGAGCGGTGGCGTGCGCGCTGGAACCGGCGCCACCGTTGCCGACCGAACGCCCGAAGACGTATTTGGTGGTGCGGCTGAGCTGATCCATGTCGGAAGAGTTGGTGTTGACGTCGGGACCGGTCCAGTAGTTTCCTTCGAGCTTGTCGATGTTCTCGGCGTGGATGCCGAGGATACGAGACCAGGTTGCGGCGTCGATCTGATTGCGCGGTGCTGGCAGTGCGATCACCGACTTCCCGCCACCCATCGGCAGGTCGGAGACAGCCATCTTCAAAGTCATTGCACCGGCGAGCTTCCCGGCGTCCGCCAGAGCGTGGCCGATCGAGGGATAGTGAGCGGCCCGCGTGCCACCCGACGCCGGTCCCAGACGGGTGGAGTCGATTCGAATCACGAAAGTCGTGCCGGTCTCCCGATCATGGCGAGTGACGGTCAGTTCACCGTCCCAGCGCAGTTCGTCGTCGATACTCATTGAATCTCCTTTTCTGTCTCCGGGTCAGTTGTGGGCGTGCAGTGGTGTTCCCGCGAGTGCGAGCATGGCCTCGCCCAACGCTTCGTTCTGACTGGGGTGCGCGTGGATGAAACGCCCCACTTCATCGGGAAGTGCTTCCCAGGCAACGGCCAACTGCGCCTCACCGATCAGTTCGCCGACGCGGTCTCCCACCAGGTGAACTCCGACAACAGGGCCTTTCGTTCCGCTTCGAATCACTTTGATTCCGCCGGTAGTTCGCAGGATCTGACTCTTGCCGTTACCTGCCAGGTCGTAGATGACGGTGGAGACGTCGGCGTACTGCGTGCGCGCCACCTCTTCGCCGAGCCCGACCGATGCAACTTCGGGATGTGAGTACGTCACGCGAGGAATCAGGTGTTCGGCGACCGGTATCGGATCCTTGCCGGCAATCTGTTCGGCCACAAAGATTCCTTGTTGGAAACCTCGGTGCGCCAACGCAAGACCGGGCACGATGTCGCCGACCGCGTACACACCGTCCACGGACGTACGGAGGCGTTCGTCGGTGACGACAAATCCCTTGTCGAGGCTGATTCCGTTTTCTTCGAAACCGTTACCGTCCGTGCGAGGTCCGCGGCCGACGGCGACCAACAGTAGGTCGGTGTCGAGTTTCGTTCCGTCGCTAAGTTCGATGCGGACGGAATCGGCTGCTTCTTTCGCGGAATTGACCTTTGTGTCTGTCTTACAGACGATTCCACGTTTCCGGTATGCCCGCTCCAGCTGCTTCGACGACCACGGATCCTCGGCGGCGATCAGTCGGGGGAGTGCCTCGACGATCGTTACTTCGGCGCCGAACGAGCGCCAGAGGCTTGCGAACTCGACGCCGATGCCACCGCCACCGAGTACCGTTGCGCTGGTGGGCACCCGGTCGAGTTCGAGTGCCTGGTCGCTGGTGACGATCCGTCGGCCGAGTTCGATGCCGGGGAGTTCCCGCGGATACGAGCCGGTGGCCAGAACGAGTGATGTTCCGGTGTAGCGGGTTCCGTCGACGTCGATGCTTCGCCCACCGACGTACGTCCCGTATCCGTTGACGATGGTGATCTTGTGTTGCGCCAACAAGCCTTGCAGACCGCTGTACAGCCGCTCGACTGTCCCGTTCTTGTAGTCGTGCACCTGCGCGACGTCGATGCCGGCAAAAGATGCCCGGACTCCGAATTGCTCGCTGGTGCGTGCCGAGTCGGCCACCTCGGCGGAATGCAGCAGCGCCTTGGTCGGGATGCATCCGCGGTGCAGGCACGTTCCGCCGACCTTGTCCGCTTCGATCAGCGTGACCGACAATCCGAGTTGGGCGGCGCGGATGGCGCAGGCATAGCCGCCCGATCCTCCACCGAGGATCACGACGTCGCTGTGGGGTTCTGCAGTTGTCATCGGAGCCTTGGTCATCAGAGCCTTCCCAGGACGCGGATCGGGTTCTCGATGTAGTCACCGAACAGCCTCAGGAATCCGCCGGCCTCGCCCCCGTCACAGACGCGGTGGTCGAAGCTCAACGAGATCTGAGTGACCTTACGAACGGTCAACTCGCCGTTCACGACCCACGGCTTGTCGATGATGCGTCCGATCCCCAGAATTGCCGCCTCGGGGTGATTGATAATCGGAGTCGATCCGTCGACCCCGAATACCCCGTAGTTGTTGAGCGTGAACGTGCCGCCGGTCAGGCGGGCGGGTTCGAGCTTGCCGTCGCGGGCAAGGTCGGTGGTCACCCGAAGTGCCTGTGCGAGTTCGGCAGTGCTCAGCGAATCGGCATTACGAATGACCGGTACCATCAATCCTTTCGGTGTCTGCGCGGCGATGCCCAAGTGGGTGCGGGCGTGTCGGACGATCTCACCTCGAGCCGTGTCGACCGACGAGTTCAGTTCGGGGTACTGCGCCAACGCGGCGGTGGTCAGCCGAGCCAGGAGCGCCATCAGGCTGATCTTGTCGGAATCGGGCAGTGACTTGTTGATCTCGGCTCGCGCCGCCAACAGTTCGGTGGCGTCGACGTCGACCCAGGTTGTCGCGTCAGGGATCTCGCGGCGGCTGGTGGACAGCTTGTCGGCAACTACCTTGCGTAGCCCCTTGATCGGAATTCTTTGGTCGGTCACGTGTGACGTTTCCGTTTCCGGGCCGAAGTTTGCCCCGGCCTCGACGTCGGCGCGCGTGATGACTCCGCCAGCGCCCGATCCGGAAATCGTGGCTAGGTCGATACTGTTGTCAGAGGCCAGTTTACGAACAATCGGCGAGATCACACGTACCGACGGAGCAGCTCTGCGGCGGCGCAGAGGAGCATCCTCGCTGGTGCCGTAGCCGATCAGGACGTTGCCCGAACCGGCGCGTTCCTCTTCGCGGTAGCGCTCGTGGTTGGCCGAAACGACCGCGTCGACACTCTCGCCACCACTCACAGTGATCAACGGAGTGCCCACCTTCAGGGTGTCTCCGCCCTTGCCGTGCAGTTCGATCACGGTCCCGGCGAACGGGATGGGCACATCCACAGCAGCTTTCGCAGTTTCCACCTCGACGACGATCTGATCGATGGTGACCACGTCGCCGACCTTGACGTGCCACTCCGCGATGTCGGCCTCCGCCAGACCTTCACCCAGATCGGGGAGCATGAAAACCTGATTGCTCATGCCGTCACCGCCCAACGGGTGTCGGGAGTGTCGTTCCACTGCAGACGGTCGACGGCGTCCAGGACACGGTCGACGCTGGGCAGGTGGTGACGCTCGAGCTTGGGAGCGGGGTAGGGGATGTCGAAGCCGCTGACCCGGAGCACCGGGGCATGGAGATGGTGGAAACACCGTTCCTGCACGCGGGCAGCAATTTCTGCACCCACACCGGCAAAACCCTGCGCTTCCTGGATGACGATGCAGCGTCCGGTCTTTCGCACCGATGCGGTGACCGTCTCGTCGTCGAACGGCACTATCGAGCGGATGTCGATCACCTCGATGTCCCGGCCCTCGGCTGCAGCGGCCTCGGCGGACCTCAGTGCAACATCCACGGACGGACCGTAGGCGATGAGCGTCGCGTCACGACCGGGGCGACGGACGACGGCGCGACCGATCGGCTCACGTGCGGTCAGTTCGACATCTGCTCGCGCGAAGTACAGCTTCTTGGGCTCGAGGAAGATCACGGGGTCGGGGTCCTCGATTGCCGAACGTAGCAGCGAGTACGCATCTTCCACCGTGGACGGCGCCACAACCTTCAGTCCGGGTGTGTGCGCGTAGTAGCCCTCACTGGAATCACAGTGATGCTCCACCCCGCCGATACCGCCGGCAAAAGGAACACGAATGACTATCGGAATCGACAGCGCGCCCTTGGTGCGGTTGCGGATCTTCGCCACATGGGAGGCGATCTGCTCGAACGCCGGATAGGCAAACGCGTCGAACTGCATTTCCACGACCGGACGAAAACCGGCCATGGCCATGCCGATTGCGAATCCGATGATGCCGGACTCGGCGAGGGGAGTGTCGAAGCATCGGTCGTCGCCGAAGTCGCGGGTGAGGCCGTCGGTGACGCGGAAAACGCCGCCCAGGGTGCCGACGTCCTCACCGAAGACGACAACGTTGTCGTCCGCAGCCAGAGAGTCGCGTAGCGCGGTGTTGAGGGCCTGAGCCATCGTGAGCATGGGCATGGTCAGTGTCCCCCTGTGTCAGCGGCTTCGGCAGCAAGTTCGGTCTCGAGTTGCGCTTGTTGCTCACGCAACTGCGGTGTCTGCTCGGCGAAGACGTACCGGAACAGATCGAGCGGATCGTGCGGGCGGTCGACATTCATGCCGGCGCGCAGTGTGGCGGCCTCTGCCTCGGCCTCCGCGGTCAGTGATTCCACGAATGCGTCGTCGATCAGATCGTGTGCGCGCAGATACTTTTCGAGACGCGGCAACGGATCTCGCCCGATCCAGGCTTCCACCTCGGCGCTGTCGCGGTAGCGGGTGGCGTCGTCGGCATTGGTATGTGCGTCGATGCGATAAGTGTGTGCCTCGACGATCACCGGTCCGTTTCCGCTGCGAACGAAGCGCGCTGCCTCGTCCATGACGGCCATCATCGCGACGGGATCGTTGCCGTCTACCTGCTCGCTGCCAATCCCGTAGCCGACGCCCTTGTGCGCCAACGTCGGTGCTGCGCTTTGGCGCGACAGTGGCACGCTGATCGCAAATCCGTTGTTCTGCACCAGAAAGATCACCGGCGCTTTGAAGACGGCGGCGAAGTTCAGCGCCTCGTGGAAATCGCCCTCACTGGTGGCGCCGTCACCACAGAGCGCCAAGGCGACGGTGTTCAAGCCCCGTCGAGACTCCCCGTAGGCCACCCCCGCTGCATGCAGCAATTGCGTTGCCAGCGGGGTGCACTGCGGCGCACTGCGCAGCGCGACCGGGTCGTATCCGCAGTGCCAGTCGCCGGCGAGCATGCTCAGAATCTGCACCGGATCGACACCCCTGGCGGCCAACGCCATCGAATCCCGGTAGGTGGGGAAGAGCCAGTCACTCGGCTCCAGACTCATCGCTGCCGCGATCTGACATGCCTCCTGCCCTCGCGAGGACGGATACACGGCCAGGCGCCCCTGTTTGGTCAGTGCCGTAGCCTGCTGGTCGAAACGCCTGCCCAGGAACATCTTTCGATACATCGCGATCAGGCGATCGTCGCTCGGTTTTGCGTAGCGGGCCTCGCTGCGCGTCAGTTCTCCGGCAGGGTCGAGGTACTGCACCGCAGAATCGGCCGGCAGGAACTTCTGATACCGCAGTTCCCCCAAGGGCTCGACAAGTGTCACTTCTACCTCCAGAAGACGTTGTGTCCATCAGTATTCGCACTTCGGCGACGTAATGGCAGCAAGCGTCGAGGATTCAAGACAAACGGCCTATCATGAGGATTCGGGCAGCAATATGTCCATCAACCGACTCGACTACCGAACCAGGAATGGACAGATGGCCACCGAACCGCACGCTCTCGATGCGATCGACCGCCGCATCATCGCCGAACTGGTCGCAGACAGTCGCATCTCCATGCGTGCACTGGCTGAAAAGGCGCACATATCCCGCGCTCACGCCTACGTCCGCATCGAAAGGCTCGAGGACGCCGGAATCATCACCGGATTCACGACGCGGATCGCCCATGAGAAGGCCGGACTCGGCTCCTCGGCGTACGTGGCACTCTCGATCCGGCAGCACTCGTGGCGAGGTCTGGCGGCGTCCTTGAAGGCCCTGCCGTTTGTCGAGCACTTCTCCCTCCTCGGCGGCGACTTCGACGTTCTGGTGCTGGTCCGTGCCCCGGACAACCAGGAACTACGCCACACCGTTCTCGAAGAACTCCAGGGACTCGACGGGGTTCTCTCGACCAAAACGTGGCTGATCTTCGAAGAAGGCAACGGTCCGGGACCCAACTGGCTGCCCGCCTGATCCGTCTATAGTCGCCGTTAGCAGTTGCACACGGGAGGTGATTCGAATGACCCTGTACGGCCTGGGAATCGGTTGGCGCCCCGAGGTCTCCGGAATCATCGCGCAGCTCGACGGCCTGGCATTCTGCGAAGTCATTGCCGAATCCGTCGGAAACGAGATACCGCCGCACCTCGGCTCGCTCGGAGTTCCGGTGATCCCGCACGGAATCTCGCTCTCACTTGGCGGGGCCGAGGCGGTAGATCAGGCACGGATCGATCACCTTGCGCATGCAGCTCAGCTACTGGGCGCTCCCTTGGCGAGCGAGCACATCGCATTCGTGCGGGCGGGCGGCATAGAGGCCGGGCACCTGCTCCCACTGCCACGCACCCACGAAGCGATCGATGTCTTGGTACGCAACATCACCCGCACTCAGGACGGTCTACCGGTGCCGTTCGCCGTCGAAAACGTTGCCGCCCTGTTCGACTGGCCCGACGACGAGTTGACCGAAGGGGAGTTTCTCGCGGAGATCGTCGAGCGCACCGGAGCCCTGCTGGTTCTCGACATCGCGAACGTCTATGCCAATGCCCTCAACCGAGGGCGTGATCCCTGGGCCGAGCTGAGCCGGCTACCACTCGAGCGAATCGCATACTGCCACATCGCCGGTGGCAGCATCAGCGACGGCAAATACCACGACACGCACACCGATCCGGTACCCGAAGCCGTGCTGGAACTACTCGCGCAATTCACCGCGGCCGGTCACCATCCCGCGATCATGCTCGAGCGAGACGGCAACTATCCGCCGGCACTGGAATTGCTCGACGAGCTCGATGCCATCGCCGACGCAGCTGGTCTGGATCGCATCACCGCGGGCACCGACTGGTCACGCACATGAGCACGCTCGGTGAGCGTCAAGAGGCGCTTATTCGCGCACTGGTGGCGGGTGGCGAACTACCCGAAGGCTTCGACAAAGACGAAGCCGCCGTTGTCTCGGCGGCGCTGCTCCGAAAGCGCGCCGGAGAAGTGGCGCACCACCTTCCGGTCGCGCGCCACACTCTCGGCGATCGTTATCTTCAGTTGTTCACAGCGTGGGCGGGTGGACGGCCGAAGACGTCTTCGCGTTCGGATGCCCAGGCCTTTGTCGCCCATCTCCAGGACATCGGCGAACTGCCTCGCCCGCCCTGGTATCAGAGGTTTCGAAAGCTCTCACGCAAGTGAGACAACAGCTTCGCTGGTGTACATGAGGAACGTCATCGATTCCTGGAAGTACAGCTCGACGGAGTTCGCATCGTGCGAGAGATAGCCGATGGACAGGTCCTGGCCGAGGTGCAATTCGTAGTCACCGCCACGCGTCGACAGCAGGAAAGCACCGTCGATGGCCGGGGCCCAGATGATCTCGCCGTCGAGGACGCGTCGCAGGTGCTCGCGGATGGGGTAGCCGTGATCGGAGGTCTCGTTGATCGCGGTGAACGCATCTGCATTCAAGAGCAGTGAGTACGGTCCGTTGACACCGGCCAAGCGCAGCGACGTGATCGCCTGGCTGATGGCTTCCGGGTAGTCCTTGGCGTCGATGGGTAGCTTCAGTTCCGGGTTGGAACCGCTGGCCCGCACGCCGGTGATGCTGGCTGCGGGGTATCCCTCGAAGATGGCGCGGTCCTCGGCGAACGCGATCTGCTTGGCCGCGTCCTTGACGGGCTGCCAGTCGGAGTCCTTGGCGCCGCGTTCGACGTCGTCGATGGCCTGACGGCTGACGGTGAAAGGGACCCGCAGTTCGATGATCGGCTGGGACTGACGAGCATGTGCGATGACGCCGTCGGCCAAGGGATTGATCGGCACCTGATGCCCGAGTGGGATGGCCGCGAGATCGTCACCCGACGGTCCCTCCACATCCACGACACGACGACCGGCGACGTGACGCTTGAAGGTACGGCTCGCCTCTTCTTCGATCTCGGCCCAGGCTGCTGCCGAAATGGGTGCTAGGTCGCGGTGCAGGTTTGTCATTGCTGGGCACTCCTTTTGAGGCTGCCGATTCCGAGAGAACCGTCAGAGATGGGCGCTGTGAACGTCGCTTCGGGAACGAGCCTGGTCGGCAAGTCCGGGGGATCGTCGAGAAAGTCCGCCGTCGGAACGAAGAAATTGATTCCGGTGACGGCGGTGGAGAAATCGAGAATGCGGTCGTAATTGCCGACGGGATTCCCGATGAACATGTTGGTGAGCATCTGCTCGGTGACCGTAGGCGACGCCGAGTAACCGATGAAATAGGTACCCATCTCAGCGGAACCGACGTGGCCGAACGGCATGTTGTCCCGCAGAATCTGGATCTGCTCACCGGATTCGTCTTCGATGACGGTGAGTGCGGTGTGGGAGTTGGCCGGCTTGGTGTCGTCGTCCATCTCGAGATCTTCGAGCTTGGAGCGTCCGATGACGTTCTCCTGCTCCTCGACGGGCAGGGAGTTCCACTCCGACATGTCGTGGAGGTACTTCTGGACGATGACGTAACTGCTGCCTGCGAAATCCGGATCCTCGTCACCGACGGTGACCGCGACGTAAGCGGCCTGCCCGGACGGGTTCTCGGTACCGTCGACAAAACCCATGAGGTCGCGTTGCTCGAAATACTTGAACCCGTGGACCTCGTCGATCACCGACGCGGCCCCGGCCAACCTGTTGGTCACGACCGTGGCGAACTCGAAGCACAGGTCCATCTGACGGGCCCGGATGTGAAACAACAGATCGCCCGGCGTGCGCGGGGCGTGGTGTTTGTCACCGGTCAACTCGACGAACGGATGCAATTCCGCCGGCCGTGGACCGTCGAAAAGTCGGTCCCACGCATCCGAACCGATGCCGACGACGGCAGCCAAGCCACCGGCGGGAACCCGGAATCCGATCGAGCGCTGCAGCCCGGAAATATCCGCCAGAACGTCGTGAACTGCCTGCTCACCACCCTCGTCGATGGTGAAAACCAGGAAGATCGCAGCTTCCGTGAGCGGGGTCAGCAACGGCTGCGGTATCGCGGGAAGGGCCACTTCGGCCTCGTCGATCTCACTCGTTTCCGCCATGCAGACCAGTATGGACGATTCCGGCAGTCCCGGCACCAGTAGTGGGTAAGTCGCGTCAGGGTGTCGCGTCAGGGGGTTGCGGCCTGGGCGCCCGCGTCGAAGCCGGCCGGAATCTCGAAGATCTTTCCGTCGAACCCGGCGCGGTAGAGATGCCCGGCCGCGAAACCGGAATTGCCACGCCCGTAGGTCAACACACTCGACGCTTGCAGTCCGCTGGTGAGCGAGCAGTACTGGCCGGGTCCGTCGATCCGCCACACCTCACCACTGATGTCCGTGGGAACAATTGCGCGATCTCGCGAGTCCAAGGTCAAACCATCTGGAGCAGAGAAGGTTTCGAAGCCACCGAGGTCGACCAACGACTCCGAATATCCCGGATTGTCGACGGAGATGCGGCTGACACCCGGGTTTGCGAACGTGCGCGAGACGTAGAGCCAGCGATTATCGGCACTCAGGGCAGCGCCATTTGCACTCGGGAAGGTTGCCCACGCCGGGTCGACGGAACCATTCGGGCTGACCTTTCCGATCAGCGAACCGAAATCGTTGGTGGCGTAGATCGTTCCGTCGTGCGCGACGGCAAGGCCGTTTGCAGCGCTCAGACCACCGGCTATCGGCGTCACGGCGCCCGAGTTCACGTCCACCCGCGCGACCGACGCAGCACGCGTCAGATCGCCGATCAGCACGCCGGCGTTTGCTCCGGTACCCACCAGCAGTGAACCGTCCGGGCTCCACGCGAGTGCGCCCGCACCGCCGGGAACCGTCGCGATCGGAACTGCGGCCTGACCAGGCCCGTCGACGCGGAAGATCCGCCCACTCACCAGGTCGGTCGTATACAGGCGCCCTTGCCCGTCCACCGTGACACCCTCGAGGGCCGCACCCGGAATCTGGGCGCTGAGTATGGCGGGTGACGATCCAGGGCAAGGCGGAGCGGCGGCGGCACCGGACACGCCCAGAGCCAGAAGCGAACCGGCAACAAGAGCACCGGTGATACCTACCCGAATACCGCGATCGAAGATCCTGGTGCGCATCTGCGCAACGCTAGACCTTCGGCCCGATTTCGCCTAGAGCGACCGAAGGAAAGAGATCAAAAGTTCATTGACCTCGGCAGCGTGTTCTTGTTGTACGAAGTGCCCCGCACCGCCGAGGAGATGTACACCCCGCAGGTCGGGGACAGTGTCCTTCATTCGGTCCAGTGCCTTGGGACCGCTCATCGCGATGACCGGGTCTTCCGCGCCCGCAACGAAGAGCGTCGGGACCTCGACGTGCGCGCCGTCCAGATCCGCGCTGCGTTCCCAATTGGCGTCATACGCTCGGTACCAGGTCAAGCCACCGGTGAAACCTGTTGCAGTAAAGGCCTTTACATAGACATCCAAATCATCCTCGGTGAGCCACGACCACGGCAACGCCGGCGCCTCGGGAAGTACGTCGAGATAGCCGTTTCCTTCGGAGGGGTTCTTCCACACATCGAGGTACCGGTAAGCCCCGGACAAGGCGTGGAAGAGCCGCTGAAGGAATTCACGTGGACGGGCGTCGAGTTCGCGCTCCGCAACACCCGGTTCCTGAAAATAGTGAATGTGCAGAAAGTGCTTGCGCGCCAAGGCGGCGTAGATGGCCGAGGGCTTGGCCGGGAATCTGTCCGGCACATAGGGAACCGCCAAGGAGACCAGTCCCGCAACGCGATCGGGGTGACGAAGCGCTGTCGTCCACGCGACCGGAGCGCCGAAATCGTGTCCGACGAACACCGCTTTGTCGATTCCGAGAGCGTCGAGTAGGTCGATCAGCCGGTTCGCGACGGCGTCGTTGGTGTAGTCCTCGATCGCGTCGGGGCAGGTAGTGCCGCCGTAACCGGGCATGTCGAGTGCAATCGACCGAAAACCCGCTTCCGCCAACGCTGCCGACTGATGGCGATAGCTGTATCCGAGGCCGGGAAAGCCGTGGCACATGACCACAGCTGTCCCGGAACCGGAATCGTCGATCTGCCAACAGAATCCGTCGACGTCGATCGTCTTGACCGTCATGTCAGGCGGTGATCATGTCTTCCTGGTTCCAGAATGCGCGCATCGACAGGATCTTTCCGTCGTCGTCGAAGGTCATGACGTCGATGGGTGCGATGGTCAGGGTCTGCTCGCCGAGCTTGGTGATCAGCGAGAAGTGGAATGCCGCCTCGTTTCCGGCGATGCGGAGGGTCTGAAGGTGAGCTTCCTGGTCGAAATTCTCGATCACGGAGTAGAACTCGAGAATGGACTCGCGGGTGGTGCGCACGTCGGTACCAACCGGGTCTTCGACCGTTGCACCCTCTGCGTACAGGGCCACAACCTGGGCAGCAGTGCCCGTCGCAACGGTCTCGATGTAGGCGTCGACGGTCTTGCGGATTACCTCTGCGGACGGTGCCATGGTCTACCCCTCGTAGTTAGAACAGGTTCTAATTCTGAGGATAACCTACGACTCTGTTCCACGGGTCAGCTTTCGAGCACCTTGCGCAGGCGAGCCTTCTTCCGGTTCTCCCGCACGATCCAGACGACATCGGTGTCGTCCGACGCCTCCAGGGAGACGAATGCCGGCAGGGCATTCTCCGGATCCGCCGCAACCGCGACACTCCAGCAGTATCCGAGCGCCTGCCGGAGAGTCCGTGTGTCGGCCTCGCGACGAGAATCAGCTGGTTGCGAGACGATCCACTCGGTAGCGTCTCGGCACACCTGAACGGCCAGCGCAGCGTTGGTCTTGTCCTTCAGCAACCGTGGCTCGCAGATCCCCGCAGCCGCTGCGCGCAGCGTCAATGGATGAGCGGAGCGTGACCACTGCTCGATGATCGCCCGCAATAATTGCGGATCCGTGTCGCCTATCGCCTGAACGGCCATCGCGGCAGCTTCACGTGCACGCCACGACGCACTGGTGGTTGCCTCCGTCAGACTGTTCAGAACAGCCTTGTCGCGTGAACGAACAAGGATGAATCCGAGCCCGACGATCCCACAGCAGCGGATGTATTCGTCCTCGGACTCCGCCGCCAGCAGGATGTCGTCGTCATCGGCGCCGCGCGCGAACTCGAGCATGAGCCCAAGGTTCGCGCGCGGGCCGGGCAATCCTGAACGCTCCGTCAGGTAACTCCACAGTTCGTCACCGTCCAGATCCGCGAACGTCATGGGAGTCCTTTCGTCGGTACGCCCAATCCTGTCAGTCCGGATCTACACGCGCAGCATTTCCGATCAGTGAGCCGGGAGGAGGGACGTCTCCTGCTGCACACCGTCTTCTGCGCCGATCTGGACGATGTTTCGCGGCAGGAACACGGCTGCGATCGCGCCGAGAACTGCTGCAGCAGCACCGATCAGGAACGCGATACGCATGCCCTCGTCGGTGTAGAAGACAGCGCCCTCCATCGCCATCGCGATGTGCGAGTTCAAGACCGTGAAGGCGATGACGGGAAGCACTGCGGGGAAGATGCTCTGGAAGACCGCAACCATGCTCGCCGTGGTTGCCTGCAACTGCGGCGGCACTGCCTCGATGAGCAGGTTCGGGATGGAGGCGTAGCCCATACCCATACCGACACCGAAGATTCCGGCAAAGATGATGAGCAGAGGCTTGTTGTCGTGAATGGTTGCCGTCAACGTGAATCCGACTGCCATGAGGATCATTCCGATGATCATCAGCAGACGGGGCCGGATGTTGCGCCCCACGAGGAAGCCCACGATCAAACCACCGACCACCACCATGCCGCCAAGCGGCGCCTGGAAGATCGCGAATCCCTCTGCCGTGACGCCGAATCCGTATCCCAGGCCGAGAACTGCTGGGGTCATCACCATCATCGGCAGCAGAATCGTGAAGACTCCCGACGCGCCGTAGCAGAACCCGGCACCGACGGCAGTGAGCATCACCGAACGCTTGCCGAAGTAGCGCAGGTCGATCAAGGGCTCGCGGATGGCTCGGGCAGAGGCAACCCAAGCCACCAACAGTGCGACGCCGCCGATCAGGTAGGCCAGTGTCGAACCGTTCTTCCAGCCCCAGGTCGGTCCGAAGCTGACGCCGATCAGAATTCCGGCGATGCCCGATCCGAGCAGTACCGCACCGATCAGGTCCAGCGAAGAGCGAAGTCGGACAGTCGATTCCGCCGTCGAAGCGAAGATCATGCCGCCGAGGAGAACCAGCCCGACGACAAAGAACCAGAAGATGCTCCGGAACCCGTGGTTGTCGATCAACCAACCGGAGACGAACGGCGCCGGAATCGCGATCAGACCCATACCGGAAGTCGCGATACTGACTGCCAGCGCAACAGTTTTCGGCGGGAAGACATCTCGAATGAGGGAGTAGCTCAGGAAGAGGCAGGGAACGAGCAGACCCGTCAATGACCGGCCCAGAATCAGGACGGCATAGCTCGGCGCAACCGCCGAAATGAAGGATCCGACCGCTGCGCCGGCGACCGCCAAGAGCAGGACTTTTCGCTTGCCGTACATGTCGGCGAGCTTTCCGAGCAGAGGAGACGCGACCGCCCCCAGCAGCAAGAACGACGTGAGCAGCCAAGCTCCCTGCGTCGTCTGATAATGCGTCGAGATGGCCGGCAGCGCAGTGGAAATCATCATGTAGCTCACCGCGAGCATCTCGAGAAGTAGAACGATCGACGCCAGAGAGAACACCAGTCGCGGAGTCCAACGCTCCGGTATCGATGTCGGTTCGGGCGCACTAGGAGACGAACCGGAGCTGTGGACGTGAGACGCCATGGCTGGAAGATCCTTTCGGGACACCTACAAATTCGATTGACCCCCTGTCGAATACCGCCGACGGGGGCCTTGCGGGGAAGTGCAGTGGAACGACAGCTACCGCTCTCGGCAACGTGTTACGTGCATCACAGCCCTCACATCGAACACGCGCTACCAAATGTTCCGTGGAGCGGGACATTCAGGACAACGACTGATTGGCATCACAAACTCGAACCTGGCCTTGGATTATGAGCAACGGCAACGATTTTCGGTTCGGACTTGAACGTGGAGCCATTCCCATCTTCGAAATACCGACCACCCCGTACTTGACGATCCCGCCTTTGAGGTTCCCCCCTCGGTGTCAACGTCGGGAATCATCCCCCAGAAACGACTGTGCGCCGTTTCGGTAGCGGTAACTACCAAAACGGCGCACAGGGGCCGAAGGCCCTACAGAACTATGTTGACCATCTTGCCCGGCACAACGATCACCTTGCGGGGTGCGTTGCCCTCGAGCAGAGCGACGATCTTCTCGTCGGCCAGCGCAATCTCTTCGACAGCCTTGCGATCGGCATCCGCCGGGACGCTGATGCGGCTACGAACCTTGCCGTTGACCTGGATCGGGTACTCGACGGTATCCTCGACGAGCCACTTCTCCTCGACTGCCGGGAAGGGTCCGTGCGCAAGGGATTCCGTGTGACCCAGACGCGACCACAGCTCTTCCGCGAGGTGCGGCGCCAGGGGAGCGAGCATCAGCACCAGCGGCTCGACAGCAGCACGCGGCGCACCTCCCGGGAACGCCTTGGTGAGGTGGTTGTTGTACTCGATCAGCTTCGCGGCGGCCGTGTTGTCGCGCAGCGCCGTGTAATCCTCGATGACACCGGAAATCGCCTTGTTGAGCGCACGCAAAGTCTCTTCACCAGGAGCTTCGTCGGTGACACGGGGCTTGCCGGTCTCTTCGTCGATGACGACGCGCCACACTCGCTGCAGGAATCGCGCAGCACCGACGACGTCCTTGGTAGCCCACGGACGCGAGGTGTCCAGCGGACCCATCGACATCTCGTACACACGCAGAGTGTCTGCACCGAACTCGGCGCAGATCTCGTCCGGCGCAACGGCATTCTTCAGGCTCTTGCCCATCTTGCCGTACTCGCGGTTGACCTCGGCGCCTTCGTAGAAGAACTTGCCGTCACGCTCGACGACCTCCTCTGCCGGCACGTAGACGCCGCGGGCGTCGGTGTACGCGAATGCCTGGATGTAGCCCTGGTTGTACAGGCGGCGGTACGGCTCGCTCGAGGACACGTAGCCCAGGTCGAACAGAACCTTGTGCCAGAAGCGCGAGTACAGCAGGTGCAGCACTGCGTGCTCGACGCCGCCGACGTACAGGTCGACTCCACCGGGATCGTTGGGGCCGTGCAGTTCCGGACGCGGGCCCGTCCAGTACGCCTCGTTCTGCGGGTCGCAGAAGGCGTCCTGGTTGGTGGGGTCGATGTAGCGCAGCTGGTACCACGAGCTACCTGCCCACTGCGGCATGACGTTGGTGTCGCGGTGGTAGGTCTGCAGACCGTCACCGAGATCGAGCTCGACGTTGACCCAGTCGGTCGCCTTGTTCAGCGGGGGAGAGGGCTCGGAGTTGGCGTCGTCCGGATCGAAGGACACGGGTGCGTAGTCCTCGACCTCCGGAAGCACCACGGGCAGAGCCGAATCCGGCAGAGCGTGTGCGTTGCCGTCCGCGTCGTAGACGATCGGGAAAGGCTCGCCCCAGTAACGCTGACGCGCGAAAAGCCAGTCGCGCAGCTTGTACTGGATGGTGCCCTTGCCCTGGCCGCTCTCCTCGAGGCGACTGATGACGGTCGCCTTGGCCTCGGCAACGTCCAGCCCGTCGAGGTAGTCGGAGTTCACCAGCGGGCCGTCACCGGAGTACGCAGCCTCCGAAACATTGCCACCGGCAATAACTTCGAGAATATCCAGACCGAACGCGTTCGCGAACTCCCAGTCACGGTGATCGTGTCCCGGAACTGCCATGATCGCACCGGTGCCGTAACCCGTCAGAACGTAGTCGGCGATGAAGATCGGAACCTTGTGTCCGTTGACCGGATTGACGGCGTAGGAACCGAGGAAGACGCCCGTCTTCTCCTTGTTTTCCTGGCGCTCCAGGTCGGTCTTGGCGGCAATCGACTTACGGTATGCAGCAACAGCTTCCGCCGGAGTCGTGGCACCGCCAGTCCAGCGCGCGTCGACACCTTCGGGCCACTCGTCCGCGACGAGCTTGTCCACCAAGTCGTGCTCAGGAGCCAGCGTCACGTAGGTGGCGCCGAACAGCGTGTCCGGACGGGTAGTGAACACATCGACGCCGTACTCGCCTGCAGCAAAGGTAACTTCGGCACCGTACGAGCGTCCGATCCAGTTGCGCTGCATGGCCTTGACCTTGTCCGGCCAATCCAGGTACTCGAGGTCGTCGACCAGGCGATCGGAGTACGCGGTGATGCGCATCATCCACTGCTGGAGATGCTTACGGAAGACTGGGAAGTTTCCGCGGTCACTACGACCGTCGGCGGTGACTTCCTCGTTGGCCAGGACGGTACCCAAACCGGGGCACCAGTTGACCATCGAATCCGACTGGTAGACAAGGCGGTACGAGTCCAGAACCTTGGCCTTCGCGGCCACGTCCAACGAAGCCCACTCGCGTCCGTCTTCCAGAGCGCGCTCACCGGAATCGAACTCGGCTTCCAACTCGGAGATACGACGCGCCTTGCCGGCTTCCTTGTCGTACCAGGCGCCATGGATCTGCAGGAAGATCCACTGCGTCCAGTGGTAGAAGTCGACATCCGTCGTCGCGAGACTACGACGCTCGTCGTGGCCCAGACCCAGGCGTCGCAGCTGGCGCTTCATGTTGGCGATGTTGGACTCGGTGGTGGTCCGTGGGTGGGTACCCGTCTGCACGGCGTACTGCTCGGCCGGGAGACCGAAGGCGTCGTAACCGAGGGTGTGCAGGACATTGCGGCCCTGCATGCGATGGAAGCGCGCGAAGACGTCCGTAGCGATGTATCCGAGCGGGTGACCGACGTGCAGGCCCGAACCCGAGGGGTACGGGAACATGTCCTGAACAAAGAGCTTGTCGGCGGGAACACCGTCGGGCGAGGAGAGCGGACCGACCGGATTAGGCGCGTTGAACGTGCCGTCCTCACTCCAGCGGTCCTGCCAGTGCTGCTCGATCTGGCCGGCGAGCTCCGCGGTGTAGCGGTGCTGCGGAGTTGCGTCGGCTGGTGAATCGGGGGACTGCGGAGACTCGGTCACTGTGGTCGCTATCTACTTGGCTGACGGAAATACCGATAACCAGGGTAGAGCCTGTGCGACCCGGGCATACCATCAACTCCACTCGCGCCTATCCTGTATGGGTGATCGTTGTCGCTGTGGTGCTATTCGTGCTCGCTGTCGCCGTCGGTGGAGTTGCTGTCGCCGGACTGATCGGCAAACTCCCGCGCAACCGCTGGGCCGGTGTCCGCACCGAGGATTCCCTGCGGAGCGAGGAGTCGTTCGCCCTCGCCAACAAGGTGGCCGGTCCGACCATGCTCGCGGCCGCTGGAATGTTGGTCATCGGCGGAGTCGCAGCACTGACCATCGGCGGAGTCTTCGGCATTGCCGTCGCGATCATCGCCGTCGTCGTCGCCGTCCTCACTGCCGGTTTCGGTGGCGGCATCGGCGCCCGCGCTGCCGCCGCACTCCCGCAGCAGAGCGGATGCGGTAACGACTGCAACTGCGGCGGACACTCCGAGCCTGTCGCCGAGCCGGTGGCGGAGACCCCCGAGGCCAAGGCGAACGCTGCCGCTTGCGGCACCGCTTCCTGCGGTGCCTGCGCGCTCAAGGATGCTTGCCAGCCGGCTCATTGATTCACGTGAAACATCGCGTGATCGACCCGGCCGGGGTCGTATTCGGGCTAGTGGTTCCGCTGCTGTGTGCGGTCTTCGGCTTCGTCCTGACAAAAATGTGGGAGCCTCGCCTCCCGGAGCAGATCGCGACTCACTGGACCACCACCTCGCCGGACGGATTCTCCACCCCGTCGGCCAACGCCTGGACCATTGCACTTCTGACGCTGCTCTTCGGTGGCGGCCTGAGTGCGATTGCTGCTCTTGCTCCCGCGATGCTGATGATGCGCCGATTCATGTTGGTTGTCGGGCTGAGCGTGGTCGGGCTCATCACGACAGTGAACTTCGCTTTGCTCTACACCCAACTCGATGTCACCGATCCATCCACGACGTCACTCCCGCTGTGGTCTATCGGTGTCGGCTTTGTCATCGGCGGGGTGCTGGGGTGGATCGGCGCCTCGTTCCTGCGTGACTACCGCGTCCGCACTCTTGCCACGATCGAACCCTCGGCCGGGTTGCCGCGAAGCCGCTGCGCTCTCCCCATCTCCGACGACGTCGGATTCAGCACCAAGGGGTCGGTGATCCTCACTGCGATCACTCTGGCGCCCGGAGTCGTCATGGCGTTGGCGATGCGGTCACTCTGGCCGTTGTTCATCTTCGGGGCACTCGGCCTGCTTGTCGTCAGCTTGGTTCGCTTCCGGGTGATCGTCGACGAACGGGAGATCCGGGTGATCAACATGGGGATGGCTGCGATGACCTACGACATAGACGAAGTTGTCGGAGCTGACATCGCGGAGATCAAACCGTTCGCGGACTTCGGCGGCTGGGGACTCAAGACCAAGGGTCGTCGCAACTACGGCGTCGTCACCCGCACCGGACCAGCGGTGGTCATCACGTTCGCTTGTGGCGACCGACTCACGATCACGACACCCGAAGCCGAAGACATCGCCGGGTCACTCAATCGATTGGCCGACGCCCGGACTCGCTAACCGCCGAGCCTGAACCGATCGCTTCCTGAGTCTTCTCGAGATACCCACACGCCGCAGCCCTGGCTTTGGTGACATCGCGTTCGGCGATGGCTTCGGCAACTCCCTGATGATGCGAAGACGTCAGCGACGGCGGATGCACCCCTTCGGTCACCTCGTAGGTGGCTCGAACTGTTTCGAGGATTCCGGCAAACAGATCTTTCAGCACGGGATTGTGGGCGGCATCGACAACGGCAATGTGAAACGCGAGATCGACGTCGACGAAGTTCTCCGCTGGGACATCACGCTTGGCGGCCAGTTCACGAAGTATCCGAACGTCGTCGTCGCTGCGACGCTCACACGCCAACCGGACCGCTTCCATCTCGAGCGCACGACGCACTTCGAAGACGTATTTCATCTCGTCGACGGACGCGTGTTTGCCGAGCAGTCCGCCGATGTCGGTCCGAGCGCGCACGAAGGTCCCTGATCCGCGACGGATCTCGAGAACTCCCGTCGAGGTCAATGTCTTGATCGCTTCGCGCACGGTGTTCCGGCCGACGCCGAGAACACTCATCAACTCCGGCTCGGTCGGAACACGATTGCCCACTGTCCAGACGCCGTCGGAGATCTGCGTGCGCATCCAGTCGAGGGATTGCTCGTACGCGGACTCTTTGCGAACAACGGTCATCAGCTCATCCTCACAGCATTAGCGGCGATCATTCCACTCACCTACGATACGTAGGACGACCCATGTATTTTCGCACTCTGTCTTCAGGAGGGGCTTCCCACGTCCGCCACAGCTGTCGCCACCGAAGAACGCACACGCCGCACCAATCGACACTTCTACGGCGTGGGCTACGTCCTCACCGTGATCCTCTTGGGCGCGAACATGCCCACCTCCGTCTACGGGCTCTACCGGACCGAGTTCGGATTCACGCCCACCATCCAGACGCTGATCTACGGCGTCTACGTCGCCGGCCTCGTTCCGGCATTGCTGTTCTTCGGACCGCTGTCCGACGCCCTCGGCCGACGCACCGTGCTCCTTACTGCACTCGCTCTGAGCGTCGTCGGCACGCTCGTTCTGGCATTTGCCGACGCGACGGTGTGGTTGTTCGTCGGCCGGATTGCCCAGGGAATCGCGGTGGGCGCGGCCAGTGCGGCGGGCAGCGCCGCATTGGTGGAGCAGGAACCGAAGTTCGATCACCGACGAGCAGCGCTCGTATCGACGGTGACGGGCGCGTTGGGCGGTGCGCTCGGACCACTCGTGTCCGGTGCAATCGCCCAGTACCTTCCACAACCGCTGCGGTTGCCGTATCTGATCTTCCTCGTCGCGTTCATCCCGGCACTGATCGTGTTGCTGCTACTTCCGCGGATCGGGGACGTCACACGCCCGAAGCGGTTCTTCCAAATGCCACATGTTCCCGCCACTGTTCGCGAGACTTTCTGGCTCAGCTCGCTCGCCGTCGCGCTGTCGTGGGGCGCGGTCGGGCTCTTCCAGTCGGTGGTCCCGTCGTGGATGACCAGCCTGCTGAACATCGACAACCTTCTGCTCGGCGGCGGGGCAGCCGCACTGGTGATGATCTGCTCGGTGGTCGCGCAACTCGGCGGAAGCCGCATGGACCCGCGCACGTCCGTCACCGTCGGTCTGGGAATCCTCGCTCTGGGAATGATCGGCCTCCTCGTGGTCGACCTCGTCCCGAGCCTGGCACTGCTTGGCGTCATCACCGTCGTGGTCGGCGCCGGGCACGGTCTGGCGTTTGCCGGCGGCATGAAGCGCGTCAACGCCGCCGCCCGGACCCACGCCCGCGAGAGCCACGGCGGAGTTCTGGCCGCGTTCTTCACCGTCAGCTACGCGGGACTGGCGATCCCGTCGATCATCGCGGGTATCGCCATCACCCTCCAGGGAATGCAGACGGCCATCATCGAGCTGTCGATCATCGGGACGCTGCTGTGCCTGGCGGTGATGGGCTTCAACCTTCGTGGGGCTCGAGAGCCCGCTGAAGCTCGCCGTTATCCTTAGCCAGGTGAAGTTTCTCAGTAGGTTCTACATCGACGGGTTCATCCTCGGCATCATCATCGCCGGCGTGCTCGGAAGTGTGTTCCCGGTATCGGGTACCGCGGAGAGCATTCTGAACTGGGCCACCAAGATCGCCATCGGCTTCTTGTTCCTGCTCTACGGCGCACGGCTCTCGCCGCAGGAAGCCTGGAAGGGCGTCAAGCACTGGCGACTGCACACCGTCGTCCTCGCCGCGACGTTCGTGCTGTTCCCACTGATCGGCCTAGCACTGCGATTCCTGTCGCCGACGCTGATCAGCGACGAACTCTACACCGGCATCCTCTACATGTGCCTGGTTCCGTCGACGGTTCAGTCTTCGATCGCGTTCACCTCGATCGCCAAGGGGAATGTCGCGGGCGCGATCGTCAGTGCGTCGTTCTCCAACCTGATCGGCGTCTTCGTCACACCGCTGCTGGTGGTTCTGCTGATGAACACCACCGGCCAGGCAACGGTCGACTTCTCGTCGATCCTCGACATCGTCGTGCAGTTGCTGATCCCGTTCATCGTCGGTCAGCTGATCCGCCCGCTGGTGATCGGATGGCTGCAGAAGTACGCCGAACCCACCAAGTACGTCGATCGCGGATCGATCCTCCTCGTTGTCTTCGCCGCCTTCAGCGAAAGCATGAAAGAGGGGATCTGGAGCACCATCACGATCTGGCAGATCGTGATCCTCACAATCGTGTGCTGCCTGATTCTCGCGCTGGTTCTCGGCGTGACCACTCTCGCGGGGCGCAAGCTCGGGTTCGATCTTCCCGATCAGATCGTCATCATCTTCTGCGGGTCGAAGAAGTCCTTGGCAACGGGCCTACCGATGGCGGCTGTACTGTTCGCGGGCCAGCCCGTCGGCCTGATCGTGTTGCCGCTGATGATCTTCCATCAGATCCAACTGATCGTCTGTGCTGCGATGGCGCAACGCTTCGCGAATCGGGATCCGGTCAGCGTCAGCTAGCGAGCAACTCGCCTCGGGTCGCGTCGACGCAGCCGCAACCGCCCTGCAGTTCAGCACAATCGATGGACAGCGCATGGCGGACCGATGCCAGGTCGAGGCAGTTCGCGCCGGTGCATTCGAGTGATCCGTCGGCATGCCGCAGCAAAGAATCGTGGCAGTGATCGACATCCGAAACACAATCCGCGCACTGGATCTGACGCTCAGCGATCATTGCTGCCACCTCTCTCGAAAACGATGACACAGGAATATCATCGACCTCCGACAAGTCAGTTTCGTTCCACCTCGATGGGGTGGCTGGCCAGCATCGCCACGGGTAGCGGCTGGCGTCGTAGCACCCGTGCCCAGACATCGACTCGGGGCGGCGTCAGCACATCCGACGGCAGCGAGCTGATCACCATCCAGTCTTCACGCTCGAGCTCCGAATCCAGCTGGCCCAGAGTCCAACCCGAGTACCCGGCAAAAATTCGGATCCCTTCGACCAGAGGAGCAATGACCTCCGGGTCCGAGTCCAGATCCACCATGACTACCTTGCCGTCCACCCGCCGCAGGCCGGCGACGCCGTCGATCCGCGCACCGTTGCGAGCGATGCCCAGGCAAAGCGCCGAGTCACGCTTGACTGGTCCACCGATGTACAGGGCCGAAGGATGCGCGGTCAGCGGTGACCACTGCGGCAACACGTTCTGCACGGCCGTCTCACTCGGCCGATTGACGACGACGCCCAGGCTCCCGGCGTCGTTGTGCTCGATCATGTAGATGACGGTGCGGCGAAATGCGGGTTCCGTGAGATCGGTCGACGACACCAACAAACTGCCCGGACGAACCTCCGGTTCTATCCAGGCCATTCGATCCTCGGGTTCTTCTGCGTGCGCCACAAGGACATCATCTCACCGACAACTGCGCGCGGAGGAACGAGACACAAACGTGTTCAGGTCAGACCCGCCACATCGGCAAGTAGTGCCAAATGCCGCTCGAAAATCTCGCTCGCGTCGGTGAACGTATCGCTTCCGTACTGCCCGAACACCTCGAAGTTCACCGAACCGAACAGCGATACCCAGACGAGAGTTGCGCGCACCGCGGCATCCGGCGGCAGGTCGGTACCCAGTTCATTCCGCACTCCCTCGAGGTCCGCTGCCAACGTGTCACTCAGGCCCGGACCCTCTCGCACCGTCAGTGAACCCGCGCGATGGGCGGCGTCGATGATCCCGATCAGCCGGGTCACGACGAGGGTGCCGGGGCCGGTGGTCTGCTCGCCCGGAGCGTCGTAGCCGGGGACGGGGCTGCCGAACAACAGACCGTAGCGGGCCGGCTCCCGGATCGCCCAGCTGCGAACGGCGCGCCCGAGAGCAATGAACTGTCCGCGAAAATCCTCTGCTGCAACGGCATTCACGGCGGCGTCCACTTCCGCGCCCAGTTCCGTGTACCCGTCGACCACCAGCAAGGTCAGCAGTTCGTCCCGACTGGCGACATAGCGGTATACCGCTGAGGACACGACTCCCAGGTCACGCGCGACGGCGCGCAGGGACAAAGCGGCAGCGCCGACGGCAGCGAGATGCTCGCGTCCGATACGGGTGATGTCCTGCAGCGTCTGTTCGCGCGCCCGCTCACGGGGAGTTCCAACCATGAGTCCATCTTGCCCCATTCCCGAGAGCAGTATCAACAAAAGAGAGCACTGCTCTTGACAGCGCTCGGGTGCAGGTGCATTCTTGAAAACGAGAGCAGTGCTCTCAGTTCACCTGAAACGAGAAGGAGCACACCATGTCGAACCTCGAAATCGTCACCGGAGCAGGACCTGTCGGATCCGCCGTCGCGCTACAGCTCGCCGAGCAGGGAATCAACGTCCGGCTCCTGACCAGGTCCGGCAGCGGGCCCGAGCACCCGCTGATCGACCGCCGACGCGTCGACGTCTCGGATTCCGAGGCCCTTCGCTCGGTCAGCGAGGGCGCCACGGCCATCTACCACTGCATCCACGCTGCTTACAACGCAGCCGATTGGGAGCGGGAACTCCCGGCGGCCGAGAAGGTTGTGCTCGACGCGGCCGCATCCATCGGTGCCGTCGTGGTCTTCCCCGAAAGCCTCTACGCCTACAACTCCGACACCCTGATGACCGAATCCGATCCACGCAACGCCACCGGTGGCAAGCGCGGAGTGCGCACCGCGCTGCTGCGTGCTCGCGAGGCCTCTGCAACACCCACCGTCAGCGTCGTGGCCTCGGACTTCTTCGGTCCCCGCGTCCGCACTGCCCACGCCGGCGAGCGCATGGTTCCGAAAGTCATGGCAGGTAAGAAGATTCGTGTCATCGGTTCCGCAGATCAGCCGCACTCCTTCACCTACATCCCCGATCTCGCAGCAGCGATGATCGCGGCGGCACACAACCCCGAACTTTGGAACTCCGTCCTCCACGCACCCACCGGCCCCGCGCTCACTCAGCGCAAGATCGCCGAGGCCTTCGCCCGCGCCGCCGAGGCATCCCCCGCCAAGGTGGGTGTCCTGCCCGCCTGGGTGCTCGACGCCGTCGGCAAGATCAACACCGACAGCCGCGAACTCGCGGAGATGAACTACCAGTTCACCAAGCCGTTCGTCATGGACTCGAGTGCCAGCGAAGTGCTGCTCGGACTCTCGCCGACGCCGCTCGATCAGGCCGCCGAAGCGACCGTCGCGTGGTGGCGCGAGGAACAGGCTCGCGCCGCTGCTGCCTGAACCTGCAGGTGGGGGCTCTTGACGCAAGAACGGAACGGGTGTTCACTTCTTCACATGGCCTATCGCCGCACTCCGGCAGTACAGGAAAGATTGGACGCCCAACGCGCCCGACTGCTCGAGGCCGCTACGACGGCAGTGGCAACCCACGGCTATGCGGGATGTTCCATCGCCGCGGTGGCCAAGAACGCCGGCGTCGGCACCGGGACGCTGTATCGACATTTCGACGGCAAGGGCGAATTGTTCGCCGAAGTGTTCCAATCAGTCTGCAGCCGTGAGGTATCCGCAGCTCGGGACGCCGGAGACAGCGCCCGACATCTGGAAGGCAACCACCGCTCCGCTGTATCAGCGTCGGTTCGGACCTTCGCCGAACGTGCCATGCGCGCACCGGTTCTCGCCTATGCACTGCTGGTGGAACCGGTAGATCCTCTCGTCGACGAACAGCGGTTGATGTTTCGCGAATCGTTCCGCGATTGCCTGGCCACCGCAATTCGCTCAGCAGTCGAATCCGGTGAGATACCGCCACAGGACGCCACTCTGACGGCAGCGTGCATCGTCGGGGCAATCGGCGAGGCCCTGATCCTTCCACTGCGCGGCGGCACCACCGATCCCGCTGCGATCGACGCCATTCTCGCCTTCACCCTTCGATCGTTAGGGAGCTTCGATGACACCCACGCATGAAGTCACCAATCAGGTTCCGCCCCTGATCGATTACGACGCAGCCGAATACGCGCCGCTTCTCGAGGCACTGCAACGTGAAGGAGCTTCGGACGCACTCGAGGAGGTTCATCAGGTTGGAATCCGCGCCGGAAGCGCGCAGGCCCAGGAGTGGGGCGATCTGGCCGAGGAGCACCCACCTGTCCTGAGAACCCACGACCGCTACGGCAACCGTATCGACGAGGTCCGCTACGACCCCGCCTATCACCAACTCATCAGCACCGCAGTGGAATTGGGACTGCACGGCGCTCCGTGGGTTGACCCGAATCCACACGCACACCTCGTCCGCGCCGCGAAGATGGCCGTGTGGGGTCAAACCGACGCCGGTCACGGCTGTCCCATCTCCATGACGTACGCCGTGATCCCCGCGCTGCGGCACAACGCGGATCTGGCCGCGCAGTACGAACCCTTCCTGACCACGCGGCACTACGATTCGGCGCTGAAAGCTCCCCTCACCAAACCCGGATTGATCGCCGGTATGTCGATGACGGAAAAACAGGGCGGTTCGGATGTTCGTGCCGGAACCACAAGGGCAGTGCCACAATCCGACGGCAGCTACCTGCTGACGGGCCACAAGTGGTTCACCTCCGCGCCGATGTCGGACGTGTTCCTCGTCCTCGCCCAGGCACCGGGTGGTCTGTCGTGCTTCTTCCTGCCTCGGGTCCTGCCGGACGGCTCGCTCAACAACATGTTCCTGCAGCGTCTGAAGGACAAGTTGGGCAATCATTCCAACGCGAGTAGTGAGGTTGAGTACCGCGACGCTCTCGCGTGGATGGTCGGCGAGGAAGGCCGGGGCGTGCGCACCATCATCGAGATGGTCAACATGACCCGGTTGGACTGCACGATCGGCACGGCCACCGGCATGCGCGTCGGCACCATGCAGGCAGTTCACCACGCGAATCATCGAAGTGCTTTCGGCGCCAACCTGATCGACCAACCCTTGATGCGAAACGTTCTGGCAGATCTGGCGGTGGAATCGGAAGCGTCGACCACCGTCGCGATGTGGCTGGCCGCTCTGACCGACCGCGCAACCGCAGGCGATGCCCACGCCAGCGCACTACGACGCATTTCGTTGGCCGTGAGTAAGTACTTCGTCTGCAAGCGCGGACCGATCCACGCTGCCGAGGCACTCGAGTGTCTGGGCGGAAACGGATACGTGGAGGAATCCCGGATGCCGCGCCTCTATCGCGAGGCTCCGCTGCTTTCGGTGTGGGAGGGTTCCGGCAACGTCGCGGCGCTCGACACACTGCGGGCGATGGCCAAGCAACCCGAAACACTGCAGGTGTTCTTCGACGAGCTGAAACGAGCCAGTGGAGTGGACGGCCACTTCGATCAGGCCGTGCGGGATCTCCAGGTGGCATTCGGCGATTTCGACGACATCGAATACCGGGCACGAAAGATCGTCGGCGACATGGCGCTCGCTCTGCAGGCCTCGCTGTTGCTCCGCTACGGGCACCCCGCGGTGGCCGACGCGTTCTGCGCGAGTCGGCTCGGAAACAGCTGGGGGAGTGTGTTCGGAACGCTGCCGAGGGGCGTCGACGTCGCGCCGATCCTCGAGCGGGCCACCGTCAAGATCGGCGCCTGACCCACCCACTACAGTTTCCGCTTATGAACCGAGCCTCGAACCGCCGCGAGGCCTGGCAGCGCGTACTGCACACCCTGCGTGAATCACCCGGCCTCGGAAGGCTGGCGCTCGTCCGCTTTTCCAGCCAGTTCGGCGACGGAATGTTCCAGGCCGCGCTCGGCGGCGCAATCCTCTTCAACCCGGAACGCGAAACCGATCCGGTGGCGATAGCGGCCGGCTTTGCCGTACTGCTCCTTCCTTATTCGGTGATCGGCCCCTTTGCCGGCGCTCTGCTGGATCGTTGGGACCGCCGCCTGGTGCTCCTGTGGGCGAGCGTGCTCCGCGGGCTCTTCATCCTGACCACTGCGGTGCTGCTGGTCGCCGGCGGCGGTGACACTCTGTTGTTGACCTGTGCGCTTGCTGCAATCGGAGTCAGTCGCTTCGTCGGGGCAGGCGTATCCGCAGCCCTGCCGAAGGTCGTCCGACAATCGTGGCTGGTGGCAACCAATTCCGTTCTCACAACGGCTGGTTCGGTGGTAGCCGCTCTTGGTGCTTCGGCAGCGGTGGCGATCATCGGCATGATCGGCGCGGGGGATCGAGCGTCAGGCGCCGCCGTGGCCATCGCAGCACTGGGATCGGTGATCGCGGCCCTCGCCGCGGCCAGGTTCACCGCCCGCTCACTTGGTCCGGTCGCCGACGAAGTGGTCCGCGCCAGTGCCGTCCGTTCGGTGACGGCCGGACTGCGCACCGGTGCAACCGCTGTCTGGGAGGCGCCCGGCGTCACCACGGCGATGATCGGAATCGGAGCGCACCGCATCTGCTTCGGCATCAACACCCTCATCATGGTGCTGGTCCTACGCGACACCTCGAACGGCTCCCAATTACCTGGAGGGATGGCCGGATTCGGCGTCGCCGTCGGCGCCACGGCAATCGGAATGCTGATCGCGGCATTGATCACACCGTTCCTCATCCCGCGGATCGGTCGCTCACGGACGATCACCTACGCCCTGGTGTGCGCGGTTCTCGTCCAGCTCGTCTTCGTGACCACGCTGACTCAGGGGTCGCTGCTGATCGCCGCTTTCCTGCTCGGCATCGCCGGCCAGTCCGTGAAACTCAGCGGCGACGCGGCCATGCAGATCGACATCGACGACGACCGTCGTGGTCAGGTATTCGCCCTGCAGGACACCGTGTTCAACGTCGCGTTCATCGGTGCGATCGCGGCAGCGTCGACGGTGATCGCACCCGACGGCAAGAGCGTCGGCCTGGCCGTTGCCGGTGCGGGTGTCTATGCCGCCGGATTGTCAGCGGTGCTGATCAACCGCAAGAAACGAGAAACTAGCCCTGCTGGGTAGCCCACCACTTCAGCAGTTCGGCCTCGGCCTCGTCACGCTCGAGCGGGCCGCGATCCAGACGTAGTTCCTTGAGGAACGTCCATGCCTTGCCCACCTGCGGGCCGGCCGGGATGTTCAGCAGCTCCATGATGGCGTTGCCGTCGAGGTCCGGACGCACCCGAGCGAGGTCTTCCTGCTCCGCGATACGCGCGATCCGCTCTTCGATGTCGTCGTACGTGGCCTGCAGCTGCGCGGCGCGACGCTTGTTGCGTGTGGTGCAGTCGGCCCGCACGAGCTTGTGCAAGCGGGGGAGCAGCTCGCCCGCGTCGGTGACGTACCGCCGCACCGCCGAGTCGGTCCACTGTCCCTTGCCGTAGCCGTGAAAACGCAAGTGCAGGAACACGAGCTGTGAGACGTCGTCGACCATCTGCTTCGAGAACTTCAGTGCCCGCATGCGCTTGCGCACCAGCTTGGCGCCGACCACCTCGTGGTGGTGGAAGCTGACCCCACCGCCAGGCTCGTTACGCTTGGTATCCGGCTTTCCGATGTCGTGAAGCAGTGCTGCCCAACGCAATACAAGGTCCGGATCGCCTTCTTCGAGATCGATCGCCTGCTGGAGCACCGTGAGGGAGTGCTGGTAGACGTCCTTGTGCTGGTGATGCTCGTCGATCTCGAGCTTCATCTGCGGAACCTCGGGCAGCACGTATGCAGCCAGTCCGGAGTCGACCATCATGTTGATGCCGTCCACCGGGTACATGCCCAGCATCAGTTTGTTCAGCTCCACCTGCACACGCTCGGCGGTGATTCGCTCGATCTGCGACGCCATCTCCTTGATGGCCTCGAAAACACGATTGTTCAACGTGAAACCAAGCTGCGAGACGAACCGGGCAGCACGCAGCATCCGCAGCGGATCGTCGTTGAACGAGTTTTCCGGCGCCGACGGCGTATCGAGCTCTCCGGCCAACAGCGCGTCCATGCCGTTCAGCGGATCGACAAACGTGTAGGAACCGTCCGCGCCGATCTTCATCGCCATCGCGTTGACGGTGAAATCGCGGCGCACCAGATCGTCGGCCAACGTCGTGCCGTACTCGACTATCGGATTACGAGAGACGCGATCGTAAGCGTCGGCCCGGAAGGTCGTGATCTCGATCTCCTGGCCGTGCTTGATGGCGCTGATGGTCCCGAACTCGATGCCCGTGTCCCACTGCTTGTCCACCCAGCCCTTGAGCAGAGCCTGAACCTTCTCCGGCCTGGCGTCCGTCGTGAAGTCCAGATCGCCACTGAAGCGGCCGAGGATCGCGTCGCGAACACTGCCACCCACCAGGAACAGCTCGTGACCGGCCGCAGCAAAACGCTCACCGAGCGGGTTCAACACGTCGGACAACGTGCCGAGCGTTGCAGTGGCGTCGGCAAGCAGTCGTAGGCGGCGATCAGCGTCGGAGGTAGGGACAGTCACGTGAAAGGAGCTTACTTAAGGTGCGCAAATAGCAGAACGCGCATACGAACGCGATAGACCGCTTTGCGCGGGTTACCGGGCAACGCTGCAACGCCAACTAGTATCGATGAGGTGTCTGGTGCCGAACGAACAAACAGGAGTCGCCGCAACCCGCGGCGTCGACCTGCCGTCGGCAACCCCGATAAACCTTTGATGCGAACCGTCCGTGAAACTTCTGCGGGCGGCTTGGTCGTCGACGGCTGGGGAGGACCCCCGGAACGCCTCTGCGCTGCACTGATCGGCCGAACCGACCGCCGCGGACGCCTGCTCTGGTCGCTACCGAAGGGCCATATCGAACAAGGTGAGACCGCTGAGCAGACCGCGATGCGTGAGGTCGAAGAAGAAACCGGTATCCAGGGAACCGTCCTGGCACCGCTGGGCAGCATCGACTACTGGTTCGTGACCGAAGGTCGACGCGTCCACAAGACCGTGCACCACTATCTCCTCCGCTTTCTCGGCGGTGAACTCTCCGACGAGGACATCGAGGTCACCGAAGTCGCTTGGGTGCCGCTGACGGAATTGCACTCGCGCCTCGCATACGCCGACGAGCGCAAACTCGCAGAACTCGCGTCCCAGATGATCGCCGAGATGCCGCGAACGGAAATACGGCAAGAACAGCGCCCGAAGGAACCGGACGCCGGATGAGAATGGCACTGCGGCGGGCCGGTGTGGCCGCTCTGGTGATGGCCGCTGTCGGTTTCGGGCCTGCAACGACGGCCGTCGCATGGGCAGCGCCGTCCAGCCAGCCCAGTGAGCGCGCCCCGGCGCGAAACACCAACGATGCCAAATTTCTGCAGCTGACCATCGACTCCACCGCACCGACCACGGTGACGACCACCAGCGACCGCAACGTCGTGGTCAAGGGGACGGTGAAGAACGTCGGTGACCGTCCCGTCGAGGACGTCGGAGTGAGGCTGCAACGCGCTCCCGCGATCGACTCCAGTTCGGACGTGCGCGCAGCACTCGACTTCGACCAGGCCGTTTTCGACACGGTCGGCGAATTCGACACCGTTGCCACCACCCTCGACACCGGCCAGTCCAAGCAGTTCACGCTCACCTTGCCGTTGCGGAGCACTACCGGGTTGTCTCTCGACATCACCGAACCGGGCGTCTACCCGATGCTCGTCAACGTGAACGGCACCCCGGAGTACGGCGGTGCCGCCCGACTCGACGACGCACGCTTCTTGCTCCCCGTCCTCGGTGTGCCGGCCGCAGCCGAATCGAACGCCACAGCCGGAACCCCCAGTTCGTCCGCCACGGCCGTCGTTCCCCCCGACACGTCCGCCCCGATCGGCGTCACGCTCATGTGGCCGCTGGCCGACGCGCCACGACTCGTCGGCGGAATACCCGGCGCGGTCAACGAGCCCGTACGCCTGATCGACGACGAACTCGCCACCGAACTTTCCGACGGCGGGCGCCTGGACGCGTTGGTCGATGCGGTGGAGAACGCCACCAAGCCCGAGAGCGACACCGATCGCCGCGTCACGGATGCGCTCTGTCTGGCAATCGACCCCGACCTTCTGATCACCGTCGAGAACATGACTCGCGGATACCTCGTGGCCGACAACTCGTCAGATCCCACCGGACCGTCGCACGAAGGCCGCGGCAGCGACGCCGCCAACCAGTGGCTCGGCCGGGTGAAGACCCTCGCGTCCTCGATGTGCACGACGGCGGTTCCGTTCGCCCAGGCCGATCTCGCCGCGGTCACCTCGGTGGCCAATCCGGAGTTGACGGCTACCGCGCTCACACGGCCGGCGGACATCGTCGACAACATCCTCGGCGTGACCTCACTGCGAGATTTCGTCTGGCCGGATTCGGGTGTCCTCGACTCGGCCACCGCAGAGGTGCTGAGCGTGAATCCCACCACAGCGATGGTGGCTGACACTTCCGTCGACTCGGCAGCTCCGCAGCTGTCGTCGCGGATAACCGGCTCACTCGACGCGCTTGCCTTCGACACCTCGGCGGCAGCGGCGCTGGCCGCCACCGGCTCGGAGCCGCAGGTCCCGTCGTACATCCCCGACGACACCGCGCCGACCATCGACATCGAATCGCGCAGCGCCCGGCGTCAGGACGCGCTGGGGGCGATGGCCTGGGCCGCGCTGACGCCGACGTCGCTGCCGCGCAATCAGATCTTCGCGCCGCCGCAACTGTGGACCGCCGACAGCAACGACGCCACGGCGGTGCTCTCGATGCTCGCGACCCTCATCCGGTCCGGGCTCGCCTCACCTCAGGCCCTGCCGGCACTGCTCGGCAGGCAACCGGGCGCGACGGACGCCGCCACTCTCGACTACCCGGACCGGGCTACCCAGGACGGTCCGCAAACGTCCGTCGTCGAGACCGCAACCACCCAACTTCCGCGTATCGACGGGCTCGAAGCTTCGCTCGTGGACGATCCGGCGGCTTCGCTCACCCCCCGGGGATTCACGGCGCCGCTCCGCGAAGATCTACTCCGTTCGATGACCTTGGCCGATCGCCGCAACGTCGACTCCGCTTCGGTCAATCGGGCGGAGCGCGCTGCGACCATCCGCGCCGACAACGTCACCGAAGCCGTCGACGGGATGTACCGGGCCGTCAGTGTGGTGTCGCCGGGCGGCGTCTACACCCTTGCGTCGGGGCAGAGTCCGCTCCTGCTGGTGGCGCGCAACGAGCTGCCCATCGCCATCAACGTCGACCTGCGTGTGGAAGCCCCACCCGAGATGCAGATCAGTGACATCGGTCCCAAACAGCTTCCGCCGCGAGGTAGCCGACAGTTGACTGTGCCCGCGGAAATGAACGATTCTCGCAAGCTGGAAGTCAACTTCTCGCTGACCACGACAGATGGCCGCCAATTGGGTACGCCGACCAGCGTGACCGTACGGTCGAATGCGTACGGTCGTCCCCTGGCCGCCGTGACGGCGACAGCGGGAGGGTTGCTGCTGTTCCTGGCAGGGCGACGGCTGTGGCATCGATTCAAGGGTCAGCCGGACCCAGCAGATGAAGGGTACGAACGCTCATGACCGGGAATCCACCCGAGGAGGGTCGCCGCTCGGCGATCACCCGCAAGAGTGCCACGACCCGCTCGCATCCTCGGATGCCACCGTGGGAGCGCGGTTACCCGATCCAGCCGGTCAACCCGGACGCACGTTTCGACGACGCACCCACCATGACCATCCCGGTGATCCGCGACTACCCCCGGTACCGCGAAGCCGAGATGGAATTCGCCGACCGGCAGACGACCACGTCGGACGAGTTCGACACCGACGCCCATGTCCAGGTCGGGGAACGCAAGGAGACGAACTCTCGACTCCTCGCGGCAACGGGTTCCATCGCGATCGCGACGCTGACGAGCCGCATCACGGGATTCGCCAAGCAGTTGATGATCCTGATGGTCCTCGGCCCCGCCATCGCCAGCTCGTTCACCGTCGCCAGCCAGATTCCGAACATGATCGCGGAACTGGTTCTGGGCGCCGTGCTGACCGCCATCGTCGTCCCCGTGCTGGTTCGCGCCGAGCGGGAGGACGCCGATCACGGCGAAGCGTTTGTCCGACGCCTCTTCACGGCGTCGCTCGTTCTACTCGGCATGGCCGCGCTGCTCGCGACCCTGGCAGCACCCGTACTCACCAAATACGTCTTCCTGTCCGAAGACGGCAAGGTCAGCACCGACCTGACCACGGCGCTGTCGTATCTACTTCTGCCGGCGATCCTGTTCTACGGGCTGTCGGCACTGTTCACAGCGTTTCTGAACACCAGGCAGATCTTCAAGCCCGGAGCCTGGGCTCCCGTACTCAACAACGTCGTCGTCCTCGTGGTGCTCGTGATCTACCGCCTGACTCCGGGCGAGATCTCGCTTGATCCGGTCTCGATGGGCGATGCAAAGCTGCTCACCCTCGGTATCGGCATCACCATCGGCGTCATCGTGCAGGCAGCCAGCCTGATCCCCGCGCTTCGCCGCGAGAAGATCTCGCTCAAGCCGCTGTGGGGTCTCGACGACCGCCTGCGCCAGTTCGGCGGCATGGCCGTCGCCATCGTCTTGTACGTCCTGATCAGCCAGATGGGCATGATCTTCGCGACCAAGATCTCCTCCCACGCCGACGAAGCCGGCCCTGCCATCTACAGCCAGGCCTGGTTGCTCCTGCAGCTCCCGTACGGCGTGCTCGGAGTGACGGTTCTGACGGCGATCATGCCGCGCCTGAGCCGCAACGCTGCTGCCGACGACACCCCGGCCGTCGTGGACGATCTGTCGGTCGCAACGCGTCTGACCATGATCACGCTGGTTCCGATCATCATGTTCCTGACCTTCATGGGTCCGCAGGTCGGTGAAGCGCTCTACGGTTACGGCCGCTTCGGACCCGAACAGGCCGAACGACTCGGCACCGCCGTGAGCTGGTCGGCATTCACGTTGATTCCGTACGCGCTGGTCCTGATCCAACTTCGAGTGTTCTACGCCCGCGAACAGGCCTGGACGCCGACGTGGATCGTTCTCGGCATCACTGCAGTGAAAATCGCTTTCTCGGCGCTCGCTCCGGTCTTCGCATCCAACAGCGATCAGGTCGTGATCCTGCTCGGTGCGGCCAACGGTCTCGGATACATCACCGGCGCCGTCATCGGCGGGTACCTCCTGCACCGCAGCCTCGGAAACCTGCAGATGGCCAACGTGGGCAAGACAGTCTGGTCCGTCGTACTCGCCTCGCTAGCCGGGTCGTTGACCATGCTCGCGGTCGACCGGGTCCTCGGATTCGATCAACTCACCGAGCGTTTCGGCGGACCCGGCTCGATGGTTCGCGTCGCCGTCGGCGGCATCCTGATGCTCGCGATCACCTTCACGATTCTCTACTTCAAGAAGGTTCCGGAAGTCCTGTCGGTAACGGTTGCGGTCTCCCGCAAGATTCGTTCACTGACAGGTCGCGCCGAACCGGACACACGTAACAACACCGACGACGACGTCACCGAGCTGATTCCTGCAATCAGAACGGAATCAAACGAGCAAGAACGACCGGGTGCGCTCCCGTACCCTGGTCATGGGCGTACAGGATCGCAACCCGCGCGTATTCGGGGACGGGCTATCGATGGAGAAGGAGCGAGGGTGAGCGACGACAACGTTTCCGGCAACAAGAGTGCCGGGACTTCTGCCGTGAAAGCGTCCGAACAGAAGTCAACGGCATCGTCGGGCACACCTGCATCCACGAGTTCCTCCGCATCTGCCGGCCAGAAGCCACAGCAGGGTCAGAAGCCACAGCAGCCCGCACAGCGACCGCAGCAGGGCCAAAGCCCGCAGGGTCAGAAGCCGCAGCCGCCGGTGCAGAAGGCCGCTCCGCCGGTACCTCCGGTCAGTGTGTCCAAGGCACCTTCGGCGCCCGTGTCGAAGACACCTTCAGCACCTGTCTCGAAGACACCCGCGCCGAAGACGCCTGCTCCGGACAAGAAGGCACCCGAATCTCAGAAGACGGCTGCCGCTCAGACACCACCGCCCGCTGCACCTCGCACACCTTCCGCCGGATCCGCATCACGACCGGCCCAGCGACCGATGCCACGTGGACCGAAGCTCATTCCCGGCGCCTCTGTCGCCGGCGGACGCTACCGTCTGCTCGCGCCGCACGGCGGAACCCGCGGACTGCAGTTCTGGGAAGCTCTCGACGTCAAGCTCGACCGTGAAGTAGCCCTGACGTTCGTCGACGCCGATCAGCGCGGTGACGACGACAGCCAGTCCGGACCGCAGGCAGTTCTCTCACGCACTCTGCGCCTGGGACGAATCAACTCGCCCGGTCTGGCTCGCGTCCTCGACGTCGTCCGCGGAAGCTCGGGCGGCATCGTCGTCGCCGAATGGACTCCCGGCCGTTCGCTGCGTGAGATGGCCGAGACGACGCCGTCGCCGATCGGTGCGGCCCGCGCCATTCGCGCCCTCGCGGCGGCTGCCGAAGCTGCTCACCGCACCGGCGGTGCGCTGTCCATCGACCACCCGGACCGCGTTCGCATCAGCATCAACGGTGACGCCGTACTGGCGTTCCCGGCGACGCTTGCAGACGCCGATTCCACCAGCGACGTCCGCGGTCTCGGCGCCATGCTGTACTCGCTCATCACGGCGCGCTGGCCGCTGGCCGAACCGTCCGCCGGTCCCGTCGGTGGTTTGCTTCCCGCCGGCCGCGGCGCCGACGGGAACATCGTCGAGCCTCGGGTCGTCCGTCCGGAGGTTCCGTTCGACATCTCGGCCGTTGCGGTTCGAGCGTTGCAGTCGGAGAGTGGAATCCGCACTGCTGCCACCGTGCAGCACATCCTCGATCAGGCGTCCGTCGTCAACGACAAGACGGAAATGATTCCGGCACTTCGTCTCGGCCACCGCGAACAGGGTGCGTCGGGTCATGCACTGAACGACCCCGAAGCCATCGAGGCCGAGAAGAAGAAGTCGACGCGGATGCTCGCGGCACTGACGGCGCTCGGTGTCTTCACCGTGATCGTCCTGATTCTCCTTGTGGTGTGGGTAGCGAGCTTCCTCTCGGGTGGCAGTAACGACACCCCGCTCAGCGAGCAGAGTTTCGGACTGACCACCGAAGCCACTGCGCCCGAGAACAATTCACCGGCGCCCGCACCGGCGGCAGCAACCGTTCCGGTAGCTTCCTCGGCCGTAACGGTGTTCTCACCCCAGGGAACGCCGGATCAGCCGGCAACAGCGAAGAACGCCATCGACGGCAATCCGGCCACCGCATGGTCGTCGGATTCGTACTTCCAGCCGTTCCCGTCGCTGAAGAACGGTGTCGGCCTGATGGTGACGCTTGCCGATGCCGCCAACCTGAAGAACGTTGCGATCACGTCTGATTCGCCGGGAACCGTCGTTGAAATCCGTTCTGCCCCTTCTGCGAATACTTCGCTGGATCAGACCAAGGAAATCGGATCGGGTGTCCTGAAGAACGGCGTGACCGACATTCCAGTCACTTCGGATGGCTCGGGTCAGTATGTCCTGGTTTGGATTACGCAGCTCAGCACCGAATCCGGACAAAACCAGACATCCATCTCGGAGATTGCATTCACTGCCGCAAAGTGATCGCCCTTGGCCCTTCTGAAACCTACCGACTGGGCTAATATCCGCCCGTGCACAGTTATCGGGGGGGCACCGGGGGCGGAGCCGGAAAATTCGAATCCAGAAGTTTCGAGAACAAGAATCTCGAGGCGACGGATTTCGAATTGTTGACTGCTCATGTCGAGGGCGATCGGCATGCGTTCCGTGAACTACTGACCAGGCATCAGGATCATCTATGGCACGTTGCCCGGCGTACGAGCTACTCGGACGAGGACGCGGCAGACGCACTCCAGGAGGGTCTGCTCTCCGCGCACCGCAAGGCAGCGAAGTTCCGCGGCGACGCGGCGGTGCGTAGTTGGCTCCACACCATCGTGGTCAATGCCTGCCTCGACCGGATCCGACGCAACAAATCACGGGCGGCGTTCTCTCTGTCTTCGGAGAACGCGGAGGAACCCCGCGATCACCGCGACTATGCGGCGACAGTGGACATGAGCCTGACCGTCGAACAGGCACTGGCATCGCTGCCGCCTGAGCAGCGTGCTGCCGTCGTCGCCGTCGATGTCGAGGGGTATCCGGTAGCCGAGGCCGCCGAGAGGTTGGGAGTGCCCGTAGGGACCGTGAAGAGTCGCTGCGCCCGCGCGCGCAAGCGTCTTGCCGCCCAGTTGGAGGACTTTCGCGAAGGCGGGAACCATTCGTGAACCGGCCGCGTCCTATCTTGTAAGGGTCCGCATCGACTGCCGAGGGAGGGTTCATGACAGATCCGTCTGTTCGCGTTCCGTCGCCTCCGTTTTCAGAAGACCTACTCGCAGATCTTCACGCCGGGGTTCTCGATTCCGAAACCAGTGCGGCTCTGTGGCCGGTGGTACGCGCAGATCCTGACGCCCATGCATTTGTCACCGCCCTTGACGGCGTCACGGCATCACTCGCGACACTGAACTCGAGCAAGGCTACTCACGAACGGATTCCGAATTCGCTTGCCGAGCGAATCAATTCGGCACTGGATCGACAGTCAGAACAGCTGGAGCCGCCAGCTGAGGCAGCTGTCGTGCCGTTCCGGCGGCGCCCACAAGCGTGGGTTCTCGGTGCCGCAGCAGCCGTGTTGGCGGCCTTCGTGATCGTTGTTATCGGAACCCGAGATTCCGAACCCGCCGAAAGTGTTGTCGCTCAACCGAGCACACCGGCGACGTCTGCTGTCGACGATCCGGATTCGGCGTCTCTGCTCTCACTCGTCGGATCCAAAAACCTTGGACCACTGGATGATCCATCCAAACTTGCCGGATGCCTACGCGCCAACGGCATCGACGAGGGCTGGCCTTTGCTCGGTTCCGGCGAGATTCGCATCGACGGGGCGCCGGCGATAGTCCTACTCTTCACGGGATCGCAGCCGCGTCAGATCACTGCACTGACTGTTGGCATCAACTGCAGCGACGGGAATCCGAATACGTTGTCGGTCAAGAACATCGGCTGACGTCGACGGTCAGCGCGGCGATGCCGCCGGGAGTAAGAGCTCGAGGATTCTTTCGCGTAGCGCATCTGTATCGTCCTCGACCGCTATCAGACTCGAAAACATCGCTGCCCCGGCCGCCAATACCAGCACGGCCTTGGCATCGAGCAGTGCCGATTCAGGATCTTCGGCGTTCTGAAGGAACAGTTGCGTACTCGGTCCACTGAACCCGCGCCACAATTCGTTGCGCAGGTCGTCGTGGTCGCGCAGGGCCGCCAGCAATCCTGGCGACGCGGCGCGAACCTCGGGACGGGAGAAGAGCTGAGCACTTCCCTCCACCACCCAACGGATCCAGCCGTCGCGATCGGTGCCCTCGAACGGTGTCAGGTCCGGTGTCGCCCCCAGGATCGACCCGAGAACAAGATGTGCCTTCGACGGCCATCGCCGCGACATCGAGGCTCGGCTGACCCCTGCCCGTGCCGCGATCGCCCGGAGACTGAGTTGATCCCAACCGACCTCGAGGAGCATCGCTCGGGTGACCTCGAGGACTGTGTCGTCGATGCGTGGGTCTCGTGGGCGACCTGATCCTGTGGCATTCATCGTGTCGAATTGTCGGACAGATTGGCAGTAGGCGCTATATCGTCGTAGTTACGAGTCCACTGGCATCGTAAAGATCAGGCCGCCGCAGGAAGTTGAAAATGACCACAGCGCCCACACCGTCGATATTCGAACCCGCACGTCTCGGCCCTCTGACCTTGCGCAACCGCATCGTCAAAGCTGCAACGTTCGAGGGCGTCATGCCCCGGGGAGCGGTCTCGGACGATCTGATCAACTTCCACGCCGAGGTGGCCCGCGGCGGGGCCGCGATGACCACTGTCGCCTATTGCGCCGTCTCACCAGGTGGACGAGTCCACCGCGACACCCTTGTCATGGACGAGCGCGCGCTGCCGGGACTACGCAGACTGACCGACGCCGTCCACGCCGAAGGCGCACTTGCTGCGGCGCAGATCGGCCACGCGGGACTGGTCGCCAACACGCTCTCCAACAAGACGAAGACTCTGGCGCCGTCGACCCGGCTGAGTCCGCCCGCGATGGGCCTCGTCAAGGGCGCGACACTCGCCGAACTCGACGGTGTCGTCTCCGACTTCGAACGGACCGCTCGCGTCGCCGTGGACGCAGGATTCGACGCCATCGAGGTCCATCTCGGCCACAACTACCTCCTCAGTTCGTTCATGAGCCCCAATCTGAACAAGCGCCACGATCGATACGGTGGCAGCGTCGCCAAGCGCGCCGAGTATCCGCGTCGAGTCGTCGAAGCGGTGCGACGGGCCGCTGGATCCAGCGTGGCGGTCACCGCGAAATTCAACATGTCCGATGGGGTGCCGAAAGGTCTGTGGCTCGACCAGAGCCTGCCGATCGCCCAGATCCTCGAAGCCGACGGCCATCTGGACGCGATGCAATTGACCGGTGGCAGTTCACTTCTCAACGGAATGTACTTCTTCCGCGGTGAGGTCCCACTGGCTGAGTTTGTCGCCTCCCAACCCAAACTCGTCGGGTACGGGCTGAAGTTCTACGGTCCCAAACTCTTTCCGACGTACCCGTTCGAGGAGGGCTTCTTCCTGCCCTTCGCCCGTCAGTTCCGACAGGCGCTGAGGATGCCACTGATCCTGCTCGGCGGCATCAACCGCGTCGACACCATCGAGCACGCACTGGATGAAGGATTCGAATTCGTCGCCATGGCGCGTGCGCTCCTCAGGGACCCACAACTGGTCAACAAATTTCAGGCCGAGAGCGTCGACGAGGGTCTGTGTATCCACTGCAACAAGTGCATGCCCACCATCTACACCGGCACGCGCTGTGTGGTTCGGGACGCGCTTGTGGTTCGGGAGGCACCGCGCCCCGCCCCGTGAGTCCCGCGCTGTGAGCTGCCGGCTGTGAGCCACTTTCCAGCGGAGTGCGGGAACAACACCCCTTATCCTGGTGTTGATCGGTACGGCTCTCCAAGAAGCGGAGGGTCTGCACTCACTATTGGAAGGCTCGCATGACCACCCAGCTGGAAAACACGCCCGCGGTCCATGACGTCATCATTGTCGGTTCCGGACCGGCCGGATACACCGCTGGTGTCTACACCGCGCGCGCTGAGCTCCAGCCCCTGCTCTTCGAGGGAACCCAGTTCGGTGGCGCCCTCATGACCACCACCGAGGTCGAGAACTTCCCCGGATTCCGCGAAGGAATCATGGGCCCCGACCTGATGGAACAGATGCGTGAGCAGGCACTTCGCTTCGATACCGACATCCGCACCGAGGACGTCGAAGAGATCGATCTCAGCGGCCCGATCAAGACGGTCGTCGCGAACGGCGAAACGTACGCCGCGCACGCGATCATCCTCGCCATGGGCGCGGCAGCCCGTTACCTCGGCATTCCCGGTGAAGAACGCCTCCTCGGCCGCGGTGTCAGCGCCTGCGCCACCTGCGACGGCTTCTTCTTCCGTGACCAGGACATCGTCGTGGTCGGCGGCGGCGACTCCGCGATGGAAGAGGCAACCTTCCTGACCCGCTTCGCTCGCTCGGTCACCCTGGTGCACCGCCGCGAGGAATTCCGCGCCTCACGGATCATGCTCGAGCGCGCCAAGGCCAACGAGAAGATCCGCTTCCTGACCAACGCGGAGCCCGTCGAGGTGCTCGGTGAGAACAGCGTCACCGGGCTCGTCGTTCGTGACACCGTCACGGGTGAGACCTCCACACTCGAGATCACCGGCATGTTCGTCGCCATCGGCCATGACCCGCGCAGTGAGCTCGTCAAGGGCCAGGTCGATCTCGACGACGCCGGATACGTGCGCGTCGCTCCCGGTTCCACCGCGACCTCCGTCGACGGCGTCTTCGCTGCCGGTGACCTGGTCGATCACACGTACCGCCAGGCGATCACCGCTGCCGGCACCGGATGCTCCGCAGCAATCGACGCCGAACGCTGGCTGGCCGACCGCGGCGACATCACCGCCAACACGCTCGACGCAGCCGGCCACACGGTCGACGTCGTCGGCGCTCCCTGATTCATCAAGCTGTCGAACCCAACCCTCGAGGAGTAACAGTGTCGAATACCGTCACCATCACCGACGATTCCTTCAAGCAGGACGTCCTGGGCAGCGACAAGCCCGTTCTGGTCGATTTCTGGGCAACCTGGTGCGGCCCGTGCAAGATGGTCGCCCCGGTACTCGAGGAGATCGCCGGTGAGAACAGCGAGAAGCTGACCGTCGCAAAGCTCGACATCGACGCCAACCCGGCGGCCGCCCGCGATTTCCAGGTCATGTCGATCCCGACGATGATCCTGTTCAAGGACGGCAAGCCGATCAAGACGATCGTCGGCGCCAAGGGCAAGGCCGCACTGCTCAAGGACCTCGCAGACGTTCTCTGACGGCTGGATGAGCATCGTGGATTCTCGCAATCCACAGAATTTCTGAGATAATCGATCGATGTGCCTGATCGGGTCTACGACCAGGCACATCGATCGAATTCGTTAACCGATCCGAGAGGCTTTCACGCATGCACAGACTCCGACACGGCGATCACGGCCCGGCCGTCGCCGAGATTCGGGGCACATTGACGAAGCTGGGATACCTCCATCACGGAACTTCCGGTATTCGACGTGAAAGCGCCGACGGTGCCCACTGGGTTGCACCCGACGCCATCTTCGATCATCAACTCGACAGCGCCGTTCGCGCCTTCCAGCAGCAGCGTGGGCTCCTTGTCGACGGCATCGTGGGCCCGGCCACCTATCGGTCACTTCGCGAGGCCTCGTACCGCCTGGGCGCCCGTACGTTGATTTACCAGCTTTCTGCGCCGCTGTACGGCGACGACGTCGCAGCTCTGCAGGCCAAACTGCAGGACCTCGGCTTCTACGCAGGTCGGGTCGACGGTTTCTTCGGCCCGCAGACCCACGAATCTCTCTCGTCTTTCCAGCGTGAAATCGGGATCGCCGCCGACGGTATCTGCGGACCGCAGACACTGCGTTCGCTGGAACTGCTGGGAACTCGCGTCACCGGCGGATCGCCGCACGCGATCAGCGAAGAGGAGCTGGTGAGGCGCAAGGGCCCACAGCTGGGCGGCAAGCGCATCGTCATCGATCCAGGCCTCGGTGGTCCGTCCACCGGCACCATCGTCAACGGCATCTCCGAAGCCGACATCCTGTGGGATCTGGCTATGCGCCTCGAGGGGCGGATGGCAGCAACCGGGATGGAAACCTTCCTCTCCCGCCCGCACAACGCCGATCCGAGCGAGGCCGAGCGCGCGCTGACGTCCAACGCATTCGACGCCGATCTGATGATCTCCCTGCGCTGCGACAGCAACTCGAGCCCGTCGGCGAACGGCGTCGCGAGCTTCCACTTCGGAAATTCGCACGGTTCGGTCTCGATGATCGGGCAGGTGTTGACCGGTTTCGTTCAGCGCGAGATTGTTGCGCGAACTCCGTTGCGGGACTGCAGAACTCACGGTCGAACGTGGGAGTTGTTGCGCCTGACCAACATGCCGACGGTACAGATCGATCTCGGCTACCTGTCCAACGCGTCCGACGTTGCGGTACTGACGAATCCGCGGATGCGTGACACCATCGCCGAAGCCATCTTGATCTCGGTCAAGCGGCTGTACCTACTGGGTCAGGACGATCAGCCGACCGGCACCTTCACCTTCGCCGAGCTTCTCGCAGAAGAACTTTCGGTAGCCGACCGCATTTCGTAGGTCCTGCGGTCGGCACCTGCTCACACTCTGGCGAGTTCGCTGATCTCCACCATTTCGAGAGCTGCGGCCTTCAATAGACGGTCGAGGGCTTCTTCGACGTCGACTTTCCATTCGTGATCTCGATTGAGTTCGAGACGAAGGCGCGGATAACGATGGTGCGGTGCCACGACCTCGAAACCGTAATCCTCGAGGAACTCGGCACTGATCATGCATTCCGCGGGTGAACATTCCAGAGCAGCCGTTGCACTGGCCACGTCGGAAGCTGGCCCCAAGTCGCCGCTACGGATACCGAATGCCTCGAGCGCACGAACTCCTCGTCGGACCAGATCTGTCACGACAGCGGCCAGCAGGCTCGGCCCTAGTTCTTCCTCTATGCCCGAGGGCTCGAGGCGAAGGCTTGTGAGAAGCACTGCGTCCGAGCTGACCGGGCTGGTGGGAAACAGTTGCGCGCGCGGGATCATGCGGGGAGGGGCGTACAACGCACTGCCGAGCGGCTTTCCGTCGCGGACGGCGACCTGTCCGCACGAACCCCACTCGAGCATGACCATCGACAGCCAGGCTTCCTTCTCGAATTCCTGATCACAGAATCCTCGGGCGTCATGAAGCGCGCCCGGGTCCATCTCCCAGAACACGCATCGGCGCGCATGGGCGGAAAGCTGATCGAGGCTGTCGAGTGTGAGAGAGGTGATGACGTGAGTCGACACTGACTAACTCACTCTCCGTAGGTCCCCGAAGCGGTTTTGATGCTCGCCCGCCGCTTTTCTCTTCTCCAGGATAGGCCAGCTACGACATGTCGGCAGTGGCACGAGAGTTGATCGCCCTAATGTATTGCTGTTCAACATCTTTCGTCCCGCTTCAAGATTTCGAGAAGCTCGGACCACCTAGATTTGTCACAGTGACGAAAATAGGTGGTGTGCCCGGTCATCATGATTACGTCACCAAACGGGCATCCGAGTTCTCTACTTGGATTTCTGTGCTTCCATCATTCCGACGATGCGTTGTAGGTCGTCGACCGAGCCGAATTCGACCACAATCTTTCCCTTCCGCTTGCCCAGACTGACAGTCACCCGAGTGTCGAACGAGTCCGACAACCGCTCGGCCACATCCTGCAGGCCCGGCATCACGATGGGCTTGCGCTTCTGTGGGGGAGCGATCTCATTATCCGCCCGGTTGGCCAGAGTGACTGCTTCCTCCGTCGCGCGAACAGACATTCCTTCCGCGACGATGCGCGCCGCCATGACCTCCTGAGCGTCGGCACCCGCCTCGAGGGACAGCAGCGCGCGAGCATGGCCGGCCGAAAGTACACCGGCCGCAACGCGACGCTGAACCGCCACCGGCAGCTTCAGCAGACGAATCATGTTGGTCACGACGGGACGCGAACGTCCGATCCGATTGGCCAATTCTTCGTGGGTGACTTCGAACTCCTCGAGCAGCTGCTGATACGCCGCTGCCTCTTCGAGGGGGTTCAGTTGCACTCGATGGATGTTCTCGAGGAGCGCGTCGCGCAGCATCGAGTCGTCATCTGTTTCACGAATGATCGCCGGAATCTTCTCCAGCCCGGCTTCCTGGCTCGCGCGCCAGCGACGCTCACCCATGACAAGTTGGTACTTGTCACCGTGACGACGGACCACGATCGGCTGCATCAAGCCGAACTCGCGGATCGAGTGAACCAACTCCGCGAGTGCTTCCTCGTCGAAAACGCTGCGAGGCTGCTTCGGGTTCGTCTCGATCAGGCTCGGTTCGATCTCGAGATAGACCGCGCCGGTCGGCTCGAGTTCGGTCTCCGGCTCAGCTTCCACCGGAGCCTTCGCAGCCGACGCCTTGGTGGCTTTCGGCGTTTTCGGGGCCGCTTTGGTCGGTGGGGGAGGGGAGGGGTTGCGCTTGTCGACGCCGATTACGACGTCCGCTGCAGCCGATCCCAGACCCGGCGCCGTGGCCGGCCCAGTGGGGATGAGAGCAGCCAAGCCGCGGCCCAATCCACCTTTGCGTGCTTGACTCATCTCACTGCTCCTGGGTCGTCGTGGTGGCAGAGCGGGCGGCAAGTTCACGGCCGGCGTCGAGGTAACTCATGGCGCCACGTGAACCCGGGTCGTAGTCGAGAACTGTCATCCCGTATCCGGGAGCCTCGGACACCTTCACGCTGCGCGGAATCACAGCGCGCAGAACGGCCTCACCGAAGTGCTTGCGTACTTCTTCGGCGACCTGGTCGGCCAGCTTGGTGCGCCCGTCGTACATCGTCAGAAGGACGGTGGAGACATGCAGATCCGGGTTGAGATGAGCCTGGACGAGTTCGATGTTGCGGAGCAACTGACCGACCCCCTCGAGGGCGTAGTACTCGCACTGGATCGGGATCAGAACTTCCTTGGCAGCGACCATCGCGTTGACGGTCAGCAGTCCCAGCGAGGGCGGGCAGTCGATGAGGACGAAGTCGACGTCAAGCTCTGCGAGCACCTTGTCGTTGAGCGCGCCTTTGAGTCGATTCTCGCGGGCAACCATGGAGACCAATTCGATCTCGGCGCCCGCCAGATCGATCGTTGCCGGGATGCAGAGAAGGCGCTCACTGTGCGGGCTGGTCTGGATCGCCTCCGGGGCCTTCACTTCGCCTATGAGCAGCTCGTAGCTCGACGGGGTGCCCGAGGTATGGACGACGCCCAGAGCGGTGCTGGCGTTGCCCTGAGGGTCCAAATCGACCACAAGGACAGTGAGCCCTTGAAGAGCGAGCGCCGACGCAAGGTTCACCGTGGTCGTCGTCTTGCCGACGCCACCCTTCTGGTTCGCGATGGTGATCACGCGGCGGAACGCCGGCTTCGGCAGCGTAACCGAATGGGGATGAAGCACTTGGCTCGCTCGATGCGCGGCCGCCCCGATGGGGGTCTCCTCCGAGGAGATCGCCGCGTAGGGGGCGGTGAAATTGTCGTCGTCGTTGACGATCTGATCCGCACCCGCACTCGTGTGCTGCTTCGGTGTTTCACGTGAAACGGCGGATTCAGATCGACCCGACATTGACTGCTCCTTCGATTGGGAATCGATCACTAGGTGCTCTCATCATCTGTACATTGCTCTCGATTGCATGCGTGTAAATCATCAACGCTGGCGGCGCTTCGGGAGACGTTCGGACTTCACCACAACAGTGGGGGTGCGGAGAATCTTGGCTCCGCATTCGAGTATTTCCAACTTACCTGCGCCCAACTTGGTGAGCGCCGTACGGTCTCGCTCGATCTCCTCGGAGGCGCTCGAACCCTTGAGTGCCAACATCCGGCCGTGCTCGTGAATGAGTGGGAGGGACCAACGTGCGAGCTTCTCGAGAGGCGCCACAGCTCGCGAGGTGACTACATCCGCGCCGCCCGCTTCCTTCACAACACCCGATTCCTCGGCTCGCCCTCGGACAACCAATACGTCCAATCCGTTGGACTCGATGAACTCCGCGAGGTACACCGAGCGTCGAAGCAACGGTTCGACCAGAGTCACCTTCAAGTCCGGGCGGGCGATTGCGAGAGGGATACCGGGTAGGCCGGCGCCGCTTCCAACGTCCACAACCGACTCGCCTTCGGCAATCAACTCACCGATGACGGCGCAATTGAGAAGGTGACGCTCCCACAGTCGAGGGACTTCACGGGGACCAATGAGCCCGCGCTCGACACCATCCGTCGCCAGGGATTGGTAATACCGTTCCGCGATCTCATATCTGTCACCGAACACTGCGCGCGCAGTCTCTTGTTCGTCCCAGTCAACCGACGCCGCACCATTCTGTTCCACGTGAAACATCCTCCCGCGTAAACCGCGAAATCAACAATCAAGACCGAAATCATTATCCGCTCTGGAGCCGACATGTGTTCGCTTCTGCACACCGACTCGCTGTGAGTCTGCCGACTCGTTCATTCTTTGGGAAGTATTCGGCCCAAAATTCAAGCGGGGGAGGGGAGGGGTTCACGTTCCACGTGAAACATTGCGCTGAAAATTCTTCCAATTCTGACGCGTTTCACGTGAAACATGGCCGGGCGATCGAATGCAGATAGGAGCGCAATTCTTAGTATCATCACAGTGACGAAACTGCCATGGGTAGTTACATGGATGGCATTCTGACCCAAAAAGACCAATTTTCGACAAAAAAGTCGTTGCAAAGATCGCCGGCGACGGACTGCAGAACGGACTCGGTCAGTCAAATCCTCTCTGTAGGTCGACTCGGAAAACAGACTTCGATTCCAGATCTCGGACAGCTTCGGTATCTCATCGCCGGTTGTTGCGAGCCATACATCCGTCGGCTTGACACTCCTGTTGCGGAACACCGGAGACTTGTCATCACAGAACGCGAATCAATCCAAGAAGCTTCGCTCCACAGGATGCGCATGGAGAGTTCGCCTTCGATGTGGATACCGGTGTCGGCGGGAAGATCAAAGTCGAGCAGGGGACCTGCCCGATGCGCAGGATGAATTCCTGCGCCTAGGCTCTGCGCGATTAAGATCCGCGCTTGGTGCGGGAGTTGTTGGACGGCAAGGACTACCTGTTGGTGCATACCGAACCCGGAACCAACAAGATCATCGCTCACCAGTTCGATCCGGGCACCGCGAAGTCCTTCCACCTCGTACAGCCCGGATCCGCCCTCATGACGAGACCAGCAGCGGGTGTGGGCGCCGATCGCGCACACCCCGCGAGTCAACCGAACTCAGGGCGGTCCCGTGATTACCCCGACGCGGTCCGCAGTCTATGAACCGGAGCCCGTGTAGATGAGGTCGATTCCGGTTTGCTTGGCAAAGTAGTCGCCGCCGATCTCACCCCGAAGCCCGCAACAGCATCATCGACTTTGCGTGGCGACGAAGCCCATTCGATGTGATTGGTCCGATTCCTGTGAGGAGCGCGCAAACCTGTTCCCACACCGGATTCGATCTCGCCGACCTCGATCGCTAGTCCTCGTCCTCATACTCCGGTTCGGGCTCATCCACCCATGCCTGATACCCCGGACTCGTCAGACGCAAGTCGATCGCATTGACACCCAGGTGCAGTGAAATGACCGCTTTCGGCAGGTCCCACCGGAGAGCTGTCTTTGGTTCGGGTTCGGCGCTCGTGGCTGTCCCCAGGAGTGCGGTAAATGCCACATCGAGGTTCGTGAACCCTTCGTCCAGCAGCGGGCGCACCACTGTCATGGGCGTAGCGTCATCTGCCACGTCCGTGACGAAGATCGAGATCCAATTCATTCTGTGTTGCCGCCCGAACATTATCGATTCGGACTGACCAACACGGAGTCCGGTCCGAATCGAGGCGCCGGTCTGATCCAATTCAACGACCTCCCATCCAGCCTGTGCGCAGAAGGGTTCCAGGTCGTCGACGGACCAGGTCCAGTCGAATTCTGCGGCGAGGCGGGCAATCCGGGTGGCGCCCTCGATGTCGACGTGCATGTGCGGATGCTACTTCCTTCGTGATCGTTGTTGATGACGCCCCAATCCGGGGGCCGTCGAAGTGAGGGCTCGCGGGTTGTCGGTCATCGGATGCCAGCACCGAAGGTGACGACCTTGCCAGCAGGCCTGACGACATCAGGTCGGTGATCCATTGTGGCGGCAATCTGGGGCGGAGTTCGAGGGCTCGGGGCAACAACCATCGATCCGGTTTCACGTGAAACGAAGGCCGACTATTCCTCCTGGGGGAGGGGAGGGGCTCACATGTAGTACGGCATGTTGTCGATCGAATATCCGAACATGCACAGTGCACCCCCGACGAACAAGAAGGCAATCGCGAAGCTGAGCATGACCGGTCTCCCGGATCGCCATGCCAGTGCAAGTGGAATGAATACGACGGCGACTACTCCCAGCGGCAACAACCAGCAGAGCCAATACTTCAGACCGCCCGGCGGAAAGGACTGGACTTCCATTTTCTGCTGTAGTTCGAAGACCACGGGCCAATAGCTCAGGCCGCACACGAGCATCCCTATCAAGGCCCCAAGGGTCATCAATCCGAGAGGGAATCCGGAGCGCTCGTTGGACATGTCGACAACGATAGGCAGACCTTCACCGTGGCGCCGGATTCGGTTTCACGTGAAACACTCTCGGACACAAAAGCGGGCCCCGGAAAATCCGGGGCCCGCATTCGATCAGGGGGGAGTGTCAGTCCTTGAGGACAACCACTCGACGAGACGGCTCAGCGCCTTCGCTCTCGCTGGAAACACCGGCGACCTTGGCGACGGCGTCGTGCACGATCTTGCGTTCGAACGGCGTCATCGGAGCAAGCTCTTCGCGTTCGCCGGTCTCGAGAACACGCTGTGCAGCTTCCGCACCGAGAGCACTGAGTGCCTCGCGACGCCCCGCACGCCACCCGGCGATGTCGAGCATCAAGCGGCTGCGCTCTCCGGTCGACTGCTGAACTGCCAGACGAGTCAGCTCCTGGAGAGCATCCAGAACCTCACCCTTGCGTCCCACGAGCTTGATCAGGTCGTCGCCGCCGTCGATGCTGACGATCGCCCGATCGCCCTCGACGTCAAGGTCGATGTCTCCGTCGAAATCGAGAACGTCGAGCAACTGCTCGAGGTAGTCGCCGGCGATCTCGCCCTCTTCGATCAGGTCGTCATCGGAATCGTCGATGTCTACATCCACATCGGTAACCGGCGCAGTGGTCTCGGTGCTCACGTCTGCGTTCTCTCCATCCACAACGATGTCAGCTTCACTGGACATTGGTCGTTCTCTTTCCTGGATCAGCGCCGTTTATTGCGCTTGGGGGAGTTGCCGCGGTTGCTCTGTGGCCGGTTCTGTTTGGGTTTCGACGTGGAACCACCACTGGAACCCGAGGGCTTCGGCTGTGGCTTCTTGAGCGAAACTTCCGGGGCGTCACCGTCGTCGTCGGCTGAATCCGCGGTCTTCAGCGCAGCCGGAGATCCCTTCTTCTTGCTGGGATCAGGACGGGCACCGGGCTTGGGCGCATTGTCGTTGCGGCGAGTGATCGCTTCCTGCTTCTTGGCTTCTTCTTCCGCGTCGATCTTGCGGAAGACGAGGTGCTGCTGACCGTAGGTCCAGATGTTGTTCGACACCCAGTACAGGAGGATCGCGATCGGAAGGAACGGTCCACCGACCAGAACACCGAGCGGGAAGACGTACAGGGCGAGCTTGTTCATGATCGCGGACTGCGGGTTCGCGGCAGCTGCTTCGCTCTGACGGGCAACAGAAGCGCGTGAGTTGAAGTGCGTCGCGATGCTGGCGATGATCATCAGCGGAGCGGCCACGAGAATGATGTTCAGCCGTGACGGAAGCTCGGGAACGTTCTCGGTGACGTAGGCCTGAAGCTGCGCAACCGGCGTCGTGATCGCGGCCGAGATGGGCGCGCCGAACAGACGAGCATCCAGGAACGACTGGACGTCAGTGGCCGAGAAGACGTAGTTCGGGGTGTTGAGGTTGTCCTCGGCGCTCATGCCCAGCTGGCCCATGCCGGTGCCGGTGCGGTTGAACGAGCGCAGGACGTGGAACAGACCGATGAACACCGGAGCCTGAGCCAAGACCGGGAGACAGCCCATGATCGGGTTGAATCCGTGCTCCTTCTGGAGCTTCTGCATCTCGACGGCCTGGCGCTGACGGTCGCCCGAATACTTCTTCTGCAATGCCTTGATCTGTGGCTGCAGTTCCTGCATCTGACGCGTCGTGCGGACCTGCTTCACGAACGGCTTGTACAGAACCGCACGCAAGGTGAACACCAGGAACACCACGGAAAGCGCCCAGGCTATTCCGTTGTCCGGGCCGAGAATGAACCCGAAGACCTTGTGCCAGACCCACAGAATCGCGGATACCGGATAGTAGATGAAATTGAGCACGGCTCTAAGTACTCCTCTGTTCGTCCGTCGGACTGTGACACGCTGCGCGTGCTTCCGGACAGCTATGGCGGCTACCCGCATCACGGTCACGACGGGCAGGGACAGGGTCCCACCCTCCAGAATGCCAGGGGGCACACTTCGCCAACCGCACCACAGTCAAGAAAAGGCCTTTGATCGCCCCGTGAGTGCGCAGCGCTTCGACTGCGTATTCACTGCAGGTGGGGGTGAACCGGCAGGTCGGCATCCTCAAGGGCGACACATACGTCCGGTACAACTCGATACAGAAGATGAGAACAGTGGCGGGAGCGCGACGCACAGCCTTCAACACCGTGATGACACGGGAGGCTCTGGGAGTCTCGATCTGCTCAGAGAGCGGAGTACTCATGGCTCTTCACTTACCGACACCAATAGGTTCATTTTGGTCAGGCCCCCGCGCAACTGCTTGGCCAGTTCGGCTGAACTGGCGGTAGCTGCACCCGGAAGTGCGCGGATAACCACGTCCGTCTCCGGCGAAACCTGCCCGACGAAATCTGCACAGATATGACGAAGCCGGCGTGCGACTCGATGTCGAATCACCGCCGGCCCGACAGCCTTGCTCACGATCAGCCCGAAACGGGGACCGTGATTTGTTACTACCAGCGCCTCTACTTGCTCGCGATCGAACGCGTGCACGACAAGGTCGCGTCTTCCCATACGACGCCCGCGTCGCACCGCCACGGAGAAATCCGCGTGGCGACGCAACCGAGACGGCTCAGGCAACACCCCGAGCTCCTGAACTCGAAATCAGATCAGGCGGTGAGGGAATCGCGGCCCTTACGGCGACGCGCCGAAACGATTGCACGACCCGCACGGGTACGCATACGAAGACGGAAGCCGTGAACACGCGCGCGGCGGCGATTATTCGGCTGGAACGTCCGCTTGCCCTTGGCCACGGTCAACACTCCTCGAAGTTCATTGACGCCTCCCGGCGTCATTCAGTGATCGACGCCTTACGGCGCCTTTGGATCCAACAGGTACAGAACAATCAACTTCACTCGTTGTGGCTTGGAAGACCGATCCGACCTGACATATGTAGCCAGCACGAAGCGATCACCACCAGCGGGTGACCGTTCGAGGTTACTTACCACCGTTGCCAAGGTCAAACCAGCCCGATTCGGAGCCCTCCCGCGGCAACCACGGCGACACGCCGATACTTACATCATTCCGCAGATTCCATTCACAGTGTGCATACGGCCGTGACCTCGAGCGAGGCGGCAAGTGTGACCTTGGCAACAGTTCCGCTACGGACTGCAGGTGACCCGAAGGCAACCCGGACAGTTCCACCGGCGCATGCTCTCGACAAGGCCTCATCAGCACATACGGGCACGAGCGCCGGACGCGACCCCGAATCCCGAGTTTCCACATTCATCCACAGGGCTGTGAGTGTTGACGCATCCCCGACACCAAGTGGCGAACGCCTCGAGTTCCGACAAAGTTGCAGGTAGATCAATTTCTCGATCACTTTGACGAATTTGGTTGACGAAAAAACCGACTCAGTGCAGGTTTGTCCACATCTGTGGATAATTGTGTGGAAACACAGCCCAGGTGGCATATTCGTAGCCTGTTACGGGGTTCTCACCCCGGGTGGTAATCCACCGAATCATTCGACGCCGCAGCCATACGCTCGGCAGCTGCAGCACACCCACTGTCGGCGAAACACGGGAAGGAACCACGTGAACGACGATCCCAACGCGCTCGCACGGGTCTGGGTCGACGTGGTTGCAGAACTCACGAGTGATGACCCCGGAAGTAATCTTCCGGCTTTGAGCAGCAAGCAGAAGGCATTTGTCCGTCTGGTGAGGCCTCTCACACTTGCTCAGGGTTTTGCACTCCTCTCGGTTCCATCGCCATTTGCTCAAGAGACGATCGAGCGCGATCTGCGCGAGCCGATCCTGCAGGCACTCGGACGCCATCTCGGTGGCCAGGTCGAGGGACTCGGTGTCCGCATTGCACTCGAAGACGATGCCGACGCACCCGCCGAACCGGTCGAGGAGCGCACGGGCAGCCGTCAGTTCGAGTCGGTCAACTCATCGGGCGCATACCGTCGGCGCAGATTCACCGAAGGCGACGGCGAACCTTCGGACTCCGAGACTGCCGAGACCGAAGAAGTCGACGACGACCGCGAAGCACTCGCGAGCGTTCACGAATCGTGGCCGTCGTACTTCACGAAGCCGCCCGCTACTCCTTCTGCTTCGGGGTCCGGCGCCAACAGCCTCAATGCGAAGTACACCTTCGACACTTTTGTGATCGGATCGTCCAACCGATTCGCTCATGCCGCTGCCGTCGCGATCGCGGAGGCGCCGGCGCGTGCGTACAACCCCTTGTTCATCTGGGGAGCTTCGGGCCTGGGCAAGACGCACCTTCTTCACGCCGCCGGCCACTACGCACAGCGACTGTTCCCCGGCATGCGGGTCAAGTACGTCTCGACCGAAGAATTCACCAACGACTTCATCAACAGTCTTCGTGACGACCGCAAGGTCGCGTTCAAGCGTCGCTACCGGGAAACGGATGTCCTGCTGGTCGACGACATCCAGTTCATCGAAGGCAAGGAAGGTATCCAGGAGGAGTTCTTCCATACCTTCAACACCTTGCACAACGCGAACAAGCAGATCGTCGTTTCCTCGGACCGTCCGCCCAAACAGTTGGCAACCCTCGAGGAGCGTCTGCGGACGCGCTTCGAATGGGGCCTGATCACCGACGTTCAGCCGCCTGAGCTCGAGACGCGTATCGCGATTCTGAGCAAGAAGGCGAGGATGGATCGCCTCGAGGTCCCGCACGACGTCCTCGAGTTGATCGCCAGCCGTATCGAGCGCAACATTCGTGAACTCGAGGGCGCGTTGATCCGCGTCACCGCTTTTGCCTCGCTCAACCGCCAGCCGTTGGATCTGACGTTGGCCGAGGTGGTCCTGCGCGATCTGATGCCCGATTCGTCGAGCCTCGAGATCAACGCGGCGACGATCATGGCGGTGACGGCCGAATACTTCAACATGTCGATCGACGACCTGTGTGGGCCGGGTAAGGCCCGGCCACTCGCTCAGGCCCGCCAGATCTCGATGTATTTGTGCCGTGAGCTCACTGATTTGTCCTTGCCGAAGATCGGTCAGACGTTCGGCCGTGACCACACGACGGTCATGTACGCCGACAAGAAGATCCGTAAGGAAATGACGGAACGCCGCAAGGTGTACGACCAGGTTCAGGAGTTGACCGCAAGGATCAAGCAGCGCTCCAAGCGTTGACCTGCACTTATTTCGATCGATGCCGCTCGAGGCAGAGGTTCCCTCGAGCGGCATCGGTGTATTCGAAGGGTTCCACGTGCGGTCCCCTCGAGGGCGGTTGTCCACCTCGAGGGACGACACGCCGGAGTCAGACACGCCGATGAGAACAAACTCTTCGTTTCTTGTGAAAAGTATTCACATCTGTGGATAAGTGTGTTGATAACTCCGAAAGTCTGTGGAGTTCTCGAGGAGGAATCCGAAAACTTTCAGAGAGTGCACAGAGGGGGTCGATTGGTCCTCGAGTCTGTCCTCGAGAAGTGCACAGGCCCTCGAGGGGACCTACCAGCGTCGACAACCGTTGCTCCACAGATTGCACAGGACTTATTACTACTACTGAGAATTTCCTAGGAAAAGCTCTTTGAAAATAGTTCTGGGGACAACTCCTGTTGAGAACCTCGCCTCAGGCTGCGCTCGCCGCGGCTTCGGCTTTCCACTTGCGCCCTCGAGGGCATACGGTGGGCATCGCTTGGTCTGTGTCAGACTTCAAGTGAGCTGATGCAGATCCGCAGCAGACGAACATGCCTACCGAGAGGAATAACCCGGCGATGGAGCTTGGAAGCCTGAAGTTTCGCGTTTCCCGGGAAGAGTTCGCTGATTCAGTAGCGTGGGTTGCTCGTAGCCTGCCCTCGAGGCCGCCCGTGCCGGTTCTCGGCGGAGTTCTTCTCGACGCAACCGAAACCGGCCTCACCGTTTCCGGGTTCGACTACGAGGTATCCGCGCAGGTCCGCGTCTCGGCAGATGTCACAACTGCAGGTCAGGCACTCGTCTCCGGTCGCCTCCTCGCAGATATCACCAAGTCGCTTCCCAACAAGCCGGTCGATGTGACCCTCGAGGGCACTCGCGTGCTCATCTCGTGCGGAAGCGCCAAGTTCTCCCTGCCCACGATGCCGGTCGAGGACTACCCCCAGCTTCCGACGCTTCCGCAGCAGTCCGGGTCCATTCCCGTCGACCTGTTCTCCGAAGCCATCAGCCAGGTAGCTGTTGCAGCCGGCAAGGACGACACCCTTCCGATGCTCACGGGTATCCGTGTCGAGATCGAACAGAATTCGATCGTCCTCGCCGCTACCGACCGCTTCCGTCTCGCCGTACGTGAACTCGAGTGGACTCCGGCCAATCCCGACGTCCAGGCTGCTGTTCTCATCCCGGCCAAGACTTTGTCCGAGTCCGCGAAAACGCTTGCCGGCAATGCAAATTCGCCGGTCGAGTTGGCTCTCGGCTCCGGTACGTCCATCGGAAACGACGGACTCCTCGGCATCGTCAACGACGGACGCCGCACCACGACGCGCCTCCTCGACGCCGAGTTCCCGAAGTTCCGTCAGTTGCTGCCTGCTCAGCACACCGCGATGGCAACGGTCGAGGTCACGCCTCTCATCGAAGCCATCAAGCGTGTAGCACTCGTCGCCGAGCGTGGCGCACAGGTTCGCATGCAGTTCTCCGCTGACGGCCTGCTCCTCTCTGCGGGTGGCGACGACGCCGGCCGCGCGGAAGAGACGCTCAACGCGTCGTTCCAGGGCGAAGCACTCACCATTGCGTTCAACCCCGGTTACCTGATCGACGGGTTGAACTCGCTTCACAGCGAAAACGTTCTGTTCGGCTTCACCACTCCCAGCCGTCCGGCTGTTCTTCGCCCCGCGGCCGAGGAAGAGCCCACGGCAGACGAGTCCGGTAACTTCGCTGCGCCCTCGAGCGAGTACACGTACCTGCTGATGCCGGTTCGCCTTCCGGGCTGAGTGGAACCCCGCACTTCAGTTCGCGCCTGACCAGGGAGAACAGTATGAAGATCGGACTCGTAGGTCTCGGCAAGATGGGCTTCAACATGCGTGAGCGCTTGCGCGCGCATGGCCTCGAGGTGATCGGATACGACCCTCGACCGGAAGTCACCGATGTCGGGTCACTTGCCGAACTCGCTGCTTCCCTCGAGGGACCTCGAGTCGTCTGGGTGATGGTTCCGGCCGGTGAAATCACCCAGAGCACCATTGCCGAACTGGCGGATGCCCTCGAGGGCGGTGATCTGGTCATCGACGGTGGGAACTCGCGTTACACCCACGACGCTGTCCATGCCGAGCTTCTGGGCGCCCGTGGGATCGGTTTCCTCGACTGCGGTGTCTCCGGTGGCATCTGGGGCCGTGAGAACGGATACGGCCTGATGGTGGGCGGATCCGAGCCTGACGTCGAGAAGGCAATGCCGATCTTCGACGCCCTTCGCCCCGACGGTGAGGCTGCAGACGGCTTTGTCCACGCCGGTCCCGTCGGTGCTGGTCATTACGCGAAGATGGTGCACAACGGCATCGAATACGGCCTGATGCAGGCGTATGCCGAGGGGTACGAGCTCCTCGAGGCGGAAAGCCTGATCGCGGACGTTCCCGGCGTGCTCCGAGCTTGGTCGAAGGGGACCGTCGTACGTTCGTGGTTGCTCGATCTGCTTGTCGACGCCCTCGAGGAAGATCCGGAGCTTGCGCAGATCACGGGCTATACCGAGGATTCCGGCGAGGGCCGCTGGACGGTCGAGGAAGCTATCAAGCACGCTGTGCCCGCTCCCGTCATCTCCGCTGCTCTGTTCGCGAGATTTGCTTCACGACAGGATGATTCACCGGCCATGAAGGCTGTGTCCGCCTTGCGCAATCAGTTCGGCGGTCACGCGGTCAAGAGCGCTTCGCCCAAGAATTCGGCTTCTGGAAGCTAAGTGTTCGTTCGTAGATTTTCGCTGCGGGACTTCCGATCCTGGGATTCGCTGACGCTTGACCTCACACCGGGAACAACCGTTTTCCTCGGTTCGAACGGGCACGGTAAAACCAACGTCCTCGAGTCACTCGGGTATCTGTCGACGCTGTCGTCTCATCGAGTGTCCACGGACGCACCGATGATCCGCAGCGGTTCCGCCAGTGCTTTTGCCGGTGCAACGGTGGTCAACAACGGACGCGAACTGACCATCGACGTCGAACTGATCGAGGGAAAGTCCAACCGCGCCAGGATAAATCAGTCTCCGACGCGTCGCCCACGCGAAGTGTTGGGGATTTTGCAGTCGGTGATGTTCGCGCCGGAAGATCTGTCGTTGGTTCGCGGAGATCCTGGCGATCGTCGACGCTATCTCGACGAGTTGTTGACGTCCCGGATACCCCGAATGGCTGCTGTCCGTGCGGATTACGACAAAGTTCTGCGTCAGCGCTCAGCCCTACTCAAAACTGCCGGTGCGGCTTTGCGTCGCGGTTCTCGTGGTGGCGAGTCCGACAACGTCCTCTCCACCCTCGAGGTGTGGGACGGGCATCTGGCCGCTCACGGCGCACAATTGTTGGCCGGGCGCCTCGAGTTGGTCCATGATCTGGCGCCGCATCTGGCGGAGTCGTATCGTTCCATCGCACCCGAATCTCGGCCGGCGTCGATTCGATACAAGAGCAGTCTGGGGTCCTCGTTGGATCCCGAATTCACCGACCCTGCAAGGATTTCCGGTATCGACGACGTTGCGTACCTCGAGGAGAGATTCCATCTCGAGTTGGCACAGATGAGGTCGAAGGAAATCGATCGCGGAGTGTGTCTGGTCGGTCCGCATCGGGACGATCTGGAGCTGATTCTCGGTGACAGCCCGGCGAAAGGCTTTGCAAGCCATGGTGAATCGTGGTCTTTTGCGCTTTCGCTGCGGCTGGCAGGTTTTGCCCTGTTGCGCGCCGACGGCAGCGACCCGGTCCTGATGCTCGACGATGTCTTCGCGGAATTGGACCGTCGTCGGCGTCGTGCGCTCGCCACCGTTGCAGCCACCGCCGAACAGGTGCTGATCACGGCCGCCGTTCCCGAGGATGTACCGGACGAACTCGAGGCGGCCAAGTTCGGCGTCGAAGCCTCCGATACCGGAGACGGTCGGATATCCCGGATAGTGCCCGTAGGCTCGGCAGATCAGGAGGTCGAGTTCGATGACTGAAGACAGCAGCGCGGCCCCGGAGCCCGAGCTCAAGGGGATCGATCTGGCGCGCCGTGCCCTCGAGGAGGCACGCGCGACAGCCAAAGCCAACGGTAAGGCCGTCGGGCAGGGGCGCTCGTCGCCCAAATACGGAAGCGGCCGCCCGCGTCGACGCAGCGGTTGGTCCGGCCCCGGCCCGGATGCGCGGGACCCTCAGCCGTTCGGTGCTCTCACCAGCGCTATCTCCAAATCGCGTGGGTGGTCCCCCAAGGTGTCCGAGGGCACGGTCCTCGGTCGGTGGCCGCAGGTCGTCGGAGAAGACATCTCCGCGCACGCCGAGCCGATTTCTCTGAAAGAAGGTGTTCTCAGCATCTCCGCCGAGTCGACGGCGTGGGCTACCCAGTTGCGCATGATGCAGTCCCAGATTCTGGCCAAGATCGCTGCTGCCGTCGGTGACGGCGTCGTGAAGACACTGCGGATCACCGGTCCGAGTGCGCCTAGCTGGCGCAAGGGAGAAAGGCATGTGAAAGGCCGCGGACCTCGCGATACGTACGGCTGAGGAAAACTCAACCAGGCCCTGGTTCTACCTATTACTTCGTGTTACAGTTAAAACTCGCTAGTGAGTGAACTGTGTCACAAGGCTGTCGTTCCCCACCGATCGGCAGGCATGAAGGAGTAGCTAGATGTCGCAGAAGATATCGACACCCGCTTCGTCGTTCGCCGAGCCGGATCACATCCTGTTGCAGGCTCGCAATGTCGAGTTCGACTGGTCCGATCTGCCCATGCACTGGATTCCGGGCGATCCGTTCAGCACACACGTTCTCAACGTGCTTCACCTTCTCCTCCCCGCCGGTGAGGAATGGTTTGTCGAGACCTTCAAGGAAGCTCTTCCTCTGATCGAGGACGAGAAACTCCGTGAGGACGTCGTCGGATTCATCGGCCAAGAGGCGATGCACTCCAACGCGCACTCGGGTGTCCTCGTCCATCTCAAGGAAAACGGCCTCGATCCGACGCCGTACACCCAGCAGATGGAGTGGGCATTCTCGAAACTGCTCGGACCGCGCCCGATGACGGGTCTGCGCGCCGAGAATCACCTGGTGGAGCGTTTGGCGATCATCGCGGCCATCGAACACATCACTGCTTTCCTCGGCGACTGGGTGCTCAACGCCAAGGGGCTGGACAAAGCCGGCATGCACCCGACCATGCTTGATCTCCTTCGCTGGCACGGCGCCGAAGAAGTCGAACACCGAGCCGTCGCGTACGACGTCATGCGCTACTTCGACAAGCGTGAGACCCGCCGGATCCGTACCCAGATCCTCGTCACGCCCGCAATCGTGTGGCTGTGGATTCGCGGTACCCGGTTCTTGATGCGCAACGATCCCGAGCTTGCCGCTCAGGCTCCCAGCCGTCGACGCCCCCACCTGTCCGATTTCATCGCGGCCGGTAAGCGCGGCACAGTTCCCACGTCGTTCGAGCTGGTCAAGCGGATGTCGACCTACTTCAGCAAGTCCTATCACCCCAGTAACGAGGGCTCGACCGCCCAGGCGGTGCAATACCTCGCGTCGTCACCCGCAGCCCAGGCGGCCGCACGGTGATTTCACTCTCGAGGGTCAAGGACGTCATCTCCGGGCACGACGGGTTGCCGCGGTTTCCGGCGCCACCCGATCTGTCCGGCAAGAACCGTCCCGACCGCGCCATGCGCATCACGGAGTTGTTGGCGGACAAGTACCTTCGGGTGTTGACGGCCTACGACTACAACCCCGAGATCGCGGGCCACAACCCCGACACGGCCATGAACATGGTGGTCAGCACACGTGAGGTGGTGGCAACCGACGAGAACGTCGTTCGCCTGCGCTTCGAATCCGCAGACGGCTCACCGATTCCGCCGTGGCATCCGGGTTCGCACCTGGACTTCCATCTACCTTCGGGTCTGCGGCGTCAGTATTCGCTGTGCGGCGACCCGGCCGATCGCACGGGATACAGCGTCGCGGTGCGCCGGATCCCCGACGGCGGTGGCGGTTCCATCGAGATGCACGCTCTCCAGCCCGGTGAGCACGTCACGGTACGCGGACCACGCAACGGCTTCCCGTTTGTCGGAGAAGGCAGCGCGTTGTTCGTCGCCGGCGGCATCGGTATCACGCCGATCATCGCAATGGTCCGTGCGGCAAGAGAATTGGGGATGGACTGGTACTTCGTGTACTCGGGCCGCTCCCGTGAATCCATGCCGTTCCTCGACGAGATCGCAACCTGGGATCCCGAGCGTGTCTTCGTGCGCCCGGACGACGAGTTCGGATTGCCCACCACCACAGACCTTCTCGGACGAGCGCCGGTCGGCGGCGCCGTGTACTGCTGTGGCCCGACGCCGATGCTCGATGCCGTCCGCCGCGGTTTCCGCGATACACCCTCCACCGCTTTGCATTTCGAGCGGTTCGGGGCTCCGCCGGTGATCGACGGCAAGGAATTCGAAGTGCAGCTTGTCAATTCGGGACAGGTGCTCACCGTGCCCACCGACGAGTCCGCGCTCGACGTCATCAAGAAGGCATTGCCCGGTGTCGGGTACTCGTGTCAGCAGGGTTTCTGCGGAACCTGTCGTGTGAAGGTGCTCGCGGGTAAACCCGATCACCGCGAAAGGCGTCTGACCGACACCGAACAGGAAACGGAGATGCTCATCTGCGTATCCCGTTCCGACGGTGGACGTCTCGTTCTCGATCTCTAGATATTTCCCGACTCCGAAGGGTTCGACAATGTCGAAGCACTCTCCTGTCCATGCCGTGACCGCGCGTCGCGTGACCAACGGTTCCGTCAGCCTGGCCGTGTTCGACCAGGGCAAGGCGGACGGCGAGACCATCGTCCTGGTGCATGGTTGGCCCGACACCCATGAACTGTGGAACCGCATCGTGCCTTTGCTGGCAGACGACTTCCGCGTCGTCAGCTACGACAGCCGCGGGGCCGGTGAGAGCACAATCCCCTCGAGGGTGCAGGACTACCAACTGAGCGCACTGGCCGGCGATCTTTTTGCCGTCATCGACGCGGTCAGCCCGGGCAAGCCGGTGCACGTCCTTGCGCACGACTGGGGATCCGTCGAAACGTGGGAAGCGGTCTGCGAGCCGGGTGCCGAAGAGAAGATCGCGTCGTTCTCGTCCATCTCGGGCCCCAATCTCGATCATCTCGGCAAGTGGATCCGGGCGAGCGCGTCCAAGCGTCGTTTCCTCGGCCCGGCGGCGCAGGGAATTGCGTCGGCCTACACCGTTCTGTTCCAGATTCCCGGCCTGTGCACCCTTCCGTTGCGTCTGTGGTTCTCCAAGCACTGGCCGGCGTTTCTGGGCTTCTTCGACGGTCTGGACCCCCGTGTGGTCAACACCGCGCCCACCATCGCCGACGACATGGTGAACGGACTCAAGCTTTATCGCGCGAACATCCGGCCGTCTCTCGGCAAGCCACGGGATCGGTACACGGACGTGCCTGTTCAGCTCATTCTGAACAAGTACGACAAAGCCGTTCGTCCGGTGGGATACGAAGACACCGAAAAATGGGTCTCCGACCTGCAGCGACGTGAAATTGCCGCGGGACACTGGTCGCCGTTTTCACATCCGGGTGAGGTTGCCGAACATGCGCGGGCATTTATCGCGAGCCTGAGAGAGCGTCGCTCGGAGAAGCAAAGTTCCTAGCGTTTCACCTTCCGGGGATCGTAAAAATTCGTCTGCGGCGCAGCCAGGGGTGTCATTGGCCGCTTCTAGTCGGTGCTTACCAGTAAGATGGTCAACGGTAACTAGCGGCAACATTCTCGAACCCGCTCCGACGACACCCGCAAGGGCTTGCTGACGGCTGCGCTCGAGTATTGACGGAGAAGGAGAGCTACCCACCCGTGGCTGCCCAGAAGTCAGATACAAGCACTTCCAGCAAGGACTACAACGCGTCGTCCATCACCGTCCTCGAAGGACTCGAGGCGGTACGTAAGCGTCCAGGCATGTACATCGGTTCCACCGGTGAACGCGGCCTGCACCACCTCATTTGGGAGGTCGTCGACAACTCGGTCGACGAGGCGATGGCCGGACACGCCACCAAGGTCGAGGTCACCCTCCTCGAAGACGGCGGAATCCGCGTCATCGACGACGGCCGTGGCATCCCGGTCGGCATGCACGCCTCCGGAGTCCCCACCGTCGAGGTCGTGCTGACCCAGCTGCACGCCGGCGGCAAGTTCGACTCCGACTCCTACGCCGTCTCAGGTGGTCTGCACGGCGTCGGTATCTCGGTGGTCAACGCGCTCTCCACCCGGCTCGACGTCGACATCAAGGTCGACGGCTACCGGTGGCAGCAGACGTACACCGATTCCAAGCCGGGAGAGCTCGTACAGGGCGACCCGACGAAGGAAACCGGCACCACCGTCAGTTTCTGGGCCGATCCCGAGATCTTCGAGACCACCCGCTACAACTTCGAGACCGTTGCGCGTCGTCTGCAGGAAATGGCCTTCCTCAACAAGGGCCTGACCATCACGCTGACCGACGAGCGCGCCGAGGTCATCGACGACGAAGCTGCCGAGGTGGCCGAGGCTCCCAAGTCTGCTGCCGAAGAAGCCGAAGAAGCTGCTCAGGCAGCGCCGCGTAAGTCCAAGACTCGCATCTACCACTACCCCGGTGGACTCGAGGACTACGTCCGGCACATCAACAAGAGCAAGACCCCGATCCACAACTCGGTCGTCGGATTCACCGCCAAGGGCACCGGCCACGAGCTCGAGGTCGCAATGCAGTGGAACTCCGGCTACTCGGAGTCCGTGCACACCTTCGCCAACACCATCAACACCCACGAGGGTGGTACCCACGAAGAGGGCTTCCGCGCCGCACTGACCGCAACGGTCAACAAGTACGCGCTCGAAAAGAAGCTGCTCAAGGACAAAGATCCCAAGCTCACCGGTGACGACATCCGTGAAGGACTCGCGGCCATCATCTCGGTGAAGGTCGGTGAACCCCAGTTCGAGGGTCAGACCAAGACCAAGCTCGGCAATACCGAGGTCAAGTCCTTCGTGCAGAAGGCGTGCAACGAGCACCTCGCGCACTGGTTCGAGGCGAACCCGGCCGACGCGAAAACCATTGTGAACAAGGCTGTTTCGTCGGCGCAGGCCCGCGTCGCCGCACGTAAGGCGCGTGAGCTGGTCCGCCGTAAGAGCGCGACCGACCTCGGTGGCCTGCCAGGCAAGCTCGCCGATTGCCGCTCCAACGATCCGGAGAAGTCCGAGATCTACATCGTGGAGGGCGACTCCGCAGGCGGCTCGGCCAAGTCCGGCCGAGACTCGATGTACCAGGCGATCCTCCCGCTCCGCGGAAAGATCATCAACGTCGAGAAGGCGCGTATCGATCGCGTCCTCAAGAACACCGAAGTCCAGTCGATCATCACCGCGTTCGGCACGGGCATCCACGACGAGTTCGACATCGCCAAGCTGCGCTATCACAAGATCGTGCTCATGGCCGACGCCGACGTCGACGGTCAGCACATCGCAACGCTGCTGCTCACGCTGCTGTTCCGCTTCATGCGGCCGCTCGTCGAGCACGGCAAGGTCTACCTCGCGCAGCCGCCGCTGTACAAGCTCAAGTGGCAGAAGGGTGCGCAGCCGGAATTCGCGTACTCCGACCGCGAGCGCGACGCGATGGTCAAGGCCGGCCTCGAGTCCGGCAAGAAGATCAACAAGGACGACGGCATCCAGCGCTACAAAGGCCTCGGCGAGATGAACGCCAAGGAGCTGTGGGAAACCACGATGGACCCGACGGTGCGCGTTCTGCGTCTCGTCACGCTCGACGACGCGGCTGCTGCCGACGAGCTGTTCAGCGTGCTGATGGGCGAAGACGTCGAAGCACGACGCAGCTTCATCACCCGCAATGCCCGGGACGTTCGTTTCCTCGACGTGTAGGCCTGCGGCCCTGTGCGTGGTTGAGGAGTCCCCGGGCTCCTTTTCCGCGCACAGGGGCTTGCCCCCTCTTTTAAGAAAGTGAGCTCATGACCGACACCACGTTGCCACCGGACGGTCCGCAACACGACCGGATCGAACCGGTCGACATCCAGCAGGAAATGCAGAACAGCTACATCGACTACGCCATGAGCGTCATCGTCGGTCGCGCTCTGCCGGATGTCCGCGACGGACTCAAGCCGGTGCACCGCCGCGTGCTCTACGCGATGTACGACAACGGATATCGCCCCGACCGCGGATACGTGAAGTCTGCCCGACCGGTCGCCGAGACCATGGGTAACTACCACCCCCACGGCGACTCCTCGATCTATGACACGTTGGTCCGTATGGCCCAGCCGTGGTCGCTGCGTTACCCGCTCGTCGACGGTCAGGGAAACTTCGGATCCCGCGGCAACGACGGCGCAGCCGCCATGCGTTACACCGAGTGCAGGCTCACGCCGCTCGCGATGGAAATGCTGCGCGAAATCGACCACGAGACAGTCGATTTCACCCCGAACTACGACGGCAAGACGCAGGAACCGACGGTTCTGCCCAGCCGAATCCCGAACCTGCTGATCAACGGTTCCAACGGCATCGCCGTCGGTATGGCCACCAACATTCCGCCGCACAACCTGCGTGAAGTTGCCGAGGCCATCTACTGGGCGCTCGACAACTTCGAAGCGGACGAGGAAGCCACCCTCGCGGCCGTCATGGAGCGCATCAAGGGACCCGACTTCCCCACGCACGGGCTCATCGTCGGTGGACAGGGCATCCAGGACGCCTACACCACCGGCCGTGGCTCCGTTCGTATGCGCGGCGTCGTCGAGATCGAAGAAGATGCCAAGGGCCGCACCACGATCGTCATCACCGAGCTGCCCTACCAGGTCAACCCGGACAACCTGATCACCTCCATCGCGGAGCAGGTTCGTGACGCCAAGATCGGTGGCATCTCCGACATCCACGACGAGTCCTCGGACCGCGTCGGCATGCGCATCGTCGTCACCGTCAAGCGTGACGCCGTTGCCAAGGTCGTGCTGAACAACCTTTACAAGCACACCCAGCTGCAGACCAGCTTCGGCTGCAACATGCTCTCCATCGTCGACGGAGTGCCGCGCACGCTGCGCCTCGACCAGATGATCCGTCTGTACACGGCGCATCAGCTCGAGGTCATCGTTCGTCGTACCAGGTACCTGCTTCGCAAGGCACAGGAGCGCGCCCACATCCTGCGCGGTCTGGTCAAGGCCCTCGACGCTCTGGACGAGGTCATCGCCTTGATCCGTGCGTCGCAGACCGTCGACATCGCTCGCGCCGGATTGATGGAACTCCTCGACGTCGACGAGATCCAGGCCGACGCCATCCTCGGCATGCAGCTGCGTCGTCTGGCCGCCCTCGAGCGTCAGAAGATCGTCGACGAGTTGGCCGAGATCGAACTCGAAATCGCGGACCTCGAAGACATTCTGGCTCGCCCGGAGCGTCAGCGCGCGATCGTTCGTGACGAGCTCAAGGAAATCGTCGACAAGTACGGCGACGACCGTCGTACCCGCATCATCGCCGCCGACGGAGACGTCAACGACGAGGATCTGATCGCCCGCGAAGACGTCGTCGTCACGATCACCGAGACCGGTTACGCCAAGCGCACCAAGACCGACCTGTACCGCTCGCAGAAGCGCGGCGGCAAGGGTGTTCAGGGTGCCGGCCTCAAGCAGGACGACATCGTCTCGCACTTCTTCGTCACGTCGACGCACGACTGGCTGCTGTTCTTCACCACGAAGGGCCGCGTCTACCGCGCCAAGGCTTACGAACTGCCCGAGGCGAGCCGTACCGCTCGCGGTCAGCACGTTGCCAACCTGCTGGCCTTCCAGCCGGACGAGCGCATTCAGTCCGTCATCCAGATCAAGACGTACGAAGACGCGCCCTACCTGGTGCTCGCCACTCGCAACGGTCTGGTCAAGAAGTCCAAGCTCACCGACTTCGACTCCAACCGCAGCGGTGGCATCGTCGCCATCAACCTGCGCGGTGAAGACGAACTGGTCGGCGCTGTCCTCTGCTCCGCCGAAGACGACCTCCTTCTCGTCTCGGCACAGGGCCAGTCGATCCGCTTCTCGGCCACCGACGAGGCACTGCGTCCGATGGGCCGCGCCACTTCCGGTGTCCAGGGCATGCGTTTCAACGGTGACGACGAGCTGCTCTCGCTCAACGTCGTTCGTGAAGGAACGTTCCTCCTGGTCGCCACCTCGGGCGGTTACTCCAAGCGAACCGGCATGGAGGATTACCCGGTGCAGGGTCGCGGCGGCAAGGGCGTGCTCACGATTCAGTACGACAAGAAACGTGGCACTCTGGTCGGTGCGCTCATCGTCGACGACGACGACGAGCTGTACGCGATCACCTCGGGCGGCGGCGTCATCAGGACGGCTGCCAAGCAGGTTCGTAAGGCGGGACGCCAGACCAAGGGCGTGCGTCTGATGAACCTCGGCGAAGGCGACACACTGCTCGCGATTGCGCGCAACGCCGACGAGCCCGAAGAGCTCGCTGCAGAGACCACCGACAACGCAGACAATGCCGATGGAGCTAAGGAGTCCTAGTGAGCACTCCCAACCAGCCGGGCAGTGACCAGAAGAGCGAAAGCACTTCAGGTTCGACGCCACCGAAGCCGGAGCAGGCAACTGCTCCGGCGGGGCCGCAGACCTCGAAACCTGCAGCTCCAGCGGACGGCGGACCCAAAGCTTCCGAGGCAGCTCCGGCGCCCAAGGCACCGGAGCCGCCTCGCGGCCCGTCGGCTCAGAAGCCGGCGGGTGGGGCTTCCGACGCCGCGGGTGCGGCCAAGGGTCAAGCTCCTTCCGCTCCTTCAGTGGCTCCGGCTGCGCCGGTAACTCCGGCAAAGGGTGACGGTCAGGCTCCGCCGCAACCGGTTGCCAATCAGGCTCGTGGCAGCCAGGCGCCGCCGTGGCAACGCGGACCCCAGCCGTCGGGTCAGCCGCAGGGGCAGCCAGCTCAGAACCCGGCTGCTCAGAACCCGGCGTCCAAAGCCCCGGCGTCGAAGACTCAGCCACCGCAAAGTCAGGCGCCGCAAAGTCAGGCGCCGCAAAGTCAGCCGCAGACCAACATCACGCGCCCAGCCGGCGCTGGTGCTCCTGCGGGTCGTCCGGCAGCTCCTGCCGGGGGTAAGCCGCCTGCGGGTCCGCAGCGTCCTGCAGCGGCCGGCCCGGCGCAGGGTGGTCCGGTGCAGGGTGGTCCGGCCAAAAACCCCGCGCAGGGTGGTGCGCCGAAGGGACAGCCGCAATCGGGTCGCCCCGCTGCCGGTGCACAGACGGGTCGTCCTGCCGGCAACCCGTCGGCACGTCCCGTCGTGACGGGAACGGCGGCTGCCGCAGCTACCGGTGGCGTCGCCGGCGCGGCAGCAGCCAAGGCTGTTGCACCCTCGGGCGCAAATCCCAAGGCTGCAAACGCCACAGTCGCCAATCCCACCGTCGCTAATCCGAAAGCAAAAGCCGCCGCGATCGACGGGCCGACTCGGCACATCGATCGCAAGGATCTACCGAAGGACATGCCTGACCTCTCCGAGGCCAAGCATCCGTTGCCTGCTGCGGTGAAGGGTGAGAAAACTCACGCCGTATCGGCTTCGGTCGTGGACGGTGCGCCACTGCGCGCAACGGTCCAGATCCGTCGCATCGACCCGTGGTCCACGCTCAAGATCACATCCGTGATCTCGGTGTCGCTGTTCTTCGTGTGGATGGTGGCCGTCGGACTGCTCTACGTGGTTCTCGACGGCATGGGCGTCTGGGATCGCCTGAACAACGCGTTCACCGACATCGTTGCCGACGGCGGCTCCGACGGTCTGGTGACGGCCGGCCAGGTGTTCGGCTACGCCGCGCTGATCGGCATCGCGAACATGGTGCTTTTCACGGCACTCGTCACGATCGGATCGTTCATCTACAACCTCTGCAGCGACCTGGTTGGCGGCGTAGAGGTAACTCTCGCCGACCGCGACTGACCTGCGAAAACATTGCTCCGCCGGGCCCGTTTTGGTGTCAGCGGCCCGGTGGGGTAATCTTTGGAATCGGTTCAGGGGCCTATAGCTCAGGTGGTTAGAGCGCTTTACTGATAATGAAGAGGTCGGAGGTTCAAGTCCTCCTAGGCCCACTCCCATGTGCCGAAGAAGGGTTGCTGGAATGAAGGTTTTCCTGCTTGTCGGGGCCGGAATTCTGGTAGCTCTCGGGGTCACCAAACTGATCAAAAGTCAGCGCGGAGACAAGGTTTGGCACGATTTGGAAACAGGATAGAACCTAGGTACTCTGACTCCGGTCAGAAAACCGAACGGGGCCTTAGCTCAGTTGGCAGAGCGCTGCCTTTGCAAGGCAGATGTCAGGAGTTCGAATCTCCTAGGCTCCACAGTAAGAAAACACCCTTCCGGGATCCGGGAGGGTGTTTTTGTATCTCCACCCACCGTTTGTCGACCCACCGACGGTCTCGTGGCCCTCCCGCTTTTGAGCGAACGGCACTTTCGGCGCACTGGAGGCGATGAACATGCCGTTCGCTCGGAGTGGGGTGGCCAGAACCGCGCCCACTATGGACCGTTCGTCCCGAATTCTCCGGAAAGTCTAGTGGTCATAACCAGCCGGGCGTAGCGTGAGGAGAACCCAATTTCAGGAGGTTCGTAGTGCTTCACAACGACATTCCCAGCCACGGTGAAATTGCCGCACTCGCGGAGGTGGAGGGGCCCACCTGCATCACCATCGTTACTCCGACTGAAGATGCGCCGCAGGATCATGACAAAGCGCGCATAGCCTTCAAGGACCAGGTCCGCTCGGCACTCGCATCGGTGGAGGATCCGGCCGAGCGCAAGCAGTTCGAGGCCGAATACGCAGAGCTCGACGACGACGACGATTTCTGGCGCTTCCAGTCGCGCTCATTGGTCACGTACGCGACGCCGGACCGTCTGGTGACCTTCCGCCTCCCCAACCGTCTGCAGGCGCTCGAAACGGTCAGCGATCGGTTTCATCTCAAGCCACTGCTCCGTTCGGTGACGTTCCCTCAGACGGCGTTTGTTCTCGCTCTGGCAGAGGGTTCGGTGCGACTGATCGAGATCGCTGCCGATCAGCCGGCCGACGAGGTCCGTGTTCAGGGAATGCCGAAGAACGCTGCGGATCACGCGGGCAAGTCGTCAATCAACAGCCGTACCGAAGCGGGTCGGTTGTCGGGGTCGGACAGCCGAAAGTTGCGCGTCAATCAGTACGCCCGCGCAGTCGATCACGAGGTCCGCGGTGTGCTCGCCGGCCGTGACGTCCCCTTGATTCTGGCCGCTGCGGAACCCATCGCGTCGGTGTATCGCTCCGTGAATTCGTACCGCCACCTGGTCGACAAAACCGTCGAGGGAAACCCGGAAGCCTTGTCGACGCAGGAAGTGGCGGACGGTTCGCGTCCGGCGCTCGACGACTTCCATGCCGAGCAGCTGGCGGCGGTGCGGGACACCTTCAATGTGCGCACGGAACAGGGACGCACTCAGACGGACGTCGCCGACGTGGCAACAGCCGCGACGTACGGACAGGTCGACACCGTTTTCATCGACATCGATTCCGTCGTACCCGGAAGTCTCGATCCCCAGACGGGCGCTCTCACGACCGGCGAGTCGACCAACGGAAGCACCTACGGGGTCGTCGACGAGATCGCTCGTCGTGCGCTCCTGACGGGTGCGCGGGTGCTCGCTGTTCGCGCGGAGGACATTCCGGGCGGCGGCGCAGTTGCCGCGATTTTGCGCTTCGCCCCGTAAACAGACTGGACGCGTGTGCGCTTCGTGACCTGATTCGGGCACGGGGCGCATACGATTCCGGCATGAAACGTGTGTGGGAACGGCTGCGCCTCTACTGCAAGACGCTGCACCCGGTCGGGCTTGCCTTTGCTCTGGTCTTCTTCACCTGGTCGATGAGTCCGTCCCTGTTGCCGCGCGCGTGGTACCTACAGGGCGTTGCGACGGGCATCTCGCTCGCCATGGGATACGGCGTCGGCGTGACGGTTGCCTGGATGATCCGCAAGTGCGGCGTCGAACCGCAGTGGTCGGATCGCACCAAGAAGATCGGCTGGCGAATCCTGTTGGTCGCGGCCGTCATTCTGGTGCCGACGTTCTTGGTCCTCGGTTCGTGGTGGCAGCAGATCGTTCGCGATCTCGTGGAAGCTCCACGCACCAATCAAGCGAATTATCTTCTGGTGTTGATGATTTCGCTCGGAATCTGGTTCATCCTGCTCGAGGCAGGCCGTGGTCTTCGGTTCACCACCAACAAGCTCACCGCCGTCGCACTACGGTTCGTTCCCCTCGAGGCGGCGAAGGTCGGCAGCTTGATCGTCATCTTCGCCCTCGGCATCTTCATCGTGAACGGTGCGCTGTACAACGGGCTGATCGCCTTCGCGAACTGGAGTTTCTCCGGTGCGGATCACGAAACACCGGACGGCATCGAACAGCCCATGATTGCAGAGCGGAGCGGTTCGCCGATGTCCGCCGAGGCTTGGGATTCTCTCGGTCAGGAGGGGCGCACCTTCATGGGTAGCGGTCCCACTGCAGCCGAGATCTCTGCATTGACCGGACGTGAAGCGAAGCAACCGATCCGGGTGTATGCCGGACGTGAATCCTCGGACTCGATCAACGGTGTCGCACAGCGGGTCGTCGACGAGTTGGAGCGCACCGGCGGATTCGACCGCGGAACCCTCGCAGTTGTCACGACCACCGGCCGCGGTTGGGTGAACGAGGACGTCGCGTCGGCGTTCGAGTACGTCGAGGGCGGGGACACGGCGATCGCGTCGATGCAGTACTCGTTCCTTCCGAGTCCGTTGGCCTTCATCGCAGACCGCGAGACGCCGATGATCGCCGGGCGGGCACTCTTCAACGCGGTCTACGCCAAGTGGATCGACCTGCCCGTGGAGACGCGTCCCGAACTGGTTGTCTTCGGTGAGAGCCTCGGCTCCTACGGTGGCCAGGCCGCATTCGCCGGCGCCCAGGACATGATGACGCGCGTCGACGGCGCACTGTGGGTCGGAACCCCCAACTTCACTGCTCAGTGGCAGGAAATCACGGACAGTCGTGACTCGGGCTCACCGGAGATTCTGCCGGTGATCGACGGTGGCCAGGCAATTCGGTTTGCCGGTGATCCGGAAGATCTGGAGCTGAAGTCGGACTGGGACGACGATCGCATCGTGTACTGGCAGCACGCCAGCGACCCGATCACGTGGTGGTCCTTCGACCTGCTGCTCAACAAGCCGGATTGGCTCAAGGAACCGCTGGGTCGCGACGTGGATCCGGGAATGACATGGGTTCCTCTCGTGACCTTCTGGCAGGTAACCCTCGACATGGTCTTCTCGGCTGACGTCCCGTCCGGGCACGGTCACAATTACGGCGAGGATGCAGCGGACATGTGGGCCAAGATCCTGCACCCCGAGGCCTGGACCTCGGCTGATACCGACAAGCTTCGTGCGCTGCTGACCACCAATCTGGAGCCCACGAAGTAGTCGTAAACGGTTGTAATTCAGCCTGTTAAGGCAAAAACCTCACCAAAAAGTGTTACGTGAGGTATGTGTTACTCTGCGTTCGCTGTGTGCCAAGCCACAGCGCAGGCGAACGTGGGGAGATCGAAACGTGAAGAGCAGAGCATGGTGGGCGGCCGGGGTCTCCGTCGCGGCACTGGTCATGGGTGCTGTGACGGCCCCTGCCGCAACGGCGGAGCCGGCGGATTTCTACACGCCGCCGTCGGAGCTTCCGGCAGGTGCCAACGGAGATCTCATCAAGAGTGAGCCGTCACCACTGCTGCTGAGCGTGCCCGGATCGAACGGTGCGTGGCCGGCAACCGCCACCAAGATCATGTACCGAAGCGAGGACGCCAAGGGCGCCCCCGTTGCCGTGACGGGCACCTATCTCGAACCGTCGAACCCGTGGACCGGGCAGGGGGCGCGTCCACTGGTTGCCGCAGCGGTGGGAACGCATGGGCAGGGCGATCAATGCGCACCGTCCAAGCTGTTCAACACCGGTATCGAGTACCAGTTCCCGACGGACGTCATGGTCGGCTACGAGTCCATCTGGGTGAACACGTTGCTGCTCAACGGCATTGCCGTCGTCGTCACCGATTACGAGGGCCTCGGAACTCCGGGCGATCACACCTACGTCAACCGTGAAGCCGAAGCGCACGCCGTTCTGGACTCGGTGCGAGCCGCTCAGCAACTCCCGAACACGAGCATTCCCGCCGACGGCCCCGTCGGACTGTGGGGTTACTCGCAAGGTGGAGGAGCTGCCGCTGCCGCAACGGAATTGAAGCCGTCGTACGCTCCCGAGCTTGATCTCAAGGGCACCTACGCAGGTGCACCGCCCGCCGATCTGGCGGCGACGCTGCAGCAGGTCGACGGCACGTTTCTCACCGGAGTGATCGGCTACGCGCTCAACGGGATCCTTGCGCAGTACCCCGAGGTTCAGCCGCTGCTCGACGCCGAGATCAACGATCGTGGCCGACAGATTTTGGCCGCCACCAAGAACCAGTGCGTCGCCGAAAGTGGATTGCAGTTCGGCTTTCAGCAGTCGTCGAGCTTCACCAATTCCGGTGAATCACTGTCCGCGGTTCTGGCCCGTCTGCCCATGGCGCAGGCGATCCTCGACGAGCAGAAGATCGGCAAGCCGACGCCGGAGTCGCCCGTGCTCATTCAGCATGGCCGCTCCGATGACATCGTTCCGTTCGGCCAGGGACAGCAACTGGCGCGAGACTGGTGCGGCAAGGGTGCAACGGTGCAGTTCTCCGTCAACGAACTGCCCCCGATCATTCCGGGACTGGCAATCAATCACGCGACGCCGTACCTGGTGGGTACCCCCGAATCCATCGGATACATGATCGATCGCTTCAACAACGTCCCGGCACCGTCCAACTGCTGAATGTGAACATCGAAAAGCCCCGGAACACAATCTGTTCCGGGGCTTTTCGTATGTCGACTAAGCGGTCTTCTCGGCCGAGTTCTCCTCGAGGCGAGGGGGTGCGGAAGCGACCGGCGGATGCTCGCGTCGGCGGCTCTTGAAGAACACCGCGCCACCGATCACCGCGACACCGGCGATGACGAACACCGTGACGCGCTTGCGGCCGCGAGGCTTCTCGGTGCGTTCCGCGGACTTCGTGGGGATAGCCTTTGCGCGCTCGACGCCCTTCTTGGCGAGGACTTTGCCCTGACGGCCCAGGAACAACCCGACCTGCCCAGCGCCGCGAGCGACCGACGTCGCGACCACCGCGGCGATACGGCGAGCGTTGTCGGCTGCCTCGGACTCCTTGATGCGAGCCGCTGTCTCTTCGAGGTAGGCGGCAGTCTCGTCGAAGGTGTCCTCGACGCGGGCGCGCGCGTGATCGAAGGTGTCGGGCAACTGCGTGCTGAGGGACTCGGTCACTCGTGTCATGACTTCACTGTGCCATAACAGTGGGGCGAGGACAGGGAGACTTTTGCGGGGCGACATCCGCGAGAACGCCGGCAATGGCACGATGGTGGTGTGACTTCAACTCATCAGACCGCAACCGCAACGCTGCACACGAACCGCGGCGACATCAAGATCGCTCTGTTCGGCAACCATGCGCCGAAGACCGTCGAAAACTTCGTCGGCCTCGCCGACGGCTCGAAGGAGTACACCACCGCAAACGCCGCCGGCACCAAGACCGGCCCGTTCTACGACGGTGCCATCTTTCACCGCGTCATCGACGGCTTCATGATCCAGGGTGGCGACCCCACCGGAACCGGCACCGGCGGCCCGGGCTACAAGTTCGGTGACGAGTTCCACCCGGAACTGCAGTTCGACCGCTCCTACCTGCTGGCCATGGCCAACGCAGGCCCGGGAACCAACGGCTCGCAGTTCTTCATCACCACCGGCCCGACGCCGCACCTGAACCGTCGCCACACCATCTTCGGTGAGGTTCTCGACGACGATTCCAAGAAGGTTGTCGACGCTATCTCCTCCACCGCCGTCGATCGTGGCGATCGTCCGGTCGAGCCCGTCGTGATCAACAGCATCACCATCTCCTGAACAGGTAAAACAAGCAGATGACGAACCCCGGTTGGGGCGGCGGTGCGAGTGAGGGCATCCCGCCCCAACCGCGGTGCGTCCGCCATCCAGATCGACCTACCGCACTTTCCTGCAATCGTTGTGGACGACCGGCGTGCCCGGACTGTCTCCGCGAGGCGGCGGTGGGATACCAATGTGTTGACTGTGTAGCTGCCGGTCAGCGTGATGTCCGCCCCGTTCGGGGCGTCGCCGGAAACACCGTGAGCCCCACCCGTGCGGTCCCGGTCGTGACGTACACCTTGATGGGGCTCAACGTCCTGGCGTTCCTCGCCACCTTCGCGCAGTCGCGAAGCATCATGAACAATCAGGTCGGCTCGTCGATCTTCGCGAACTGGGCACTCAATCCGGGGCTCGTCGCCAGCGGTGACTGGTTCCGGCTCATCGGCTCCGGGTTCTTGCACTTCGGCATCTTGCACCTCGCGGTCAATATGTACGCCCTCTACATCCTGGGCCGCGACACCGAAATCGTGATGGGCCGCTCGAGGTACATCGGCATCTACCTGGTTTCGCTTCTCGGCGGTTCCGCCTCGGTGATGGCATTCCAGCCGGTGTTCTCTTCGCTCACGGCCCTGTCCTGGACTGCTGGGGCGTCGGGTGCGATCTTCGGCATCATGGGCGCACAGGCCGTCCTTCTATTGCGTTTGCGTCGAAGCCCGGTCCCGATCATCTCGGTGATCGCGATCAATGTGATCATCAGCATTTCGCTGCCCGGGATCTCGTTCTGGGGTCACGCGGGAGGTCTGGTGGCAGGTGCCGCAACAGCCGCTGCCTTCCTGTACGCCCCACAGTGGTTGGGTGCCGGTGAGAACCGCGTGAAAGCAGTGCGGATCGGCTGGATCGCTTTTGGTGCCGTCACCGTGGTGACAATCGGAGTCATAGCGCTCCGCGTCGTTCAACTGCGCGAACAGCTGGGAATCAGCTAGCAAGAATCCTAGGGCCCAGCCGTTCTATGGCTCAGCCGCCGATGATGGACTCACAGGCGAACGTGATCTCGAAGCTCGACGTCGCCGTCGGGTTGCCCTTGTCCCGGGCGCCGATTCCCTCGCCCGTCACCACGAAGGTATCGCCGTCCTGCTTGGCACTGGCAGATCCGCCGGGCAGTCCCGGTGCGAATCCGGCGGTGTACGGCAGACCGTTCGATCCACCCTCGCTTCCGGCGATTCCGGCAGTCTGAACCGTGCCGGATTCATCGACGATGGCCGAGACGGTCAACATGCCGTAGGTGGGATTTTCCGCGTCGAGCAGTGTCATAACTGTCGTGCCGCCGTCCTTTGCGCACTTCGTCTCGAATTTGGCGTCGAGCGTCTTCCCGCCGACGGTGGCCGAGGATGTAGCGGACGAGGCGCCGGCAGCGCTCTTGTCGGAGTTGGTCTTGTCGGAGTCGCTGCCGCAGGCGGAGGCGAATATAGCGACCGCCGCGAGGGTGGCAGCGACTGCGGTGGAGGACCGGCGGGTCATCGTGGTCCGAACCAACTTCGTCATGTTCTGTCCTTCAAGTCACGCGGTGCGTCCGCACTTGCTCTGGCTGTTTCGCCGACAACACTAGCCAGTGACTCGGTGCTCGTAGCTCTAAACCCCCAGCTCAGACGGGTTTGTCGCCTTCGACTGTTCAGGGACGTTCGTCGGGCTGCCCGGGATCATCTGCCGGATCTTTGGGAGCAATCGCACATGCAGAGACGGCTTCTGTAGAGATTGTCCACATAGGTTGGGCTCAGTCGTGCTTCTACTGTGGCTTGAGTCACTTCGTAGATAGCAACGCTGACCTTTTCCGAGGAGTACCCCTGCCATGACCTCCACCGATAGCACCACCACTGACGGTGGGGTTGCGCCGAGCGAGATCGAATCTCGCGTGGTGAAGAAGGTAGCGCGCCGGCTGATTCCCTTCCTGATCCTGCTCTATTTCGTGAACTATCTGGATCGTACGAACATCGCCTTCGCCAAGCTCACCATGAGCGCCGACCTCGGTATGACCGAGACGATGTTCGGGCTCGCATCCGGTCTCTTCTTCGTCGGCTATCTGCTGTTCGAGGTGCCGAGCAACCTGGCCCTGCACCGCTTCGGCGCCCGGCTGTGGATCGCGCGGATCATGCTCACCTGGGGCATCCTCGCCGCTGCGCTGGCATTCGTGCCCAATGTGGGCAGCCTCTATTTCCTTCGCATTCTCCTGGGCATCGCCGAAGCCGGCTTCTTCCCCGGAGTTCTTCTCTACCTGACCTTCTGGTTCCCGAAGAAGTACCGCGTACGCCTGATGGGATTGTTCCTGCTGACACTTCCGCTCTCGTCGGCGCTCGGTGCCCCGCTCTCGGCTGCCATCATCCAGTACGGCGACGGACTGTTCGGCCTGGCCGGATGGCGCGTGATGTACCTGATCGAGGGTCTGCCCGCCGTGATCTTGGCGTTTGTCGTCTGGTTCTACCTCACAGATCGTCCCGCCGACGCAAAGTGGTTGACCCTCGAGGAGCGCACCTGGCTGATGAAGTCCATGGCGGACGAGGAGAAAGAACTCGGCGACGCCGGTCACCAGTCGGCCGGCAAAACCCTGCGTGATCCCCGCGTCATCGGTTTCGGTCTGGTCTACTTCGGAATCACGTACGGCCTTTACGCTTTGAGCTTCTTCCTGCCCAGCATCGTCGCGGGATTCAAGCAGACGTTCAACACCGATTTCTCGCTCGTCGAGACAGGCCTGATCGTGGCCGTCCCCTACGCGATCGGCGCTGTCGCGATGGTGCTGTGGAGCCGCCATTCCGACAAGACCGGTGAACGAATGTGGCACGTTGCAGCCCCGACGCTCCTGGGCGCGGTATCCATTCCGATTGCGCTGTACCTGGATTCACCGTTCACCGTCATGATCGCGGTCTCGCTCACCGCCGTCGGCGTGCTGTGTGCACTCCCCGTATTCTGGTACCTTCCCACCACGTTCCTGACGGGTGCCAGCGCGGCCGCGGGCATCGCCATGATCAACTCGATCGGCAACGCGTCGGGCTTCGGTGCTCCGTACATCACCGGCTGGCTCACCGATGTGACCGGAAATGCCAAGGCAGGACTGTGGGTGGTGGGCGCCGTGATGCTCTGTGCCGCAATCCTTGTGGTGGCACTGGCAAAGCGATCGAGCAAGCCCGCTCAGATCTGACCGAGTTTCCCGGCACTGGCACGCAGCCGGATCAGGAGCGCAAGATCGAGCGCCTGGTCCGGCTGACGCCACTGTGTACCGATCAACCTGTCGATCGACTCGAGCCGTTGGTACAGAGTGTTGGCGTGAATCGCGAGCGCGGCGGCGGTCGCGGAGTGCTTGCAATTGTGTGACAGGTACGACGCGAGGGTGTCCAATAGCGGAACGCCGCGTCGTTGCTCCTCCTCGAGGAGAGGACCGAGGGAACGCTCTGTCAGGGCTTCCAGTTCTTCGCGGCCGGTGCGGCTGAGGAGAATTCGGTAAATGCCGAGTGAACTTGCCGGTTCCACGTGGGAGGCCCGCCCGAGAGTCTCGAGGACGTCGACGGTGTGCTGTGCCTCGACATACGCCCGCGCCAGACCTTCCGCTCCCACCGCCGGATCGGCGATTCCGACGGTCGGGTTCTCCGCCGGCTGCACCCACGCCGCCGCAACTGCTGCCGGTGACATTCCGGGAATCAGTGCGATGACTCGTGAACCATGTTCGGCAACAACGGTTCCCGAGGGGAATGCAATTTCCTCGATACTGCGACGCGCACGGTCGACGGCGTCGGCCGGGCGGGCCACCACGACGGTGTACGAGCGGTCAGGATTGAGCCCGGCCAGGCGGAACTGACCGGTGACCTCGGCCGGCGTCGGCGCAGGCCTGGTGATCAGATCGACCAGAAATGCATCGCGTGCTCGGCGGGTGGCTTCCCTGGCCGCCCGTTCGCCGACCAGTGCCAGCGCAATGGCGGGAGCAGACCTTTCGAGTGCCAATCTCATGGCGGCGGTGGGTTCCTGGCGCGAGAGTAGGAACAGAACTCCGAGTTGGTCACCGGCACTGCGTACTTCGGTGGCGAACAGGAACTGCTCACCGACGATAAGCGTCACTTCCTGCTCGCGTCGGTCGGCGGCAAGGATGTCGAAGACCCGATGCACGCTCTCGCTCACCCGTTGCAGTCCCGGTGGGATCTCGGATGTTCCGGTCACGAAGAACACGGGCGAACCCGTCGACGCCGAGGTTTCCTCCACGAGTTCGCGAACACCGCCGCCGCGCAGGACAACCTGAGTGAGCGAACGATCCCAAGTCAGTGTCTGTTCGAGAAGTGCTGTGCGCTTGGCAAGTTCGGTGTTCGCGGCGTTCACTTCCGCAACCGTCGCGCGATAGCGTTCGAGAGAGCGGGCATTCTCGATGGCCACCGAGGCATGGGCTGCGAGGGCGGACAGCAACGCAACTTCCTCGTTGCCGAATCGGCGCTCTTGACGTTTGCACGCGCACAGGGCACCCAGGATCTTGCCGTTCAAGGTCAGCGGCACAGCCAGCAGGCCGCGCATGTTCTCGGCTCGCGCTGCGTCGTCGGCCGGTCCGATATGTGCAAACGAGGGATCGTTTCGGTAGTCGGGAGACCAAGCAGGAGAAGAGTTCTCGACCACGCGACCGATCAGACCTTCGCGGAAGGGAACCGTGAGGCCGAGCAATTGGGAGGTGTACGCACCGCTCGTGACTTCGATGATCAAGATGTCGTCATGAATGAGAGCAAGGTACGAAAGGTCGACGCCGAGTAGTCGTTTGGCCTGATCCACGATCTCCTGCAGGAGGGCGTGGTGATCGTGCATCGTGGTCAGCAGCGACGCGATGTCGTTGAGTGCCCCGAGTTCGGTGGCGCGCTGTCGGCGCTGAGCCAGGAGACTTCGTAGTTGAAGCGCCGATCGGGCTTCTCGCTCGATCTCGGCGGCGACCTCGGGGCCTGACCCAGCGGCCAACTGATCGCGGTGTTCGATCAGTTCCTCGGTGGATGCCTCGGCCAGGAGAAGCTGTAGCCAGTTCTCGTGCATCCGCGCTCCCTTGTCAGACCAACTCGTCAGACCAACTCGTCTGACCAAAGATGAGTATGGAGAGAATGTCCATACAGTTTCCGGTTTCTCGGAGTAAATCTACATGGGGCGGTGTAGCCGCCGTCACTATCGTGGAGACATGACACTCCTCGAGGCGCTCGGCTCGCAGATCGATGCGGATCGACTGATCACCGACCCCGACATCATGGCGAGCTACATCCACGACGACGCCGAGTGGGCTCCCTACGAGATGCCTGTCGCAGTGGTCCGCCCGCGCACAGCCGAGCAGGTACAGACAGTTGTGCAGGCGTGCATCGCCCACGGTGCGCCCGTCGTCACGCGCGGCGCCGGAACCGGTCTGTCGGGCGGAGCCAACGCAGTCGCCGGCGGCGTCGTGATCGCCTTCGACGCGATGAACGCCATCAAGGAGATCAACACCCTCGAGCGTTTGGCCGTGGTCGAACCCGGAGTGGTCAACGATCACCTCCGCGACGCCTGCGCCGAGCACGGCCTCTGGTATCCACCCGATCCGGCGAGCGCACCCTGGTCGACGATCGGTGGCAACGTCGCGACCAATGCCGGCGGCCTGTGTTGCGTCAAGTACGGCGTCACCAAGGACTACGTGCTGGGCATGCAGGTGGTCACCGGAACCGGTGAGCTGGTTCGGCTCGGGCGTCGAACTGCCAAGGGAGTGGCTGGGTTTGATCTCTCGGCACTCATGGTCGGCTCCGAAGGCACTCTCGGCGTGATCACCGAGGTGACCGTCAAGCTTCGTCCTCAGCGCGATCCCGAACGCACCATCGTCGGATACTTCGACTCCATCGTCGCTGCGGGCAAGGCCGTCGAAGCCGTAGCTGCCGACGGTCTCACGCCGTCTGCCCTCGAGTTGATCGATCGACAGTGCCTGCTTGCCGTCGACGCCTGGAAGAACATGGGCCTCTCGGCCGACGCCGAGGTTGTCCTGCTCGGCCGCATCGACACACCGGGCGAGATCGGCGACGCCGAAGCCGAGCGAATGTTGGCCTGCTTCAACCGTTCCGGGGCAAACTGGAGCGCCAGATCCACCGATCAGGAGGAAGCCGACGCTTTGTTCTCTGCCCGGCGTCTGGCTTACCCCGCCCTCGAGCGGCTCGGCCCGGTGCTCACCGAGGACATCTGTGTTCCCAAGGCGGCGGTTCCGGAGATGTTGGCGCGCATCGAGGCCATCTCGGCCAGGCACGACACGCACATCGCGAACATCGCGCATGCGGGTGACGGCAACCTGCATCCGCTGCTGATCACGCCACACGACGACGAAGCGGCGCGGAGGCGTGCTCAGGCGGCTTTTGCCGAGATCATCGACAACGCCCTCGAGTTGGGCGGAACCGTCACCGGTGAACACGGCGTCGGCCTGCTGAAGATGGGCGGCCTCGCGCAAGAACTGTCACCGGCCGTCGTCGCGATGCATCATGCAATCAAGGGCGCACTCGACCCCCACGGAATCATGAACCCCGGCAAGGTGATCTGAAGGAAGGCTGGCTCCGTAACCGAATCGGTTTCCGGAGTTACGCCGTCGAAATGACGAGTTCCTACGCTCGAGTTGAACCGTTTGGCCAACTCGACGTATGGAGTCATGAATGTTCTCTTCCGAATTGACGCTGGCAAGTGTTGTTCCGCGGCGCGTGGACACGGTCGAGGCCGTCCGGGCGGCAATCGCTCTCGACGGCGCCGCGGTCTTCGGTGGGCTGCACACCGAGGAAGATGCCATTGCATTCGCGTCGAAGTTGCTCGGTGAGAAGTGCATTCGCGTCGGCCGACAGTTCGAGGCGAGCGCCAGAAGCCAGGATGCCGAAGCCGCTGTCGTCGACACCCAACCGGTGGACGAACGCGGCCGCAAGCGCTCGTTCGGGATCTCCGGCGAACGGATGACCGCCCACAACGACGGTTTTGCTTTCGGTGATTACGCGCCCGACTATCTATTTCTGTGGTGCAAGCGTCCGGCGTACCCGAGTGGCGGCGACTCGTTTCTCACCGATGCGGTCAAGCTGACGCAATTACTCGCCTTCGATCCCGCAACAGCGGAACTGGCCGAATTCTGTTGGAGCACAGACATCGACCATTCGGAACCGAACTTCCCGCAGGACACCTTCGCGCCGATCGCCCGGACTGTGCCGAGTGGACGCAACCAGGTTCGGTACCACCCGTACCTCGCGCCGATCGCCGGTGAATCGGAGGAAGCGCAGTGGCCGCTGGTGAAGCAGTGGAGTGAGGCCGTGATTCACGTGCGAGACAGCGGGCCGATGTTCCGTGCCGAAGCCGGCGAGATGATCTGCATCGACAATTACCGGGTGCTGCACGGCCGCGATGGGTATACCGACCCCGGCCGCGAGCTGTACTCGATCTGGGGATGGTCGAGCGACGCCGTCGCGGTGCCGCAGCAGGCCCTCGACATCGTGCAGCCGGACCTCGCGGCACTGGCCATGTAACCCGCGCTTACTTCTCCGGCGGCACCAAACCGTGGACGGCAAGCACGTCCAAGACATCTTCCGGCGACGTGCCGAGATCCCAGCGTCCGAAGATCAACAGCTTCTCCGTGTCGGTGGGCCGGTCGACGATGTCGATCTCGAGCATCGGGACGCGTCGGCCCAGACGCGGGTAGCGGACAAGCCGCACGCGGTCGATCTGTTCGCGGGTGAACTCGTGACGGGCGCGCAATCGCTGCACCGCGATCGACTTGGTTCCCGCGTCCTCGATCACCGCCAGGCGGGGACGCTGACGCAGGGCGAGTCCGCCCATCACGAACAGTCCGATCACCGCGAGGGCGAGCAGGAAGCGTCCGGCAGGCTCGGTGGGCGCGATTATCGAGGCGATCGCGAGGGCAATTCCGCCGCCGAACATCGCGTAGACAACACCCATCGGAGTAGCCCACGAGACGACCTCCGTGGCGTTGTCACGAGGCTGTGGATGAAATTCATCCTCGAGCATGTGGATAACTTCCTAGGTTGTCCACAGGAGTTATCCACAATGGGGATGAATGACACCCATGTAATTGAATGACGGTCACGATCCGGGCCGAATCAGATAATTGCTGGTCAGCGCCATCTCATGGTCATCACAAGGCCCACGACCATGAAGCCGAAGCCGACGAGGAAGTTATAGTTTCCCAAGTCGTTCATCCACGTGATCGAATCCGCGGCCAAGTAGTACACAATCAGCCATGCCAGGCCGACAAGCATGAATCCGAGCATCACCGAGACGTACAACGTGCTCGACGGACCCATCTTCACCTTCACCGGAGTGCGGTTTGCCGGGTTGACTGTGTAGTCGTTCTTCTTACGGACCTTCGACTTGGGCATGACGTCCTCGCTCTACGGTGTGACCTGCATGTGTTACCTACACGCTAACGTAGCTGTGTCCAGTTGGTCACCGGCCGACCTGCACAATCCGGGAGGAGCCACGTGTCTTCGGGTGAATCTTCACGAACCGTCTGGCACATCGGTGTACTTGCCGTCTGCCTGGTAGCCGGTCTGATGGTCGCCACGGCGCAGAGATCCGCCGAGGAAAATCAGCTCCAGGTCACCGAAAGCACCAGGCTCTCCGATCTGGTCCGCAGCGCCCAGGCCAATGCCGAGAAAGTTTCGGCCGATCGGGACGAACTTGCCGCCCAGCTCGATTCGCTGCAGGAAGACGCCGCTCGGTCCGACGCCGGCGTGGCAGCGGCTCTCGGTGACATCAAGAACATTTCCGCCGACGCGGGACTGACGGAGATGACCGGCCCCGGTGTCGTGGTCACCATGACGGACGCCCCGCGCAACGCCGACGGCAAGTATCCGGTCGACGCCACCCCGGACGACCTCGTCGTGCATCAGCAGGACGTCCAGAGCGTGCTGAACGCACTGTGGGCCGGCGGGGCCGAAGCGGTGGGCATGCAGGACCAACGGATCATCAGTACGTCCGCGCCGCGATGCATCGGAAACACCCTCCTTCTTCACGGCCGCACCTACAGCCCGCCGTATGTGATGAGCGCGATCGGCGATGTTGCGCGCCTCGAGGCGGCACTCGCTGCCGAACCGGGCATTCGGATCTACAAGCAGTACGCGACCCGCTTCGGCCTCGGGTACACGCAGGCGACGCCGTCGCAGATCACGGTCCCCGCCTATACCGGCGGATAGCACGGGCGTTTACCCTGCTCTCATGAGGATTCTCGTCGTCGACAACTACGACAGCTTTGTGTTCAACCTGGTGCAGTACCTCGGCCAGCTCGGAACCGAAGCCGTGGTCTGGCGCAACGACGATCCACAACTGACGGCCGACCTCGAGGGTGCAGTAGCGCAGTTCGACGGCATTCTCCTGAGCCCCGGCCCCGGTACCCCGCAGCGCGCGGGAGCGACGATGGATCTGGTGAAGGTCTGCGCCGACACCAAGACCCCGTTGCTCGGCGTCTGCCTCGGACACCAGGCGATCGGTGCGGCTTTCGGCGGAACCGTCGACCGCGCGCCCGAACTGCTCCACGGCAAGACGAGTCTGGTTCACCACAAGGACGTCGGCGTCCTGGCCGGGCTACCCGATCCGTTCACCGCTACCCGATACCACTCGCTGACGGTTCTCGAGGACACCATTCCCGAGGAACTCGAGGTGACTGCACACACCGAGAGCGGCGTCGTGATGGCGATGCGTCACCGGGAACTGCCGATTCACGGCGTCCAATTCCACCCCGAGTCCGTACTCACCCAGGGTGGGCACCGGATGCTCGCGAACTGGCTCGCAGTCTGCGGTGACGCGCCCCCGGAAGGACTCGTCGCAGCCCTCGAGGCCGAGGTCGCGTCGGCGCTCGGCGGCGCATTGCCCGCAATTCTCTGACATCTGTCCACAAAAAAGTGCCTCCCGGAAATCTCCGGGAGGCACTTTTTCAGTTTGCTAGCGGCCGGGGATTCCGAGCGCTCCGACGCTGACGGTGATGACCGCGTCCTTGGAGATCTCCGATCCCGGAGGCTGGGTCTGCGAGACGATCTTGCCCACCATTTCCGGGGTGAGCGTCGTGCTCTGGTTCTGCACCAGCTGCGACGCAGTTCCCGCCCAACCGGCTGCGCGAAGCGTGCTCAACGCCTCGGACACCGTCTTGTTGGTCAGATCAGGCATCGCGACCTGGTTGCCGTTGGACACTCGCAGCGTCACGGTCGAACCCTTGGTGGCCGACGTACCGCCGGTCGGGTCGGTCGAAACGACCTGTCCCTTCGGCAGACCCGAATCGATCTCCGTGATCTGGACGACGAACCCGGCACCTTCGATGTTGGGCCTCGCCACCTCTTCACGCTGACCGGTGACATCCGGGACACGAACCTGCTCCGGCCCGGTGCCGACGGTGATCGAGACCGCGGAATCGAGAACAACCGACACTCCGACGGCCGGGTCCTGATTGACGATCTTGTCGACTTCGGCAACGGTCGACGCCGCCTTGCCGATTGTCGGATCGAGTCGGAGACCGACGGAGTTGAGCTTCTTCTCGGCGTCGTCCTGACTCAGCCCGGTCAGGCGCGGGATCGCGACCTGCTCGGGGCCGGTGGACACGTCGATGGTGACGGTGCTGCCCTTCTCGATACGCACCCCGGCAACCGGACGCGTCGTGATGACGTTTCCGGCGGCGATCACCTTGTCCGTCTTCTGCTGACGCTCCACCTGGAATCCGGCGTTGGTCAGCGTCGCCTCGGCGACGTCGGCGGGCTGGTTGGTCAGGTCACCCGGAACGGTCACCATCTCGACCTTCGGCGAGTTCACCCGAATGAGAAAGAACGTCACCAGACCGATCACCAGAAGCGCCGCGATGCCCATCAGGGCGTAGCGTCCGCCCTTCTTCTTGGCAGGCGGCTCGGCGGCGCGAGTTGTCCTCGCAGCAACCGGCTCGACCGGATCGGGAGCAGTGCGGTAGTTCCCGGTGTCGGAGCCGACGGCGCCGAGGATGGTGGTGCGGTCCTCGTCGTTCATCACCATCGGCGCACTCGGACGCTGACCGCCCAGGACACGCACCAAGTCGCTGCGCATGTCGCCGGCGCTCTGGTAGCGGTTGGCCGGGTTCTTGCTCATTGCCTTGAGAATGATCGAATCCAGCTCGCGCGGAATGTCGGGATTGATCTCCGACGGCGTCTGCGGATCTTCACGAACATGCTGGTACGCCACGGCGACCGGTGAATCACCCTTGAAGGGCGGCTCGCCCGTCAGAATCTCGAACAGCACGCAACCGAGTGAGTAGACGTCCGAACGCGCGTCCACCTGCTCACCTCGCGCCTGCTCCGGCGAGAGGTACTGAGCGGTGCCGATCACGGCGGCCGTCTGCGTCATCGGGCTCGACGCGTCGGAAATGGCACGGGCGATACCGAAGTCCATCACCTTCACGGCGCCGGCACGGTTGATCATGATGTTGGCGGGCTTGACGTCGCGGTGCACGATGCCGTTGCGGTGGCTGAAGTCCAAAGCGGCACAGACGTCCGCGATCACTTCCATCGCCTTGCGCGGAGCCATCGGCCCGGTGCTGCGCACGATGTCACGCAACGTGTCGCCGTCGACGTACTCCATGACGATGTACGGCAGCGGCCCGGCGTCGGTCTCGGCTTCACCGGTGTCGTAGACGGCCACGATCGCCGGATGGTTCAGCGCGGCAGCGTTCTGCGCCTCACGACGGAACCGCAAGTAGAACGTGGGATCGCGCGCGAGGTCTGCACGCAGCACCTTGATCGCGACGTCGCGGCTGAGTCGGAGGTCGCGCGCCAGGTGAACCTCGGACATTCCGCCGAAGCCGAGAATCTCACCCAGCTCGTAGCGGGAGGAGAGATTGCGGGGTGTCGTCATTGGTCTTGTCCTAGCGGTTCTTCAGCGTCTCCGGGATCCGCCAACGGCTCAGTGGTCGTTGTGGTCGTCGTTGTCGTCGTGGTGGTGGTTGTGGTCGTCGGAGTTGTTGTGGTCGTGGTCGGCGTTGTCGTGGTGGTTGTCGGCTCGGTCGTGGTTGTCGTCGGCCGAGTCGTCGTTGTTGTCGGCTCGGTGGTCGTCGTTGTCGGCCGAGTCGTCGTCGTGGTGGGCTTGGTCGTAGTGGTGGTCGGCAACGTCGTGGACGTGACGACGGGTGGCGTCGGGTCGCTCGGACCGTCGGTTGCGATCCAGACTCCGCCGATGATCAACGCCAACAAGATCAATCCGCCGCCGGCCCATGCCACGGCCTTCTGCCCACTGGTCATTCCGCCGGCTGCCGCGTCGTCCGCAACAGCTGCGCCCGTCACCGGGCCCGCGTACGTCGGCGGCATGACCTGCGTGGCACCCGTTGCCGGCAACGCGCTCGCGGCACCGGTAGCGAGCAGACCGGGCGGCGGTGGACGCCTCCCTGCCCGAACGGCTGCAACGGCGTCGGCGAACTCACCGCCACTGGCGTAGCGGCCGGCCGGATCCTTGGTCAACGTGATGTCGATGAGCTCGCGGATGTTCGGCGGCAGGTCGGCCGGCATCGGCGCCGGGGTTTCCTGCACGTGCTTCATCGCGACGGTCAGCGCGCCGTCACCCGTGAACGGACGTCTACCCGAAAGTGCTTCGTATCCGACGATTCCCAGCGAGTACACGTCACTCGCCGCGGTCGCGTCCTGACCGAGAGCCTGCTCGGGCGCGATGTACTGGGCGGTGCCCATCACCATTCCCGTGCGCGTGACAGGAGAGTTCTCGACGGCCTTGGCGATGCCGAAGTCCGTGATCTTCACCTGGCCAGTAGGCGTGATGAGGATATTGCCCGGCTTCACGTCGCGGTGCACGACACCGGCGTCGTGTGCGACCTGCAGGGCGCGGCCGGTCTGCTCGAGCATGTCGAGGGCATGCGGAACCGCCAGGCGGCCGACGCGTGCCAGGACAGCGTTGAGCGGCTCACCGTTGACGAGTTCCATCACCAGGTACGCCGTGGAATCGCCCGAGCTGTCGCGGGTCTCGCCGTAGTCGTAGATTCCGGCGATACCGGGATGGTTGAGCTGTGCGGTGGTGCGGGCCTCGAAGCGGAAGCGCTCCAAGAACTCCGGATCGGAAGAGAACTCGGACTTGAGTACCTTGACGGCGACGCGACGGTTGAGCCGGGAGTCGGTGGCTTCCCACACCTGACCCATCCCACCGGTGGCGATGAGACGGATCAATCGGTAACGATCGGCGATCAAAGCGCCGTTGTTCAACGCCACGGTTCAGCCCCCTTGGATTCCGGCTGCGATGACTGCACGACCGATCGGCGCAGCAACCGAGCCACCGGTAGCGGCGAGTCCGCGGTCACCACCGTTCTCGACGATGACGGCCACGGCGACCGTCGGATTCTGCGCCGGTGCAAAAGCGATGTACCAGGCGTGCGGCGGAGTTTCCCGCGGGTTCACGCCGTGCTCGGCGGTACCGGTCTTGGACGCGATCTGAACTCCGGGGATCTTGCCGTCGCCGCCGGTGAAGTTCTCCGAGCCGATCATCAGATCAGTCAGCGTTGCGGCCACTGCCGGCGAGATCGCCTGACCCATCGACACCGGTGACGGCGTACTGAGATCGGTCAGATCGGGTGCCTGCAACTGGGAGATCAGGTTGGGCTGCATCCGCACACCGCCGTTGGCGACGGTCGCGGCGATCACTGCATTCTCGAGCGGGGTCACCGCGACGTCGCGCTGGCCGATGCTGGTCTGGCCGAGAGCCGCGTCGTCGGAGATGTCGCCGACGGTGCTGTCTGCAACCGGCAGCGGGATCGCGGGAGTGTTGGGTCCGATGCCGAAGGCGCTGGCCTCGTCCTTGATGGCGTCGGCGCCGTCCTTGATGCCCAGTTCGACGAAAGCGGTGTTGCACGAGCGCGCGAAAGCGTCGCGCAACGACGCCGTCGGGTTGGGGCCGCACGTGCTGCCGTTGTAGTTCTCGAGGGTCGTGCTGGTGCCGGGCAGCGTGATCTGCGGCGCCGCGGTCAGCTGGTCGTCCGGCGTCGCACCGTTGCCAAGAGCTGCAGCCGTGGTGAGCACCTTGAACGTCGAACCGGGCGGGTAGGTCTGCGAGATAGCGCGGTTGACCAACGGATCGTTGGGATCGGCATTGAGCTCGTCCCACGCCTTGGTGGTTTCGGCGCCGTCGTGGCTGGCAAGCAGGTTCGGGTCGTAGCTCGGAGTGCTGACCATCGTCAGGATGCGTCCGGTGCTCGGCTCGATCGCGACGACGGAACCGGTGTAACCCTTGCTGGTCAGCTGGTCGTACGCCACCTGCTGCATGGCCGGATTGAGCGTCGTGACGACGTTGCCGCCGCGCGGATCGCGTCCGGACACCAGGTCGAAGAAGCGCTGACTGAACAACCGGTTGTCCGAGCCGTTGAGAATCGGATCTTCGGTGCGCTCGAGGCCGGCGCTGCCGTACTGCATCGAGTAGAAGCCCGTGACCGGTGCGTACGGGTACGGATTCGGATACTCGCGCAGGTACTTGTACCGGTCGTCGGTGGCGCGGGAGGCGGCAAGCACCTGACCGGAAGCCGAGATCTGACCTCGCTGGCGTGAGTACTCGTCGAGCAGCACCCGCGAGTTGCGCGGGTCGGCTCGCAGGTCGTCAGCTTTGATGACCTGTACGTACGTGGCGTTGGCGAGGAGCGCGACGACCATCACCATGACGGCCATCGCGACGCGGCGCAGTGGAGTGTTCATACGCGCGGCATCATCTCGGTATTGGCGTCAGCGATTGGGGGCGGACCTTTCTTCTTCGTCACTACCGGCGCACGAGCCGCGTCCGAGATCCGGACGAGGATGGCCAGCAGTAGGTAATTCGCGAGCAGCGACGAGCCGCCGTACGACATGAACGGTGTAGTCAGACCCGTCAGCGGGATCAGCTTGGTGACGCCGCCGACGACGACGAAGATCTGGATCGCGATGGTGAACGACAGACCGGCGGCGAGCAGTTTGCCGAAGCTGTCGCGCACGGCCAACGCCGTACGCAGGCCGCGCACGATGAGGAGCAGGAACAGCATCAGCACAGCGGCCAGGCCGATCAGGCCGAGCTCTTCGCCGATGGTCGCGATGATGAAGTCCGTCTTCGCGAACGGCACCTGGTTGGGGCGGCCGCTGCCCAGACCTGTTCCGGCGATACCACCGGTGGCCAGGCCGAACAGCGATTGCGAGATCTGATAACCGGTGTTGGCGTAGTCGCCGAGCGGGTCCAGCCAGGTGTCGACGCGCACGCGCACGTGTCCGAACATCTTGTAGGCGAAGAAGAATCCGATGGCGAGCAGTCCGCCGCCAATCACCAGCCAGCCCACACGCTCGGTCGCGATGTAGAGCATCACCAGCACGGTGCTGAAGAGCAGCAACGACGTACCGAGGTCGGTTTCGAAGACGAGCACGCCCACCGAGACTATCCAGGCGAGCAGGATCGGACCGAGGTCTCGGGCACGCGGAAAGTCCATGCCCAGGAAGTGTTTACCGGCTGAGGTGAACAGGTCGCGCTTGGCGACGAGCACGGACGCGAAGAAGATGATGAGCAGGATCTTCGCGAACTCACCTGGCTGAATGCTGAATCCGGGCAGGCGAATCCAGATCTTCGCGCCGTTCACGCTCGAGAACTTCGCCGGCAGGATCGCGGGAATCGCCAGGAACACCAGGCCTGCGAGGCCGAGGGTGTAGCTGAACCGCGCCATCAGGCGGTAGTCCTTCAAGAACACGAGCAGCAACACGAAACCGGCGATCGCCAGTGCAGTCCACATGACCTGCTGGTTCGCATCCGGTGACGGTGCCTCGACGCCGTTGTAGAGCGCAGTCTGTTCGTCGGCGAGGTCGAGTCGGTGGATGAGCACCAAACCCAGGCCGTTGAGCAGGGCGACGATCGGGAGCAACAGCGGATCGGCGTACGGCGCATACCGCCGAATTGCCAAGTGCGCGATCAGGAACAAGCCCGTGTACGCGAGTGCGTACTTGGCGAGGTCCAGCGTGATCTTCTGTTCCTGGCTCGCCTCGACGAGCAGAAGCGAGACCGTCGTGATGATGACGGCAAAGCCCAGGAGCAGCAGCTCCACGTTTCGGCGGGTCGACTGGACCGGCGCCGGGGCAAAACCTCCGGGCGGACTCGGAAAAGCCGTCCCCGCAGCTGCGTTGGACGACATCAGTTGACCGTCCTGCAAGTCTGACCGGGAATGTCGGTCGGCGTAGGCGTAGTCGTGGGTGCTGCCGTCGTCGGCGTGGCCGGCTCAGCGGGCGGCGCAGGAGCCGGAGTGGTCTCCGGTGCCGGCGGGGGAGTGGGCGCGGCCGTCGTCGTCGGAACCGGCTCACAACGAGGCAGCAGATCGCCGCCGATGAGACGGATCATCTGGCTCTGCGCATCTTCACGCTTGCCGGACGGCAGCCCGGCGCGCACCTGCTCCTGCGCAGACGGCTGCAGATCGGTGACCTCGAGGATGTTGCAGTCGCTGGGAATCGCGTCGGGGGAGACGAGGGTCAGGACGTCGTCGTCGCCGACGCAACCCACCAGATCCGCGTCTTGCAGCGAGTAACCGAGCACCGAACCGGGGATTCCGCGCAGCACCGTCACGCGGCCGTTGTCTTCGCCGACGTAGTAGTTGTTGCGGATGACGGCGCGGCCGATCACGGCGCCGACACCGACCAGCGCGATCAGCACCACGGCGAGGACCACCCACCACAACCGGTTCCGCTTCTTCTTCGGTTCCGGTTCGGGTTGGGAGACAACTCGCTTGGGCGTCGCGCGCGGCGGACGCATGGCAGCGGCGCGGCCGGCAGCAGTGTTGGGGGGAGGGGAGTCCTCTTCCTCTTCCGTCGACGCGGCGCCCGCGACGATGGGATGCGACTGGCCGTAGTCGAGATCGATGACATCGGCGACGACGACGGTGACGTTGTCGGGGCCGCCGCTGCGCAGCGCCAATTCGATGAGACGGTCGGCGCACTGCTCCTGCGAGCCCTCGCGCATCGTGTTCTCGATGGTCTCGTCGCTGACCACGTCGGAGAGGCCGTCGGAGCAGAGCAGGTAACGATCGCCGGCGCGGGCTTCGCGCACGGTGAGCGTCGGCTCGATCTCGTTGCCGGTCAACGCCCGCATGATCAGGGATCGCTGCGGGTGCGTGTGTGCCTGTTCGGCGGTGATCCTGCCCTCGTCAACCAGTGACTGGACGAACGTGTCGTCCCGGGTGATCTGCGTCAGGTGATCGTCACGCAGCAGGTAGGCGCGCGAGTCGCCGATGTGCACGAGTCCGAGCTTGCTGCCGGAGAAGAGGATTGCGGTGAGCGTGGTGCCCATGCCGTCGAGTTCGGGCTCTTCCTCGACGTGATCGGCGATGGAATCGTTGCCCTCGCGGGTGGCTGCCTCGAGCTTGCCGAGCAGATCCTCGCCGGGCTCGTCGTCGTCGAGATGCGCCAGAGCGGCAATCATCAACTGCGACGCGACCTCACCGGCCGCGTGGCCGCCCATACCGTCGGCCAAAGCCAGCAGACGGGCACCGGCGTACACGGAATCTTCGTTGTTGGAGCGCACGAGACCGCGGTCGCTGCGCGCCGCGTAGCGGAGAACAAGGGTCACGGGCGTAGCTCGATTACCGTCTTGCCGACGCGAACCGGAGTGCCCAGCGGCACGCGCACCGCAGTCGTGACCTTGGCGCGGTCCAGATAGGTGCCGTTGGTCGAACCGAGATCCTCGACGTACCAGTCGGCGCCGCGCTGCGAGAGCCGCGCATGGCGCGTCGACGCGTAATCGTCGGTGAGAACGAGCGTCGAATCGTCGGCTCGGCCGATCATGACCGGCTGAGAACCCAAGGTGATGCGGGTGCCGGCGAGGGCGCCCTGCGTGACCACCAGGTACCGAGGCACCTTCGCCTTGCCCAGCGAGGGCAGGACCTTTCCGGCGCGGGTGTACCGCGGCGGAACCCTGACCCCGGAGCCGGCATAGATGTCGGAGCGGAGAGTGCGGAGGACTGCCCAGACGAACAGCCACAGTAGGAGCAGGAAGCCCGCCCGTGTGAGTTGCAGAATCAGGCCCTGCACGGCTGTCCACCTCCTTCTATGGCTCGAGCCCCGCCGCAGCGGGGTTCGAGCATTGTCGACTGGCAGCATCATAGGGGGCTCTGGGCCCCGGAGATCACGATACTGACAGCCGCGTGACGGCGGCGCGCCGACGGACCGCCGAATGTTCGATTGTTATCGGAAAAATCCTGGCGTCCGTTTCTCAGCTCAGAGAATGCGAACCAGAATCTCCGAGTGACCTGCGCGAATGATGTCGCCGTCTGCCAGCTGCCAGTCCTGGACCGGCGCTCCGTTGACGGTGGTGCCGTTCGTGGATCCCAAATCGGACAGCATCGCGGTACGGCCGTCCCAACGGATGTCGATGTGGCGACGTGAGACGCCGGTGTCCGGGAGGCGGAACTGAGCTTCCTGGCCGCGGCCGATGACATTGCTGCCGTCGCGAAGCTGGAAGTGGCGTCCGCTGCCGTCTTCGAGTTGCAAGGTTGCCGTCAGGCTCTGGGCCGTCGGTGCGTAACCACCCTGCGGCTGGGCGTAGCCCTGCTGCGGGTAGGCCTGCGTCTGCTCGAAGTTGCCGCCCTGCTCGTAGCCGGCCTGCTCGTACGGCTGCTGTGTGTACGCCTGCTGGTCGTAGCCGCCCTGCTGGTAGCTCTGCTGGTCGTAGCCCGGCTGATCGTAGGACTGGCCGTTGTAGGGCTGCTGGTAACCCTGCTGGTCGTAGCCACCCTGCTGGTAGCCCTGCTGGTCGTACCCACCCTGGTACGCCTGCTGGCCGTAGCCCTGCTGGTCGTACGGCTGCTGCTGGTAACCCTGCTGGTAACCCTGCTGGTCGTAGCCGCCGCCCTGCTGGTCATAGCCCTGCTGGTCGTAACCGGCCTGCTCGTACGGCTGCTGCTGGTTCGGGTACGCCTGCTGGTCGTAGCCACCCTGCTGCTGGTTGTAGCCCTGCTGGTCGTCGCCCGTGCGGTAACCGTCGCCGCGGTCGTAACCGTTCTGGTACGGCGCTTCCTGGCCCTGCGGAGCGGCGTAGCCGCCGTCGTCGTGGGAGTACCCGTTCCGTGCCGGCTGCTGCGGTTCGGGCTGGCGACCCGCCGGTTCGCGGCTTGGTTCGTAGCCTGAGTTCTGCGTCATGGGGCCGGCTCCTGGTTGTGACGGGACTGGATTGGAAACAGGGGGAACAATCGGTGCGGGTCGCTGAGGCGGCCGTTGTGGAGGCCGCGACGAAACCTGCGGAACATGCGACGGCGGGGATGCCTGCTCGGCGTCACCATCCGGGTCGACGGTTCCGCGGGTGCGGAACTGACCGGTGTGGAGCGTAGGCGAAGGCTCGAAAGTGACCGAGATGTCGCCATACGTCTGCCAACCCTGATCGCGGATGAAATCCTGCAGGTGTCGGCTGAAAGCCTTTGTCGTCAGTTCGCGATCAGCTGCCAACTCTTCGTGATCGGAGTTGTTGATGGTGATCACGTAGTTGTTGGGGGCGAGAAGGATTCCGCCGCCGAGGTGCTCGACGCGGTCACGTGCCTCCTGCTGGAGTGCCGCCTCTACTTCCTGCGGCACAACGCCACCACCGAAGACCCGCGCGAATGCGTCGCCGACAGCTCCTTGGAGCTTTCGTTCGAATCGCTGCACGATGCCCATCGGGCCCTCCTCTCGCCTCGCATCTACGACGGCAAAATGCTCGGCAAGTAGCGCCGGCACCGCCTTGTCGCGTGTCGTCCAAACTGCTGTACAGGTTCCACGGTACTGTCAAATGTCGCTTCGGCAGTACCTGGCCGCTGTTTCAGCATGGTATCGGTTCTGGGCTTTTGGGTGCTCGGTGTTCACCGATTCGTGCCCTGAGCTGCACGAATAGAACTTTCAAAGTTTGTCGTGATAATGTTTCGGCGTTGCTCGGGCGAGTGGCGGAATGGCAGACGCGCTGGCTTCAGGTGCCAGTGTCCTTCGGGACGTGGGGGTTCAAGTCCCCCTTCGCCCACCACAAGACGAGGCCACGAACTCATAAGAGTTCGTGGGCCTCGTTTTTTGTTGTCGGCTATCTGGCCGCAGCCTGGATGAAGCTCAGGACGAAGTCCAAAGCGGTGCCCGCAAACGGGTCGCCGACTGGTTGAGTGGGCGGGGCGGGCGCAGTGATCTGAGGGTTCATCATCCCTGGCGGCAGTGTCCCGGGTGGGAGATTGATGACGGCGTTGATGTCGTAGATGGTGTTGTCGGGACCGTTGGTCACCGAGAACGAGATACTGCCGAAATCTGCGACCGGGGTGTCGGCTGATGCAGTACCAACTGCACTGCCGAAGGTGATCGCGGCAGCGAGCGCGCCGACACCGAGGGCGGCGGTGGTCCGGGACAAACGAGTAGGCGTTTCGAGTCCATTCACAGATGTGCTCCCTTTCGTGGTGACAGCATCCGCGTGGGAACGCGGAGGAGCCACGAGATTGCAACCACTATCGAGGAAGATAACGGACATTCACCCCATGGCGGGGTGGTTCGGCACCGGTTGCTTGGACAACGGATCTGAGTCGATTCTCAAGTCGAGCGAGGACTGCGCGCGAGTTTTCGCGTGAACGAAGGCCCTGTATCGACTGGTAAATTACGAATCGTCCATCGCGGCAGGCTGATTGAACGACTCGTTGGCTCTGGGCACCAAGTTCAGCGCGGCCACGTCAGACCTGGGGCTGGCCACGACGTTCTCGTGATCGCGCGCTCCGATCAGTTGTCCACTTGCGAGAAATGCCTTTCCGAACCCCAACGGCAGGGGCTGAGTTTCCTGGCCGAATTCTCGGGGTGGCGCACGTCGGGCCGTAGGCGGGCCGTCGGCGCCAGTCAGCATGAGGCCCGGTTCAACCGACTGTGGCCGGTTGCGAGCGCTCCACCGAAAAAGATCGCGCGATTACTACGATAATTCGTACTTATCGAAGTATTCGCATTCCGACCAGCTACAACGACCGCTCGGCGAACCGGATTTCCCCCATCTGTGGAGGAATTGCGTGTCCAGGGGAGGAAAGGGCGCCTGTGCGGATGGAACACTCCGCAACCGAATGGGAATTGCGATATAGCCGTTCTCGACAAGAAGGACCAGCCCTGTGACACACCGTAATGCCCCATTGACCGTGGAAGGAAGGCGACGCCTGATCGAGCGGTGTCAGAGCCGTCCGATCGCCCATGTCGCCGCCGAAATGGGCATCTCCCGTCAATGCGCCTCCAAGTGGGTCAACCGGTATCGCAAGTATGGTGACCTAGCATTACAGGACCGATCCAGCACGCCACACCATCACCCGACTGCCACAGCAGCAGAGGTGGTGGCCGAGATCGAATCCATGCGACGAACCCGGAAATGGTCGGCCTCGCGAATCACGTTCGAACTGCGTACCGACGGCATCGTCATTGCCCGCCGAACCGTCACGAAAATCCTGCGAAACCTAGGCCTGCACCGCCGCCGGTTCATCGACCCGAACGGCGAAATCAACCGAAAACCACAGGTCATCGTCGCGAAACGGCCCGGGCAGATGGTGCACGTCGACGTCAAGAAAGTCGGAAGAATCCCCGAAGGCGGCGGGTAGCGCGTCCACGGTCGCGGGTCCGAGTAGGCCAAACGATCCCAGCGGCGCAACGCCCGAGCGAAGCAGCCTCGGATCGGCTACACGTATATGCATTCCGCTATCGACGGGAATACCCGTTTGGCGTACACCGAGGCCAGAGACAACGAAACCGCAGCATCAGCCATCGATTTCATGAACAACGCCCGCGTCTTCTTCGCCGCACACGGCATCACCCGGATCGAGCGCGTGATCACCGACAACGGATCATGCTATCGGGCAGCAGATTTCACATCTTCACTGCGAGAAGCACGGCACTACCGGATCAAGCCGTACACGCCGAAACACAATGGGAAGGTCGAGCGCTGCAACCGCATCCTCGCCGAAGAACTGCTGTACTCACGCGAGTACACCAGCGAAGCCGAGCGGCGCACTGCCGTTGAGGTGTGGAACGTTCACTACAATTATCACCGACCGCATTCAACACGCGGAGGACGACCGCCCGCCGCCTATCGCCGGCATCGCGTAACCAACGTCCGTGCCTCATACAGACGCCTTGCGCTACAACGTCATGATCCCCCGGCGACAAGTGACCAACGACGGTCACGGTGGCCCTTCGATGAGGGCCACGGCCCAGAATGAAGTGCCCGTACAGAGCGGGCACTGCGCCCCGCCCTGTACGGGCACTCCGAAACTCCGATCACCGGTCAATTTCGTGCAGAATGAAAGAGGGCCAGGACGCGTGCGGCGGTTGCTGTGACGGCACTCAGCGAATGTGCGCGGTAATTCACGTCCCGCGCTTTAAAATAGTCGCTTTATCGTAGGGCTCAGCTTCAGACGCTCGTTCCTTCATTCGCTTCACCAGTTGATCCAAAGTCGAATCTTCCGGATGGCCGTTCCTCACCTGCGCCCAGACCGCCGCTTTCACAATGTCGTGGGCGCGCCGGGACTCCTGGGGGTTATTGCCAAGACCCGTAACCACCTGCACGTGGTCAGATTCCAGTGCGATCTTGACGGGAAAGGAACTGTACTGTTTCGTAGCCTCGGTATCCGAAAAACTCAAGTGCATGCGGAACGAAATATTCGCGAGTGGTCGCCCTTCCTCAACGAGAAACCTGCACGCTGCCGCCGAGTCGAAGATATGGTTCCCTTCGAATCGAACGGCCTTCAATGCGGGCGAATCGTCGTTCATCGAATCACCTGTCGAGTCGAGCTTGAACCTTGCGACAGTCGGATTTATGGAGCTAATTCCAACCTGTGGAAGGCGATCGTGCAGGACACTCAGCAGGAACTCTGCCGAGCCATGTACCTTTCCGCTCACGAGATCTGCTCCGCTTCCCGTATTGGGAACGTAGCCGAGTGTCGGTTGATTCAACACTGCACTTGCCGCAAAAACAGCAGCCCTCGCTGCACTCACTGCCGCCTTGCTGACCTCGACAACGCCCCTTGCTGGGACGACTGTCGCATTAACATCTTCAATTTTTGGAACTGTCCTCAACGAAGCGCGGTCTTTGGTCGGATCGATATCGGCGCTGTATGACATGAATTTGCCGAACAGGCTTACGGCATCACTGGTTCTACTCAAGTTGTCAAAGACATACCATCGCGCTAACCCGACTCGGATGTAGCGACCCATTAGGCGTGCGATTGCTTCGCTAATCTCGTCTACATCTGCCGTATCGTCAGTCAGCGGATACAGCCGTGTCGCGTGTCCGCTGTTATCGGTGGGCTCTTCCTCGTTTTCGAGTACGAATTTCGCGACAGCTTCATCGTCCCAATGGAGCGCCTTTGCGATCGCAGCCGCAACATCCTCAGAGGTCCTGACGCCTACGAGTGGAGCTCCTATCTCTTCCGCACCTTCTCGAAGTTGAGACAGCTTCAGGCCGACGAGCGCCTTCTTTGCCAGTTCGTGACGTAGTTCGGTCTCGTCGATGTATCCGCCGCCGCTCGCGTTCGGGATCGCAGGAATAATTTCGTCCTCGAAATGTGCCTTGAGCTCTTCCTTCAGGAGCTTCGTGAAGTCAGGAGTGTGAGGACGTTCCGGCGTTCCATCGATGCCCTCATCGAAGTTCATAAGGGCGTCCACGCGCTTAAGCAACGTTGATACGCGATCGTCGATCACTTCTTCTTTGATTATCTGACGCTGAGTCTTTCGCGTGACAGCCAACTCACTCACCTCCGTTCGCGACAAACTCTCGGAAATACGTTTGGACTACCAGCCAACCGGCCGCCGTGCAGACCCCAAACCATCCTTCGGGATCCGATGGATACGTCTGGTTATTGTCCTCAATCCACTCGACCAAAGATTGTTCGCGGTCGATTGAACGCCCGATCAACAGTGCTATCGCCTCGAGCGCCGTCGCGTCCGCATGTCGAATCTCGGAGTCTTCGGGCGATCCCGAGCTCATCGCCATGTACTCCTTGTACACAACTGGAACTCCGTCCAGAAGACGTTTGCGGTTGGGGCAGTGCTTACTGAGCCAATCAGCCATGGCGTACTCCGTGACGAAAGAGCGACGGTGGGTAGGGATAACAACGCGCTCACGATCCTTCCCCGACGTCATCAACGCGACCTCAAACCGATCGCCATCAGTCCAGCAATGACCGGTTGTGCCACGACCGCGAACAGCAGAATCGCTGCGAGAATCACCTCACGGACTGGACGCCACGAGCCACCCACGTAAATGCCGCCCCAACTTAGGACAGCACCCACCGCGAGCACGGTAACAACCCCGGCAACGCCGAACGCGAGTTGTGTGGGCTTCACCGGAAGGGCAGACACTCGCCTACGGCCTGGTGCCGCAATGGTCGCTGTCAAACTCAATACCGCCAACATAAAGGACTCCACCGTCAGGAACGTGGAGAGCGCCTGCGCATCAGTCACTGACATGCCCTTGGTATGCCGCTCGACCAGCACGAATGGTGCCCCTCCATGTCATGCGGACGACATTACCAAGTCCGCCGTCCGTAGAGTTCCTACGGGGACGCTCAACGTCCAGGCGCGTTGTGTTGTCCGTCGAGGGTCTGGTGTCCGGTGCTGACGCGGGTGTGTCCGACGAGGTGTCCGGTGTGGGTCGCTGTGTCCATGCCCGTCTCACAAGTCGACGAAATTGAACAACGATGAGACGCCAGTTTTGGTACGTACTTCTGAGACATGACGAGCTGGGGCAACACCCGATCCCGTACACGAACGAGCGGGTGTCTCAATTCCAAAGAAATGAGACAGCCTGAAAAATGGTTCGATAAGCGTGTTCGCCCGCGCAGGCGATAGTCCACTCTCCCAGGGGACTACCAGCTTGCATGCGCGGCGACCGAATCTCCCAAGTCCCTGCGAACGTCTTGGGCGGCCAAGAACTGCTGCTCCAAGTCGTCACAGATAGCAAAGAGAGCCTCCACGGCTTCTGCAATCCGTGCTTGCTCGCCCAAGGGAGGAACCGGCACCGCCAAGGCTCCGATTCGATCCCTCGTCACGTTGCTCATCGTGCTGGTTCCAGAAGACTTTGCCGAGTAGTAGCATTGGACCTCGGTGCTGTCGTTCAAGATCGCCCAGTAGCGGGTCGACGCCTCAGAGAGGAACGACAACCGAATGTGCTTGTCCGAGAGCATGAGGTGTGACTCAGTTTCGGTCACGATGGCCCCGCGGCCGACGAGGTCCTTCGAACCACTAGCTCGAATCATCACGAAATCGCCCGGATGGACCTCCAACTGTGGCCGAGGTTCGAGGGCCGGCGGAAGTTTCTTGTTTGCGGCTTCTTCGAACACCCCTCGCGAAACAGCACTTGTCTTGAGTACTCCCCACTCGCCGGGACCCGCCTGTTCTATGAGGCATTGGGGACTCCAGCCTGAGTCGCTGGCGATGAAGAACTCATTGGCCCGCGTCCACGTCCATCCCTCAGGAAGCGTGAACGAAACCTCGCCCGGCTCCGTTGGGGCGAATTTCTTCGGCTTGCGGATCTCCATGGCTTTGACGAGGCGGTCGCGCTCGACCGCGATTTGCGTGAGGAGATCGGTGGCGGGCGCATCATCGGGGTCTCGGTGAGTCAGCCATCCGCGGACGGCAAGATCGAGTATTGCCTGGCGTATGCGCTTCAGAGCGGCGAGGTCGCCTTCGCCCGGTGCGAGGTGGAGGCCGATGTTGTCGGCGAATGCCCCTGCTGCTGACTGCAAGTCGTCGTTCTGGCCCGCTTTCGAGACGCGGTGCAGGGTCGCTGCAGTCAGTGCCGAGCGAGCCTCGGCGCGAGTGGCTTGTTGCTCTTCCAGCTCGTCACATAGCCCCATGAAGTCTTCGACCTTCTCGACGATTCGCCACTGCTCCTTGATAGGCGGAATTGGAAGAATCCAATGGCGTATGTTCGTTCCGTTGATGTTCTGTTGCGCCGAGCCAGTGGTGCTCTTCTTAACCTGGCGCCAGTAGTGGCCCGACCCAGCGACAACCGGCCACCATGCAGAAAGCCAATTCCCTGTCGGCACGATCCTGATTAGGTACGAGGCAAAAACTGCGGGCCGCGGAAGGTCGCGGACAACTGTTGAAACTCCGACAGATCCAGATCGTGCAATCAGAATGTCACCCACAGTGAGGAGGAACTTGTCCGTCGCTCCATCCGATTCGATACAACCAGGAACGCCTGACCATTGGATGTCGCTGTGCTTGATATCCGTGATTCTGACGAAGGCAGGCTCGGTCTTCTCTGTTGAAGCCTTTGCAGTCATACCGTAGTGGATATCGACTGCGAGTTGCCCGAGCTGAACCCACTCCCAAGTGTCAGGCAAGCCGAACGGAACATCAGTTTCCACCAAGGGTGTCAGCGTCTTCGGGGCTCGGACTCGCCTAATTGCCGCGAGACGTGCACGCTCCTTCTCAAGATTTGACAGGAGCTCACTGGTCGGCTCGTCGCTGTCTCGCCGCTCAGTTAGTCTCCCCTGAATGGCGAGGTCGAGTACTAATCGTCGTAGCTTGTCGATGCCGCCGGGCGCATTCGCAATGTGGCCGAACGAGTCGAGGAAGGTCTGCTTGTTCACTTCAGTCCGTTTTCGATCGCGGCAACCAACGAGTCGCGAAGGCTGGTCCGGGTGACGTCGATCTCGCCCAGGAGCTCCTCGTACTCCTTGAGCAACTCGTCAGGGTCTCGGTGCTCGGCGTCAACCTTATTGGGGTTGGCAACATCGAGATTCCAATCGCCCCTGATCTCGTCGATCGAGACTTTCCACGCGAACGCGGACTCAACACGATTGTCCCACCACGCCTTCTCGGCCTCGAACTCTTCGATGCGAATCGGCTTTGTCTTGGAGTAGTTCTTGTAGCCCGCCGGGTACTGGTGCTCGTAGTACCAGATCTCGGTCGTGGGCTGCCCCTTGGTGAAGAACAGCAGGTTCGTCGAGATGCTCGTGTAGGGATTGAAGACACCCTTCGGGAGCCGGACGACGGTGTGCAGGTTGCAGTCGGTGAGCAGCTTCTCCTTGATGCGCGCCTTCACACCGTCACCGAACAAGGTGCCGTCGGGCAGGACAACAGCAGCGCGGCCACTCTGCTTGAGCAGGTGTTCGATGAGCACGAGGAACAGGTCCGCTGTCTCTCGGGTGCGGTAGGCCTGTGGAAAGTTGTTTTCGATGCCCGGTTCCTCGGTACCGCCGAACGGCGGGTTGGTCAGGATGACATCGACGCGGTCTGCGTTGCCGTAGTCACGCAGCGGCCGGCTCAACGTGTTGTCGTGGGCGATGTTGGTCGGCACGTCGATGCCATGCAGGAGCATGTTTGTCGTGCACAGCAGGTGCGGCAGCTGCTTCTTCTCCACCCCACGGATCGAATCCTGAAGCCGCGCTTCGTCGTCGGGTGTCTTCACGTGGTTCGCACGGACGTGCTCGATCGCTCCGGTGAGGAAGCCTCCGGTTCCGCAGGCAGGGTCGAGCACCGTCTCACCGAGTTTCGGTCCGACGATGTCGATCATGAACTGGGTGACGGCACGGGGCGTGTAGTACTCGCCACTGTTTCCGGCGTTCTGGAGGTCCTTGAGGATCTGCTCGTAGATGTCGCCGAACATGTGCCGGTCTTCGGAGCGGTTGAAGTTGATCTCGTTGATCTTGTTGACAACCTGCCGGATCAGGGTGCCGTTCTTCATGTAGTTGAAGGCGTCCTGGAAGACATTGCCGACCATGCTCGCGCGGCCTGTCGTCGACGTCTCGGCGAACTGCTTGAGCGTCGGGAACAGGTCGTTGTTGACGAAGGTGAGCAGGGTGTCACCGGTGATGCCCTCCTTCGGTGCCGCCCATGTGCGCCAGCGAAGGTTTGTCGGGATGGGCGACGTGTAGTCGGGGTCGAGGAGTTCAGTCTCGGCTTCGCGGTCGTCGAAGATCTTGAGGAAGAACATCCAGGCGAGCTGACCGATCCGCTGTGCGTCGCCGTCGACACCGGCGTCCTGGCGCATGATGTCCTGGATCGACTTCACGATCCCGCTGATATTGCTCACAAACATTCCTTACTACCCTGCCGTATAGAGGTGCTGCTCCAGCTCTTCGACGGCGGAGTCGTACTCAAGCTTGCCTCCGAACTGGCCGACGATCTCGATCGGGGTGCCGATGTCGATGAACGGGTGGATCTGGAGGATCCGTGCATTGTGGTCCGGCTCGACGCCCTCGTCAGCGTACTTGTCGAGCAACGCCTGGAGCGTCGCTTGGGCCTTGGAGGAGTACTTGGCCCAGTAGCCGGTGGCGCGTACGTTGTCGGCACGCTGGCGGCGGGTCAGTGGGGGTTGGTCGAAGGCGACGTGGCAGACAAGGTCGAAGAGGCTGAAGTCCTTGCCGACCTCCTCGGCGAGTGCCTCGAAGAACACACCCTGATTTCGTAGCTCATCGACAACCGCCTGCTTGCTCTCGGCCTGACTCCAGCGTGTCAGGAAGGCGTCGAGAGTCGGGTAGGCATCGTGAACCCGCTTGCGGGTGTAGTCGGTGAGTCTCTCGGTGATGAGCTTTCCGTCCGGACCCATGTACTGAACGCGCTCGGCCACGAGCTCGACGGGCACGTCACCGACCACGTACTTCGTGCGCTGTCCGGGAAGGTCCGGCTGATCGAGCGGAGGGTCGATCACAGGTGGATTGGGATTATCAGGGCCGAAAGTGTCGGGCCCATCCGGAGGGTCGACCGGATCGTCCGGACCCGGCGTATAGATGACTACCGGCGCTCCATCGAAGTCCGGATCGGCGAACAACTCCGTAACTCGGCGGAAGTCCATGATCGTGAAGTAGAACTTGCCGTGCTCTTCGTTGATGCGGGTCCCGCGGCCGATGATCTGCTTGAACTTGGTCATCGAGCTGATCGACTGATCCAAGACAATGACCTTGCAGGTCTGAGCGTCGATGCCCGTAGACATCAGCTCGCTGGTCGTCGCGATTACCGGGTAGCGCGATTCGGGGTCGATAAAGTTGTCGAGCTCGGCCTTACCTTCGGTGTCGTCACCTGTGATGCGCATGACGTACTTGCGGTTCTTGGCGACGAGGTCACTGTTCTCGTTCGCCAACGCCGAGCGCATCCGCTCGGCGTGGTCGATGTCCTGGCAAAACACGATGGTCTTGGCGTACCGGTCGCCAGACTCCGTGAGGTACTGCGTTACCTTCTTCGCAATTAACTTGGTGCGCTGCTCAAGGACCAGGCGGCGGTCGAAGTCACGCTGGTTGTAGATCCGGTCTTCGATCACCTGGCCGTGTTTGTCCGTCTTTCCGTCCTCTGGGCGCCAGCCGGCGACATCCTTGTCGATGTCGATGCGCACGACCTTGTAGGGCGCGAGGTATCCGTCGTCGATGCCCTGTTTGAGCGAGTAGGTGAAGACCGGCTCGCCGAAGTAGGTGATGTTCGAGGTGTCGGACGTCTCCTTCGGGGTCGCAGTGAGACCGATCTGGACGGCGCCGTTGAAGTAATCGAGTACCTCGCGCCACTGGGCGTCTTCCCGGGCACTTCCCCGGTGGCACTCATCGACCACGATGAGGTCGAAGAAGTCGGGCGAGAACTTTTTGTAGATGTTCTGTGTGTCCTCAGTGCCGGTGATGGCCTGATAGATGGCGAGAAAGATCTCGAAGGCGGGGTCGGCCGTGCGGTTGGTGATCTTGGTCATCGCGTTGCCGAACGGCTTGAAGTCGTTGACCCGAGTCTGGTCGATCAGGATGTTGCGATCCGCGAGAAACAGCACCCGTTTGGCGCGCTTGGACTTCCAAAGTCGCCAGATGATCTGGAAGGCGGTGAATGTCTTGCCGGTGCCGGTGGCCATGACGAGCAGTGCTCGGTTCTGCCCATGTGCCACTGCCTCGATCGTCCGGTTCACGGCTTGGAGCTGGTAGTAGCGCAGCTCTTTGCCCTGGAAATAGTAGTCCTGCTCGATGACCTGGGACTCGGCGGTGTCAGGCTCGATGCCCTTCCAAGCGAGCCACTTGCGATGCAACTCCTCTGGCGAGGGGAACTCGTCGAGGGTTAACTCGCGCTCGATATGACCGGAGGTGACGGTTCGGTCGTGGAACAGGAAGCCGTCACCGTTCGAGCTGAACACGAATGGCACGTCCAGGCGATCTGCGTAACCGTGTGCCTGCTGCATGCCGGCGCCAAGGCTGTGTTTGTTGTCCTTGGCCTCGACGACAGCCAGCGGCAATCCCGGCTTGAGGAACAGCACGTAGTCGGCAGACTTGGAGGCCTCGCGAGCGTGGAGTTTGCCGCGCACCACGATCTTGCCGGGCGCGATCGTGTATTCCTCGCGCATCTGACTCTTCTCGGGGTCCCAGCCCGCGCGCATGATGGCAGGCGTGATGTACCGAGTACGGATCTCGGTCTCCTTCAATGCCTTTTTGCCGAGTTCGCTCACGACGTCATCACTATCATGGGCGTGATCCTATTGGGCGGTCCAGACGACATTCGGGGCGACCGCCCGGAATGTCGGATACCCGATCCTGGTTGCCGGATTCACCGGGCGATTCGCCCGCGGCGAGAGTGCATGAACCGGCGCGAAGCCCGGCCTGCTGCATCGAAAGATTGTCGGTGGCCCCGGATACCGTTCCGGATCGGCGGGTCTGTTCGTCGACCATCGACGCAATCTTGAACTTCCGCCCATCCGTCGTGGAGTCGAACTGAAAGTCGTTAGCCCGCAACACCTTCTGTGCATGATCCTCAGTGATCGAGGTGACCCCGGCACTGGCCCGTTTCCGGATCTTGCGGACCTTCACCCGCAATCCTTCCTCGCGCCAGAGGCGCTGAACCTTCTTCTTGTTGATCACCTAGTCGGCGGCCCGCCGGTCCGCCCACGCCCGTCGGAACCCTTTTTGCTGGTTGGCTTCGGCCCAGTCCCGCAACCACTTCCGCAGATCGGTATCCGGGTGGACCGCCCGCGATCACCACGAACTGTTCGGAGGGTGAACTGGTGGTCGACGTCGCTGAATTCGAGGATTTCTCGCCGATCATCGACCGTATTGTGTCGGACCGGTAGCCGGACGGCCTTCGACCTGACATAAGGGCGGCTATCGGAGGGTGTCGTGTGTTCTAGCTGCGGTGTCACACCCCGACCTTTTACTGTGTCAAGACGGTCAGCCATCTCGTGATGGTTCCCGTGATCGCACAAATCCCGATGGGTAAAGCTAGCCGGTGCATGCAGTTCTTGGGCAAAATAGAAGTACCCCCCAGTGAAACTGGGGGGTACTTCTGACCTCAACGAGGTAACGAGCTTATGGATGGCTTCGACGAATCGAAACAAGCCATGTAGCTCGTTTACGCCAATAAGATAACACGATGCCGATCTCAGAACTACCCCGTTACGCGAACTTCACTGCTCGAATGATGGAGATCACGTCGACACAGGCGCCGTGGCATCGACGCTTGTGGCGCAGCGGCACCATGCAGATCGCAAGGGAACTTCTCGACGAGAGTGTCAGGCCTGGAGCCCCAGAAGCCGCTATCACTGATCAACGCAGCTACGTCCAGCACTGTCTACGCACCGACCACGGCATTGCAGATCATGGCAAATGCGTCGAGGGCACTATCAAGGCGATCAAGCCGGGCATCACAGAAACGAGCCACGCCTGGATCAACCTAAGGGAACACGTCGACCGCATGCACGACTCGTATTTGATGAACTGGGCCGACTCTCTCGATTCCACGATTGCCAACGGCAAGCCGATCGACGTGGAGGGTGCAGCTAGGCGGATCACCGCCCATCTTTTGGATGCCGGCATGCACAAAAGCAGCCTGTATGCCTGGTTGCGTGCAATACGGGACAGCTCGAATACGATCACCATCGGGGATTTCTTGCGTGAGGCGGACAGCCGCCTGAAGCAGCCTGAGCGGATGTACACCTTCTGCGTTCCTGTCGAGAAAATGGGCAGATTTGATGTAGCAAATGCTCTTGGCTGGATGACAGCGCAAGAGACAGCGAAATGGAAACGACTCTACGCGAAGAACGCTCCGGGTCTGTTGCAACGCGGATCATTCTTACTCGAAGTGCAGGCCCGCGATGTCAACGCGGCAGCGGACAAAGCTAGATCCCGCATTTCCAACCTGGCCGCGAAGTTCTATCTCGGCAGCAAAACCCCAATCGTGATCTGCGCGAGCATGTGGTCGCAGGAAAAGGGCAGCGAGTTCCCCACCCAGGCAACCAACCGGGTCATCAATGTTCGCTCATTCGAACGACTCGGGCGGGTGCAGGACCTTGAGATGCTTGACTACATCACCAACACCCTTGCTCTGGTACAACCGTTGAGGACCGCCGCACCCCACATTGCAGTGATGAGTGGGTGGTCTGCGATCGAGTCGCTCATGATCGGTCCGTCCGACGGGCAGGATGCCATCGCGGCGAGTCGCTTTTCTCTTATTGTCGCCGCCAGCATGGTCCGAGCCGAACTCTCATGGCTATCGAGGAGCTATGCCGCTACTCACGGCGACGCCGCAGCCGATGACATGAGCAGCTGTGAGAAGAACATCGACCGGGCACGGTTATTTCAGATGCATGCCTGCGCGAATCCTCTAATCGACTTGCAGAAACCGGTCGACAACCTTGCCTTGGAGCGGATCCGGCCCGCACTGATAAATCCGCGACAGGAAGTCGAAAAGATCAGCGGCATCCTCACCCGCGAATTCACCCGGTTGTACAGGAAGAGAAACATGATTGTTCACGGCGGACACACACAGGAGAGCAACCTTCACTCCATTTCCGAAACGCTTGCCCCCCTGATCGGAGCTGGCATCGACCGAGTAGTCCATGTTGGCCTCACCTTCAACGTCCGACCGCTCGAACTTTCGGCAGTTGCCGAATCCCGAGTCCACTACCTCGTACCGGCAACCCCCGCCAACTCAGGCAACCTCTTGGACCTACTTGAGTTCTAATAGAGGTTGCCTTCGTTGCCGTTCTCAGATGCCAGCTTCGACTTGGTGCTCAGCTCCCACCTGCTGTTCAGTTATTCCGCCGAACTCGATCACACCTTCCACGTCAGCGCGATCGGTGAGCTGATGCGCGTCACCCGCAGCGAACTGCGAATCTTTCCACTGGTGGCCGTGGGGTCGGCGGCCCCTACCCACAACTCGACGAACTGCTCGCCGACCGGCGGGACCGCGACATTGCCGGCCGAGTCGTCAAGATTGACTACGAATTCCAGAGAGGCGGAAACCGCAGTTGGTGTGCCGCTATGACCCTTCCTCAGTTGGCCGGTGACTCGTCCACACGCCCAACTGAAGCACGCGGCATACCACTCACTCGCCACGGAACCGTTGACGGAAAACCATCGATATTCGGCATCTGGTCAGCCGCGGCGATTGCGCAGGTGGAGTGTGTCGAGAACCCGTGTCGACCGTCAACGTCGAATCGCTGCGGGCGTCCGGGGTTTCCGACGGCATTGAAGGGATCGAACCCCGTGGATTGCAGATCAGATCGCATGTCCGCGCGCAGAGGTGGTGTGCAGAGATGGACAGGCACGGTTGGTGGGCGGTCATCCTCCACCTGAATATTCGAGTGGCCATGGCGACGGAGGGTCGACTCTAACTTCGATGATCCGATTCGATCATTGTGAAGGTGCGAAATCTCGTAGCCCTCTGCACCGCGATGAAGCCATTACTCGGCGGCAACACGGCAGGGTTGAACCGGGCTGAGAAACATGGGAAGCGCGTCGGGGATCAGGAGTTCGACCCGTACAAAGTTTGATGTCGATGGCATCGCGAGTTTCCATTCGTCGTCGATGTGGGCCAATGCCAGTAGTTTCTCACCGGCGGTCGCTACGCCGGTCTCGATCTGAACCGACACAGCCCACGCGCCAACAGGGTCAGTTCAACCTCTTGTTCAGAGGCGCGACCGAAGCGCAGGCGTGCTCGAATTACGGCCCGTATTTGTGTATCGGGCGTGTCCGACAGAAGTTCCCCGTTTCCTTGAACAGTGACGACCGGTTCACGTGTGTCCGAAATGTCGTCCCCATCGGGGACGCTCAACCCCTAGACTTCATCGCCGCCCGCGCAGCATTGAACCCACCCATCCCGTGGACCCCGCCGCCCGGGGGAGTTGCGGACGAGCAGAGGTAGACGCCCGGGGCGCCGGTGGCATAGGGGTCGAGCCCGAACCGGGGGCGCGCGATGATCTGCCGCGCAGTGTTCGCCCCCGCGGAGATGTCGCCGCCCACGTAGTTGGGGTTGTACGCCTGCATCTGCGGCACATTGCGCACGTGGACGCCCACGATCCGGTCCCGGAACCCCGGCGCGAACCTCTCGATCTGACGCGTGACCACATCGGTCGCGTCACCCGGATATCCGTGCGGCACATGCGCATACGCCCATACCGGGTGGATGTCTCCCACAGATCGGGAGGGGTCGGCCAAGAACTGCTGGCCCAACAGAATGAAGGGCTTGTCCGGCATCTGACCCCGTACGGTCTGGCGTTCGGCAGCAGCAGTTTCCGAAATCGTCCCGGACAGATGCAGGGTGCCGGCCTTGCGGGCATGCGGATTCGTCCACGGCACGACGCTCCCGTCGGAATCACCACGCACGGCGTAGTCGACCTTGTACGCGGCGGTGCCGTAGCGGAATTTGCGGTAGGCCCGGGCAATGCGGTCGGGCTGCCGACCGTCGAGCAGACGGCCGGCCACGTCTGGTGCGATATCGAGCATCACGATGTCGTAGTCGGCGATCTGGGAGTAGTTGGTGACCCAGTTCCCGGTTTCGATGGTGCCACCGAGGCTACGCAGGATCGAGGCGAGCGCCTCCGCAATTGATTCTGAACCACCTTGCGCCACAGGCCAACCGTGAGCATGGGCTCCAGCAGTGAGCATCGAGCCGACAGCACTGGAGAGTGGAAGGGTGAGCGTCCCGAACATGTGCGCCGCGACGCCACCGAACAGCGCCCGCGCTTGTGGGGTCTTGAACATCCGAGCGAAACCCGTCGCGGGAAGCAGAGCGCCCGTGCCGAAACGGGCGAGCATCAGCGGGTGCTTCGGAACGTGCACGATCGGCTGGAAGACGTCCTGCACCAACTCATCGAAGTTCTCGGAGAGGTATCCGAAGACGTCGAGCCAGCGCTTACCGTCGACACCCAGTCCTTCAGCGGTCCGGCTGATGTCGCGCCACAGAACCCCGGCGGTGCCGTCGTCGAGTGGATGGACCAGATCGATCTCGGGCCACAGCCACGTCAGGCCATGCTTCGCGAGCCCGAATTCGCGGTCGAGGGCCTTGAAGTAGGGAGAAGCCAAAGCGGTGGGATGGAAGGCGGAGCAATCGTCGTGGACGAGTCCGTCGACTATGTATTCGCTACTGCGGGTGCCGCCGCCGATCTTGTCCGCACCTTCGATGACATGGACGTCGATTCCGGCGCGGGCGAGTTCGATCGCCGCCGCGAGACCGTTGGGGCCACTGCCCACCACTGCCGCTGTTGTCATGACTCTACCTTGTCAGCTTTTGTCTCTCGACGAGTGAACTGAGGGGAGTTAGTCCATCTGCTGATTCGCGCTGCCAGAAATCAAGCCCAGACATGTTGTCTGCACCAGCATGGTGCGCTGCTGAATCCAGCGTCGTGAATTCGTGGCCCTCGACCAACGCGGTTGAACTTTCCGTGATTTCGGCTCGTATCCGTAGCGATTCGTCGATCGGACTCAAAACGTCACCGACAGCCAAAATTCCGGTATCGATCAGATCCGAAATTTCTGGAGTTGCGAAAGGAGATGCAGCAGTGGGCGTCTCGTAGATTGCCGAAGGAGATTGACCTGCCAGCAATTTTTCGTATCCTGCTCGCGTTACCTCAGCCATAAGTGTGCGACGTTTCCGCAGGAACTCGTCGTACTCCATGTGCTCCCACCTGTCAGGTAGAGCGTGCCAAAACATTTGGTCTTTTAGAGATTTACCTGCGAAGCCTCGCTCCTCGACAAGCGCCGGCCAGTACTCGCCAGGTCTACGATCGGAGATCGCAATGTTGGTGCTCCAGTCCGTTGGCGCGAAGTTTGCAACCTGGTTAATCTTCTTCAGATCCATTATGCCCAAGGAGTTTTGGAGGTACTTTCGAGGATTGAGGTGGTGTCCTTCCGAACCTTTCTCCGCAGGTAGGGCCGGATCCATCCACTGTTGGATCTTGTTGTTCAACATGAACATGTCCGCATCCAAGATATTTAGAGAAGCGAGATAGGTCTGGTAGGTGGGGGAGAGCGCGGCCGACGACGAAATCAGAGCGTCGGGCATACGCAACGTCCAGAAATCTTCTGACAACTCAGCGTTGATGACCGATTCCAGTGTATTGATGAAGTGCCTGCTGTCGGTACTCTCCAGCGCACTCAAGCGATCCAGATCCTTCTGCAACTGTGTCTCTGCACTGCCGGTGTAGCGACCCGAGAGCTGAGACATGAACAGCCAACGTGCCATCAGGTTGCGTAGGACGGTCAGATCCACACCGAATCTGGTGCGTCCTAATATCCAAAGTGCGTAACTTGACAGAACATTCATGTCAGAGGTGATCATCTTGCGGGACTTGAATCCGGCGACCGCAAGGCATCGTATGAACTCTGTCCAGTGGATCTCTTTGATCACCAGAGGAAGCGCGGTTCGCAGTTTGTTTAGTTCAATTTCCTGGCGCGCGCCGTCAATGAAACCGGTGTGCCGATCTTTCGCCTGTAATGCGTTGTATGCATCACCCAGCTTCGCGCGATTCTGGCCGACAGCGACGAGCACGCGGACAAGCTGTCCGGCATCAACGGCAAGGTAGTTGTTGATCGGTGTCCACCGAACCGGTGCCTCCGCGATCTCGCTGGCTCGTTGCGGGGTCAGGCGGGAATTGCGGGCGAACTGCTCTAGCTGTTCACGCCCGTTTGGCCAGAAAACGCTCAGCCAGGTCAAGATGAAATCTGAGGATTTCAGGCTGACACCCTCGGAGTTGATTCGCACAAAGATGTCAGCGACAACCTTCTTGTCTGCGTGGCTCTGGATTTCGACGACGGTGAACTCGTAGGAACGAAGGTTGTCGAGCTGCCCCAGCCGATCTTCGATCAGCTCCTCCAACTCCTCGTCGATCTCCCCGCGCGCATCCTCGTACCTCCGTTTGAAGGCACGTTTGACCTTGAACGGATTGTCGAAAAATGCCGAGATGTTCGGTATCCAATCCGCGGATCTCTCAATAGCCGTGTTCGTGACCTCGAACTTCTCGGTGAACGGGTTGAACGCTATGAGCATGCGTTGTTCCTTGTACTCTGCATTCCGTACCGGTTGCCCCTTGAAAACGGAATACAGACTGGTCAGCCGCTGTTGCCCATCGATGATCTGGTGTGAACCACTTCGCTCGGTCGATCCTGATATGGCACGGGATGTGTCCTCTTGCGACACGTTCCAGAACATGATCTCGCCGACCGGATAGCCTCGGTACATCGAATCGAGCAGATCGCGGATCTTTGCCTTGGGCCATACAAATGGCCGTTGGAGATCTGGCAACTGAATGACACCGCTGTGGACTGAATCGACGAGGCTCTGAACATTCCATCCGACGGGTTTGAAAAGCGTGCTCATCCGGCGTTTCCTTCGACTTGGTTGGACCACGACGTAGTTGCCATCGTCGCGAAGAACTTTAGCTGCGGGGACGTCGGAGTTGACGGTCATGGCGACCTGAGCCTACGGAAATTACAGCGATGGCATTCTGCGAGCAAACAATTCAGGCCTAGACCTTGGTTGATCGATCAACTTTTGTTACAGTTCGAGGCGCACTGGCCGCAGCTGATTTTCATCGCTGCGGCCAGTTGTTGCATTCATCGCCCATCGCGCCTGTTTCCTGCGGATTCGGTATCCTGTGAATCGGAACTTCTCTGCACAGACGCAGCTCCGGAATCTGTCGAGGGGCCTTCTGGCTCCCTGCATCGCCGCAGTTCAGAGCAATTATAGGGCTACCTTAGTTGCGCCCGTGCCGGGGTTCTGAATTATCGTTTTCGTTACACGGTTGACTCACAAAAGTTTCAACCGACCGAAGACTCACGTCGCCGGGTGCCAGAACGCACACCATCGCGTCTGCGCAGGGCGGCTACTTCGGTGGTACCGAACACATCGTCGTGTCGGTGCTTTGAAGGACTTGCATTGCAAGTTGATGGCCATCAGCGCTGCTGGTCGTCGGTGCATCTTTATGGCATACGAAGGCTGGGTATGAAGCAACTTCCAGGCCCCCAGGGCCTCTATCACCCGTCCAATGAGCACGACTCCTGTGGAGTCGCATTTGTTGTCGACATGCATGGTCGCCGCAGCAGGGACATCGTCGAAAAGGCGATCACCGCTCTGGTCAACCTCGAGCATCGCGGCGCTGCCGGATCCGAACCCAACACGGGTGACGGTGCGGGCATTCTGCTGCAGGTTCCCGACAAGTTCTTCCGAGCTGTCGTGGACTTCGCGCTGCCCGCCGAAGGCGCGTATGCAACCGGTATCGCATTCCTCCCGCAGGGCGACGCCGATGCACACGAGGCTGCTGCTGCAGTCGAGAAGATCGTCGTCGAAGAGGGCCTGAAGGTTCTCGGCTGGCGCGAGGTCGGAACAGACGACTCCTCGCTGGGCGCACTGGCGCGCGACGCGATGCCGACGTTCCGTCAGATCTTCATCGGTTCCGAGGGTGACAAGTACACCGGCATGGATCTCGAGCGTCGTGCATACGTGGTGCGTAAGCGCACCGAGCACGAGCTCGGCTCCGAAGGCGCCGGCAAGGGTGGCCCGGGTAGCGAGACCGTGTACTTCCCCAGCCTGTCCGGCCAGACGTTCGTCTACAAGGGCATGCTCACCACCCCGCAGCTCAAGGGTTTCTACCTCGACCTGCAGGACGATCGTGTCGAGAGCGCACTGGGCTTGGTCCACTCGCGCTTCTCCACCAACACGTTCCCGTCGTGGCCGCTGGCGCACCCGTTCCGACGGGTCGCTCACAACGGTGAGATCAACACCGTCACCGGCAACGAGAACTGGATGCGCGCTCGCGAGTCCCTCATCGACAGCGACGTCTTCGGTGGCCGCGAGAACCTGGACAAGATCTTCCCGATCTGCACCCAGGGCGCCAGCGACACCGCTCGTTTCGACGAGGTGCTCGAGATGCTGCACCTCGCCGGTCGCAGCCTGCCGCACGCAGTTCTCATGATGATCCCCGAAGCCTGGGAGAAGCACGAGAGCATGGACCCCGCTCGTCGGGCGTTCTACGAGTACCACTCGGCTCTCATGGAGCCCTGGGACGGACCGGCGTCGGTGTGCTTCACCGACGGCACCGTCATCGGCGCCGTGCTGGACCGCAACGGTCTGCGTCCGTCGCGTCTGTGGATCACCGAAGACGGCCTCGTCGTCATGGCGTCGGAGGTCGGCGTCCTGCCGATCGATCCGTCCACGGTTGTCCGCAAGGTCCGCCTCCAGCCCGGCCGCATGTTCCTCGTGGACACCGCGCAGGGCCGGGTCATCAGCGACGAGGAACTGAAGAACGAACTCGCTGCCGAGCACCCGTACCAGCAGTGGATCGACGAAGGTCTGATCCACATGGACGACCTGCCGGACCGTCCGTACACGTACATGTCGCACGAGCGCGTCGTCCTGCGCCAGCAGCTCTTCGGTTTCACCAACGAAGAGGTCAACCTGCTGGTCAAGCCGATGGCTCTCTCCGGTGCCGAGGCACTGGGCTCGATGGGTACCGACACTCCGATCGCCGTGCTCTCGTCACGTCCGCGGATGCTGTTCGACTACTTCTCGCAGCTCTTCGCTCAGGTCACCAACCCGCCTCTCGACGCGATCCGTGAAGAGGTCGTCACCAGCCTCGGCGCGACCATCGGACCCGAGGGCGACCTGCTGCACCCGAATGCGGACTCCTGCAAGCAGATTGCGCTCCCGCAGCCGATCCTGCACAACGACGATCTGTCGAAGCTCGTTCACATCAACGACGACGGCGAATTCCCGGGCTTCCGCAGTGTCGTGATCCGTGGCCTGTACCCCGTCAAGGAAGGCGGCGACGGTATCCGTCGTGCGCTCGAGGGCATCAAGTACCAGGTCTCGCAGGCAATCGAGGGCGGCGCACGCATCGTCGTGCTCTCGGACCGTGAGTCCACCGAGGACTACGCACCGATCCCGTCGCTGCTCCTCACCTCGGCCGTGCACCACCATCTGGTTCGTGAGAAGTCGCGCACCAAGGTCGGCCTCATCGTCGAGGCCGGCGACGCCCGCGAGGTGCACCACATGGCGCTCCTCATCGGCTTCGGTGCCGCAGCGGTCAACCCGTACATGGCTTTCGAGACCATCGACGAGTTCCTGCAGAACGGCGAGCTCGAGGGTCTGACCCTCGAGAAAGGCATCGCGAACTACATCAAGGCAGCCGGCAAGGGTGTCCTGAAGGTGATGTCCAAGATGGGCATCTCGACGCTCGCGTCGTACACCGGTGCTCAGCTGTTCCAGGTCATCGGCCTCTCGCAGGAGCTGACGGACGAGTACTTCACCGGTCTGCAGTCGCAGCTCGGTGGCATCGGCCTCGACCAGATCGCAGCCGACGTCCAGGCACGTCACGCCGTCGCATACCTCGATCGCCCCGAAGAGCGCGCTCACCGCGAGCTCGAGGTCGGCGGCGAGTACCAGTGGCGTCGTGAAGGCGAGTACCACCTGTTCAACCCGGACACGGTCTTCAAGCTCCAGCACGCAACTCGCACAGGTCAGTACGAGGTGTTCAAGGAGTACACGACCATGGTCAACGACCAGTCGGAGCGCCTTGCCGCTCTGCGTGGTCTGTTCGACTTCAACATCGGCAAGCGGCCGTCGATCTCGATCGACGAGGTCGAGCCGGCCAGCGAGATCGTCAAGCGTTTCTCGACGGGTGCGATGAGCTACGGCTCCATCTCCGCCGAGGCTCACGAGACTCTCGCCATCGCGATGAACCGTCTGGGTGCCCGCTCCAATTCCGGTGAGGGCGGCGAACATCCGTCGCGCTTCACGCCGGACGAGAACGGCGATCTGCGTCGCAGTGCCATCAAGCAGGTCGCGTCGGGACGCTTCGGTGTCACCTCGCACTACCTGAGCAACTGCACCGACATCCAGATCAAGATGGCGCAGGGAGCCAAGCCCGGTGAGGGCGGCCAGCTTCCGGCTCACAAGGTGTACCCGTGGGTGGCCGAGGTTCGGCACTCCACGCCTGGCGTCGGGCTGATTTCGCCGCCGCCGCACCACGACATCTACTCGATCGAGGATCTCGCTCAGCTGATCCACGACCTGAAGAACGCCAACCCGCAGGCCCGCATCCACGTGAAGCTGGTCTCCGAGGTCGGCGTCGGAACCGTCGCGGCCGGTGTCTCCAAGGCACATGCCGACGTCGTTCTGATCTCCGGTCACGACGGTGGCACCGGTGCCACCCCGCTGACCTCCGTCAAGCACGCGGGCGCACCGTGGGAACTCGGCCTCGCCGAGACCCAGCAGACGTTGCTGCTCAACGGTCTCCGTGACCGCATCGTCGTGCAGGTCGACGGCCAGCTCAAGACGGGTCGCGACGTCGTCGTCGCTGCCCTGCTCGGCGGCGAGGAGTTCGGTTTCGCCACCGCACCGCTGGTGGTCTCGGGCTGCATCATGATGCGCGTCTGCCACCTCGACACCTGCCCCGTCGGTGTCGCGACGCAGAACCCGTTGCTGCGTCAGCGTTTCAGTGGCAAGCCGGAATTCGTCGAGAACTTCTTCATGTTCATCGCCGAAGAGGTTCGCGAGCTTCTCGCGGAACTCGGCTTCCGCACGCTGCTCGAAGCCGTCGGCCAGGTCGACATGCTGGACACCACGCGCGCTCTCGATCACTGGAAGGGAAGCAAGGCAGGCAATCTCGATCTGTCGCCGATCCTCACCCAGGTCGAGTCCGCGTTCATGGACCAGGACGTCCACTGCACCGGCACGCAGGATCACGGTCTCGACAAGGCACTCGATCAGCAGTTGATCGTCTCGGCCCGCAACGCACTCGACAAGGGTGAGGCGGTCTCCTTCGAGTCCGCGATCACCAACGTCAACCGCACGGTCGGCACCATGCTCGGCCACGAGGTCACCAAGGCGTTCGGTGGAGAGGGCTTGCCCGAGGGCACCATCGACATCACGTTCACCGGTTCCGCCGGTAACAGCTTCGGTGCTTTCGTGCCCAGCGGTATGACCCTGCGCCTGCACGGCGACGCCAACGACTTCGTCGGCAAGGGTCTCTCGGGTGGACGCATCGTCGTACGCCCGCCGCTCGATGCAGCGGAAGGCTTTGTCGCCGAGGACAACATCATCGGTGGCAACGTCATCCTGTTCGGCGCCACCAGCGGCGAGGCTCTGCTTCGCGGTGTCGTCGGCGAACGCTTCGCAGTCCGTAACTCCGGCGCCACTGCCGTCGTCGAGGGTGTGGGCGATCATGGTTGCGAGTACATGACGGGTGGAAAGGTGGTCATCCTCGGAGCCACCGGACGTAACTTCGGCGCCGGCATGTCCGGTGGCGTCGCGTACATCTACAACCCCGACAAGGCATTCGAGAAGAACCTCAACACCGAACTGGTGGACCTCGAGGATCTTTCGGGCGACGACTTCACCTGGTTGAAGGGCGCCATCGAACGTCATCGCGACGAAACCGGCTCCGAGGTTGCCACGCGCATCCTCGCTGACTGGTCGCAGCAGGTGGGTCACTTCGCAAAGGTGATGCCCCGCGACTACAAGAAGGTTCTTTTGGCCATCGCGGCCGCAGAGAAGGATGGCAAGAACGTGGACGAGGCAGTTATGGAGGCAGCTCGTGGGTGATCCAAGCGGCTTCCTGAAGCACACGTCGCGCGAACTTCCGGTTCGCCGGCCGGTGCCGTTGCGCCTGCTCGACTGGAAAGAGGTCTACGAGGAGTTCCCGAAGGAAACCCTCAAGACCCAGGCCAGCCGTTGCATGGACTGCGGAATTCCTTTCTGCCACAACGGTTGCCCTCTCGGAAACTTGATTCCCGAGTGGAACGACCTGGTCTACAAGGACCACTGGCACGACGCCATCGAGCGTCTGCACGCGACCAACAACTTCCCGGAGTTCACCGGTCGTCTGTGCCCCGCACCCTGTGAGGCGTCCTGTGTCCTGGGCATCAACCAGGATCCGGTCACCATCAAGCAGGTCGAGGTCGAGATCATCGACAAGGCCTTCGACGAAGGGTGGGTCAAGCCGGTTCGCGCCGCGCACGCCACCAACAAGAAGGTTGCGGTTGTCGGCAGTGGTCCGGCCGGTCTGGCTGCAGCGCAGCAGCTGACCCGCGCCGGTCACGCAGTGACGGTCTTCGAGCGGGCAGACCGCATCGGCGGCCTGCTGCGCTACGGCATCCCCGAGTTCAAGATGGAGAAGCGGCACATCGACCGCCGTCTCGAGCAGATGGAAGCCGAAGGCACCGTCTTCAAGACCAACGTCAATGTCGGCGTGGACATCACCGCGGAGGAGCTGCGTGAGCAGTTCGACGCAGTGGTTCTGGCCGGCGGCGCCACCGCAGCTCGCGATCTTCCGATCCCGGGCCGCGAACTGGACGGCATCCACCAGGCGATGGAGTTCCTGCCGATCGCCAACCGCGTGCAGTTGGGTGACCTCGACGCTCCCACCATCACCGCTGAGGGCAAGAAGGTTGTCATCATCGGCGGCGGCGACACCGGAGCGGACTGCCTCGGCACCTCGCACCGTCAGGGTGCGGCCAGCGTCCACCAGTTCGAGATCATGCCGCGTCCGCCGGAGACTCGCGCCGAGCAGACTCCGTGGCCGACGTACCCGCTCATGTTCCGCGTGGCTTCGGCTCACGAGGAGGGCGGCGAGCGTCTGTTCTCCGTCAACACCGAGAACTTCGTCGGTGAAAACGGCAAGGTCACCGGACTCAAGGCTCACGAGGTCGAGATGAAGTCGGGTCGCTTCGAGAAGGTCGAGGGCTCGGACTTCGAGCTCGAAGCCGATCTCGTGCTCCTGGCCATGGGCTTCGTCGGTCCCGAGAAGCCGGGTCTGCTCACCGATCTCGGTGTCGACTTGAACGAGCGTGGCAACGTCGCCCGCACGTCGAAGTGGAACACCAACGTCGACGGCGTGTTCGTGGCCGGCGACATGGGCCGCGGCCAGTCCCTGATCGTCTGGGCCATCGCCGAGGGACGTTCCGCAGCAGCCGCTGTGGACACCTACCTCGAGGGTGTCACGGCCCTTCCGTCACCGATCCACCCGACAGCGGCTCCGCAGCGCTAGAGGCTCTCACAAAGCCGCACCCCACCGCATTCGGTGGGGTGCGGCTTTGTTTCTGCAAGCAATTCGCACGATCTGTAACAAACCTTCATCAATCGTGCATCGGACAGACACAACGCCCAGACAGCATGATTCCGGAGCACCGATAGTGGTGTATGGGTTGCTGAAGGTAAAACAGGGGAGTTTCATGCGTGCGAGGCGTCTCGTTGCGGTGTTGTCGGCACTTGCTGCGGCAGTAGTGGTACCGGTTGTCAGTGCTCCCGTGGCGTCGGCTGATCCCTGCCCCAGCCTGTACGTCGTGGCCATCCCGGGAACCTGGGAGCCCTCGGGCACCAGGCCCGGCGCCGGCATGCTCGCCCCGGTGACCAACGGGCTTCCGGGCTCCGTTCGCACCGATTACGTCACCTACTCGGCGACGGCCTTCCCGTGGGAGTCCAACGTCTACGCCAAGTCGAAGCAGCAGGCCGTCGACAATGCCCGCGGCATGATCGGCGCCATGGCCGCCTCGTGCGGTGACACTCGCTTCGCCATCGTCGGATACAGCCAGGGCGCCGACGCGGCAGGCGATCTCGCCGCCGAGATCGGAACCGGCATCGGCGTGGTCCCCCCGACTCGCGTCGAGGGCGTCGGCTTGCTGTCCGATCCCCGTCGTTCCGAGTCCGACGTCCTGATCGGCCCCGCTGTCGGCGGTAACGGTGCCAGCGGCCCTCGCATCGGTGGATTCGGTTGGCTGTCAGGCAAAACGGTGACGCTGTGCGCGGTCGGTGACCTGTACTGCTCGACGCCGAAGGACGATTTCGTGATGCGTCTGGCCGGATTCATGGCTCAGGCGTCCGATCCCACTCCGGCCAGTGCGCTCGCGCTGCGCGACGAGGCCGCCGTGATCGTCAATGATCTGATCACCGCAGGCGGTCTCCCCGCTTTGATGGCCCAGCTCGATCCGGGCGCGAACTCGCGGCGCATCGATCAGTTGGTCGACTTCTACGGCTCGCAGGTCCACACCGACTACACGCGTTACGTCGTTGACGGCGCAGGCAATTCGGCTACATCCTGGCTGCACGGCTGGTTGGCCGGCAAGGCCTGATCAGCAGTACGTCTGCTCCGCCGTGTCGACGTAGATCTCGGCAACGCGCTGCGAGGACATCGGCGTGATCTGTGAGTACACCTCGCCGACGGAGTTGAACTCCGCCAGCACTTCGGACCGAGGCATACCGTCAGCGAGCGCCTTGCAGGTGCCGTCGGCGTAGAGGATCTCGGCGGAATCCATTCCGGCGGGCGGGATCCCGGCCAGACGCAGAGCGGCGATGTACCGCTGTCCCTTCTCGCCCGCGTTCGCGACGATCTCTTCCGGTGAGCGTGCGTCGATCGGTGCGTTCGCCGGAGGCGCTACCGGTAGTGACACCGCCGGCGGAGTCGATTCGACGATGCTCGGCGCTGCTTCCGCAGGTGCGGCGAGTGGGCTGGTCGGCAATTCGGGAAGCGTACTGGGGGCAGTCGAACTCGACGTCGCCGCAACCGACGTGCTGGTGGCCGCAGAAGTGGATTCCGATGCGTCGCTGTCGGATTGGCTGCTGCAGCCGCTGAGGAGTAGGCCCGCTGCCGCGACGCAGAGGACCAGTCTGTTCGTGTTCATCACCCGTGAGTGTTACATACCGTACCGCCTATTTTGTCCGTTTTAAGGAAACTCCCTTTTGCCCTGTTTTTAAGTCGAAGTCCTGTGATATACATCTGTTCAGTTGTTACTTGTGAGTAGGAGCACACCGCAAAGACCTTGTCGGCGGCGGTCGAAACACAAGCAATGACTGCGAGTTTCGTCCCCCATCACATAAACGGCAGGGAGAAATCAGTGCAGAAATCTCACAAGAACGGCAACAGACGTCTCGGCACGCGCGTGGCCGTCATTGCAGGTACCGCAGGTGCGGTCCTCGCGTTCGCGGCGCCGATGGCCTCGGCTCAGGATCCGGTCGACAATTCGATACCCGGTGCCGCAGTGTGTCCGGCTACTGCCGAATCCTGTGTGTCGGTTGTGGTTCAGAGCGGAACCTTCGACAACAACGGCTTCAACCTCCCGATCGGAAAAGGCGACATGATCATCGCCGCCGAGGCCGGCTCCGGTGAAGGTGAGTCCACCGTTCTTCTCCCGCGCGACGACGGACACAACGGTGTCTACTCCAAGCCGTTGACCGTTCCGGGTGGAGTCCTGGGAATCGATCTTCCGTTCGGCAATCTCTTCGGCCTGGCCGCAGTCACCGCCGAAGTGGAGGCAACGGCTGCGCCGACCCTCAACGGAATCATCACCGACATGGATCTGAGCATCCCGGTGCGGATGAAGATCAACAACGCGTTCCTCGGTGACAACTGCTACCTGGGCTCCGCGGCTGCGCCGGTGAATCTTCGTCTCGCGCCTGACCCGTCGGTGGTACCGACCTACACGGTGCTCCCGGACAATGCACTGAAGGTGAGCCCGGTCGGGAACCAGGCCACCGGCTTCGCGCTGCCCGCCGCCAGTGGTTGCGGACCGTTCGGAGTGCTGAACCCGATCGTCAACTGGCGAGCAAAGGTACCGGCCACGTCGGGAACCTCGCTCAGCACGATCTCCGACGCCTACCTGTACCCGGGCGGCCTCACCGGTAGCGATCCTCTCGACGATCTCGGTGGCGGAACAGGATCCAGCGGTTCCAGTGGCTCGAGCGGTTCGTCCGGAAGCTCCGGTTCCTGAAAACTCGGATGCCTTGAAGCAGCGGTGGTGACGGACTGTCACCACCGCTGCGGCGTCCGACCTGTAATAACCTGTGCCTCAGGGTGGGTGAAGGCGGACTCCATCAGGAGGACCTGCGCGGCCACGAAATCACAGGGGAGTCCTCAAACATGTTTCGAGACAGCGTTCTTGCGAGTCCGGTCCTGCGCCGGGGTGTGACAGCACTGGCAGTTGCGGCCGCGGCCACGATGTTTGTCGGTACTGCGGCAACGGCGGAGCCGGCGGCAGTCGTCGGTGAGGTGTCCGCGGACTCCATCGCGGCAGCCCGTGCGCAGGCCATCGGAACGACGGTCACCGTCGTGGGAACCGCGACTACGCCGTCGGGAGTCTTCGAATCCAGCTTCTACGACAAGGGCTTTGGTCTCCAGAGCGGAAATTCGGGCATCTACATCAGCGATCCGAACAACTCCGGGATTGCTCTCGGCGATCAGGTTCAGGTCACCGGAGTCCTCGCGGATCAGGAAGGCCTGCTCGTCGTCCGCCCGACTGCCGTCGAGGTAATCGGCACGACCTCCCAGATCAGCCCGGCGCGACTGCCCCTCAATGCAATCGGTGAGGGTAGCGAAGGTCGTCTCGTGACGGTGTCCGGAATCGTGAGCGGACCCGTCGTCGACGATCTGCCGTACGGTCACAAGATCCTGGTCTCGGGCGCCGAGGGAAACACCGTCATCTTCGTCAACACACAGACCGGAATCGACCTCGATGCCGTCGCCGTCGGACGCCCGATCACCGTCACCGGTTTCAGTGGCCAGTACGCCAGCACCTACGAGGTTCTTCCCCGCTCGGAAGCCGATGTGCAGCAGGGTTTCACGGGCAGCCTGAGTTTCGGAAGCTGACCTAGATCTCGAACCGAGCTCCGACGCGCATCGACCCGGGAGACAACCGGCTGATCGTGCGTCCGAGCTTGGCTTCGACGGTCACGGGCACGACGGCCTTGTTCGTGCGAACTGCTTTCACGATGGCACTGGCCACTCGATCAGGAGTGAAGTTCCGCTTGCGGTAGAAGTTGTCGACCTTGGTTTGATTTTCGAGTTGTTCCTCGGCGGTGGTCCCGGCAAATTCGGTGGTTTTGAGGATGTTCGTGTGAACGAGGCCAGGGCAGATGGTGCTGACGCCGATGCCGTGTGGAAGCAGTTCTGCCCGTAGGCAATCCGAGAGCATGAATACCGCTGCTTTGCTTGTCGAATACGCGGTGAGCGCCTTCTGTGGCGTGTACGCGGCGGCCGAGGACAGGTTGACGACGTGCCCACCTGTTCCCCGGTCGATCATCATCGGGGTAAAGGCCCGGCAGCCGTAGACAACTCCCCAGAAGTTGATGTCCATGACGCGCTCGAACTGGCGCTGCTCGGTGTCGGCGAACGTTCCCGAGAACCCGATTCCGGCGTTGTTGACGACGATGTCCGGTACGCCGTGATGTGCCGCGACCGTCTCCGCGAACCGAATCACGGCCTGTTCGTCGGACACGTCCACCTGATAGGCGTGGGCACCGCCACCGAACACTGCTTCGGCGCCGCCCGCTTGCGAAGGGATGTTTACAAGTGCCGCAGTGTCCTGCGCGCTTTCGAGATTGATGTCGGAGACCACGACGATAGCTCCCTGGGCGGCGAAGGCGAGGGCCGTTTCACGCCCGATGCCGCTGCCCGCACCGGTGATCACCACCAGCGTGCCGGTGAGATCGCGCAGTCGACGCTGCAACTTCGTTCCGCGTCGCCAGCCGGTGACGTCCTTGAGTAGCCCCATTGGTTGCCCTTTTCGTGTGTACGTTTGTGGCGTGTGTCTCTAGCTGACTTCCCCTCTGCGAAAGGTATCCGATGAGCGAGCTTCGTGTAGTTGCAACCATCCCGGCCAAGTCCGGTTCCGAGGACGACGTCCGATCGGCTCTGACAACTCTCGCGGAGGCGAGTCGGTCCGAGGACGGCTGTGTGTCGTACGAGTTGTTCGAGTCAGCGGCTGCGCCCGGCACGTTCGTCACGATCGAAACTTGGCGCGGGCAGGAGGAGTTGGACGCTCACATGCAGTCCCCGCATCTGCAGGCCGCGCTGGCCGCCGCCGGACCACTTCTCGACGGCGCTCCGGCGATTCATCCGTTGAAAGGCGCCTGAATCAGAATGAATTCCTGACCTTCGCTAAGGGTCTGACCTGCGAATGTCGCTCGAAAACTGACCAATCTTCGCGCTCCATTCCACTGAGCGGGACCTGCGACTAATACCTGTGCCTTAAGTCACAAACTGTCTCGACAATGCTTCACATCACAGTTTCTGACCTGGAGGTTTTGAATGAGTCGCAGTTCTCGGCGCGGTCACCGCAAGGTTGCCGCCGTCGCGCTGGCAGTCTCCGCCGGCCTGTTCGTCTCGTCGTGCGCTGACAGCGGGAACGGGGGTGGGAGCGGCGACGCACCGGACTCCGGTTCGGGATTGTCCATCGGCCCGGTCAACGAGCAGTCCGGCGAGGGCGATCCGGTCAAGGGCGGCACCCTCACGTTCAGCGGGTACTCCGCCGTCACCAATCTCGATCCGGCGAAGACTCAGATCGCCGGTTCGGTCGCCGGTTCGGAGTTGGGCGCGATCTACGACACGCTCCTGCGGTACGACCCGGCATCCAAGGAATTCGTTCCGAAGCTCGCAGAGTCGATGGAGCCGAGTTCCGACTTCAAGACGTGGACCCTCGAACTGCGTGACGGTGTGAAGTTCAGCGACGGGACGCCGGTGGATTCGGCGGCCGTCTCGGCGAGCCTCAATCGCTACGTCACCAACAAGGGACCGCAGTCGAGTCTGTACGCGTCGAAGGTCGCGTCGGTAGACACTCCGGATCCGTCGACGGTCGTCTTCAATCTCGTCGACCCGTGGACCGGTATCGAGTCACTGCTCTCCACCGGCCCCGGCATGATCGTCGCGCCGAGCGCCCAGCAAGGTGATCAGTTCACCCCGATCGGCGCGGGTGCCTTCACCCTCGAGAAGTTCGCTCCCAACGAGGAATTGATCCTCGACGCTCGGGAGGACTACTTCGACGGTGCCCCGAACGTGGACAAGCTGCGGTTGATCAGCATTGTCGGTTCGCAGTCCACCACTGAATCGCTCAAGAGCGGCGGCACGGACGTCGCATACATGCGTTCGCTACCGAACGTGCTGGATCTGATCGACTCCGGCTACCCGGGCTTCGTCGACATTCCGTCGCTGTCGTACCTGTCGCTGGTCAACACGGCACCCGGTCGTCCCGGTGCCGACGTGCGCATCCGTCAGGCATTGGCGCTCGCAACCGATCCCGTCGCACTCGACAACCGACTCAACGAGGGCAAGGGTCTGCCCGGACAGGTCATCTTCCAGGACACCTCCCGCTGGCATAACGACGTCGCTCCGATCGGCGTCGACACCGCCAAGGCGAAGCAGCTTCTCGACGAGGCCAAGGCCGACGGTTACGACGGCAAGATCACATACCTGACGCTGCAGGAGAATTCGGCGCAGGCGATGGCTCTCGCACTGCAGTCGATGGCCAACGCCGTCGGATTCGATTTCCAGATCGAGTACGTCAACTCGGTTGCCGACGTCGTCAAGCGTTTGTACGCCGACCGCGACTTCGACATGGCAACAGGTTCCGCCAGCCTCGCGGAAGCCGATCCTTTCGAGCGTCTGTACTCCAATCTCAAGTCGGGTGGACGGAACAACGCCACGAGCTTCTCCGACCCCGAGATGGATACGCTGCTCGATCAATTGGGTGTCGCGACGTCGACCGACTCGAAGATCGAGGTGCTCGCCAAGATCCAGGAGCGCGCCAACGAGGTTGTGCCGTGGCAGGTTTACGGCAACACCCCGTGGCTCGGTGTGTGGGGACAGAACGTCCACGGCATTCAGCAGAGCCTGGACGGAATCATGTTCTTCGACAAGGCCTGGAAGAACTGAAGGCTTCTGAAGAACTGAAGAACTGAAGAACTGACTGGACCCGAGAAGCGTCCCTGCGGGGACGCTTCTCGGCATCAGAGAGCGGGATAGATCAAGAAGTGAGATCGAGGGCAGCGCGGACGATGCTGTCGGAGTCGAGGCCGTGGTATCGGTAGACGTCCTCGAGTGAACCGACCTGACCGAACCGGCTCACTCCGAGCGCAGCGCCCGGAACGTTGTTGATTCCCGTCAGGAACGCGAGGGTGTGCGGGTGTCCGTCGAGAACAGTCACCATCGGCGCGGACCGGCTGCTCGGAAAGACCTGATCCAGGATCCACGACGGGCCGTCCGCGAGGCCGCGCCGCGATTGGAGCGCTTCGAAGAGCAAGCCGGGGCTGGTCACGCACACGACGTCGGCGGAAATACCTTGCTCGCCCAGTCTTTCGGCTGCGACCAGTGTTTCGGTGACGGTGGCACCCATGCCGACCAGGGTGACGGCCGGATCAGGGTTGTGCCGCAGTGTGTATGCCCCGGCGACCACCTGACGTCGGCGGCGTTCTCGCGCAGCCGGATCGGTCGGTACCGCGGCCAGGGCCTGATCGACCGGGCGGGTCGACAGGCGCAGATACGACGAGCTGCCGTCCGGGCGACCGAGGCGTCCGATGCTGTCGAGGAGCGTCCACTCGACGTCGACGGCGAATGCCGGTTCGAAACTGACGCAACCCGGCTGTTCCAGTCCGATGGATGGGGTCTTGATCGACTGGTGCGCACCACCTTCGGCGGCCAAGGTGACGCCCGACGGAGTGCCGACCATGATCGACTGTCCACCGGCGTAGATGCCGTACGACCACGGTTCGAGAGCCCGCTCGATGAAGGGGTCGTACATCACACCGATAGGGAAGAGTGGCTGGCCCCAACGACTCCAGGTCGCACCGAGTTCGCCCATCAACCCGACCAGGTTGGTCTCGGCGATGCCGAGTTCCATGTGCTGACCGGTGGGCTTCTCACGCCAGTGCATGATCGTTTCGGCGTCGTCGGCAAACCAGTTGTGCCGCTCGTCGGGGGACCACACGCCGACCTTGTTCAGCCAGCCTGCGAGGTTGGTGGTGGAACTGACGTCCGGGCTCAGTGTGACAACACGTTTCGCGGCGTCCGGCGCTTCGCGGCTCAGGTCGAGTAGTACCCGGCCCAGAGCTGCCTGAGTGGTGGACGTGCCGGAGGGCGTACGGCCGATGTCTTTCGGAACTGCCGGGGGCACCAGATGCTCCACCTTCGGGCGAGTCAGGCGCCCAGCGGTTTCGGCGCAGATGCGGCCGGACGGGCTGTCGGTCTCGAACCGTTCCCAGGGCTTCGACGGATCCATGCCGAGTTCCGACGCCAGGTGCTCGAACTGCTCGGTGGTGAGCAGCGACGAGTGGTTCTGCGGATGACCCTGCGTCGGCAGACCCCGACCCTTGATCGTGTACGCGATGATCACGGTGGGACGGGTGTCGTCGATCTGTGCGTACGCCTCTCGCAGAGCGTCGAGGTCGTGGCCACCGAGATTGCGGATGGCCTCGAGCACCGTGGCGTCGTCGAGGTCGTCGATCAGCGCCGTGATCGCGTCGGCGTCCGCCGCGTCGCCGGGCAGTCTCAGACGTACCTCGTCGGCCGTGCATCGCAGCAGACGCTGATACTCCGGATTCGGCATGTCCAGGATTCGTTCGCGCAACGCGGTGCCGCCCGGCCGGGTGAACAGTGATTCCAGCAGCGCACCGAACTTCACGGTGATGACCTGCCAACCGGCACCCGAGAACATGCGCTCCAGGCGGGTTGCCGCGATGTTCGGCACCACCCGGTCGAGTGATTGGCGGTTGAGGTCGACTATCCACACGATCTCACCCAGTTCGGCAACCGAATGATCGAGAACTGCTTCCCACACCGCGCCCTCGTCGAGTTCGGCGTCACCGACCAGGGAGTACTGACGCCCGGTTCCGGCGCCGCCGAGGGAGGCGTCGACGTATCGGCGAGCGATGGCGCCCCAGATGGGAGCCGTCGCGCCGATGCCCACCGAACCGGTCGAATAATCCACCGGATCAGGATCTTTCGATCGACTCGGGTAGCTCTGCAGGCCCCCGAATTCGCGCAGAGTCGTCAGGTAGGACTCGTCGAGTTCACCGAGGAGATAGTTGATGCCGTGGAGCACCGGCGCCGCATGCGGCTTGACGGAAACCCGGTCGCCGGAACGAAGTTGGCCGAACCACAGGGACGTCATGATCGAGACCATCGACGCGCACGAGGCCTGATGGCCGCCGACCTTGAGCCCACTGGGATTCGGACGGACACGGTTGGCGTGATGGATCATCGCGGTCGACAACCACAGAACGCGCTTCTCGATCTCCGCCAGTGACTCGGGAGCGTTCTGGTCGATGTTGGGGCTGTTCACGGCCGGTCCTGCCTTCAGTAGTGGACATCGATCACCGCACCGCCTGTACCCCAGATCGTGGGGCCGACGATGTGGTTGTGATGTTTGGCAGGACTTCCTGAGGCCGAACCGTTCGGTGCGGCAAAGTCCAGCCGCACCTGTCGATCTGTTGTGCAGATTCTGCGTCAAAGTCCATCATCGGCATACAGATTGAGCAATAGCTACCCGGTGGATTGAGCAATGTGCGCAACACCGAGGGCTGTGCGCCGTGACAGGTGGGCACTATGCGCAGTGCACCGCCAGTCGCGCGCGGTCAGTCCATCAGATCGTGGACGTAGCACCAGCGCCAGGATTCGCCGGGCTCGTGTGAGCGCATGACCGGGTGCCCGGTTTCGCGGTAGTGGTTGGTGGCGTGCTGATGAGGGCTGGAATCGCAGCATCCGACGTGGCCGCAGGACAGGCACATGCGCAGGTGAGACCAGTTATCCTCGCCCAACTCGGCGCACTCCTGGCAGACGCCGGGCGTAAGCGCCGCCGGGTCCGTTTCGGGCGCATTGGTTAGTTCCTCGCAACCGGTGGGAGCGGGTGCGGGCTGCTGTGTGCGGGCTGCTGCTCGCTTCAGGATTTTCTTCATCGCCTTCCATACTGCATGCTGCCAGGGTGAACGGCATATTACTGGGGGTTGTAGTAGCGGCGTTGCTGGTGGCGGCGGTCGCGCGAAGGTTCGGGCTGTCTTCGCCGCTGATCCTCGTCCTGGTCGGTTTGATCGCCTGTCAGATACCGGGTGTTCCGGAATTGGAACTCGATCCCGACCTCGTCCTGTTCGTCGTGTTGCCTCCACTTCTGTACTCGGCAGCACTGGACAGTTCATACCTGGCTTTGCGCTCGAATCTGCGTCCGATCGGATTTCTCGCGGTGGGGCTTCCCCTGGCGACGACGGCTGCGGTGGGCTTTGTCGCCTACCTGATCGTGCCGGAGTTCTCGATAGCGGCTGCTCTGGTTCTCGGCGCCATCGTGGCGCCGCCGGACGCGGTGTCCGCGAGCGCAATCGGACGCAAGCTCGGCCTGCCGCGCCGGATCATGACCCTGCTGGGCGGGGAGAGCCTGCTCAACGACGCCACCGCTCTGACGGCGTACAAGGTCGCTCTCGCGGCTGCCGTCGGTACGGGTGCGACGCTGATCGGCGGCTTCGAGACCTTCCTCGTCGCGGCGGTCGGTGGAACGGTGATCGGCCTCGCGGTGGGGTTCGTCATCTCGAAGGTTCGCGGCAAGCTCCAGGATCCGGTGATGGAGAGCGGAATCGGATTGGTGGTGCCGTTCTTCACCTACCTGGCTGCGGAAGAGGTCCACGCGTCGGGCGTCATCGCGGTCGTCGTAGCCGGATTGTTCCTCGGCCAGCGCTCCACCCGTGCGAGTTATGCGACGCGTTTGCAGGACACGGCAGTGTGGAGGGCCGTCGACCTGATCCTGGAGTCGTTCGTCTTCCTGTTGATCGGTCTCCAATTGCCCAGCGTCGTCAACGGATTGCAGGGGTACAGCACTTCGATCGTCGTCTGGGCGTCGGTTGCCGTTCTCGTGACCGTCGTGGTGGTCCGAATCGCCTGGGTGTTCCCGTTCACGTACGTACCGCGCTGGCTGTCGCCGCGTATTCGAGCGAGGGAGCCGGAGATTTCGGCGCGGGCGGTGTTCGTCGTGTCGTGGGCCGGTATGCGAGGGGTCGTGTCGCTGGCAGCTGCCTTCGCCATTCCGCTGACGGTCAACAGTGGTGAGGACTTCCCGGGCCGTTCGCTGATCCTCTTCCTGACGTTTGTCGTCGTGGTCGGCACGCTGTTGCTGCACGGCCTGACGTTGCCGTGGGTGATCCGTGTCCTCGGCGTGCAGGGGGACGAAGAGCAGTCCGACGCACGCGCCGAGGCGGCAGCCCAGGACAAGGCTGCACGGGCCGCTGCGGCGCGGCTGGACGAATTGGTCGGAGCCGACGCCGACGACGTCCCTCAGGTCCGCAATCGTGCCGCGGACATCTTGCGAAGCTGGAACACCCACCGCGCGAACTCGGCGTGGGAGCGACTGGGACGCAGCGACGAGGATCTGGGGGAGAGCCCGTCGAACGCCTTCCGCTCGCTGCGCCTCGAGATGATCGATGCCGAGCGAGGCGTCTTCATCGCCGAACGCGATGCCGGCCGGATCGACGACGAGGTCCTCCGGAAGGTGCTTCGCGAGCTCGATCTCGAGGAAGCGACGCTCGACCGGGACTAGACCGGCTGGTCTGCTGTCCACGAAGGTAACCGCTGGCCAGGGTCGGTTTACCTGACTGTTGAGGCCTGCAACTTAACCGATTCCACTGAGCGAGACTCGATCCAATTTTCTGTGCCTCCCATCACAGACTGTTTCGTGTTCAACATCACGTCACGGTCTTACCCCGCCTTGGAGGCATTCGAATGAGTCGTAGTTCCCGCCGCGGAAGTCGCAGATTGGCTGCGGCTGCGCTGGCGATCACCGCAAGTATGTTCCTGGCGTCGTGCGCCGACAACGGCTCGAGCAATGGCGGCGGCGAATCCGCTGATTCCGGTTCCTCGCTGAAGATCGGCATGGTCAACGAGCAGGCTGATCCCGGCACTCCCACCAAGGGCGGCACGCTGACGTTCAGCGGTTACTCGGCGGTCACGACTCTCGATCCCGCGAAGGCTCAGGTTGCCGGCGCCACCGGTGGCAGCGAGCTCAGCGCCATCTACGACGTGCTCATGCGTTACGACCCCATCGGGCAGAAGTTCGAGCCCAAGCTCGCTCAGTCGCTCGAAGCGAGTTCGGACAGCAAGACCTGGACGCTGAAGCTCCGCGACAGTGTGAAGTTCAGCGATGGTACAGCTCTCGACTCGAAGGCCGTCGCCGACAGCATCAACCGCTACGTCACCAACAAGGGACCTCAGTCGAGCCTGTGGGCTTCCAAGGTTGCCTCGATCGACACCCCCGACGCGACGACCGTGGTCTTCAACCTCGTTGATCCGTGGACAGGCATCCAGTCGATGCTCGCCACCGGACCCGGCATGATCGTCGCCCCGAGCGCCCAGCAGGGTGACCAGTTCACCCCGATCGGCGCCGGCGCCTTCACCCTCGAGAAGTTCGCTCCCAACGAGGAACTGCTGTTGGCTGCTCGCCCCGACTACTACGACGGCGCACCGAACATCGACAAGCTCAAGCTGATCAGCATCGTCGGAGCTCAGCCCACCGCCGAAGCACTCAAGACGGGCGGCATCGACGCCGCGTACATGCGTACGCTCACCCCGATCCTGGATCTGATCGAGTCGGGTTACCCCGGCTTCGTCGACATCCCGTCGCTCGGTTACATCGCCAACGTGAACATGGCCCCGGGCCGCCCGGGCTCGGATGTCCGTGTCCGCCAGGCGATGGCGCTGGCCGTCGATCCGGAGACGCTCAACACCCGCGTCAACAACGGCAAGGGACTGCCCGGCCAGGAGATCTTCCAGGACACCTCGCGCTGGCACAACGACGTCGCACCGATCGGCGTCGATCCCGCCAAGGCGAAGGAACTGCTCGATCAGGCCAAGGCCGACGGCTACGACGGAAAGATCACCTTCCTCTCCATCCAGGAACCGTCCGCACAGGCAACGGCTCTGGCCATCCAGGCGATGCTCAACGCAGTCGGCTTCGACGCTCAGATCGAATACGTCACCGGTGCAGGTGATCTGGTCAAGCGGATGTACGCCGATCACGACTACGACATGAGCACCGCAGCACTGAGCCTCGCCGAGGCCGATCCCTACGAGCGTCTGTACACGGGCATCAAGTCCGGTGGCCGTAACAACGCGACCGGCTACTCCGACGCCGAAATGGATGCTCTCTTGGACAAGTTGGGCGTCGCAACCACCGACGAGGACAAGAAGGCAGTCCTGGCACAGATCCAGGAACGCGCCAACGAGACCGTCCCGTGGCAGGTGTGGGGCAACGTCGCCGCACTCGACGTGTGGAACCAGAACGTTCACGGACTCGAGCAGAGCCTCGACGGAATCGTGCTCTTCGACGGAGCTTGGAAGTCCTAGAGAGCCTGAAGTTCACAGCCGGCCCCGCGCCCGTATTGCAGCGGATCGGGGCCGGCTGCGAACGAAGAAATGAAATCAGAGGAACTGCTGTGTATTGCGAGCTCGCTGTCCGAAGGAGACGAAATCGATGAACATCGGCGCAATAGGTAAGAAATTGGGCCAGCTCGTCATTGTGATCCTGATCGTCAGCTTCGGAACCTTCGTGCTGGCATCACTGATCCCCGGCGATCCCGCTGTCTCCGTTCTCGGTGAAGGCCGAACGCCTGCCGAGTACGAGGAAGTTCGGCAGCAGCTCGGACTCAACGATCCACTCCTGGTTCGCTATTGGGACTGGCTGACCAGCGCTCTCCAGGGCGACCTCGGCAACTCGCTCGTTCCCCCGCAGCAGGACGTCCTCACCGCGATCAGTTCCGCTCTCCCCGTCAGCGTTCAGTTGGCAGTGATGGGTCTGGTCATCGCACTCGTCGTCGCAGTTCCGCTCGCACTCTGGTCGGCGCACCACGAAGGCGGCGTCATCGACCGCGTCATCAGCGCCGCGACATTCGGTGTTCTTTCCGTCCCGAGCTTCCTCGCCGGTCTGTTGCTGATCATGGTCACCGTCAACTGGCTCGGCTGGTTCCCGCGATCACAGTGGGTGCGCATCGGCGACAGCCTCTCCGGAAACCTCTCACACGCAATACTTCCCGCGATCACCATCAGCCTCCTCGAGATGGCGATGTTCACTCGCGTTCTCCGATCCGACCTGGTGACGACGCTCCGTGAGGATTACATCCTCGCGTCGAAGGCCAAGGGAATGCCCACGCTGCGAGTGCTTTTCAGTGACGCGCTCCGCCCGTCGTCGTTCTCGCTCATCACGATGATGGGTCTGGCTCTCGGCGGCATGATCGGCAGCACCGTGATCGTCGAGACGCTGTTCTCGCTGCCCGGAATGGGCACGCTCATCGTCCGCGCAGCGCAGCAGGGTGATTCGCCGATGCTGCTGGGCGCGGTGGTCGTGATCGCGGTCATCTACGTCCTCGTCAACAGTGCGATCGATGTTCTGTACACCTATCTTGACCCGAGGAGTCGTCGTGTCCATGTCTGAAGTGACGCCAGACGGAGCGGCTCCGTCGCCGGCCCCGTCCGAGGTGATGACATACCGGCAGCAGACAGTCCTGCTGGCTCCCGGTCCCGTCGAGACGCTGGAACAGCCCAAGAATCTGGTCCTGATCGGATCGATTCTCACAGTGGTCGGCGTTGCGCTGCTCGGCACCGCACTCTTCGGTTCAGCGATCATGATGACCGTCCGCATCGTGCTCGCGCTCGTTGCCCTGGTTTTCCTCTTCAAGGGTCTCGGCAAACTCGGTACGTCCAAGTGGGGCAGTCAGTTCGATCTCTCGTACTGGTTGGCGTGCATCTGGCTGGGCGCGCTGATCCTGGCCGCGATCTTCGCGCCGCTGCTGCCACTCGGTGAGTACAAGGACACGGTCAAGACCTTGGCCGAGCCGGGCTTCGCCTCGCCGAGCCTGCTCTCCGATCATCCGTTGGGTACCAACAACTTCGGTCTCGACCTCCTCGCCCGCGCCCTGTTCGGTGCTCGCGCCTCCTTGACTGTCGCCATCTGCGCCGTGCTGATCGGCATGATCATCGGTGGCACCATCGGCGTCATGGCCGGCTATTTCCGTGGCAAGGTCGACGCCGTGGTCGGAATCCTGACCAACTCGCTGCTGGCCATTCCTTCTCTGGTGCTGCTCATCGCACTGGCCGCGGTGCTCACGTCGAACCTGCGCAACATCACCCTCGCACTGTCGATTCTCTGCATTCCCAGCATGGTTCGAATCGCCAGGGCAAACACCATCGTCGTCGCCCAACGCGAGTTCGTGCTTGCCGCGAGAGCCATGGGCGCCACCAAATGGCGCGTCATCTGGCGCGAGTTGGTTCCCAACGTCCTCGTTCCCGTCGCCGCGCTCGGACTGGTGGCCGTTTCCGGCCTGATCGTCGCGGAAGCCTCACTGAGCTTCCTCGGACTCGGTATCGCACAACCTGATCCGACCTGGGGCAACATGATTGCGGAAGGTCAGGGCGGGATCGTGGAGAAGCATCCGTTCATCGTCCTGGTACCAGGCGTCTTCCTCTTCCTGACGGTGTTCTCCTTCAACCTCATCGGCGAGAAGTATCGGAGTAAGCTGTGACCACTTCAGCTCAGAACGGCGTTCCGCTGCTGCAGGCGGACAACATCAGAACCGTATTCGCCACTCCCCGTGGCCAGTTGCGAGCAGTCGACGGTGTCTCGATCCACGTCTCCGCCGGCGAGACTCTCGGCATCGTGGGTGAATCCGGTTCCGGCAAGTCGGTTCTCGGGCGCACCATCATGGGACTGCTCCAGAAGGGTCCGGCTCTCGACATCAGCGGGACGGTGACGTTTGCCGGCCGCGACATGTCGACGATGAAGAAGTCGGAGATGAAGCACTTCTGGGGACCCGAGATCGCCATGGTCTTCCAGGATCCGATGACCTCGCTCAATCCGTTCAAGCGCATCGGTACCCACATCACCGAATCCTTGAAGTTCCACCTGGGTCTGAAGAAGGACGCGGCCCGCGATCGCGCTGCGGAACTCCTGTCGATGGTGGGTATCCCCGAGCCCAAGCGTCGGCTCGATCAGTACCCCCACGAACTTTCGGGCGGTATGCGTCAGCGTGTGGTCATCGCGATGGCCCTGGCCTGCGAGCCGAAACTGCTGATCGCGGACGAGCCGACCACAGCTCTCGACGTGACCGTGCAGAAGCAGATCCTCGACCTGCTCGCCTCGCTCAACGACAAGCTCAACATGGCCGTCATCCTGATCAGCCACGACCTCGGTGTGGTCTCGGGACGATCGGATCGCGTCGCCGTCATGTACGCCGGTTCCGTCGTGGAAACGTCGGCGACCGAAGAGTTGTTCACTCGTCCGCGTCATCCGTACACCGAAGCGCTGATGGCCGCGATTCCGCGACTCGAATCGCCGACGCACACAGTGCTGCAGACAATTCCGGGTGGACTCCCGGACATGACGAAGCCGATCACCGGTTGCCGCTTCGCGGCTCGCTGCCGTTACGCCCAGGACGACTGCCTGACCGGCGACCCGGCCCTGGCTCCCGGCGGACCGGGGGACAACACAACCGAAAGCCACACGTTCGCGTGCCACTACCCGGTCGACACCCCTGAAGGCACAACGGCATTGGTCGCCAACGAGAAGGCCGGCACTACCGCAGCGGGCCTGACGCTCGCGGTGAAGGAGATGGTCTGATGACTGCAGCAACCGATACCAGGCAGTCCGAGACTGTGGACGCGGCCTTGACGGTCGAGGACTTGGTTGTCGAATTCAACGTCGGCAAGGGGCAGACGGTTCACGCCGTGTCCGGAATCAGCTTCACCGTCGCGCCGGGCGAAACCTTGGGCGTGGTCGGTGAATCCGGCTGTGGCAAGTCCACGGCGGGCCGGGCGATCATGCAGTTGCCCTCACCGACGTCGGGCTCGATCCGCCTCGGAGAGACGGAAATGACGGCACTGGGCGCGGAAGAATTGCGTCGCAGCCGCACTCAGTTGCAGATGATCTTTCAGGATCCCATCTCCTCCCTGAATCCCCGTCGCAAGGTCAAGGCTCTCATCACCGAGGGTCCGTCGATCTGGGGTGGAAAAGACAAGGCTGCCATCGAAGCTCGGGCGCGCGAGGTTCTTGCCGAGGTCGGGCTGGACCCGGACATGGTGTGGGATCGAACCCCACGCGAACTCTCGGGTGGTCAGTGCCAGCGCGTGTGCATCGCCCGCGCATTGATGCTCGACCCCAAGGTCCTGATCTGTGACGAGCCGGTCTCGAGCCTCGACGTGTCCGTGCAGGCGCAGATTCTGAACCTGCTCGAGGACGCGAAGAAGCGTCACGGGCTGTCTTTGCTGTTCATCGCGCACAACATGGCCGTCGTGAAGAACATCAGTGACCGCGTGATGATCATGTACTTGGGTCGCGTCTGCGAAATCGTTCCCGCAGAAGACATGCAGAACCGCGCGCTGCACCCGTACACGCAGCTACTGCTGGCGTCGATTCCCGATCCCGACGCCACCGTCACTGCGGCGCAGAACGTCGAGCAGAAGGTCATCGAACTGCCCTCGCCGCTCAATCCGCCCAGTGGCTGCCGCTTCCGCACGCGGTGCCCGCTGGCTACTGATCTCTGCGCCGAGGAAGTTCCCGAGCTGCGTCTCGTCGAGGGCGGCCATCAGGTGGCGTGCCACAACGTGTGACTACACGCGAAGCATGTTGCGTACGTGACCGGTTTCGTTGATCGACCCGACCCTGCGGCTTCCGTTTCGCGACACGAGAATGCGCGTGACGGACACGTACTCGATCGGGAAGGTCAACGGGCGCTCCAGTCCGAGCAGTTCCTGCAGAACGATGTTGACGACGCCGCCGTGGCAGAAGATCGCCACGGTGGCGTCGTTGTCCGTTGCCGCGACTATCTCGTCGATCGCACCGAGGACTCGCGCACGAAAGGCGTCGCCGTCCACCGACTCGGGGAGCCAGCCGGCTTTGATGCGCGCATAGGTTTCCGGCGCCCGCTCCAGGACCTCGTGCATCGGGATGTAGTGCGGCTGCTCGTAGTCGTATTCCGCCAGACCCTCGCGCTGGGTGACCGGAAGGCCCAATATCTGCGCTACAGGGGCTGCGGTCTCGAGTGCGCGCTTCTGCGGGCTGCTGAAGAGCCCGGTGATCCGGTACGGCGCCAGTGCTGCGGGCAGCCGTAGTGCCTGGGCACGACCTTCGTCGGTCAGCGAGGGATCTGCGCGGCCTTCGGTGACCTCGGCCAGTTCGGGGAGCGCGTGTCGGATCAGGAGTAGTTGCACCTACGTCACCTTGCCATGTAGAGATCGAACGCCACCACGAGGTTTCGGCCGTCGCGTTTTGCCTGGTACATCGCGTTGTCGGCGATATCGAGCAGAGTCTCCATGCCCGGCATCGCGCGATCGGCCCAGGCGACGCCGATACTGACCGTTCCCGCGAAACCGCGAATGGATCGCGCGTGGGCCTCTTGCGCCTCTCTGATGCGCTCCGCGAGCTGGATGGCTTCCTCGAAGGTGCAGTCGGCGGCGGCGACGGCAAATTCCTCACCACCCAGTCGGCCGGAGAGTCCCAGCCCTTCGGTAGCGGCGAGGAGGGTGTTTCCGAACTGTTCGAGGACCGAATCGCCGGTGAGGTGGCCGAGGTTGTCGTTGATCGATTTGAAGTGGTCGAGATCGAGCATCATGACGGCGATCGGTCGTTGCGCCGCGTGCTGGGCGTCGAGGAGTTCCTGCGATTGGGTCCAGAACGCGTGGCGACTCAGCGTTCCGGTGAGGGCGTCGCATTCGGCGATGCGTTGGAGTTCTCGCTCAGCGCGCCGCTGTGCGCCAGTGGCGACGGCTACGGCGATGGGGGAGAGTGCCATCAAGATGACGGAGATCCGGGTGGTCACCCCCTCACTGAGTAGGTGCACCGGATCTGCCAGTGCCAGACGTCCCTTACCCGCCATGACCAGTGCCCACGCGCTCCATCCGGCTGCCAGGAGCGAAGTGCTGAACAGTGAGACACGCATTGCGCACCACAGGAGCGCCGGCATCGGCAGCAGCAGCGCAAGGGCTCCCTGGACCTCCAGGGCGAGTGGCAGACAGGCCAGGAGAGCGGCCAGAGGTGCCAGGATCTGTGCGAGCCGCCTCAAGCGCAGACTCTGCCGCACGGACGGCCCGCAGGTTCTTCGAATGTGTTCGAGCCTCGGTGCCGACAGAACGATCGGCAGCACGATCAGATACGTACACAGGTCGGCGAAGAACCACCCCACCAATTCCGTTGCCGCACCGCTTCCTTCGTGGAGTTGAGTGCGTAGTGCGCTGGCGGACCCGGCCGTGAACGACGCCAGAACCGAGATGAGGAAGATTCTGGCCGTGTACTTCGTCTCGGAGATTCGCCGCGGAAAGCAGCCGAGCAAGTTCGCGGCGATCAATCCTGTCGTGACGCCGACCAGATTGATCGCATTCAGTTCGAAGGCCCTCTGCACGGGGCTTCCGGTCGCAAGATCCGCCGTCAGCAGCGCGGCGCCGCCGACAGCGAGTCCGATCGGCGCAAACGAGCGCGGGTTACGGAGGAGAATGCCCAGAAGGATTGCGTTGGCGGGCCAGAAGGTCGACAGAAAACCGGGCGGACGGGCGGCGATGCCCGCCAGGGCGACAACGAGGATCGCCACGAAAATCAGGCACGAGCGCACCCGACGTGTCGAACGGTCCATGGTCAGCCTGTCGTAGAAAGCAGAAGCTGTCCGAGACTAGCAATGATCCGGCTACTGTCCGAGTTGTAACTTTAAGTGTCATCCCCGACGGTTCGGCTGCGTGAGGCGCCGAATCAAGTTCGCCAACTCCTCGGGCTGATCGATCATGGCGTGGTGATGCGCCGGGCGCAGGACGTGAAAACTCCCACCGAGGTAGGTGGCGAGTTTCTGCTGCTTTGCCATCCAGGCGATGGACCAGGGAGTGGTGTGGCCAGTGTGTGCGGCGACGACGCTGAGGTCGATGTCGGGCAGTGGATGCTTGCTCGAGCGTCGTAAAGCGGTGAGCTCCAGCGCCATATCGGTGTACGCGACGTATTCGATCATCGCCGCTTCCAGATAGTGAGGCTCGCGGTAGACCTTCCGGACCCATTCGAGAGTGGCTTCGGACGACCCGCTCGGCGGCACGGACTGGTTGAGGATCTTGCGCGTCGTCGTGCCGAGGAGTCGTTGGAGCCCGGTGGTGCTGAACGAAGCGGCGGCGGCTCGGGAGGCGATCAGCAGCAGGTCGCGGGGGAAAAGACGTTTCGGCTCCTTCTCGGCACTGGAATCGAGGAGGAGCATCCCCGCCGCCCGATCGGGGAACAGGCGCGCGAAACCTTCGACGTAGAAACCGGCGATGGAGTGGCCGACCACCACGGCCGGACCAGTCAGTCCCAGTGTGTCGAGGACGTCGCGGATCCGCTGAGCTTCGCCGCGGACGGTCGGAACTTCGGAAGTAGGCTCGCTGAGCCCGAAGCCCGGGCGATCGAAGCGGACGACGGTGTGGTCCGACTGAAGATGACGCGCGCAGTCATCCCAGTCGAACCAATTGCCCGCCAGCCCGCCGCACAAGACGACGACGGGGCCGTCGCCCTCGGCAAGAACATGCAGTCGGCTCTCGCCGACCTGCAATATCTCGCCCGGTGGTTTCACGTGGAACAATTCCGGCACGCGAGAATCCGGACTACTGACGCGGTTTCGCGAGGGGGAAGGCCAGCGTCTCGCGGATGCTGCCACCCGTGATCAGCATGACGATTCGGTCGACGCCCATCCCGAGACCACCCGTCGGCGGCATCGCGTGTTCGAGGGCTTGGAGGAAGTCTTCGTCCAATTCCATCGCTTCCGGGTCGCCGCCGGCCGCGAGCATCGACTGCTCGGTGAGCCGGTTGCGCTGATCCACAGGGTCGGTCAGCTCGCTGTATGCGGTTCCGAGTTCGACGCCCCACGCCACCAGGTCCCACTTCTCGGCGACGCCGGGGATGCTGCGGTGCGGCCGGGTGAGCGGCGACATCGAGGTGGGGAAGTTGGTGTAGAACGTCGGGAACTCCGTGTAGTCCTCGACCAGATGCTCGTACATTTCCTGCGCGATGGCGCCGGTATCCCAGCTGGACTGGTACGGGATCTCGTTGGCGTCGCACAACTTCTGCAGGTCTTCGAGACTTGTCTCGGGGGAGACGTCGACACCAAGTTTTTCGGCGACGGCGCCGTGCATCGTCTTCACCGGCCACTCACCGGAGATGTCGACCTCGACCAGTTCGCCGTCCGGGCCGGGACGCATGATGATCTCGCGACCGAATGCTGCGACGGCCGCCGCCTGGATCAGCTCGCGGCACATCCGCATCATGCCCTCGTAGTCGCTGTGGGCTTCGTATGCCTCGAGGATCGTGAACTCGGGATTGTGTTTGAAGTCGACGCCCTCGTTGCGGAACACGCGGCCGATCTCGAACACCTTCTCCATACCGGCGACGCACAACCGCTTCAGGTACAGCTCGGGTGCGATGCGGAGATAGAGGTCGAGGTTGTACGCGTTGATGTGTGTCAGGAACGGAGCGGCATTCGCGCCGCCATGCACCTGCTGCAGAATCGGGGTCTCGACTTCGAGGTATCCGCGACCACCGAGTGAATCGCGCAGCGACTTCACGACGGCGCTTCGGGCCTCGAGCAGTTCGCGGGCCTTCGGGTTGAGGGCGATGTCGAGGTACCGCTGGCGGACGCGGGTCTCGGGATCCGAGAGGCCCTTCCACTTGTCCGGCAGCGGGTGCAGGCACTTGCCGTTCATACGCCACTCGACGGCGATGAGCGACAGCTCGCCCTTGCGGCTGCGCCCGATGGTTCCGCTGACTTCGATCAGGTCACCGAGATCGAACTCGGCAGCGAACTCCGCCAACTTCTCGCGGCCGACGTTGTCCTGGTCGACCAGAACCTGGATGTCGCCGGACCAGTCGCGCACGTCCGTGAACACCACTCCGCCGTAGTCGCGGACCCGCAGGAGGCGTCCCGCGATTCGCACGCGGGTGCCCTCCGGTGACTTCGCTGCGGCCGCGATCGTGTGCGTCGGTGGATAGGCGACGGGGTAGGCGGCGATCCCTTCGTCGGCCAGTTGCGCGAGCTTGTTCATGCGCACGCGGACCTGCTCGGGTCGACGCGGACCGTTGGTCGTGAACGTCGGAGCCGAGTCCGGCGGGCTGCCGTCGGCATGCAGTCCTTCGGAAGTCACCAGAGCTGCCGGCACCGCCGCATGCGTGCCGGTGTGCTTGACGACCTGGCTGGACTTGCGCCCGAAACTGGGCAGCACCACAAAGCCTTCGGCGATGGCCGACGCGAATCCGACGCGCGGCAGTTCGCGGTTGTCCTCGAAGCAGAGGAAGCGCGGCGCCCAATCCGGCTGGTATTTCACGTTCGAGCGGTACAGCGCTTCGAGCTGCCACCAGCGGGAGAAGAAGACGAGCACCGAGCGCCAGATGCGGAGGATCGGGCCCGCGCCGATGCGCGAACCTTCCTCGAACACCGAGCGGAACACGGCGAAGTTGAGCGAAACTCGCACGACGCCGATCTCGTCCGAACGTGTGGCCAACTCCGAGACCATCAATTCGACGACACCGTTGGGCGCCGTCGGCTTACGGCGCATCAGGTCGAGCGAAACACCGTTCGGTCCCCACGGCACGAGCGAGAGCATGCCGACGACGCTTTCGTCCTCGGTGCCTTCACCCATGACGGCTTCGACGAGGAGGCAATCGCCGTCGAGGTGATCGCCCAGTCGGCCGAGCGCCATGGAGAAGCCGCGCTCGGTGTCGGTGTCGCGCCAGTCGTCGGCGCGGATGATGACGGCCGCCATGTCCTCTGGCGGGATGTCGCGATGGCGTCGCATCCGCACGGTGACGCCGTGACGCCTGACGCGGGTGACCGCCTGGCGCACCGGGCGCATGTCGCGTCCGTTGAGATTGAACTCGCGGGTGCGCAGGATCGCTTCGTCGCCGAGCTGCAGGACGCTCAGGCCCGCCTTCTTGTATGCCGTCGCCCCGGTTTCGCTGGCGCCCATGACGGCCGTCGCCCAGCCGTACTGCGATGCGAGCCCCTGCCACGCTTCGATGGCGTGCGGCCACGCTTCGGGATCACCGATGGGATCACCACTGGCGAGGCAGACGCCGATCTCGACGCGGTACGTGATCGCGGCCTTGCCGCTCGGCGCGAAGATGACCGCCTTGTCGCGGCGGGTGGCGAAGTAAGCGAGAGAGTCGTCGGCACCGAAGTTCTGGATCAACCCGCGGATCGCGGACTCGTCGTTTCCGGTGAGCGCGTTGTTGGAGCGTTGCGCGCGGAAGAGCGTCATGACGGCGGCGAGGAGCGCGATGGCGCCGAGCAGACCGAGGACCGTGTTGACGAAGACGCGCGGGTGGCCGTCGAACACCTCGTTGTCGACCGAAGCCGCCGCGGTGACGCGGTTCAGGGCCCACAGGAATCGCTGGTTCTGCGGTAGGTCACCTGGGAAGAGTTCGACAAGGCCCCAACCGATCACGGTCGCTACAGCCATGCCGCCGATCAGCACGCCGAGTGCTTTCCAGCCGGCGCCGCGCCGTACGCGTGTGTAGAACTCGGGCCTCGCCGCGATGAGGATTCCGATCACGACAAGCAGAACGACAACCGCCACGGCGTTGTTCGGGTTCTTGTCGACGATCGCGGAGGCGATGTTGGTGAGGGTGATCAGTGACAGGTAGATCGTCAACAGCCACCAGGCGATGCGCTTGCGGCTCGCGAGGGCGGCGGCGAGCAGGGCGACGACGAGCGCCCACGACAGGCTCGTATCCGGTGCGTCGAAGTAGTAGCTGTCGATGTATTCGCGTGGGACGCGGAGGATGTGCCGCAGTACCGGCGAGATGCTCCACAGGAACACCAGTACGGAGAAGACTCCGAGGATCAGTCCCGAGATATGGGGAACCTGGCTGAACCGCCCTTTGCGGAATCGACGCGCCTGGCGCGGATTTTCGGGTGGCGATTCCACCAACTCTGCAGTGGTGTCCGATACCTCGGTCAATGGTGCCATCGAGCTTCCTCTCCTACCGGTCGATCAGATCCTCACGCTAAGTGTGGTCTGTCGTGTCCAGTTTTGTGGGAGGAGGAAGATGATTGACATGACCGACAACATTCCAGCAGTACCCATCCGCGACGAAATGATTCGGCTCGGTCAGTTTCTCAAGCTCGCGAACCTCATCGAATCGGGCGCGGAGGCGAAGGAAGTGATCGCCGACGGCATGGTTTCGGTCAACGGTGAGGTCGAAGATCGTCGGGGCCGCCAGCTTCGTGACGGCGATGTCGTCGAGATCGGCGGGATGGCCGCCAAAGTGGAAGCCCCCGCCTGATCCCGCGACTTCTGACTAGCTTTCGCGAACGACGACGCCGTCCTGGTCGCTGTAAACGATCTCGCCGGGGTTGAAGGTGACTCCGCCGATTTCGATCGGCACGTTCTTCTCGCCCGAACCGGTTTGAGTGCTCTTGCGCGGGTTGGTGCCCAAAGCCTTGACGCCGATGTCGAGGGTGCGCAGGATCGCGGAGTCGCGGACGGCTCCGTTGACGATGACACCGGCCCAACCGTTGTCGACGCCGCGGCCGGCAATGATGTCGCCGACCAGCGCGGTGTGGATGCTCGCGTCACCGTCGACGACGAGGACTCCGCCGTTGCCGGGTTCGCTGAGGGTCTGCTTCACGAGCAGGTTGTCCTGGAAGCACTTGATGGTGGTGATGGGGCCGGCAAAGACTTCACGTCCACCGAACTGGGTGAACTGCGTGTCGCAGCTACGGATGTCGGGTCCGATCTCGTCGGCAAGGTCAGCGGTCGCTACAGGCTCGGTCATGCCCCACAGGATAGTCGGCGGGGCTCGGGCCTAGTTGTCGTCGGGGAGTATGCCGTTCAGCACTATGTCGGCAAGAGAATCGGCAAACGGTCCCGGGTCCGAGACGTCACGAACCGACATCGCAAAGATGGCCGCGCCAGCCATGATGTCGAGAAGAGCGTCGGCGTCGACGCCGCTTCGGATGTCGCCGCGCTCTCTCGCCGCCTCGAGTCGACGGTTCAGCTCGACGCGGACTCCGGCCAGTTGCCGCACCACGAGAACGTCGCGTAATTCCGCGTTTGTTCGCACTTCGCTCATCAATCCGGGAGCAGCGGCTCGTGTGGCGGGAGCTGCGAACAGAGCAACCGCGCCGTGCACCAGCGCGCGGATCTGATCCGTGATCGTGCCCTCGGTGCCGAGTTCGGTGTCGATGTCCGCGCCCTGTTCGACGTCGAGTACGGGATAGATCGCGTCGTTGACGATGTGTGCCTTCGACGGCCACCGACGGTAGATGGCTGGACGTCCTACTCCCGCACGCGTGGCTATGGCGTCGATGGACGTGCCCGCGTACCCCTTTTCTTCCAACAGTTGCCTGGTCGCGTCCAGTACTGCGTCGTCGATTGCAGGGTTTCGCTGCGGGCCCAGGCGGTGCTGAGTTTCGGAATCTTTGGACATTTTGGGCAAATCCCTTGCGGTATCGCTGTGATGGCCGTTACATTCTGTCACGGCTTTAGTCGATACATATTGTATCGACAATCGGCACGTGCGCATCGGCGCCACCGAACCACGAGGAGTGGTGATGAACCTTCGAACCGAAACAGAAACCTCCGGCGAAGATCCCGACTACGCCGAATTTGCCAGGCCCGGCGAATCCCGCAACGACCCGGCGGAGATGCGGCGCAGCCTCGAAGGCTGGCTCGCGACCGTGCTGTGGCGAGGTTCGAAACCTTCCGTGACCTCGGTCGAGGTGCCGGCCGCGAACGGCATGTCCAACGAAACTGTGCTTTTCGATGCGACGTGGATCGAGGACGGGATTCGAGCCGAGCATCGCTTGGTCGCCCGTATCGCCCCGCGGGACAGTGCGGTACCGATCTTTCCGTCTTACAACCTGGACCAGCAGTTTCGGGTCATGAGCGCCGTCGCCGCTCACACGTCGGTGCCGATCCCGCGGGTGTACTGGTCCGAGAGCAACCCGGACGCGCTCGGCGGCGAGTTCTTCGTGATGGAACGGCGTGAGGGCGAAATCCCGCCCGATGTCATGCCGTACACGTTCGGATCCTGGCTCTCGGAAGCTTCGGCCGACGACTGTTCTCGACTCCAGCAGTCATCGGTCCGGGTGCTCGCCGAGCTACACGCTATGGCCGATCCGCACCTCGCACTCCCCGAGTTGTGCCGCGATGGTGCCGAACCGACTGGGGCAGAAGCACTTCGCGCGCACCTCGAGGACCAGCGGCGCTATTACGAGTGGGCAACAGCCGACGGACCAGGATCTCCTTTGATCGAGCGCGGTTTCGACTGGATCGAAGCGAACTTTCCCGTCGATGCCGGTTCCGCAGTGCTCTGCTGGGGTGACTCGCGGATCGGAAATGTCATCTACCGCGACTTCGAGCCGGCGGCGGTCCTCGATTGGGAGATGGCCACACTGGGGCCGCGTGAGCTGGACCTCGGCTGGATGATCTTCCAGCACAGGTTCTTCGAGGATCTCGCTGCCATGGCCGGACTCCCCGGAATGCCGGACTTCCTTCGTCGCGAGGACGTGGCAGAGGCCTACGGCTCGCTTTCCGGCCACCAGGTTGCGGATCTAGATTTCTACATCCTTTACGCCGCGCTGCGGCACGCGGTGATCATGTTCCGAGTCCAAAGCCGCGCAGTGGCTTTCGGTCAGGCCGAATTCCCCGACAACCCGGACGAGATGATCCTGCACCACAAAACACTCGAAGCCATGCTCGACGGCACCTATTGGGAGTCGCTCGCAACATCCCCGCTCACAACAGGAGATGCACGATGACACTGTCCCCGCTCGACGACTACCCGGTACATCAGATCGCCGAGACCATCCGCCACGTGGGCACCTCGGATCGAAACTTCTACGACCGCTACTACTTCAACTGCCATGCCGGCGTCGACGGCGACACCGAGCCGCTGTTTCTCATCATCGGTCTCGGTCAGTACCCCAATCTTGGTGTATGCGACGGCTTTGCGGTTCTTCGGCGCGGCGAAGACCATATTGTCTTCCGGGCATCCCGAGCCTTGGGTGACGATCGTATGGACCTGTCAGTAGGCCCGCTGCGAATCGAAATCATCGAGGGTCTGCACCGCCTACGTGTGGTGTTGGACCCGAGTCCCGAAGCGCCGGACCTGAGCTTCGACCTCACCTTCGAGTCCGACGGCCCCGCCAATCTCGAGGCCAGACATTTCCATCGCCAGCTCGAACGAGTCACCTTCGACACGCAACGATTCGTGCAGACCGGAACATGGTCCGGATCCCTGACCGTCGACGGCGACGTCATCCCGGTCACCCCGGAGACGTGGCGGGGTAATCGCGATCGGTCCTGGGGTGTGCGACCGGTCGGCGAAGCGGAACCGCCTGGACGCAAGGCAGATCCGGCGATAGCCGGCAGTCAGAACTTCTTCTGGATTTACTCGATCATGCAATTCGGCGACTTCACCATCGTCACGATCGTTCAAGAAGATCAGCAGGGACGCCGAATCCTCGAAGATGCGACTCGCGTCTGGGCGGACCGCTCGCGCGAGCCGGAGTGGTTGGGTCGACCGGACCACCAGCTCACGTTCATTTCCGGTACTCGCGAGGTGAAGAGCGGAACTCTGTACTTCCGGCGCCCCGGTGCACCAGGCGAATCCGACCACATCCTGGAGATCACCTGCGAACCGATACTGCCCAACTACATCGGTGTCGGCACGGGCTACGGACTCGAGCAGGATTGGCGCCACGGGATGTGGCAGGGCGAACTGGTGGTTCAGGGCCTGCGAGAGAAGGTTTCGGACATCGAACCGTGGAAGAAGATGCTGTGCCCGGTCGACAACTTGGCTCGGTTCACCCTCGTCGAGGACGGCGTAACCCGCACCGGGACAGGCCTGTTCGAGGTAGCAGTCATCGGACCTCACCAGCGATACGGATTTACCGGCATCGGTGACGTCGCTCCGTAACTCCAGATCACCACACCACAAATCCCAAACTACAGAGAAAGGCACTGCCACATGTCCACACGCACACGAATGTTGTTCGCTCGCACTGCGAAGGCCGCCGCACTGGTTGTTACAGGTGGTCTGATGTTTGCTGCTCCCGCCACGGCAATCCCGCTCGACCTGGGCTCTCTCAACACAGGCTCGCTTGGAGCGGTCGATCTCGGCTCGCTCGATCCTGTCCTCGCGCCGACACCGAATTTGGCCTCCGTGGCCAACTTTCGCGACGTTGCCGGCAACGACGGTAGGGGATACGCCACCGTCGACGGCTCACACCTCAAGCGCGGCGTCATCTACCGGTCCAATGCGCTGACCGCGACCACCGACGCAGACAAGACGACACTCACCGGCCTCGGACTTGCCGACGCCTATGACCTGCGCGGCGCAACCGAGATCTCCAACCCGTTCATCGGTGGCGCGGACAAACTCCCGGACGGTGTGACGTACACGAACATCCCCATCGAGTTCAAGGATCTCACCCAGCTCGCGACGACGATCAAGTCGCCGGAGGAGGCCAAGCAGTTCTTGGTCGACACCAACCGCAGTTTTGTCACCGATCCCGTTCGCCGTGCCGGCTTCAAGCAGGTCCTCTCGGACATCGCTGCGAGTGACGGGGTGCAGTTGTTCCATTGCACCTCAGGCAAGGACCGCACGGGTTGGACCGCGATGTTGCTGCAGACCATCGCCGGTGTCCCCGCCCAGACGATCATGAACGACTATCTGTTGAGCAACACCTACCTTCAGGCGACCAACGAGAAGATCCTTGCGCAGATCTCTCAGGCCCTGAGCCCGCAGGTAGCGACCAATCTCGAACCGGCCCTAGGTGTCGACGCTTCGTACCTGGAAGCTGGACTCGCGCAGATAGCCAGCGATTACGGAACCGTCGACGGTTATCTCACCGAAGGTCTCGGACTCACTCCGGACACGATCGCGCTTCTGAAGGCCAAGCTCGTCGACTAGTTGCGCGCCGCTAAAACGCTTGAACGAACGAGTACCAGTCGCCGTCGAACTCCTGGTATCCGATCTCGCCGTCGCGGCGGGGCTTGCCGAGATATGGTGCGCCGTCGGGTAAGTACGCCAATCCGATCGAATCGATCAGACCGCCCTCGATGTGGAAGCGGCACCCGTTGCCGACGGGCCAGACCTGCAGGACCCGGTAGACGCCAATTGTTCGGTTTTCCAACGACTTCTGGCAATCCGCGGCCACTGCTTCGAGCGAATCTTTCGACAATGCAAACGCAACATGCGAAGGGACGGACAAGGTCACGAGCGCACCGGTGACGAGCACGATCACCGGCGCGATCGTGCTCAAACGCAGAGTTTTGTACTTCATCCAGCCAATCAGGCTGAGTATCAACCACACTCCGCCCAAACCGAGCAGTACTGAGGCTGCGAGCGCAAAGAACGGAAAGTACACAACCGGCGGCATGAAGGACCACACGATGACGCCGCATGTGAGAGTGACAAGCACTGCGGTGACAATCGCTGTCACCTTCCACCAGGATGCCGGACCTCCACGCTCAGTTGTCGGATCACCGTCAGTCATCGGACAACCCTTGCACAACGCGGTAACTGCGGAGCGGCAACGAATGGAATTGTTCCACTGATTTACGTCGGGGTCGTCCTGCGTGGATCCGAAAATTGAACACTTTCGGCCCGGTCAGTGCGCTGACGCCTGAGGGTATGGTCGGATTGTGAACCAGGATCTGATCATTCGCCGCTACGTATCCTCGGATGAGGATGTGGTCGTCGACTTGTGGTCGCGCGCTGCCCGTGAAGCCCACCCGTTCCTTGCGGGTGAGGGGACGGGCGAACGCGAGCAGAAGATGCGAGAGGTCTATCTGATTCAGGCCGACAATTGGGTCGCTGAGCACAACTCCGCTGTCGTTGGACTGTTGGGAATGATCGGCTCCGAAATCGGGGGACTGTTCGTCGCGCCGGCGTCACAAGGGTTGGGCGTCGGGCGGGCGTTGGTCGAACACGCCACAACCATGCACGGCGAGGTGACACTCGAGGTCTACACCCTCAACGATCGCGCCCGCAGGTTCTATGCGCTGATGGAGTTCGAAGAAGAGGGGCGTCGACACGACGCCGAGACGAACCATGAATTGATCACCCTTCGTCGTACTGGTCGCGACTCCTCCCTCATCTAGGCATGAGAAACGCGAATCAGCCCGGGTGCCAGGAGTTCCACCACTCCACGATGGGAACCTGCTTACGCTTGGGCCTGCTGGTCTGCCTGCAGGTGCTTGACCGGGCATCCCGTGGGGAAGGTGCCGAGGTCTTCGACCTTGTAACCGCTCGGGTAGCTGCGGATGTTGGGCAGTTCGCGGGCGAATTTCCGCTTCGTACGCACGGGGAAGAACCGCAGCAGGCGCGCGCGGACCTTCAGCGCACCGCGTGAGACGACGCGCATCGCAGTGCTCGGGTGCCTGTAGTGGAAGGCGTCGAGTAGGTGATCGTCCATGAGAGCGAAGGCGAATCCCTTGACCAGAGCCTTCGGTGCCAGGTTGTTGGGCGGGAAGGTGCACATCAGGTCGAGGGTGGAATCAGCGACGGCTCGGGCGCCGGGATCGAATGAAAAGTGTTCGCGCTCATAGTCGTCGAGAAGTTTGACGAAGCCCTCGTAAGTGTCAGGAGTGTCTTTGATGTTCATGTACCGACCCAGGTGGCGGTAATAATTCGTCGACCCGACGATCTCGTTGTCGGTCATCTTCCGCCAGCCGTACTCGTCGAGCCATCTGACCGGCGTGACGACGAAGGTGGCCAGGACATAGAGCATGTCGTCGTTGGAGATGTCGTACGAGCCGTGCATCTGATTCATTCGACGCACGCTCTTGCGGCCTTCGGTGCTGCTGAGGCCGTGCTCGAGGATGGCGTCGAGGATCAGGCTGGTGTCGTCGTAGCGCTTCTGAACCTTGTCGGTGAACTCGCCTGTGGAGAAGAGGAGCTTGCCGATCGAGGGGACAGCGTACGTACGAAACAGTGCGAAGCTGAGCGCCTGATTGATGTCCCAGGGAAACTCTTGCGCCGCGAGAATGCGCGACATCTCTTCGTAATCGGTTTCGGGATCGAGTTGATCCGTGCGACTGCGGAGGTCGTAGCGCTTCATCTGAACACTCCCTGGGACTGGTCTGCGCGCGGCAGAGGTAGGTGTGAGCTGCACCACCGACTGTAGTTCTGACAACACGCGTTGTCTAGGGGGTGTGAATAGTCGTCTTTCCTTCGTTTCGGGCGTTGTACCAGGGGTATCCGGAAAGTGTTGTCGACCCGAGGAGCAGCTATGAGCGTCACACGCACGGCCGGGGTTTTTGCGGCCATCGGACTACCGATTGCCGCGAGCGTCATGTTCGCCGGAGTCGCCTCGGCTGATCCGCCCCACCCTTTCGGCGGCGCCGCCGTCACTATCGGGTGTCCGAATCAGGGGTCGCTGGCCTCGTTGACCGGGCTCACCGGCCAGTCCGGGCCAGAATCCAATCCGCCCATCGCCAAGGGTGACATTCGCTTCGATTCGTTCCCGGCCGCTGCACCCATCCCGGCGGCGGGTCAGGTGACTGTTGCGTGGGTCAACACCGACACGGGCAAGTCCGGAATCGTCGACCTGGTCGGTACTTATCCGTACCTGTCCGCGACGGTGAACACCGGCGTCGGCAATGTCGTTGCGACGGCGTTCGGTTCGATCAACTGGGGCAGTAGTCCCATCTGCCAGTCGAATCCGACGATCGGCAGGTTCATAGCCTGATCCTGAGCCTCATCGTCGCGGCCTGGACGGGCACAGGGTTGGCGGTATCGCGTGATTATCTGTCATCTCGGAGATACCGCCGGGTCCGTCCCATCCCATATTCTGAAACATGTTAGGTGAAAGCATATTTCAGGGATGGAAAAGGTGGCGACGTGAACGGGTCGAGCGCGCGTCAGTTGATGAGCCAGATGCTCGTCGAAAAACGAAACAGTCTTGCGCCCGAAAAGGTCGGCATGCGCTGCGAGGGTGCTCGCCGAATGCACGGCCTCAGTCGGCGCGATGTCGCGCAGATTGCCGACATCAGTTTCAATCACTATCAGCGGCTGGAACAGGGTACGTCCGTTGGTGTTTCGGCTCCGGTCATCGTGAGGATCTGCGACGCCTTGTTGATGGAAGACGACGAGAAGGCGCGCATGCTGGCATTGCACCAGGTATGGGCGCGCCCTCGTCGACCGCTGGCTGGATCCCGAGTTGCCGGATCTCAGGGTGCCGGTGAAATCTCCGGCAGGCAGCGGGCCAGTTCGTCCGGCGTGTAGAAGAAACTTCCGGCGCTCACCGGAGCGCACGGGGCAGCAAAGGCTGTCTCGCGCTCGTTGTAGAGCATTCGGACCAGACGCTTACCCTCCGGTCCGGCGTACACGTCCCACTGCACGTTGGCAGCCATCGGGCTGACCTGCGATCCGCGCCAGGGGTTGTTCGCATAGGTGTAGAGGTCGCCCTCCGCCTGCGAGATGGTGCTTCCCGGCAGTTTCAAGAGTGCCGCGAAGGGGATGATCGTTTCTGCGTGTGCAAACCGGAAATCCGCTCCCGGGACGGCGTCGTCGCCGGTGTGTTTCTGCAGGCCGCGCAGGAACTCGTCGCGCAGGACGGTTGCCATCCGGTAGGTGACGTCCTCACCGGTGAAGCCCGGGCCCTTGGCGTAGAAGTCCTCGGCATCGTTCGTGTATGCGAGCCACTGCGCGTCAGCAGGTTCGATGAAGCGCTCGAAATTCCACTTGCCTTCTTCGGCCATGCCCGGAGTGATGATGTACGTGTTGTACAGCATGTACGCGGCGTCGACTTCGTTGTCGATCGTGCTGGAACCCTTGCCGCGGTCGACGAGTGAGAACTCGCCCGCGCTCAGGCGGTTGACGAAGTCCTCCGAGTAGAGCCTGAGCATTATGTGCCGCGAGACCTCGCGGGTGCGGAGAAGATCGGCGATCTGGTCGTCGACGGCTTTCAGTCGAGGATCGGACTCTTCGTAGTCCTTGTAGTCGGAGTTTGCATCCGAGTCGTGGAAGTAGAGAAGGTCGGCATCCGTGGTCACCGGCGCAACATCGCCGGCGACGGCTGGAAACGCACCGGTCAGCCCTTGCGCGAAGTTCTCGGCGCTGTCCACGGCACGGTCCACACCCGACGAGGTCAAGGTGATGGTGCCCTGTTGCGCTGCGATGGCGTCGAACAGTTGGGGGAGGCGTTCAGTGACCCGCGCGCCGAGCTGTCTGTGTTCGGTGATCCCGAGTCCGCTGAGGTTGCCGTACCCCAGCTTCTTGTTGGCGGCCATGAGATCACGAAGGGCCGGGCCGAATTCCTTGCCGACGGGAGTCAAAGCGTTCTCGGCTTCGGCGATTTCCCACAGCTGCAGGCTCAGGTCGTCGTACTTCAGGCTCGACAGTGCTCTGGAACCATGGCGCGCAACACTTTCCGTGTACACCGGGGAGTATCCCGTCGGCGGCGCCTGATAGTCGGCGATGCGCTGGCCGGGAGTGTAGGGCGTCTTGGACGTGAAACCGCCGTCGCTGACGGTCGGTATCTCTGTCGAACCGGAACTCGAACCGGCGTCGAGCGAACCGAACGGTGACGCCGTGGCGATGGACTGGACGCTGCTGGTGACAAGCACTAGTCCGACAGCGCCGGCAGCGGCCAGCACGCCGAAGCGTGAGCTTCGCATGGTGAGTTGATCCTCTCCGTCGGTGCCGAGGTGACACGACGGAAGGAAAGTTAGAACAGCTGAGCGTCCGAATTGCTCCTATTTGCCCATGTGCAGATGGACGCGGGGTTACAAGTTTCGGATTCGCGGAGCTCAGGAGGGTTTGGCGGCAATCCCGATCGACACGGAGAGCGACAACGCGATGAGGGTCATGGCCAGCCACTGGTAACTCTTGGGCGTGGGCTGCTTCTTACGTCCGAACTTGCTCACTGAAGTCTCCCGTTTGTCCGTGGGTACTCAGCACATATTACTGTTCCATTACCCCGATTGCGTGGTCGACCTAAAACTGTGCGCGATCAGACAGCAGGCGGACCGTGAAGTCCGCCCGCTGCCCTGTGATCAGGAGGTCGTGCGCAGCTCCCGTCGCAAGATCTTGCCCGTGACGGTCTTGGGCAGTTCCTCCACCAGCACCACGGAGCGTGGGTACTTGTACGCCGCCATCCGCTGCTTGCAGTGATCGATCAGATCTTCCGGGGTGACCGACGCCCCCGCGACGAGGCTGACAAACGCCTTCACCGTCTCACCGCGGTATTCGTCGGCGATCCCGACGACTGCCGCCTCACGGACTGCGGGGTGCTCGGCAAGAACGTCCTCGACCTCGCGTGGCCACACCTTGTAGCCGGACGCGATGATCATGTCCTTCTTACGGTCGACGACGTAGAACCAGCCGGCTTCGTCCATGAACCCCACGTCGCCGGTGTGGAACCACCCGTCGCGAATGGCCGACGCACTCTCCTCCGGCTTGTTCCAGTAACCGCGCACCACCTGTGGACCTCGGACGACCAGTTCGCCGATCTCTCCGATCGGCAGGACCGCACCGCCCTCGTCTTCGATGCGGACCACGGTGTTGGGTACGGGAACGCCGACAGACAGTGCTCCGGATGTGGGGTCGACCGGCGTATCCGCACCAACGGGAACGGCATGGGTCGGCGACGTGGTCTCGGTCAGCCCGTAGATGTTGTGCAGCGCAGCACCGGTCATGGCGCGGACGGCCTCGGCGGCAGTCGGCGAGATGGGTGCGCCGCCGGAATACAGCAACCGCATGGAGGAGAAGTCTTCCGGCGCGCAACCCGGAGTGTTGAGCAGTGCCGTAAAAGCAGTGATGGCGCCGACTGTGAATGTCGGTTGGTGCTCACGAATCGCGTCGAGCATCACCTCGGGCTGGAAGCGATAGGCAAGCACCAGCGGCATTCTCGCCAGGACGGACACCGCGATGTGACCGATCAACCCCGTGATGTGGAAGAGCGGTGCAACTCCGAGAACCGTGTCCTTCGGGGTGAGCCCCAACCAGTCCCGGTACACCTGGGCGTTGAAGGTCATGTTCGCGTGAGAGGTCATCGCTCCCTTCGGCGGACCGGTGGTTCCCGACGTATAGGTCAGTACCGCAATGTCTTCCGGTGCAGCGTCAGTGGTGATCGGATCGCCGAGACGATGTTCGTCGATCAGCGTCGCGAGATCGTCGGTACCGAGATCCTTCTTGACGATTCCGTCGAAAATCCTCGGATCGTTGCGACTTTGGTACTCGAGTTCCGAGGTGGTGATAACTCGCCTGACCGGCGAGTCGGAGACGACATTGCGGCCGACGGACTCGTAGAGCCCCTCGAGAGCGATCAGAACCGCTGCTCCGGAATCTTCGAGTTGGTATCCCAGTTCTCGTTCACGGCTCATGGGATTGATCGAGACTGCGACGCCGCCGGCTTTCCAGATTCCGGCGAGCGCAAGCACGAACTGCGGAACGTTCTGAAGGAACAGAGCGACGCGGTCACCCTTCACCAGTCCACCGGCTCGGAGTGCTCGGGCCAGGGCGTCACTCTGCTGATCCACTTCGGCGTAACTGAGTTGACCGTCGAAGTACTTCACAGCCGTGGCGTCCGGATCAGAGCGGACCGCCGCTGCCAACATTTCGAGCATCGTGGGGTGCTCGACGTCGATGTCGGGGGGAACGTCGTTGCGGTACAACGCCAACCAAGGGCGATCTTCGTATGTCATTTGATGGCAACCGGATTCACGGGAGAGCCGCTGGCCTTGGCAACCTTGAGTGGTGCGGCGACGTACAGGAACGTGTACTGGCCGTCGGCCGCGCAGTCCGCGGCCAACTTCTCCAGATCGCAGATCTCGGTGAACACCACTCCGAGGTTGCGCATCAATGCGTTGTGGAGAACCAGTGCCACACCGTTTTCGGGGTCGGTGGTGACCTCGTTGGCAATGGTGTCAGTGACAAGGTTGGGGATCTCCATGTCCTGGAACCACTGGACGAGTTCGGGGCTGTAGATCAGGCCGGGCTCGCAGAAGCCCTCGTAGAAGGCTTCGCCCTGGTCGAAGAACAGCTTGAGGAAGTTGGTGCGGATGACGAGGATGTCACGCTTCTCGATGGTGACGCCCTGCGCTTCGGCACAGGCCAAAAGATCATGGTGCGTGAATGTTTCGGCCTTGTCGAGGTTTTCCTTGCCGCGGAACTTTGCCACGTCGAGAAGTACTGCGCGTCCGACGACGCCACGGTCGGCAATCGGTTCGACGCTGGCCTTCTCGAGGCCGCCGACTGTCGTGTCAGCGGAGTATCCGTTCCACAGGGCGCCGTCGTACCAGACATGGCCGAGTGCGTCGTACTGCGTCGAGCCCTGCAGGAACGCGTCGATCTTGTCGTCCGCGTAATGCAGGCCGCCGGGGAAGTTGGGTGCGTCGTCGCCGTCCCAGCTGCTCTCGTCGAAGATCTGTGTGCGCTCGGCGGGGCTCCGGCCCGGCCAGACCGGATCACCCTTGGGATCGCCGATTAGACGTTGGAGTGTGAACACGGAACCCTGCTTGATGGTTCCGACGCCACGAAGCACCTGTCCGGCGTCGAGGTAGTTCAGTGAACCGACCTCGTCGGACTCTCCCCACTTGCCCCAGTTGCTGGGTGCGTCGCGCAGGAGTTCTCCAAGATATGGCGCCTCGGTCATGGTGATTCGATCCTCTCGCTACCGACACCGAACGATCGCTCGGGCGGACCTGGGTCTTTGTGATCCACATCATGTTCAGGCCGATAATCAGTAGTCAACAGGTTCACCGATTGCCGTGGTCATCGCATTGTTGGAAATCCAATGTTCGGGAATACTGAACGCTGTGACCGAATTCGAGAATGCCGTCCTGATCGGAGCGTCGATCCGGCAAGCGCGGCGTCACAGCGGGCTCTCGCTGCGTGAATTGGCCAGGCGTCTCGATGTCAGCCCGGCTACCCTCAGCGCTGTCGAGACCGGAAAGACCAGAGTCAGCGTCGACCGGTTGGCGGCAATCGGCGGGATTCTCGGAGTGCGTTTCGACGCTCTGCTCCCGGCTGCGATAGTGCGTCCGCCGGAACAGCCGCGATGGGGAGGCGACGACGCCGACCCGGACGCACATTTTCGCCCGAACGAGTGGCGAAGGTTCGGTCCGAGTTCGTTCGATCCGGTGTTGGCTGCAGCGCTCGCGGAGATGGTGAAGACCGGATATCACGGCGCTGCGATGCGTGAGATCGCCAAACGTGCGCAGATGAGTGTTCCGGGTCTGTATCACCACTATTCCAGCAAGCAACAGATGTTGGCCGAAATTCTCGACCTCACCATGGATGAACTCAACACGAGATCGTTGGCGGCAATCGACGAGGGCGAAAGTCCCTCCGAAAGGCTGGCTTTCCTCGTCGAATGTGTGACCTTGTTCCATATCTATCGGCGTGATCAAGGATTTCTCGGTGCCAGCGAAATGCGCAGTCTCACAGCCGAGAACAGATTGCGCATCACGGAATCACGCAACTACCAGCAATGGTTGATGACGAAGCAGGTCGACGACGGAATCGCTGCCGGTGTGTTCGGGACGGATCGGCCGCGACAGGCCGCGCGTGCAATAGTCGTGATGTGTGTCTCTGTCGCGCAATGGTATCGGCCGAGCGGACCACAAACGCCCGAGGAAATTGCACGCGACTACGCGCGTTTTGCACTGGATCTGGTGCGCCTTCAGCGATCGTGACGGACGTCATCCGGTTCGGGTGATGCGCCAGCGGGCAAAGGGGTCCATGCTTGGAAGGTATCCGTACCGCGACTCGAGTAAGGAACGAAACCCAATGTCTTCCAAGCTGTCTCACAAGGCCTACATGATCGGTGCCGGCATCGGAAACCTCTCGGCTGCCGTCTATTTGATTCGAGACGGTGAGTGGAGCGGTGAGGACATCACCATCATGGGGCTGGACATGCATGGAGCGAACGACGGCGAATCTGCCGCTACCTTCCAGCACCAGTACGGTCATCGCGAGCTGGGCAACGACGCGGGCTTCATCAATCGTGGCGGTCGCATGCTCAACGAGGAGACCTATGAGAACCTCTGGGACGTGCTGAGTGTGGTTCCGTCGCTGGACAACCCGGGAAAATCGGTGACGGATGACATTCTCGATTTCGACCACGCGCATCCAACGCACGACGTCGCACGATTGATCGATCGCGACGGCATTCGCAACAAGGGTGAAAACGACTACAAGCACATGCAATTCGACAACAAGGATCGGTACTTGTTGACGAAGCTGATGACGATGCCGGAGTCGGACGAGGCAAAACTCGACGACATCAGTATCGAGCAGTGGTTCGAGGACACTCCGCACTTCTTCACCACCAACTTCTGGTACATGTGGGAGACCACATTTGCTTTCAAGCGGGTGAGTTCGGCGATGGAGCTGCGCCGGTACATGAACCGAATGATTCTCGAGTTCAGTCGCATTCAAACTCTTGCCGGTGTCACCAGATCCCCGTACAACCAGTACGAGAGCATCATCTTGCCGATGCGGGCCTTCCTCGAAGGCAAGGGCGTGAAGTTCGTCAACGAACTGAAGATCACGGAGTTCGTGTTCAAGGACACCCCGCTACGAGACGAGATCATCGTGACGGGACTCGATTACGAAAACGTCCGCACCGGTGAGAAGGGCCGAATCGACGTGGCGGAGGGCGATTTCGTCTTCGACACCAACGGCAGCATCACCGACAGTTCTTCGATCGGCGATCTGGATACCCCGATCGTCGAAGACATGAGATACGCACCGAGTGCGCTGCTGTGGAAGCAGGCCACCGAGCATTTCTACGATCTCGGGAATCCCGACAAGTTCTTCGGGGACCGGGCGCAGAGTGAGTGGACCAGCTTCACCGTCACCACTTCGTCACACGAGCTCATCAACGAGATTTCCCGAATCACCAAGCAGCTCCCCGGAAATGCGCTCAACACATTCGTGGACTCGAACGTGCTTCTCTCGATCGTGGTCCACCATCAGCCGCACTACCACGCGCAGAAGGAGAACGAAGGAGTCTTCTGGGGTTACTGTCTGTTCCCGCGCAAGGACGGCGACTACGTGAAGAAGCCGTTCATCGAGATGACCGGGCGGGAAATGCTGGAAGAGACGCTCGGACACCTCGAGGCGCTCGACGAGAGCGGTGCGCTCGCCGCGCGTCGACAAGAGATTATGGACAGCGTCGTGAATTCGATTCCCAGCCATATGCCTTACGCCAGTGCGCTGTTCAATCGGCGCGCCGTCGGCGACCGGCCGCTGGTGGTGCCGAAGCACTCCAAGAACCTGGCGTTCATCAGTCAGTTCGCGGAGCTGCCGTTCGACATGGTGTTCACCGAGCAGTACTCGGTGCGCTGCGCTCAGGTAGCCGTCTACAAGTTCCTGGGGATTCCAGAAGACAAGCTCACCAAGATGCATCACTACGAGAAGGATCCGAAGGTCCTCGCCAAGGCCGCAGTGACGATGTTCCGCTGAGGGGTGCTCAGCGACCGTGCCGCTTCTCGTAGTCCTCGCGAGTGCGATCGGCACGGCGCTGGGCCTTCTCGTCGAGCAGTTCGGGATCGAGTCCGTGGCTCAGCAGGCGGTGACGGCGGTAGATCGTCCCGAGCGCCACGACGAAGTACGCGAGCGGGATGAGCAACAAGGCCATCATGGCCAAGGGAATCCAGATCGGTCCCGGGATCAAGAGGAACAGCAGAAGGATCAGCGTCGCCGGCACGGTGAAGCGGATGATGTAGCGGGCCTGGGCGCCCGGGCCGACGAGATCGTTCCGTACCCAGTCCTGATACCGGTCGGGGAGCGTCTTCCCCAGGAGGTATCCGCAGTACTGAGGAAAGTTCGGGCGAGTCTGTTCGGCCATGGCATCCAGGATAGTGCCTGGTACTGCCGCTTACACCGGTGCCTTGAACGTGCGTCGGTAGGCGCTCGGTGAAACGCCGAGGGCCTCGTTCATGTGTTGACGCATGGATGTCGCAGTCCCGAAGCCGGTTCGAGCAGCAATCGCATCGATCGACAGATCGGATTCCTCCAGTAGTTCCCGCGCCCGATCGACGCGTCTGCTGGTCAACCAGCGGTTCGGTGTGGTTCCGACTTCGTCGCGGAATCGACGGCTGAACGTGCGGACGCTCATGTTGGCGCGCGTCGCCAGGTCCGCCAGGGTGATCGGGTCGTCGAGATGTTCGAGGGCCCAGTGCCGAGCGTCGGCAGTCGATTCCGAAGGCTTGTCGGCCAGGGGGCGTCGGATGTACTGAGCTTGGCCACCGTCGCGCCACGGCGGTACGACGCAACGCCTCGCGACGGTGTTCGCCACTTCCATGCCGTGGTCACGCCTGACGATATGCAGGCAGAGGTCGACTCCCGACGCCACCCCGGCCGAGGTCAGGATGTGGCCTTCGTCGACGAACAGCACGTCCGGATCCACGTTCACCTTGGGATAGACACGCTGGAAATGGTCGGTGTTGCGCCAGTGCGTCGTGGCGCGGAGTCCGTCGAGCAGACCCGCCGCGGCGAGGATGTACGACCCGGTGCAGATCGAGACCAGCCGAGTGCCCGGCCGGATGTGTTGGAAAGCTGCGGCCAACTCGGGGGAGAGGTAGCCGTCTTCGTAGGCCGGACCCAACTCGTACGACGCGGGGATGACGACGGTGTCGGCGGTGGCGAGCAACTCGCTCCCGTGGTCGACCGAGATGCTGAAGTCTGCGTCGGTCTGCACGGGATTGCCGTCGACGGTGCACGTCAGGATCTCGTACAGCGGCCGATCCTCGACGTCGAGGGCACGTCCGAAGATGCGCGCCGGGATGCCGAGTTCGAAGGGGATGACTCCATTCAGAGCCAGTACGACGACGCGATGCGGACCAGACATGGCTTGATTCTTTCATATATTGGCAATCTGGCCACTGTTCTCGATCGAATCCGAACTGCAGAATTCTCTCTGTGACTTCTGAGACCGCTCTCCCCGAATCAGGCCAACAGCAGGTGAGCCCGCCGCGCTTTCACCGCGCCTGGTCCGTCGCGATCGTGGCATTCCTGGCGTTGGTCGGTGCGGCGAGCTTCCGCGCTGCCCCATCGGTGCTGATCGATCCGCTGCACGAAGATTTCGGGTGGTCGCGCGCCAGCATCTCGGCGGCCGTCTCGGTCAACCTGATTCTGTACGGGTTGACCTCGCCGTTCGCTGCTGCCTTGATGGAGAGGTTCGGTATCCGGGCGGTCGTCACCTCGGCGTTGGCGCTCATCTCGCTCGGCAGTGGTCTCACCATCTTCATGACCTCGAGTTGGCAGCTCATTCTGCTGTGGGGTGTCTTCGTCGGTCTCGGTACCGGTTCGATGGCGCTGGCGTTTGTCGCCACCGTCGTCGATCGCTGGTTCGTCGAGAAGCGTGGTCTCGTGACCGGCATCCTGACGGCCGGTGGTGCTGCCGGTCAGCTGGTGTTCCTTCCGGTCCTGGCGAAGATCGCGGAAACGTACGACTGGAAGAGCGTCGCCTTCACAGTTTCGTTTGCTGCACTGGCCGTTGTGCCGTTCGTTCTGCTGTTCCTGCGTAACTATCCGTCAGACGTGGGTACGACGCCTTACGGAGCGCCCGCCGATTACGCCCCAGCAGCCAAGCCTGTCTACCAGCGCGGCGGTGCCGGAGGCCGGGCGATCTCGGTGCTGGTGATGGCGTCGAAGACCAAGGTGTTCTGGCTTCTCGCCGGTACCTTCGCGATCTGCGGCGCGAGCACCAACGGCCTGATCGGCACGCACTTCGTCCCGGCGTCGCACGACCACGGAATGCCGATCACGACTGCCGCGTCCCTGTTGGCGTTGATCGGAATCCTCGACATGGTCGGCACCATTGCTTCGGGTTGGTTCACCGACCGGATGGACTCGCGAAAACTTCTCGGCATCTATTACCTGTTCCGCGGAATCTCGCTGCTCTTCCTGCCGCTGCTGCTCGCCAACACCGTGAATCCGCCGATGATCGCGTTTGTCATCTTCTACGGGCTCGACTGGGTGGCGACGGTTCCGCCGACCGTCGCGCTGTGCCGTCAACACTTCGGCGCCGACGCCCCCATCGTGTTCGGTTGGGTGCTGGCATCGCACCAGATCGGTGCGGGTCTGGTGGCCTTCTTGGCCGGTCTCGTTCGTGATCAGATCGGCTCGTACGACGCTGCCTTCTTGGTGGCCGGCGCGCTCTGCGCGATCGCCGCAGTCATGTCGTTGTTGATCGCAAAACGTCCGAAAGAGGCAGTATTGGTTGACTCTGTCTGATTCGGCACTGTGATCGGTACCACCGACGGGGTAAGTTGTGTGTAACTCCAAGAACTACTCACCAGTAGGGGTACTGAAATGCCTGCTCCGTCCGCTGCGACCTTCTCGCGGCTCGCCGATCTGATCGCCATCGACAATGTTGCCGATCGCCCGACGAAGTCCATCACCGAGGTGTTCACCGGCAAGGAGCTGGCGACCATCCCCGTCGGCACCGCCGACGACGCACTTGCGGCCATCGCCCGTGCCCGCGTCGCCCAGAAGGAATGGGCCAAGCGCTCCGTCCTCGACCGCGCTGCCGTCTTCCACCGCTACCGCGATCTCATCCTCGAGAACCGCGACGCCCTCATGGACATGGCTCAGGCCGAGACCGGAAAGTCGCGTACCGCAGCTCAGGAAGAAGTCCTCGACATCTCGATGACGTCGCGTCACTACGCACGTGTGGCGCCGAAGCTGCTGCGCCCGCGTCGCGTCTCCGGCATGCTCCCGGGTCTGACGAAGACCGTCGTCCGCTACCAGCCCAAGGGTGTAGTCGGCGTCATCTCGCCGTGGAACTACCCGATGACGCTGGCCGTGTCCGACGCCATCGCCGCGCTGCTCGCCGGTAACGCCGTTGTCCTCAAGCCGGACAGCCAGACACCGTACTGCGCGCTCGCCTGCGTCGAACTGCTCTACAAGGCGGGTCTGCCTCGCGACCTCTTCGCCGTGGTTCCCGGGCCGGGCTCCGTCGTCGGCACCGCCCTGGTCGAGAACACCGATTACCTCATGTTCACCGGTTCCACCGCGACCGGTCAGCTCCTCGCCGAGCAGGCCGGCCGTCGACTGATCGGCTTCTCCGCCGAACTCGGTGGCAAGAACCCGATGATCGTTGCCGCCGGCGCAGACCTGCGCGAGGTCACCGACGCCGCTGTGCGTGCGTGCTTCTCCAACTCCGGTCAGCTGTGCATCTCCATCGAGCGCATCTACGTCGAAGAGTCCATCGCACCCGAGTTCATCCGCATGTTCGGTGACCGCGTCAAGAAGATGAACCTCGCCGCCGGATACGAATTCGGAATCGAGATGGGCAGCCTCGTCTCCGAGGCGCAGGTCAAGGCAATCTCCGCTCATGTCGACGACGCAGTGGTCAAGGGCGCCACCGTCATTGCCGGTGGCAAGGCTCGGCCGGACATCGGACCGCTGTTCTACGAGCCCACCCTGCTCACCGGGGTTCCCGAAGACGCCGAGTGCTACCGCGACGAGACCTTCGGGCCGCTCGTCTCGATCTACCCCGTCAAGGACGTCGAAGAGGCCATCGCTGCGGCCAACGACACCGAGTACGGCCTCAACGCCAGTGTGTGGGCGGGAAGCAAGGCTGCCGGCGAAGCCATCGCAGCGCGCATCCACGCCGGCACTGTCAACGTCGACGAGGGTTACGCACCCACCTGGGGCAGCACCGCAGCACCGATGGGCGGTATGGGTGTCTCGGGCGTCGGTCGTCGTCACGGCGCCGAGGGGCTGATCAAGTACACCGAACCGCAGACCGTTGCCACCACTCGCGTCATGAATCTCGGTGGACCGCGCGGACTTCCGGCCAAGGTGTGGGCAAAGCTCATGCCTCACGCCATCAAGATCATGTCCTGGGTTCCGGGCCGGTAACGGGTGGAAACCGCCAGCGCGTACATCGAGGCAACGCCGGTATCGGTGTGGAAGGTTGTCAGCGACATCGAAGGTATGGGTCGCTTCAGCCCTGAAAACACCGGTGGAACATGGACTTCCGGAACTCCGGGCACTGTGGGTGCAAAGTTCAAGGGCACCAACAAGCATGGTCTGATTCGGTGGAGCACGCACTGCACGGTGGTCGACGTGGTCGACTGCCGGAGGTTCTCCTTCGAATCGGACGAGCCGAAAGCGCGGTGGACCTTTGTGCTCGAGCCTTCGGGAACGGGCACCGTGCTTACCGAGACTCGTGAGATCTATGCGACGCCAGCGCTTTACGTGCGCATGATGTCGGGTAGCGGCCTACTCGGTCGGGGTCGAGATCAGCTGATGCAGACCGGAATGGAAACCACTCTGGCGCGCATCAAGGCGTTTCTGGAGAGCTAGAAACTTACACAAGTGGGGCTGCACTCGAATCGAGTGCGGCCCCACTTGTGTTGTTGGAGATCTAGTTTGCAGTGCTGATGAGCGCAGCGTCGATGAGCGCGGTGTAGACACGCTCTGGTTCTTCGGCGATGCGATTGAGTACGTACAGCCACCACTGTGTTCCGAAGATGACGTATTCGCGTGTGGTGAAGCCCTCTGCTCGGAGGGCGTCCAGCTGCTCGGTACCGAGGCCGAGCAGCATCTCGAACTCGACGTGCCCGGCTCTGAGCTTCGAATCATGCTCGGCGCGTAGTGCTTCGAGGATATCGCGGTCATGCGTCGCGATGGAGACCTGGTGACCCGATTCGACGATTCGGGCTGCGTAGTCGAGATACGCGCTGCGCAGTTCGGCACTACCGCGTGGGTAGGCGACGGACTCGGCTTCGAGGAAGGCGCCCTTCACGAGACGGATGCGGCCGGGTCGGTCCAGCAGAGCGGCGAGATCCTTTGCCGTGCGGTGCAGTCGGGCCTGAACGGTGATCCCCACATGAGTGAAGCGCTCGGCCAGTCGCGCGTGCATGTCGAGGACCAGGTCGGTGCGGTCGGACGCTTCGGCAGAGATGATCAGCTCGGCACCGGCGCGTTCCGTGGTCTCGGCCAGGCGCACGACATTGCGAAAGCACTGCTCCGGATCGATGACCAAGCCGATGTGCGAGAGGTCGAACGACACGGTGCTGTCGACGCCCGACGTTCCGATCCGTTCCGCCAATTCCACGAACACATCGGTTTCGGCGTTCGCGAGTTCGGGATCCCGGACGCTTTCTCCGGTGTATTCGATGCTCGCCTTGTGTCCTCGCGCGAAGATCGAGGGGAGTCGGTCGAAAGCGTCGTCGATGGTTTCGCCGCCGATGTAGCGAGCGGCGACTTTCCGTGCGAGTGCTGCCGTCGCGGCGTCCGCCATGGTGCGTTCTTTCAGGGATTCGTCGAGTGCGAGGCGGCGTAGGACGTCCGCGGCCTGGGCTTGTAGATCCGTGTTCACGGCTTCAGCGTATCCGGACGAGGGTGCGGGAATTATTCTACGAACCCTTGCGTTCGATCTATTGTCGATATATCGTCGATACGTCAAACAAACACAGACAGTCCAGGAGGACAACATGTACGCCCCACACAACAACCCAGAAATGCAAGAACGTCGCGAGCATGGCCGCCGAGGCCCGCATCGTGGACACGGTTTCCGTCGAGGATTCGAGGGCGAGCGACCCGAGGGTCGCTTCGAAGACCGAGCAGAAGGACGCCCCGAAGGCCGGCGCGGTCGACTTGACCAGCGCGGACACGGTCGGCCTCACTTCGGTGAAGCAGGCGCAGCGCTCCGTCCCGCGATGGGCCTACTCCGAGGTGCCGCTGTCGCGGTAGCCGCAGGTGGGACCGCTGAGCAGGTAGCCAAGGCCGAGGCAATTCTCGCCGAGGCACGCCGAGCACTGTTCGAGATGCTGGCGGAAAAGTCGGCTGACGCGCAGCAGGCTCACACAGAATCTACCGACACGCTGCCGGCAGAGTGATCACGGCGCTCAGGCGCCGACGGTGACTTCCTCGCTGTTCATGCCGGAAACGTGGCCGTCGGCGCCCTCTCGCCAGTACCCGACAACATTGTGCTTGTCGCGAGCTATTCCTCGAACTTCCCTCAGATGCTTACGAATACGACGGCTGGTTGCGCTTTCGCACGCCACCCACGCGTAGATGTCGGCCGATTCGGATTCGGGAAACTCGACCTTCTCCACAGCTTCGAACAGCGCGCTCGGCGCCTTTCCGAGGCCACTCCCCACGAGCCACGTGTACGTGACGTCGCCGCGAGTGACAAATTCCTGTCGATCCTCTTCGGTTTCGACCTCGATGATCGCCTGTGCGACATCGCCTTCACGAAGTTCTTCGACAATCCTGCCCAGTCCGGGGAGACCCGTGGCGTCTGCGACCAGCAGCTGCCAGCGAGGACCCGCCGGTGCTTGGTAGTGGGACCGCGAACTGTCCGACCAGAAGACGCCTAGTAGGTGACCTGGTTCGGCCCGCAGGGCCCAATCCGCTGCAATACCGCCAGGGTGCACGACGAAGTCGATGTCCAGACGTCGGCCGCCGTCGTGCACCTTGCGCACGGTGTAGTGCCGCCACGGTGGCTCGGTTCCGAGATCGGCCTTGCCGTAGTCGGGATTGTTGAAGTAGTCGTATTCTGCTTCTGTTTCACCGGGTTTCGGGAACGCGAGGTCGATGCGCTCGTCGCCTTGTCCGCCGGTCGGCCAGTGCCAGTCGCCTTCTGCCTCGATGCTGATTCGCCGCATGTGCGGGGTCAGGGACGTGACGGTGACAACGCGGGCGGGTTCGCAGAAAGACATGCCTCGACCCTATGGGTCCGGCGTGTCGAAGTGGAGACAGATGCTGTCGCAAGACGGACATCGAGCGCAGCCGAAAAGGCCAGCGTATGCCCCGGGGCATGATTCTTCCCCGGTGCACACGCTGGCCTTTTCAGTTATGTCGGTTCACGCCGCTGTCGGTGGGCTGTTCCCGCCGATCGGCTGTTGATACGGATCAACCGACATCGGTGGATAGAACACCGATTTCCGATCCGGGCCGATCTCCACCCGCCACTCCGTGTGGTGCAGCGTCCGGTGGTGATGACCGCACAACAAGATCAGGTTGTCGAGATCTGTTGGGCCACCATCGTTCCAGTGAACAATATGATGGGCATCGCACCACCCCGACGGAGTTCCGCACCCGGGAAACGCACACCCGCCATCACGAACCGCCAACGCTCGCCGCTGCGGCACCGTCGCCGTTCTCGCTTCCTTACCGCAGTCGAGCGGAACACCATTCTCATCCAACAAAATTCGCGTGACCGTGCAATCGCAGGCCAACATCCGGGCAGTGTCGATACTGATCGGGCCCACCCAATCCGTCCACGCGAAACCCAGTTCCTGAGTCGACGGCAACATATCCTTCATTGCTTTGAGGTCGGTCATGTCTTTCGCCGACGCAGTCACCGTGATGTGCGGTTTCACCCCGCCCTCGATCGGACCCAACCCCGCCCGCTCATACCGCCGCAGTAGTTCGCAAAACCCGTCCGCCCGCCGTAGCGCCGGCGTGCGGGTGTCCTTGACCCCGTCCTTCTCCGGTGTCGGAGCCGACAGACTCGACAACAACGTGATCAGACGGGCCCCGTTCACAGCATCCAGATCACCCTTCACCGACACGCGCCCGTACAGGCCTTTCGAGGCGTAGAACTCGTTACGCTCCGAATCCTCGCCGACCGGGACGCCGTCCTCGCGCTTGCCGTACTGCTTCTCGATCCGCCGGATCGCCGCCCGCACCGCATCGCAATCCGCAATGTTCTGCGACGCCAAACCCAACAGGATCCCGCGAGCCTTGTCCACATCCGCCGGCGTCATGTTCTTGGGCGGATGCTGACAAAACGACGCCACCTGACGGGCTTTCAACGCATCCACGTCACCACGATGAAACGCATCCGCCACAACAGGTTCGAGCATCAACAACCGCGCCAACCCGACCAGCAGACTGCACTCACCGATCTCCAGATTCGTCGAACCATGCAACCACTGCGCGATCGCCCGAAAACCCTTCCCACCGAGAACCTCCCGGGAAAACATCTCCACGATCAGCAACACCATCCGCGACTGCAACTCGTGCCGGACACGCACCAGATCCAGAACCTCACCCTTGAGGTCCTCGCCATCCAGTTGCCACGCATCCCGACTGTCCATGCTCAAAGTTTAATCGAACAAAGTTTCGAACACAAGAGAATCGCAGGCGAAAATAGCTGCTGTTCAGCTACTTTCGACAATTCGGGCAAATGTCAGATCGAACCCAGCTCCCGCGCACGAGCTACCGCCGACGTCCGCGACTTCACTCCCAACTTGCCGAAGATGTGAACCAGGTGCGACTTGACCGTGGTCTCACTCAGGAACAGATCTTTGCCGATCTCTCGGTTGGAGCGACCCGCCGCCACCAACTTCAGAACTTCGATTTCCCTTGGGCTGAGGCTGGTTTCGGGTTTGCGTACCCGAGTCATGAGCTTCGACGCGATGGCGGGGGAGAGAACGCTGTCCCCGCTCGCAGCGGCGCGGACGGCTGACAGCAACTCGACCGGTGGTGTGTCCTTGAGTAAGTACCCGCTGGCCCCGGCCTCGACAGCGCTCAAGATGTCTGCATCCGTGTCGTAGTTGGTCACGACGAGTACGTGCGGCGGATTCGGCAGCGCGCACACCGCGCGGGTGGCGTCGACGCCCGTCTTCCCGGGGCCGAATCGCAGGTCCATGAGCACGAGGTCGACCGGCGTGGTGGCGCAGAAGGCTATGGCTTCCTCGGCGGTGCCCGCTTCGCCGACTACCTCGATGTCGGCTTCGCTTTCGAGCAGCGCTCGTAACCCGGCGCGCACGATCGCGTGATCGTCGGCGAGCAGCAGGCGGATCACGGTTCGCCGACTTCGAGAGGAAACGTCACCGCGACGGCCGTGTGTCCCGGCTCGGACTCGATGGAGAAAGTCCCGCCCTGCAGTTCGACGCGCCGGCGAATTGCATTGAGGCCGAAAGATTCCGCCGGGCCACGTTCGAGAACTGCCACGTCGAAGCCGCGACCGTTGTCGACCACGTCGAGGCTGACGGTGTCATCGGAATAGGTCAGTGTCACAGCCATTCTGGTTGCATCGGCATGGCGGAGAACATTGGACACCGCGCCCTGAGCGATGCGTACCAATGTTGCTTCGAGGGGCATCGGCAGCCGCACTGCCTCGCCTTCGACCACGGAGCGCGCTTCCAGTTCAGGACTGCTCGCGCGTTCGCAGATTCGACGAAGCGCGTCGGCGAGCGACTGACCGTCCAAGGCCGCGGGCGTCAATTCGGCTATGAGTTGGCGGGTTTCGGCAAGACTGTCCGCGGCAGTTTCCCGTGCGAGGCTGATCTGACGGATGGCCGGGCTGTCCGGATCGGCGCGTTCGGCAGCGTGAAGGAGCATCTGGATGCTCGAAAGTCCCTGGGCCACGGTGTCGTGAATCTCGGCGGCGAGTCTTTCACGTTCCGCGAATTTTCCGGCATCGCGAGACGTCGACGCCAATTCTTCACGGGTGTTCATCAACTCGTCGATGAGACGACCGCGCTCGGCTGCCTCGCGGTACAGCGCTTGATATCCGAGGCCGATTGCAACCGCTACGGCAGCGCCGATGATCGGGCCGACGGCGCCGGCAATCGTCCATCCACGATGCAGGCCGGTGCCGACCACGGCGACAGCCGTTGCCGCGGTGACGGCGAGAAGACTCCAGGGGCGTCGCAGAATATGGAGATAGAGGAAGAAGAGTCCGAACGCGAGGTAGGCGGCGTCGGCGGATACCGCCATCGTCGCGATCCAGACGAGGGTCAGCACGGCCAGCCACCAGCGGGCAGCGTTGCCGCGCAGCCTTTTGGCGACCCCGAAAAGATAGACGGCAACAAAGATCACGGCCAACGCGATGATTGTTGCGGTCAGGTCGGATTCGTCGATCAGCGCTCGAAGAAACACCACACCGGCCAGCGCCATGACAAGGACATGCAGGCCCAGTTGTAGGCCGGCGAAGACAGGCGTGAGCGGAGATCGGTGCATCTCGCCCAGCTTAGCGAGGTTCGGGCCTGGTTCATCCATCAAAAGTTGTAAACCGGGATGGTTCTTTCGAGCGCTGGAATGTCGATCCGAGGTGCGATGGAAAGAGTCTGCATCCGCGAGAGCGTAGAGGCAAGCACAGGAAAGGAATTCACAGTGTTTGTCGCAATGAGGGACTTACGGGCAGCGCGAGGTCGTTTCGCGCTGATCTCCGTCGTGGTTCTGTTGGTTGCACTTCTGGTCAGTTTTCTCAGCGGGTTGACTGCAGGACTTCGCCATCAGAACGTGTCGGCCATCGAGGCCATGAATGCCGACACGGTGGTGTTCGCCGACACCGGAGCCGGGGCGTCGTTCGACGAGTCGGCGCTCACGCAGGACCAGGTCAACGCTTGGACCTCCACGTCGAAGGACGTCGATCCCATCGGAATCGGTCGCGGGAAAGCGGGATTGGCCGACGGAAATCAGAAGTCGGTGGCCCTGTTCGGCGCTGATGGCGGTTTCGGTGACGTGACGCCGTCGGCGTCAGGCACGGTGGTGTTGAGCGAAGGTGCCGCCCGCGATCTGGGGGCGGGCGCCGGCGATCAGGTGAGTGTCGGTACGCAGCAGTTCACCGTCAGCGCCGTTCGCGGTGACGACTGGTACAGCCATTCGCCCGTCGTCTGGATGACGCTCGACGACTGGCAGGCGGCCAATCCACGCGGCGGAGTTGCGACAGTACTGGCTGTCACCGGAGCCTCCGACGCTTCCGCAACGGACAAGGCGGCTGCGACGACGTCGACGACGGTCAGCGGTTCGCTCGACGCGATCGGTTCGTACAAGTCGGAGAACGGGTCGTTGACGTTGATGACGCTCATGTTGTTCGCGATCTCAGCCCTGGTGATCGGTGCGTTCTTCACGGTGTGGACGATCCAGCGAACTCCGGACATCGCGACGCTGAAAGCGCTCGGTGCGACTACCGGTTCGCTGGTGCGCGACGCACTGGGTCAGGCGCTCATCGTTCTGATTGCCGGTGTCACCGTCGGAATCGGGCTGACGGCCGTGGCCGGATCGCTGATCGGTGACGCCATGCCGTTTGTCCTGGACGCATCCACCACCGTCGTACCTGCCGTGGCATTGATCGGGCTCGGTCTGCTCGGCGCGGCCTTTGCACTTCGATTCCTCTCGACCACCGATCCACTCACAGCATTGGGGAGCGCACGATGACCATGACAACCGGCACCACAGTTCTCGACATCCAGAACGTCGATCTGACGTTTCCCGATGGGCAATCGCGGGTGACGGCGCTGGACGACGTGTCTCTGCGACTGCACCGCGGCGAGATCGCCGCGATCACCGGGCCCTCGGGTTCGGGCAAGTCCAGCCTGTTGGCGGTGGCGTCGACGCTGATCCGTCCGGATTCCGGGCACGTCTATCTCCGGACGCCGGAAGGCAGCACCGACATCGCTGCGCTGAGTCGGCGGGCGGCGTCGGAGCTGCGACGCTCGTCGATCGGCATCGTCTTCCAACAGTCGAACCTCGTGTCTTCGCTGACTGCACTGGAGCAGCTCGAGGTGATGGCGCATCTGGGGCAGTCCGTGTTCACGTCACGGGCCCGTCGCAAGGCCGTGAAATCAAAAGCGATGGATTTGCTGGACGCTGTCGGGCTCGCGGATCAGAGCGGAAAACGGCCGTCCCAGCTGTCGGGCGGGCAGCGACAGCGCGTCAATCTCGCGCGAGCATTGATGAACGATCCGCAGCTTCTCGTGGTCGACGAGCCCACGAGTGCGCTCGATCAGGAGCGCGGTGCCGCTGTCATGGATCTGATCATCGGCGTGGTGCGGGAACGCGAGGCGGCAACCCTTCTCGTGACACACGACCGAAGTCACCTGTCTCGGATGGATACTGTCTATCGTGTTGTTGACGGTTCCTTGGCGGAGGATCAGGAGGCGCTCGCGGCGTGACTCAGGCGGGCACGATTCGGGCATTCGTCACTGCATCCGGGCGGGAAGTCAACCCGCGATTTGCTGGGCAGTTAGACTGTTGTCGACTCGGGCAACTTGAGAGGACGTGTTATGGAACGCCGCCGCAACGTTGCGCAGCCGCCACAATCGCCGATTGCGGATCTGGAGCAGATGCCTGCCCTGATTCTCCTCGACCGGCTTCCGGTGCCGGTCATGGCCGTTCACCGCGACGGCAGCATCGTTTTTGCCAATCCGTCCTTCGCTGACATGCTGGGATATCCCAAGAAGGCCGTCTCGGCGTTGCGTTTGCAGGACATCCTCTACGACAAGGATGCCGACGACGTCAGTGCAGAGCAGGCCCATCGTGAACTGAGTTCCGAGCCGGGCTCGGTCAAGGAGTTCGTGCACTCCGACTCCACGTTGGTGCGCGCGACGGTCAGCCAGTCTCTGCTCCGACGGGACGACGACACGATCACCCTTGCCGTCCTCCACGATCTGACGGAGCGCCTGTGGAACAACCCACGGCACATCGACGACAAGCCCACCAAGTAATCCCAGCTACTTCCGGGATTTGACGGTTCGGTCCAGGCCGAGGGTGGCGGCAAGGGTGTTGACCACCCATTCTTCGTACTGTTGGCCGGTCCAACCCGCGCCGACCACGAGGTCTGTGTAGGTCTCGGGACTGAGCAGCGTGAGTGCGACGTTCACGGCTGTTTCGAGGTCGACGGTTGGCGCTTTTTCGACGATGCCGACCATCAGATGTTCCTGCACCGTGCGTCTCTGAGTGCGGTTGATTTGCCACAGACGGGCGGCGTCCTCGTCGGCGGAAGCGGCGGCCCGCAGTGCCAGCAGGATGTCTGCGGTGCGTTCCAGAATGAGCCGTCCGTGGTGAACCTGAATCCGGAGTTGCCCGAGTGGATGTGGGGCGCCGAGTGCTGCCGCCACCCACGGACGGTCGAGAGTTGCCGTCTTTTCCTCGTCGCCCGCAACGGCCACGTCGAGCAGTGCTGACAGCACGCTCGGCTTGTTGCCGAACACGAAATAGACACTCTGCACCGACACGCCCGCCGCCGCGGCAAGCTGCTTGATCGTGGCGGCCGCGTAGCCGGGATCGACAAAAACCTCACGCGCTGCCTCGATGATCTTGCGCCGCGCCGACGTGTCTTCCCGAAGAACCTCAGTCATGATTAGAGTCTAACTCTAGAGTCGAACTCTAGCGACTCGGGAGGCGAAGTAATGACGAAGGTTCTTGTACTCGGTGGCTACGGTGCCGTCGGGATTCCCCTGATGAAACAACTCGCGAAGGTCCCCGAAATCTCCGCGTACTCCGCCGGCCGTGACCCTGCCCGCGCGGACGTCGTCGTTGATCTTAAAGAACCAGGCGCGTATTCGACTGTGGTTCGAGACTTCGATGTCGTGGTGAATGCGTCGGGTTTCGAGGATGTTCGCCTGGCCGACGAAGCGGTACGCGGTGGGGCGGCATTCGTCGACATCACGGCGACCTCGAGCTACTGCGAAGAATTGGAAGCGGTCGACGGACCCGTTCTCATGGGCGTCGGGTTGGCGCCGGGATTGACCAGTGTCCTTGCAACCGAGGCGCATCGACTCGGCGACGGACCCGTGGACATCCTGATCGGCCTCGGCGGTGGAGAACTACACGGGCCGGCCGCAACGGCGTGGACGTACGGGATGTTGGGCACGAGGTTTCCTGATCCCGACGGACGATCGGTCCGCAACTACACCGGGATGAAGACGTTTCGAATACCGGCCGATGCGACCGGCTACCGCACCGGTCCTGCTGTGCGGGCCGACTTTTCGGACCAGCATGCGTTGACGCGAGACCTCGGTGTTCCGGTTAGGACGTACCTGCGATTGGACACGTCCACCGCGACGCTCGGACTTGCGGCCATGACGTGGGCACCCGCTCTACAGAAGGTCGTGCCGAAGAAGCTGTGGGGCTCGGATCGTTGGGTAGCGATGGCCCGAGCGGATACCGGCCCGGCGCTGTGGGTTTCGGGGCGTAGCCAGTCGGTCGCGACGGCAGCTATCGCCGCGCGCGCCGTGCAGGTGATTCGGGATGCCGCGATCTCGAAGCCGACGTGGTTCCACGCGGTGGAAACCACCGAGTCGTTGCAAGCGGCGGTTCCCGAACTGTCAGTGCGGCAATGGGATGGTGCGAGCCGATCGTCCGGCAAGACTGTCCACTAGTCGGGGCGAGCCGAGAAACGGCAATCCGGCGGCCGCATTGGTGAGACAACCGGGTACGACGACGCGGACGACGTGCAGGCCGGCGTGGAGAACATCAGTTGTGGTGAGATCGACCCATGCCGGCCGGAAACCGGCTGCCGTCAGAGCGCTTTCGGTGCCGGCGGCTGATGTCAGAGAGTCGAGTCCCACCTCGCCGACGACGGCACCGACCAGCTCACTCTCGAATCGTGCTTGGATCTCCGGGTCCAGGTGAAGTTGCAAGTGGCATCCGTAGTCCATCACGTCGGCAAAATCCGATCGGTAGGCGCCTGCATAGCTTCGGTCAGCTCGCCAAGGCGCAAGCGGACTGGTCGGGGAGGCCGCGGCTCGACCGATGCCGCTCTGCGGGTTGTCGTAGTCGGCGGAAAGCAGCTGCAGCTGAAGCGCTTCGCCGAGTGACTTGAACGCAGCGGTCTGGGCGTCTTCGTGGCAAGCGGTACCCATGGTCGAGTATCCGGTCAGTCGGTCGCAAACCAGGGCGCCCAGGACGGGGATCTCAAAATCACTCTCGAATGAAATCCACCTGGTCGAGAGGCTGTCGTGATTGCCCAGTCGAAGAAGCGCCTCGGGCATGCCGGTGACGACCCGAACACCACGCCGCCCGGTCCAGGACAGCGTCATCGCGTCTCGTTCGACTATCTCGCGCAAGGCATTGTCGATTGCGAACTTCACCGAGGGTCCGGCGGCGAGACCCGCCTGAGCTACCGGAGAGATCGCCGGACCCGTCCGGGCGACGAAATGAGGATACGAACCCCAGACGAGTTCGGCCGGTACCCAGATATCCGAACCCGTGATCAGGTCGGCTCCGCGAGTCCAGTCCATCTCCAGATCGTCGGTTGGTTCGACGAACGGGAACTGTGGCCGCGCGTACTGGGCGGCGTCGAAACGCGCGAGTTGTGACAGGTCGATGCTTGCTCCGATCAAGGCATCGGCCGACCCGCGGACGATCGGTTTGGCGACGATGTTGCCGCAATATCGTTCCACCGCTTCGCCTATCGCAGCTGCGGTAGGCCGTGCACGGTTGCCCAGATCGAAGCAATATCCGGCGCCGGCCGAGTCACTGGACCAGGGTGAAAAGCGTGCTGAATCACTGACATACGAGTGAATCAGCTTGAACTCGGGCGGAAAGTGCTGGGGAACAACGGCGTCGACCAGCTCTCGAATGATCCCAGTTCGGCGGTCGACGAGCGAAGATGTCATGCGAGGGGGACCGGCAGATGCAGATGGGTGGTCGATGCGCTGGTCAATCTGCTACCTCCAAGAAGGGGAAAGGCTGCCGGGGCGTTGTTGTACAGGCCCGGAGTCAGGACGCGGACGACGTGCAACCCGGCAATCGAGATGTCGCCGGTGGTGAGATCGACGGAAATCGGCTGGTGTCCCCGTGACGTCAGAAACGCTACGAGAGAAGCCAGATCCAACGGCGCTTCGTCGGGAATCTTTGATACCGAAAGTGTTTCGGTGTAGTCGAAGAGATGTTCCTCTGCGGCCAGAGCCATCGTGGGATCAAGATAAAGTTGGGCGACGGTCGGCAGATCGACGACGTCTTTCCATTGCGGATCGAACTCGTCCCGGTAACGACGGTCGGCCCGAAAGGGTTTGTACAGGTGCGCCGGCAGCGTTCCGTCCGCCACGCTGCGCCAGGTCGGCCCGTCGGGGTCGGCGAGGTCGATCGTGATGGCAAGTACCGCGTACGCCTCGACCAGTGCCTTCGAGACTGCCGCCTCCACCGTCGGTCGACAAGCTGTGCCCAGCGCGACCAGTCCACGTCGGTCATCGCGGATCCACGCTGCGGCGACGGGAATGCCGAAGGGGGAGGGAAGCAGCAGCACTCGAACGCTCCGGGTCTGGCTCTCCAGATCCCCGAGTTGGCGGTGCGCAGGCAACCGCTCCCAGTCGGAAAGCTCGATCGCCGGCTGTGACCGGTCCCCGCACCACCACAGCGCGGTGGCATCGCGTTCGAGAAGTTCCAGCAGAGCTGACATCTCGGCCTCGTCGCGTGAGCGTCCCGCTGCGATTCCGGCGTACTGCAACGACGCGATCGGTGGCTCGCAGCGACGGGTGCCTGTGTAGTACCCGAGATAAGTCAGGGCCGCAGGCACGTAGGTGGGCGCTTTCTCGTCCATGGTGTGACCCAATGCCCAGCGAATGTTCAGATCAGAGGCGAAGGGAACAAAGGGGAATCCGGGAAGGCGGTACTGATCCTCGCTGTACAACGCAAATTTCGCCGGATCGACGACCCGTGAGCCGGCCAGTTCCAGCGCTGATGCACTGCTGCGGACCAGATCTTCGGGGACCACGTTGCCGCAATATCTTTCGACGGCCTCACCGGTTGCCGCCCCGCGGGCCGCTGCATCGTTGCGTATCGAAGCCCCGAATCCGTAAGGGTCCGCGCGAAACAGTGAACCGCTGCCGCCGAAGTTTCTGGTGTCGGCCACCCTCGCGGCCCAACCGACCCAGCCCGTCGGCATGTCCGAGCGAATGTGTGGTTCCAGTGAGGTCAGCACGCCGCTCCGGGCGTCGACCAGCAAGTCATCCACCGTCAGTTCCTCCGCGTATCGGCAGGGTCAACGACCCGGAAAATGATTGGTGCAGTGCGGTACTGCGTGTTCCTCGATAGCGATCACCGTCTCCGAGATTGCGTGCGAGTCGTGGGAAGTCCGAGCCGGCGATCCGCAGCGTCAAGACATCACCCGCGCGCACAGTGTGCAACACGGGATCGAGATCGATGGTCAACGTGCCGGAGCAAAGGCTGACGCCGGCCCCACGAGCGATCGACCTGGTGACTCCGGCGCTATCGACGACGCTCAGCTCGACGATCCAGTCAGCTTCGCCCTCGGGCGAATGCACTGTCAACTCCACCGAAGGCATTCCCGACAGCACACACTCGACCTCCATGTCGAAAGTCCAGACAACACCGTCGTTTCGGCCCTCGTCTGCGTGGTGCGTGAAGTTGAAAGGCGCCGTCCTCGGGTCTGGTTCGAGACGAACGCGATTCGCACCCGTGACAAACGGTTCGGTCGACCATTCGCCGACACCCCGGTCGAATACCCGATTGATGGTCAGGGGCCGCGCAGCGAATACCGATTCCATCCACTCGACCTGAAGGCGGCCGAAACTTGTCTCGCCGACCCTTCCAGGGCGGAGGTCGTGCGCCCAGGGGCCCACGATCAAACTCTGCGGCCCGCGCCCCACGGACGTGAAGTGCCGCAGTGTCTCCCGAATCATCGCATCGTCCCAACCGCCGATGTGCAGCCCGGCGATGTCGAGTTCGGAGAGTTCGTCCGCGGACACCAGATCATCGCCACCGAAGTCTTCGCGTTTACGAGCGCGAAGGATCGGCGTCAACCAGCCCGGTGAATCGGAGGTCAGACCAACCTCCTCGATCATCGACTGCACCGGGAGATGTTCCAGCAAAGACGAATCCGAGCGCATCAGGGCAGGGATGAAACCCTCACGAGAGGAAGACGAATCTCCGTGCTCGCCCCACCACGCCAGATGCTCGGCGAGGAGAAGTATCCCCGAGGGATCACGTTTGACGCGGTCGCTTCCGATGGTCGGCACCTTGGAGACGACGCCGTCTACACGAAATGACCGATCGGCGCTGTTGGTCTCGGTAGCAAATGCCCAGGCGGTTCCGGCCGCATACGAAGCCCCGCTTGCGATGACGCACTCCGGTGTCCACGGCTGATCCTGCAGCCACTCGGCCAGGGCGGCGCTGTCCTCGCGCTCGTGGACGTAGGGTTCCCAAGATCCGGTGGAATCGTGCCGTCCACGTACGTCCTGACAGATGAAGGCAATTCCTCGCAATCGCCATTCGATCCCCTCCGCCAGATGCCATCCACGCCCGTACGGGGTGCGGATCACGATCAGTCCCCGCGGTGAAGAATCCGGTGGGAGAAGCACATCCGTAGCCAACGAAGAACCGTCTGCTGCCGGGATCTTCACGCCGAGTGAGATCACCGGAGCGTCGGCGCGGGTTCGAGAACGCCGCCGGGCAGTGGTAGCACGGGATGGCGAGTCATCATGAGGGTTCGCGGATTCATCCGGATCTGGTGGTGAAGGTGTGATGGCGGTGCGCCATGTACACCAGCCACGACGTCCGAACATGCAAGCGCACTGGCCATTGCGGCTGCGGTGGGTTCAAGTTCGAGCGGGCGAGGTTCGCTGCCGGCGAGGTGATTCCACAGTGCCTGCAGATGATCCGGGACGCGCGACGCGGCAAGCCGTCGACCGCAGACGTCCCGGTAGCTTGCGCTGCCGATACCGTCGAAGAAGGGTCCGATGCAGATCTCACCCAGCTCCGCGTGGACGCGTTGCCACGGTGTTTGGTTTCGGCGGCACCAGGTATCGAGTTCCGACCACTCGTCGTGAGGAGGAGCACCGGCAACCGACAGTACGAGGTCCGAAGACGCAACGTCGTCTTCGATTGGCGCAGTAGTGGATACGACCTCGAGATGCGGAAGAGCCTTGGAGAGCAGGGCGATGCAAGCATCGGCAACGGGCCCGATCCCGTCCATCAGCACACGCTGTGGGCGCGGAATCTCTGGCACTTGACCTGGAACAGCCAGCACGCCGCGAGAGACGAGGGCGTCGGCGATCTCGATAGCTCCCGGGCCGAGCACCGAACCAGAGCGCCTGAGAAAGTTGTCGAGTTCCGCGAGGTCTTCGGCCGGCGCGCCGATCGTGACCGCGTTCTCGTCCGGTGTCAGGTAATGCCAAACACCGTCCGTGGTCGGATACAGCTGGTGTCCGTCGGCGAGGGCGTACACGGATCTCCTTGTCGGTGCCCGCACCCGACGAGTCGGATGCGGGCGGGGTCATCGGCAGATCAGACTGTCGAAACAGTCTGGATCAGGGGAGGTTTCAGCTCTGGAAGCTGAACGGGTTGTCGACGAGGGCGTTGGTGCCCACACCCTGCAGGGCGTGTGCGGACGTTGCCTCGGCAACCGGCTCGAAGGTGAACGGGTTGTCGACGAGAGCGTTGGTGCCGACGCCCTGGAGTGCATTGGCCGGAGCCGAGTTGGAGATGCTGTCGAACGAAATGTTGCTCATTGTCATCCCTTCCGTAATGGAAACCATTTCCATTACGATGCCACCGTACGAAAGATCGCCACGGAGAGCAACAGGTACAAGAGAGTGCATACATGAGCGAGACCCCGACGACGGGATCCGTCGAAGCGCAACCACATGTCTTTCGGGACAGATCGTTTCGATTGTTCTTCACGGCTCGTACGATTGCTGTAGCCGGTGCGGCGGTCACCGGAGTGGCCATGCCGATCCTGGTGTTCGACATCAGCCGGTCTCCGTTTCTCACCTCGCTCGCGGCTGCGGGGACGGTTCTGCCGTATCTCGTGTTCGGCTTGTTCGCCGGCGCCGTGGCAGACCGAGTCAACCGGCGGACGGTCATCCTGTGTGCGCAGGCCCTAGCTGCACTTGCTTTGGCGAGTATTCCGGCAGCGCAGGCACTCGGCGTATTGACGGCGTGGCATGCCGTCGGCGTATCGATGTGCATCGGAACGTGTTTCGTGTGGTTCGACGCCGCTGCTTTCGGAGCGCTGCCTGCTCTGGTCGGTCGGCAGAGGATACCGGCGGCCAACAGCGCGCTGTGGACGTCCAGCACGCTGATCGATGTTGTCTTTCCGGCGATAGCCGGCGTGCTTGTGGCCTCGATCGGCCCGGCCTACGCATTGGGTGCTGATGCACTGGCTTACGTACTGGCCGGGCTGGCCATGGCCTCGATCGGAGCCTCGTTTTCGATGACTCCTGCGGCGCCGAAGAAGTCGGGAACCGGAATTGCGCGTGACATACGCGAAGGCCTCAACTTCCTCTGGCAGTCGCCGCTTCTGCGGGCCTTGACCGGCGTCGGCTTCGTCAATTCGCTGACGCAGGGTGCGGTTACGGCGCTCCTGGTGGTGTACGCATCCGAGAGGCTTGGGATTTCGACGTCGAGTCCGATGATCGGCGCCGTGTGGACGGCCGTCTCCGTGGGTGGAGTGGTCGGGGCAGTCTTGCTCCCACGCCTACCGGCGCAGTGGCCGGTCGGGGCGATCACGGTCGGGGCGCTGACCATCGGCCCGGTGGTGCTGTTCGTCGTTGCGACAACCGGCAATACCGGCGCCGCGATCACGGCGCTCGTCGTCTACTCCGGCTGTGCGACCGTCACCATCCTCAATGGCATCGGTGCACGTCAGCGCCTGACTCCAGATCGTCTGCAGGGGCGCGTGAACACCACGGCGAGGATGGTCGCCTGGGGTGGTTCGCCGGTCGGCGCCTTGATTGCCGGGGCAATCGCAGGACGCTGGGACATCGGCACCGCCTACCTCGTTGCGTGCATCTTTGCGCTGGTCGGGGCGCTCTTCGCGTGGGCGAGCGCGCTGCGGACCGACCCTTATCCGCACAAATGAGCATGTGACTATTAATGAAAACGACTGTCGTTATGGTTAGATCCACCTGTTCATGACTGCGAACCCCACCGACTCAGGAGTGCGATGACGCTGACCAGCGAGGCAGCACCACGAGTGCCGTCGTGTCCACATCCCGTCGGTGAGCGCGGGTACGTCCCGTTTCTGTTGGCCACGGCGGTTGTGCTTGTCGCGGTCTCCACCGTCGCGGTGTGGTCGGGTGCCGCGTCGGTGTCCTTTGCCGACGTGTTCGCGGTGTTGTACGCACACGTCGGCGGTCCGCCGGTCGACCCGCTGCTCGATCGGATCGTGTGGGGATTGCGGGTACCGCGCATTCTGATTGCGGCATTGGCGGGCGCCGGATTGTCGTTGGCCGGCGCCGTGCTGCAAGCGTTGGTGCGCAACCCGATTGCCGATCCGTACATTCTGGGCGTGGGTTCCGGAGCATCCTTCGGTGCAGTACTGATCATGACGACCGGCATCGGCACCGGCCTGTCGATCGGTGTCCCGGTGGCAGCCTTCCTGGGGGCCATGATCTCCCTGATCGCGGTTCTCGTACTGGGTCGGCGAGAAAGAATGCTCGTCCCGCTGCGCATGGTCCTGGCCGGAGTTGCCATCGGCTATCTGCTCTCGGCTGCAACAAGTTTTGTGCAGTTGCGCGCCGATCCGAGTCAGCTTTCGGGAGTGCTCTTCTGGTTGCTGGGCTCGGTGAGCGGGGCCAGTTGGTCGGATCTCGGTGTGCCCGCCGCGGTGATCACCGTCTGTGCGGCAATTCTGTTGACACAATCGCGCCAACTCAACGCGTTGGCCATGGGAGACGAGAGCGCGCAATCGGTCGGCGTGGACGTGCGCCGTACCAGGTTGCTACTACTGGTGATCGCGTCGTTGCTGACCGCGGTTGTCGTATCCGTCGCCGGGGGAATCGGTTTCGTGGGGCTGCTCGTGCCGCACGCCGTACGACTTCTGGTCGGTTCCGATCACGGCAAGCTGCTCCCCGCGACCGCGTTGGTTGGTGCCACCTTCCTGGTGATCGTCGATCTTGCGGCTCGGATGTTGGATGCGCCCAACGAATTACCGCTCGGGATCATCACCGCCGGATTGGGTGCACCGTTCTTCCTCTGGTTGCTTCGACGGGACGGCGGTGCGCAGTCATGAGATTGTCGGCCAGCGGAATTCACGTCGTTCGGGGCGGACGCCTCGTGGTTTCGGGTGTAGACCTCGAAGCGCCCGAGGGAAGCGTGGTCGGACTCGTCGGACCGAACGGCAGTGGAAAGTCCTCCCTCCTTCGCGCGTTGTATCGCTCGATGAAGCCGCGAAGCGGAATCGTGAAGGTGGACGAGGTGAATGTTTGGGACGATCTCTCGCCTCGATCGGCAGCACGCATCATCGGTGTTGTGGGGCAAGAGCATTCATCCGATTTCTCGTTCAGCGTCCGCGAGGTGGTTGCAACGGGTCGAACGCCGCATCACAGCGCGTTCTCTCGACTCGGCGAGATCGACCGAGACATCGTCAGCGCAGCACTGATGCGAACCGGCATGCAGGGCTTTGGATCACGTCTCTTCGCCGAACTGTCCGGCGGAGAAAAGCAGCGTGTGATGTTGGCCCGGGCGATCGCTCAACAACCGTCGGTGCTGGTCCTGGACGAGCCCACCAACCACCTCGACATCCGTGCTCAACTCGAATTGATGGAATTGGTCGCCGAACTCGGTACCACGACGATTGTCGCGATCCATGAACTCGCCTTGGCCGCAGCGTATTGCGACTACGTCTGTCTGCTCTCCGGCGGGGTAGTTGTCGCGACAGGACCAACGGCCGAGGTCCTCACCGAGGACCTGCTGTCCGAAGTATTCGGGGTTCAGGTGCATCTCGGCACTCATCCGTTGACCGGGCGCCCCCTGCTCTCGTTCGCCCCTCCGCTCCTACACACGAAAGAAGCAGTGTCTTGAAATCCTCGATACGTACTGCCGCGCTGTTGTGCTCGGCCGTTACCGCCACTGCAGTACTGACCGCATGCGGAAACTCCACGGCGGATTCGGCGGCGTCGTCGTCCGAGAAGATCACCGTCACCAATTGTGATCGCGAGGTCACGGTGCCCAAGACGGCGGAGCGGATTGTCTCGCTGTATCCGTCGATGACGGAACTTCTCATTCAGCTCGGCGCCGCCGACCGCATTGTCGGACAATCGAATACCGACCTCTCTCCTCCCAGCCCCGAACTCGCTGATCAGTTCGCGGCCGTGCCGGTACTGAGCACCGGAGTTCCCGCGAAAGAAGCATTGCTCGACGCCCGTCCGGATCTGATCGTCTCCGACGGGGAATACTGGTTCGACGGTGACCGATTGCAGACCATGGACGAATTGCGTGACCTCGGCATCCCGATCTTCGTGAACAGCGGCTACTGCCACAAGGCCGTCACCGAGGGGCGGATCGACGACGTCTGGTCCGACCTCGACGGTCTCGGCGCCTTGACCGGAACAAGTGACGCGGCAGCAACCCTCCTGGCCGACGGCAAGAAGTCCCTCGCAGCAACCGAGGCATCTGTCGCCGGGCAGGAGCCGGTTCCCACTGTGATGGTTCAGGTTTCGGAGGGACAGTCCTATGCTCTGGCCAGGGGCCTCTACAGCAGTGTGCTCGAGGCCGCCGGGGGAAGCAATCTTTTCGAGAACGACCTTCCCGACGGAAAGTACTTCGGCCAGGTAGCCACGGAATCGGTGCTCGCGAAGTCGCCGAAGGCTGTCCTCGTCGTCTACTCCACCGAGTCGGCTCGGGAATCCACCCTGGATGCTGCGCGGACGGCATTTGCCGGAACCCCCGCCGCGGCGTCGAATGCGATCTTTGCCGTTCCGGAGGCGTGGTTCGCCGGCGAGTTGGTCTCGATCGACGGGGCCGGCGAGGTGTCTCGCCTGCTGCACCCGGGTTCGTGACCGCACTCGAGCGAATCGAGGCCGTCGTATCGCTGCATGCAGTGTTGGACCGGACGGTGAGTCCGTCGGAGCTACCGTTCGACGAGCACGCACTGCCGCCGGTGACGTGTGAATCCGTGGAACTGCCGGCCGCGACGCCACTGCCGGCCTGCGGGTTCGCGGACGTCTTGCAGGCACGACGGAGCCGCTACGACCCCGCACAGACGGCACTCCGAGCAGGCGAGCTGTCAAACGTGTTGCACCACAGCCTTGTCAGCAGCCCGACGGCGGGCGGGATGCGCGAACTGACGCTGTCGTTTGTTCTCAGCCGACCCGGAGACGAGCTCGGAGTCGGGGTATACCGATATGCCCGAGGCCGTGCCGAAGCTGTCCGGCCAGGCGACGTGCGAGAGCACCTTCGAGCGAGCCTTCTCCAACCCGAGTTCGTCGACGTGTTCCCGGTTCTTCTGTTTGTGGTCGCCGACGTCGAAGCTCCGCTCGAGAAGTACGCGATGCGGCACTACCGCACGATGCACGTGGATGCCGGTGTGCTGGTTCAGAATCTGTACCTCGTGACCGAGGCGATGGGACTTGCGGGCTGCGCCATCGCAGGATTCACGGATGCGCGAGTGGCATCTCTGTTGAATCTCGCGACGACGCAGCTTCCCGTCATGGCTTTTGCACTCGGGAGGCGCAGCTAGGTCAGGCGAGAATACGTGCCTTCTGGGTCTCGAACTCGGCCTCGGTCAATACTCCCGCATTCTTGAGTTCGCCCAGCTTGGTGAGCTGTTCGAGCTTCAAGTCCATCGATGCTGCCGGAGCTGCCTGCGGTGGCAGGGGTGGTAGATCGGGAATCGGCGGCACCGGCTGGGCCTGCGCTGCGCGAGCCTGATCTTCGGCGGCCCAACGGGTCCGCTGACGGCGCTGAACATTGCCGTGAATGGAGCTTGCGACGGCTACCCGGCCGGCTCGCCTCAAGAAACTCATGCGTCCTTCTCCGTATTGCCTGGTGCGGTGTTGTCGAGTGCGGTGGCAAGTTCGTCCAAGCTCAGGTGACCTTCGGTGACAATCTTTGCCCCGCTGCGTGTCCACGCGTCGATCACCGGCAGTAGTGCCAGTTCCTCGTAAACGAGCACGGCGGCAACACTACCGGTGGCCAACTCGTCACCAACGGCAGCGAGGTCGCCGGCGTCGAGCAGTCCGGAGGCAGCGCCGTCGAACTGCGCCAGATCGAAATCTGCGAGTTCGAAGGTCGATGCCGGTACGACGGCCACTGATCCATCGGCGGCTTTGGTGACGAACTCGAGGTCGAGGATGCGGATCACGCCGGAGTCGACGAGAGTGAGCAGCTGCTCGAATCCTGCGGAGGTCGGTGCACCGCCGGGAAACTCGACGGCAACGTATTCGATCGGACCGAATTGGTCTTGGTTGGACATCGGTTACTTCTTGCCCTTCGTGGGTTGCGGTTCTTCCAGAGCAGGTACTTCGTCGGGCATGCGGCCGGCCGGAATGATGGCGAGCAGGGAGAGTCCGGCGAGGACGAGTAGCGAGGTTCGCAGGGCGCGCAAGCGCGCTTCGGTGTTGATCCGGATGGCTTCGTCGATCTGTGCCTGTGTCGCGGAGGTGTTTTCGAGCGTCACGACGAGTTGATCGTTGGGGACGAAGTTGACCTGGTCGAGATTGATCCCTGACTCGACCTTGAGTGATGCCGGGATGGTGGGGTTGTCGATCAGCTGCGAGCTGACGAGGGTACCCAGGATTCCGACGGCGAACACGCTGGCCACCGCGATGCCGACGCTGCCGGACATGTTGTGTACCAGTCCCCGCCAGGCGCCGACGTCGCCGGCCAGTTCCTTGGGGGCTGCGGTGAGGAGGGTGTTGAACACCAGCGCAACGATGGCGCCCTGCCCGAGGCCGAGGGTGATCAGTCCGATGACGACAAAGATCTGATGCCAGTCGCCACGAATGGTGAAGGCCAACAAGATGAGTCCAGCGGCAACGACGACGAACCCGGCTCGTGCGATCAGACGCGGGGAGTACGTCTTGTACAGACGCGCGACGACGGTGCTCGCGATGAAGATCGAAAGTGTGTACGGGATGATCGAGAACGACGTCTGCAAGCTGCTGCGGCCCTGGATGATCTGCATGTACAGCGGAATGAGGAAGTTGGCCGCGGTTCCCACGAACATCATCGTCGCCATGCAAATCGTGGTGGCGCGCTCGGCGCCGGTCTTGAGGACGTCGAGGTTGAAGAGCTGAGGCTTGTTCTGCGCCTTGCGGCTTCGCGTCCACTGGAAGAATCCCTGCGCGCAGATGGTGCCGAGGACGATCAGGATGGCCGCGGGTGAAACACCGATGACCGAGAACGGCGCAGCGTCGGTGGCCAGGATGACGCCCCACGAGTTCAGGCCGCTGAAACCGAAGCTGAGCAGGATGACGGCAACAGCAGCAATGCCGGCGCCGGCCCAGTCGATGGTGATGTCCTTCTGCGGGGGAACAGGTTTGACCCGGAAGCTCAGGATCAGGTTGACCACCGCGAGAGCCACGACGAGGGCGAACGAGTATCGCCACCCGATCGTCGTCGCGAAGGAACCGGCGATGAGCAGCGCAAGCACACCGGCCGCCGGGATTGCTGCTGCCAGGTAACCGATGGCCTTTGCCTGCTGATCGCCACTGAAGTTCGTGGCGATGAAGACCGTCAACGCGGGAGCGATGAGGGCGATCACGGCGCCGGATGCAGCTTGGGCCACGAACAGCATTGCCGGGCTCTGACTCAGGGCGACCGCGGCCATTGCGAGGCCGTGAATCGCGACGGCAATCTGGAAGACCAGACGCGTTCCGTAACGGGCGCCGATCTTGGCCCCCAACAGAATGAAGGCAGCCATGGCGAAGGTGCCCGCGGTGATCGCGGTGCCGACACTTGTTGCGGGCGTGTCGAGATCGGTGGTGATGCCGGCCATCGAGACGGTCAGAGCATTGACGGCGAACGACGCCTGAATCTGGGTGAGGACCACCACGATGAGTGGTAGCCAGGAGGCGGTGCTCACGGCGGCCGTTGTGGCGGCCGCGCCAGGCTTTACGGACATGATGGGTCACGCCTTCCTCGACACTGCGTGTACTCGCGACGTGCCCGGATCAGCCACGCACGGCTACATTAGCCGGAATTGTGCTGAATGGTCGCCTGCAAGTGGTTGGTTTCTTCGCGGTAGACCACCATCTCCCGGTGCAAGGCGCGCCGGAAGCGCGGTTGCTCGGCCAGGAGTACGGCCAGCACGGTCAGCAACAGCCACGTCGCGGCCGCGCTCGCGAGGAGCAGCAGGACCGGAATCCACGGACCGCCCATCTGCTCGAGCAGCGTCGTCTTTGCCCAGACGCGCCAGTAGAGCATCAGATTGACGATCAGTCCGACACCGTACGAGATGACGAAGGACAGCAGGAACTGCTTCCACGTGCCGTCGTGGCGCCGCGCCGTCATCGGTTCTGCCCGCAGCGGCAAGCTCACCGACATCACGTTCGCGACCCCCAACCAGAGCAGGATCATGGTCAGCACCTGGCCGCACGCCTTCACCAGGTCGGCACTGCTTCCGGAGCGCCACGCGAGGACGGCGCTGAGCAGGAACCCGGCGCTGCCGACGAGAAGCAGCATCACCGCGTTCTTCGCGACCAGTACGTGCCAGAGCCTGGTTCCACCGGACAACGCAGCACGGACGCGGCCGGCGTCGAAGCTGAGCGCATTGGTGCACACGACGCTTCCGACCACACCCGAGAGTGCATACAGCGCAAGGTAAGGCAGTCGATCTTCCTTGGTGTCCCACTGGAAGAGGCGAATGAATGCCAGGTACGCCAAGCCCATTCCGAGGCTCAGCCCCAGCCGAAACGCGATCGACCGAGGCTTACCACTCACGACGTGCCGTGCTTCCTCACGGATCCGGGAGCCGAGATCCTGCACGTGGCGGACGACGGGGTTGCCAGAGTTCAGCGGGACGTAACCGCGGATCGCGGCGGCGACGGTATCGGTGTCACCGGCATCGAGCGCGGCGACGCGTGCTTCGAGAACCGCAAGGTGGGCGGCGCGCAAGGCTATCCGTGCGGTGGTCACCGCGGCGACGGCGTCGGCCTCGGCCTGCGCGGCGGTGCCGATGCCGGCGTCGGCGGGCAGTGGCGGCTCCAACGTCGTGATCAGTTCGAGTTGGCGCGCCATGTGCGGCGACGGTGACAACCCGCTGTACGACGGTCGGCTCAGCGCTGATCGTTCGTCGTCGAGCGAATCACGGACGGCCGCGGCAGCCTTGCGGACGGCTGCCGGGTTGTGCCAGCGCACCGACCGGGCGTCACGCTCGGCGGCGACGGCCCGGGAGGCAACCTCGGTCAGATCCTCGACCGCTGTCAATGTCTGCTCCACTCGGTTTAGGTTGGTTTCATGACCACCAACTCGGAAAAGGAAGATCTCCAGCGGTACCTGCAGGCAGCACGTGATGCGCTCGTCTGGAAGCTCGACGGGCTGTCGGAGTATGACATTCGGCGCCCGATGACCCGGACAGGGACCAACTTGTTGGGTCTGGTCAAACACATGATCGGCGTCGAGCTCGGGTATTTCGGTCCGACGTTCGGCCGTCGGGTTCCCGATCTACCCGCGTGGTTGCGTTCGGAGGAACTCAACGTCGACATGTGGGCCCGCGCCGACGAGTCCACTGCCGACATCGTCGAAACCTATCGCCGCACCTGGGCTTTCGCCGACGCCACGATCGAGGAGCACGATCTGGACGCCCCCGGCTTCGTGAAGCACTGGCCGGAGGATCGTCGCGACGTCACACTGCACCGGATACTCGTTCACGTTGTCACCGAGATCCATCGGCACGCCGGCCACGCGGACATCGTGCGGGAGCTGATCGACGGCGCCGCTGGGATGAAGGCGGGCGACAACAATCTGGCTCCCGGCGATGAGGCGTGGTGGGCCGAGTACACCGACCGTCTCGAGACGGCGGCACGCGAGGCCCACCACGCCTGAACTATTCGAATACTGCTGCCGCGCCGATCACCACGACAACGATCACGAAGTTGATCAGTAGCAGTGGCCAGACGAAGCGCAGGAACTTGTCGTAGCCGACCTTCGCCATGGCCAACCCGCCGACAACGACGACGTTGGTCGGGGCAACCATCAGCATCAGGCCGTGGCCCATCTGGAAGGCGGTGATGACGAGTGCGCGGCTGACTCCGGCGAAGTCGCCCAGCGGCGCGAGCAGCGGCATCGCCAGGGTGGCGTGACCGGAACTGGACGGGATCAGGAACGCCAGCGGGATGTTGACGAGCATCACCAGGATCGCGAAGACCCCCGCCGAAGCGCCGCTGACCAATTGCTCCATCGCGTTGAGGATGGTGTCGAGGGTTTCGGTGTTGGTCATGATCACCGAGACGCCGCGAGCGAGCAGGATGACGATCGCCGGTCCGACCATGTCGCCGGCTCCACGCGTGATCAGGGAGACGATCTTCTTCTCACCCATCTTCGCGACTATGCCGACGAGAACGGCGGCGAGGATGAACAGCATCGCCAATTGCGGGAACCACCAGTTCAACTCGAACCAGTAGGGCTCGGTTGCCGTGACGTGATACGCGTCGTACTCGGCCGGACCGGTGGTGGCGCCGAAGATGCTCGACCACGGGATGACGGAGAAGATCATCAGTCCGAAGGTGAGTCCGGTGATGAGCAGTACCAGCTTCTGAGTTCCGGTGAGCTTGCCGTCGATGTCCACCGGCTCGGCCGGCTCTTCGTCTTCGTCGTCCGCGATGTCGAAGCCGACAAGCGACTTGGACGGATCCTTCTTCACCTTTGCGGCGTAGCGGAGAACGAATACCACTGCCACAGCGGTCAATACGATCCACAGGATCACGCGCAGCACGATGCCGTCACCGATGGAGACGCCTGCCTCACCGGAGGCGACGCCGATCGAGAACGGATTGACGGTCGACGCCATGTTTCCGACCAGAGCACCGAGGATGATCATGGTGGCCGCGACCATGCGGTCGTAACCCAGTGCCGTCATCAGCGGGATGAGCAGGGCGTAGAAGCCGAACGTCTCGACCGAGAAGCCCATTGTCGAACCGAGCAGCGAGAACAGCACCATGATGACGGTGATGAGCAACCAGCCCTTGTCGCTGAGCTTGGTAGCCAGCTGGGAGACAGCGGTTTCCAGGCTGCGGGTGGCAAAGCTGACCGAGATGAACGCACCGAGCGCCATGATGAAGAGGACTACGCCGACCGAACCGAAGAGCCGTCCGATGTTGTCGGTGTCGACGAACCCGGTGATCGAATCCTGGACGCCGTAGAGGCCGTTGACGGGGGAGAGGATCAGTTGCTGGATTCGTTCCCAGAACGACAGCGGAGACGTGACGGTTTCGAAGCTGCCGGGAACGGGTGAGCCGTCCACGTCGACGCCGAAGCGTCCGGCCGGAATGAACAGTGCCGCAATCCATACCAGGACGGTGACGATCGCGAGCATCGTGACCGCGCCGGGGAACTCGAACTTCTTCTTGGCCGGAGTAGGTGCGGACCCCGTGTCGGTTTCGGTGCTCATTTCTTCCCCTCGAAGGTGTCGGCGTACTCCTGGAAGAACAGTGCTTTGGCGACGACGGCCTTCTCGAGCTCGTCGAGCAGGACGCGTTCGTTGGGGCCGTGGATGTTCGCGTAACCGTCAGTGGCGCCGAACAACAGCTTCTCGGCGGTGGGCACTGCTGTATCCAAGGCCATCACGAGGGGGATCGAGCCGCCGCCTGCCATCAGCCCGGCCGGCTCACCCCACGACTGCGATAGTGCAGACAATGCCGCGTCGAAGGCCGGTCCACCTTCGGCTGCCGCAAACCCGTCGCCGGTTTCTCCCGCGGTGACAGTCAGTTGCAAACCGAAGGGGCGCAGGGCTTCCAGGTGCCGGACCAGAGCAGCCTGCGCCTCGGTGGCAGGTTGGCGCGGGTGTACGCGCAGATTGATCACGGCGCGGGCAGTGCTTGCGACGGCGTTGACCGCACCGTCCACAGGGGGAGCGTCGATGCCCGTCACGGTGATGGCCGGGCCCGACCAGATGCGTTCGCCGATGCCGCCGGTTCCGAGCAGCGGAAGCCCGTCTTGGATCTCGGCGAGGGTGCGGAACTCGTCCTCGGTGTATGAACTGCCGGTCCACGGTTCGCGCAGGAGGCCGTCGATCGCCACGTCACCGTTGTCGTCGTGCAGCGACGCCAGTGCGCGGATGAGCGCGAGGCGGGCGTCCGGTGCGGCGCCGCCGTAGAGGCCGTTGTGCTTGTCGGCTCCGAGAGTGGTGAGTTCGACGATCACCTGGGCCGATCCGCGCAGTGCGACGGTCAGGGTCGGTGATCCGGGCCGAACGCTCCCGACGTCGGCGATGACCATTGCGTCGGCCGCAAACAATTCGGGGGCTTCCGGCGGATAGTTGTCGAAGGGGCTGCCGAATTCTTCCTGGCCTTCGATGACGAGCTTGACCGTCACTGGCGGCTTTCCGTCGAAGACGCGAAGCGCGCCGATCATGCCGATGACGTTTGCCTTCGAATCTGCCGTACCGCGGCCGTAGATCGCGCCGTCACGCTTGCTCGGTTCGAAAGGCGGTGAATCCCAGAGTTCGACGTCGTCGGCGGGAACGACGTCGTAATGCGAATACATCAATACGGTCGGGGCTCCCTCTGGACCGGGAACTGTTGCAATGATGACCGGCGCAGTTTTACCTGTTATTTCGAGTTTCTCTATCTTCGTGACTCCGGACTTCTCCAATAGAGAAACGATCAGGTCGTGAGCCTCGAACAGGGGCTCGCTGGGGAAACCTTCTGTTGCTATCGACGGAATACGAACAAGTTCGACGAGTTCCGACTCCAGTGCCGGCATCAAAGCTGCAACTGTTTCCTTGATTGTGGAATAGGAGGGCGAGGCGGATTCTTCCGGCACGGAATTGACTCCTTCTGGGAAAGGCGAAAAACATTAGAGGCAGAGTCTTACACCCGATATGCGGGGTGTGAAAGGGTGACCCGAACAAAAAGCCGAAGTGGGGCGTCGGGCCCGCGATTCTTGACATTGACGTCAACGTCAACACACACTGTGACGGTGACCACCAGCGAAACGCAGGAGCGAGCGCGGACAGCCCGCAAACTCGGCGACGGTCCACGCCGTGCCGGACTGCTCGACACCGCTGCCCTCTGCTTCGGCGAACTCGGATACGACGCCGTGACGGTCGAGACGATCACGACCAGGGCTGATGTGTCCCGGGCGACCTTCTACGCGTACTTTTCGTCGAAGGACGAGGTCTTCCGCGCCGTCGCCGAAATGATGTGCCGACGCTTCCTCGACGCTCAGCACATGGAGGGCCCGGAGGATCTACGCGAAGTTCTCCGAACGACCACGTCGGCGTTCATCACGGCCGTGTACACCTACGGTGACCTGCTCGCGGTGATCGAGCATCGGGCGCGGGTGGATTCCGAGGTCGAGCGCAGTTGGTCTGCGGTTCGCGAAAAGCTCGTGAGCCGCTACGTCCGCTTTGTCGAACGGATTCGACAGGTTCACGACGTAGATCCCTGCGTTTCGCCTCCGGTGCTCGTTCAGATGATCTCGGATGCACAGATGGCCGGTGGAGCACGACTGAGTAAGGCGAGTGTCGAAGAGCAGAACCAGTTCATTGCAGATATGACGACGATGTCCGAGCGGTTGATCGGGTTCGAAGAGTCGAAATAGAGTTCTTTTACGAATGGAGTGATCGGTGGCAGAACAAGACGTGCTCGAAGCGGCTCTGGCGGAGATCTCTGCGCTGCAACAAGCGCATTGGCCCGCCGGCATTCCCCGCGCCGTCGAGTATCCGCTCGAAGGTGGGGGACTTGTCGATTACTTGCGGCATTGGGCGATCGAGCGGCCGGATACTCCTGCCATCGTCTTCTACGGCCGGGTCATCACGTATTCCGAATACGACGAGCTTTCGGATCGTTTTGCCGGATGGCTGCTGTCACTCGGAGTCGAACGCGGCGATCGCGTCGGCGTTCACCTGGTCAATTGCCCTCAGTTCCATATCGCGATGCTCGGCATTCTCAAGGTCGGTGCGGTTCACGTGCCGATCAATCCACTCTTCCGTGAACATGAATTGATTCACGAACTCAACGATGCCGGCGTCAAGGTCCTACTGACGCAGAACACCTTCTCGAAGTTGGTGAAGAAGGTTCGCTCACAGACTCCACTCGAACACGTCGCGAAGACTGCAGTGTCGGACATGCTGACGGCGATCCCGACCGTCGAACTGCCCTTCGAGGTCGACGATCCGCGCCTGAGCGACTGGCAGTCGATCATCACCAGTGAGCGGGCGACTCCTGTCGCCACCGAACTCGATTCCCTCGCCGCCCTGAACTACACGGGCGGAACGACGGGAATGCCCAAGGGCTGTGAGCACACTCAGCGCCACATGGTTTACACCGCGGCCACCGCGACGCTTGCGGGCGGTGACCAGGTGGGTGCCAATCCGCCGGTGTCCCTGGTGTTTCTGCCGATCTTCTGGATCGCAGGTGAGGACTTCGGCATCCTGGTTCCGCTCGTCAACGGCGGAACCGTGGTCCTGCTGAATCGTTGGGATGCGGAGACCACGCTCGACGCTGTCGAGGCTTACGGCGTGACCTCGCTGGTCGGAACTGTCGACAATTACGTCGAACTGATGGACACGCCAGGATTCGCGGAGCGAAATCTCTCGACACTCCAGAACGTCATGGCAGTTTCGTTCGTTCTCAAACTCGATCCGGCCTCGCGCCAGCGGTGGCGCGAGGCTACAGGCGGCGTTCTGCGCGAAGCGAGCTACGGCATGACCGAAACCCACACCGCGGACACGATCACCCTCGGCTTCCAGGACGGCGACTACGACCTGAAAAGCGAGCCGGTGTTCTGCGGAATTCCGGTGCCCGGCACCGACGTTCTGATCGTCGATCACGACGGCAGGCCGGTGCCCGTCGGCGAGCACGGGCAGATCATCGTGCGCAGCCCATCCATCCTTTCCGCGTACTACCGCAACGAGGCGGCCACCGCCGACGCCATCCGTGACGGCTGGCTGCAGACCGGTGACGTCGGAAAGTTCAGTGAGCGTGGCGGTTTGCACTATTTGGCGCGGAACAAGGAAATGATCAAGACCAACGGCATGAGTGTCTTTCCCTCCGAGGTGGAAGCGCTGCTCATGCTGCACCCGGCGATCGAAAAGGCTGCGGTGGTGCCGAAACCGGACCCGGACAAGGGGCAGGTGGCTTTTGCGTTTGTCCAACTGGTCGAGGGTTCCGACACTGCGGCCGACGAGATCGTCTCGTGGGCCAAGGAGAACATGGCCACGTACAAGGTGCCCGAAGTGGAAGTGCTCGAGGCGCTTCCGATGACAGCGACAGGAAAGGTGCGCAAGGGCGATCTGTTCGAGCGCACTCAGGGGGACAAGTGAGACTGCTGATTGCGAACCGCGGCGAAATTGCGCTGCGGATCATTCGAACTGCCCGTGAACTCGGGATCGAGACGGTGTCGGTGTACGCCGAGGACGACGCGTCCAGTCCGCACGTCGCGGCGGCCACGGAGTCGGTGCCGCTCGGAGCGTCGGGCGCATCCGCGTACCTGGATCAGAGCGCACTGCTGAAGATCGCGGCCGAAACGGGCGCCACGCACGTGCACCCGGGCTACGGATTCCTCAGTGAGAATGCCGAATTCGCGCAGGCGTGTACCGAGGCGGGCATCGTCTTCGTCGGCCCGGACGCCCAGGTTCTCCGGACTTTCGGCGACAAGGCCAGCGCCCGCACTGCGGCGGTCGACTCCGGCGTACCGGTCCTGCCGTCGACATCGGCGAACGCCGACCTCGACGAGGTGCGTGAATTCTTCGAGCGCAACTCCCGCGGCATCATGATCAAGGCGCTCAGCGGCGGCGGTGGCCGCGGCATGCGCGCGGTGCGCGACCCGAAGGCGCTCGACGACGCGTACCGTGTGTGTGCGGCCGAAGCCCAGTCGGGATTCGGCAGTTCGGCACTGTTCGCCGAGGTACTCAGTGAGCACGCTCGGCACATCGAAGTGCAGATCGTGGCGGCACCGGGGCAAGGTGGAACCCACGCGCTCGCTCTGGGTGACCGCGATTGCAGCGTCCAACGTCGCCATCAGAAGTTGATCGAGGTTGCGCCCGCGCAGGGGCTGTCGGGGGCCCTGCGCGAGCGTCTTCACGCTGCGGCGGCGAGGCTGTGCGCCGAGGTCGGCTATCGAGGCATCGCGACGGTCGAGTTCCTGGTCGAGGAACGCGGGTTCGTCTTCCTCGAAGTCAATCCCCGAATTCAGGTGGAGCACACGGTGACCGAAGAGGTCACCGGAATCGATCTCGTCGCCGTGCAGCTCGCGATCGCGGACGGAGTTCCGTTCGAGAACCTGGACCTGCCAACAGGGATCACCGCTGTCGAGAAGGCCTCGGAGACAGTCGGATCCGTGGCAAACGCTTCGGGGATTGCGATACAGGCCCGCGTCAACATGGAAACCATGACGCCGGACGGCAATGCGCTGCCGTCCTCCGGCACGCTCGACAACTTCACTCCTCCGGGCGGACCCGGCGTGCGAGTGGACACCTTCGGTACGGTCGGACTCTCGCCGAGTGCGCGTTACGATTCGCTCTTGGCAAAGGTGATCACCCACACGCGTCGATCGGATTTCCCTGCCGCGGTGCGCAAGTCGATTGCTGCTCTGAATGAGTTCACCATCGACGGCGTGGCGACCAACCTCGAATTCCTGCAGGCAATACTGTCGGACAAGGACTTCCGCGACGGCCTGGTCGACGTCGACTGGTTGGGTTCTCGATTGGCGGACCTCGTTCCCGAAGCGGACCCACAAACACCCTCCGCGAGTGTTGACATCGCGCCGGACGAGGACGTGGTCCGTGCACAGATGGCGGGAATCGTCGTCGAACTTGCCGCAGTCGGTGACGGCGTCCATGCGGGTGGCCAGGTTGCCGTCCTCGAAGCGATGAAAATGCAGCATGTTCTCTCGGCGCCCGGTGACCTCGAAGTGGTCCGGGTCCTGTCGTCACCGGGGAGATCGGTGAGTGCGGGCGAACCGTTGCTCGTCGTCCGTAGCGCGAGCGCGGGATCGAAGCTCGCCGAGGTCGACGAGGTGGACCTCGACGACGTACGTCCCGACCTCGCCGAAATCATCGCTCGCCACGAGATGACCCTGGACGCGGCGCGGCCCGCGGCAGTGGCGAAACGCCACAAGCTGGGGCGGCGGACTGCTCGCGAGAACGTCTACGACCTGGTCGACGACGACAGCCTGGTCGAGTACGGCGCTCTCGCGCTGGCGGCGCAGCGCAGTCGACGCAGCGAGGAAGACCTGATCGCCAACACTCCTGCTGACGGGTTGATCGGCGGAGTGGCGACCATCAGCGGCGGCGAGAGCGTCGTGATCTCGTACGACTACTCGGTGCTCGCCGGTACCCAGGGCATGCGCAATCACGCCAAGACCGACCGCCTGCTCGAGATCGCCGATCGCAAGCGAGTTCCGGTGGTGCTGTTCGCGGAAGGTGGCGGCGGTCGCCCCGGTGACACCGACGCCGGCGCCGGGGCGGGCCTCGAGCTGGGAACCTTCCGCGCCATGGCGGCGCTGAGCGGGCGGGTGCCCATGGTCGCCGTCGTGTCCGGGCGCTGTTTCGCAGGCAACGCGGCCCTGGCCGGCGCGTGCGACGTCCTGATCGCGACACCGGACGCCAACATCGGGATGGGTGGTCCTGCCATGGTCGAGGGCGGCGGGCTCGGAAACTTTCGCCCCGAGGACATCGGCCCCATCGACGTGCAGCGCCGCAACGGCGTCGTACACCTGGTCGCTGACGACGACGCTCATGCGGTGGCGCTGGCCAAGCAGTACCTCGGCTACTTCCAGGGTGCGAGCGGAGAGTGGACCGCTCCGGATCCGCGGCTCTCGCGGCATGTGGTGCCGGAGAATCGCCTGCGCTCGTACGACGTTCGTGGAGCGATCGACGCAATCGCGGACGTCGACAGCGTCCTGGAACTGCGTCGAGACTACGGACGCGGTGTAGTAACCGCACTCGTTCGTGTCGAAGGAGTTCCGTACGGTGTGCTGGCGAACAGCAGCGAGCATCTCGGCGGCGCGATCGACGCGGAAGCCTCGGACAAGGCTTCGGATTTCCTGGAACTGCTCGAAGCGCACCGCATCCCTCTGGTGACGCTGTGCGACACACCGGGATTCATGGTGGGCCCGGATTCGGAGGAGGAGGCGACGGTTCGAAGGTTCGGCAGGTTCTTCGTTGCCGGTGCTCGCCTCACCGTGCCGTTCGGAACGATCATCCTGCGCAAGGGTTACGGGTTGGGCGCCATGGCAATGGCCGGTGGTTCCTTCCACGCCCCCGAGTTCACGGTCGCGTGGCCGACGGGCGAGATCGGGCCGATGGGTCTGGAAGGTGCTGTGCGTCTCGGTTTCCGCAAGGAACTCGAGTCCGTCGAAGATCCGGTGGCTCGGGAAACGCTGTTCGGTCAGTTCGTGGAACTGGCCTACGCACAGGGCAAGGCGCTGATGGCGGCGACCACGTTCGAACTGGACGACGTCATCGATCCGGCCGATACCCGCGGATGGATCAGACAACTCTGCAGAAACAGTTGAGATCCTGCTGATTCGAGCTGTTGCCGCACGTGGGCGGGGCAACTAGCCTTGCCCACGTGTCGGCTGCGCGAGATAACGTCCTGATCATTCACTGGCACGACCTGGGGCGGCACCTCGCGAGTTACGGTGTCGCCGGGGTCAACAGCCCCCATCTCGACCGGCTGGCGGCAGAAGGCATCCGGTTCACCGACGCACACGCGACGGCGCCGCTGTGCTCGCCTTCGCGCGGATCGCTCTTCTCGGGCAGGTATCCGCACAACAACGGTCTGATCGGGTTGGCGCACCACGGCTGGGAGTACCACGCTGAGGTGCAGACGCTCCCGCAGATCCTCTCCGACAACGGTTGGTACACCTCGCTCTTCGGCATGCAGCACGAGACTGCGTATCCGAAGCGACTGGGCTACCACGAGTACGACGTCACCAACTCGTTCTGCGACTACGTGGTTCCGCGTGCCCAGAACTGGCTACGACGCTTCCCGCCCGAGCCGTTCCTGCTCACCACGGGATTCTTCGAAACGCATCGCCCGTACCCCGCCGATCGCTATACCCCGGCGGACACCGCAGCCCTGGAGGTCCCCGGATACCTTCCGGACGTGCCACAGGTGCGCGAGGATCTGGCCGAATTCCACGGCAGCGTAGAGGTGGCCGACGCCGCGGTGGGGGAACTGCTCGCGACCCTCGAGGAAGAGGGGCTCGACGAGAACACCTGGGTCTTCTTCCTCACTGATCACGGCGCGGCGTTCCCGCGTGCCAAGTCGACGCTCTACGCCCCGGGTACCGGTATTGCCTTGATCGCTCTGCCTCCCGCGCGGTATCGCAGTGGCGGAAAGGAATACGAGACACTGTTCAGCGGTGTGGATCTTGTTCCGACCATTCTCGATCTGCTTGGAATCGACGTCCCCACCGAGGTGGAAGGGCGCTCGCACGCCGATGCCCTCGTCGACCGCGGAACCGAACCGTCCGAGCCCGTTCGTACCTCCTTGTTCACGGAGAAGACCTTTCACGACAGCTTCGATCCCATTCGTGCGGTGCGCACCAAGGACTACAGCTACATCGAGAACTACGCCGTCCGCCCCGCTCTGGATCTACCGCTCGACATCGAGGACAGTCTTTCCGGAAAGGCGCTCGGCACCGAGCATCTTGCGGTACGCGCACCCCGGGAGCTGTACGACCTCCGTGCCGACCCGGACGAGAAGATCAATCTGATCGATCGACCGGAAGTCTCGGCAATACAGGCGGAATTGTCCTCGCAGCTTCACACGTGGCGCGCCGAAACCGATGATCGTCTCCCGGACGAGGCATTGGGAAGCGCGATGGCGGTGCACCGCATGGCGGCGTACCTCGAGAAGATCGGTGTCCGACCCAACGTGCGGTCCGCCTACAGTGCGGACCGCGGTTACCTCGAGTCGGACACCGAAAACCCCTAGGGCCTTGCGGTCTCGCGCTCCTCCAACAATGCGATGACCCGCTCGACCAGTTCGTTGATGTCAGCGCCGGTTGTGTCGAATGCCAGGTCCGGGTCCTCCGGCGTCTCGTAAGGCGCGTCGATTCCGGTGAGCCCCTTCAGTTCACCCGCCCGCGCACGTGCGTACAGGCCCTTGGGATCTCGACGTTCGCATTCTTCGACGGGAGTGGTGACGGCAACTTCGAGGAAGGTGAGTCCGGCAGCTTCGTTGAGAGCGCGCGCAATCGCTCGATCCGAACGCAGCGGCGAAACCATCGACGCGATCGCCACCACGCCGGCGTCGGCGAACAGTCGAGTGAGATGCCCGACGCGTCGGATGTTCTCGGCTCGGTCTCCCGGCGAGAACCCGAGATCGTCGGAGATACCGTGGCGGACGTTGTCACCGTCCAGGAGATACGCGGTGCGTCCCGCGTCGACGAGCGCACGTTCGACAGCGACTGCGACGGTGGATTTTCCGGAGGCAGGCAGGCCGGTCAGCCAGATCGTCGCGCCCTTCTGGGTGGTAGACGCCCACCGCCGTTGACGTTCGAGTGAGGACGGATGCCACTTGATGTCGTTGCGGGTCTGCTCGCCGGGAACGACGACGCGTGGTTCGAGAATGGTGCCTGCGCCGACGGTGTCGTTGCTCTGCTCGTCGATCAGGATGAAGGCGCCAGAGTCCCGATTGTGGTCGTAGGTGTCGGCGACCACCACGGAACTGGTTCGGAGCGTGACCGTTCCGATATCGTTGAGTCCCAGTTCGACAGGGCTGTCCTGCTCGTCGAGCGTTTCAGGATCGAGACGGGTGTGCAGTTCTTGGACGGTCGCTCGCACGGTCCGGGACGTGTGTTTGAGCGCTATCCGATCGCCCGCGCGCAACGGTGTGTTGGACAACCAGCAGATGGTGGCTTCGAGTTCTCGGGCCAGAACCGGCAAATGAGCCTGCGCACCGCCGCTGACCAGAACGTCGCCACGTCCGACGTCGATGTCGTCGGCCAGTTCCACCGAAACCGACAGTGGTGCAACGGCAGTACTGCGGTTGTCGTCGAGAGTGTCCAGACTGATCACGGTGCTCTTCGATCCGGACGGCAGGACCACTACCTCGTCTCCGACGCTCAGTGTGCCTGCCGAGATCCGGCCGGTGTACCGGCGACGATTCTGCGGATCGGGGCGCGAAACCCATTGCACGGGAAGCCGAAGCTCCTCGATGTGCGTCGCGGGCGCATGGAGTTCGACGCCTTCGAGGTACTCGAGGAGCGTCGGCCCCTCGTACCACGCGGTGTTCTCGGACCGCGTCACGACATTGTCGCCGGCTTTCGCGGAGACCGGTATGGCGAGTACGTCCTCGCGTCCGACTTGCCGTGCCAAGGCCCGCAATTCTTCCTGCACCTGAGCGAATCTCGCTTCGTCGAAGTCCACCAGATCGATCTTGTTCACCACGGCTACAAGGTTCGGAACACCGAGCAGTGCGGCGATTCTGGCGTGCCGACGGGTCTGACGCAGCACGCCGGTCCTCGCGTCGACCAGCAGGACCGCTACGTGAGCGTTGGATGCTCCGGTGAACATGTTGCGCGTGTAGCGTTCGTGCCCCGGGGTGTCGGCGAGTACGTAACTTCTTGTCGGGGTGGAGAAGAATCGGTACGCGACGTCGATCGTGATGCCCTGTTCACGCTCGGCACGTAGTCCGTCGGAGAGTGCAGCCAGGTCGGCGACACCGTGCTCGTCGGTCACGGAATCGAGGTGATCGGTTGGCAGACTGTCGGTGTCATGCTACAGTCGGCCGATCAGCGTGCTCTTGCCGTCGTCGACGCTACCCGCCGTGGCCAGTCGCAGGAGTTGGCGAGTGATGGTGGTCGTCATCAGAAGTAGCCCTCACGCTTTCGGTCTTCCATCGCGGCGACCGACGTTCGGTCGTCTGCGCGAGTCTCGCCTCGTTCGGAAACCGTCGCGGCCGAGATTTCGGTGACGACGTCGTCGATAGTGGTGGCGTGCGATCGAACGGCGCCGGTGATGGTCAGATCGCCGACGGTTCGATATCGCACCCACTCGGTCGTTGCCGCGGCGTTCTCGGCGTCGGTGCTGAATTCGGAAGCAGCGAGGAGCATTCCGTCGCGCTCGAATACCCTCCGCTGGTGCGCGAAATAGATGGACGGCAGTTCCAGTTCCTCCTGGGCTATGTAGCGCCAGATGTCGAGCTCGGTCCAGTTGCTCAGCGGAAAGACACGAACGGACTCGCCGCGTCTGATCCGACCGTTGTAGAGCGACCACGGTTCGGCCCGTTGCGCTCGCGGGTCCCACTGGCCGAACTCGTCACGGAAGCTGAGGACTCTTTCCTTGGCGCGCGCACGTTCCTCGTCCCGGCGGGCGCCGCCGAACGCGGCGTCGAACCTTCCAGCTTCGAGAGCGTCGAGCAGGGTTCTGGTCTGCAGGCGGTTTCGCGATCCGCTGGTCTCGGTCGACTCCTGCACTCTGCCCTGGTCGATCGAATCCTGAACGGAAGCAACCAGAAGTGTGTGCCCGCCCTCCTTGATTCGACGGTCGCGAAATTCGATGACCTCCTCGAAATTGTGACCGGTGTCGACGTGCAGGACCGGGAAAGGGAGTGGGGAGGGCCGGAACGCCTTCTCGGCCAGACGAAGCAGGACTATCGAGTCCTTGCCGGCCGAGAAGAGCAGTACCGGTCTCTCGAGTTCTGCCACCACCTCTCGAATGATGTGAACCGCTTCGGATTCGAGAACTCGGAGTTCGTCGACGACATCGGTGACGGTGCTCATGTGACGGGATATCCGTTCTGTTCGGCGTCGATGCGATAACGCTGCACCCATTCGCGGGATCGTCCGTCGCTCTGACGACGCAGCGGCGGTGGCGGGGCCAGTTGTCCGTCGAGGCCGAGGGAGATGAGGGTTTTTGCGACCACGGACTGCGGGTCTTCGGTGAGATCGCGGAACCCGACTTCGATGGGAGAGATGTCCTCTTCCTCGAACCAGCGCTTCCATTGGCGTTCCTGCTCACCGAGAATCGTCACCAGGTGCGCGATTCCGACTGCGTTGTACTGCGCACCGTCCGAGAGATTCGGTGGAGTCGCGTCGTCGCGCCAAACCTGTGTCTGCACGGCGCGCCACATCGACACAGCTTGAGCGACGACATCTTCTCGATAGACGTGGATGAACTGCAGGTCGTGATCGAGGGTGTCGTGGAGTGCAGAACGTAGGTCCGTCCCACTGCGCCAGGGCAATCCGGCCGCGCGATCGAGTAGGAGCGGCGTCTGGTTCCACATCAGCTTGCCACCCCAGACTCCGTTGGGGGTTCGGCCGAGTTCGAGAAGTTGTGTGCGCCACTGTTCGGAGGTGCGAGTGTCCGGCGTGCCCGGGTGGAACGGGGCTAGCAGACCCAGGACGGACTCGTCCGTGACGTCTTCGAACCACTGCCTCGGTTGCGGTGATCGCGAGGTCTCGGGGAGGTACTGGAAGAACTCTTCCGGCTCACCCGCGACCCCGGTTGCTCGCAGGGATTCGACCAGCAAAGTACTGCCGCTGCGCTGCGAAGCGCAGACGAGAAACGAGCGTTGGGCCTCCGTCATGCGAGCAACGCTAAGGGGGGCCGGAAACCGCCGCAAGCTGGGAAAATAAACTCACGTAGAGGTTAAATCTCGACGTGAAACGTTAAATGTGCGGGTCACGAAATGTCGCGCTGAGGCACGTCTTACGCAGTTGTCGCAAGGGCCGCGGCAAGCCCGAATGCGATGGCCATGAAGACAACTTCACCGATGGCGCGACGCAGAGATCCGTCCGAACTCATGCGGTGTGCAGCGCTCGCGACCACCCATGTCCGGCGCCACCACCATCCCAGGGCGACGAGCAGTCCGATCGCCACGATCTTGGCGAGGATCACCCGGCCGTATGCGGTGTCGTAGAAGGCGGAGAGTGAGTCGAGTCGCACGACGGCGTTGACGATACCGGTGACGACCAGCGCGAGGACGCATCGCCAGGCGAGAGCGGAGTACTTGGGCAACCAGATCGCCCAGGCACCGCGCGACGGTACGGCAAGCGCGAGTGCGGCGAGCACGCCGAACCACAAGGCCGCAGCGAGGACGTGAACGGCGTCGAGGATCGATCCGAAGCTCTGCTGCGCCATGTGCCCGGTGATCGGGCGGGCAGCGAGCGCCAACGCGGAGACGACCAATGCCGGTGCGACGGGCACCGTCTCGGGATTGGTGAATCCGTAGATGCCGTAACAGACGACGGCAAACGCGCACGCGATGATCGCGACGCCGACGCGGCCGACGTTGACCTCGGAGACGAATGCGCCGAAGTGCCCGATGGTCAGCGAGGTGACCGGGGCGCCGTCGGCCGCTGCGGCATTGAGCACGAGGAGCGTGATCTCGGCGACGAGCCACACTGCTGCCACCGCGGTGAGCTGAGTCCACATGACGGCGGGGGATGTTGCCGGGCGGCGTTCACTGCGGCCCATCCAGGCGAGAGTCGCGATGCCGAGCGTCAACGAACCACATCCGATCGCGAGAACGCGGACCGTGCTCGACGATTCGGGTCCCGACGGGCTGGCGAGGCCCCAGGCGATCAGGACTCCCAGCAGAGCTGTGGGTACGGCAAACAGCAACCACCACCTGTTTGCCGTACCCGTCACGCGATCAGCTCGACTTCGGCTTACGGAGCACGAAGAACAGCGCACCGCCGAACACGACGACGCCGGCGACGATGAAGATCCACACCGGCATGCTGCCGGACTCCGACTCACCCGTACTCGACGCGGCGGCAGCGCCGGGAGTGCCCGACCCCGCCTCGGTGAGGGTGAACGTCAGGGTTCCGTTGACGGGGTGACCGTCAGCGGAGGTGACGCGGTACGCGATGGTGTAGACGCCGGTCGGCCCGAGATCGCCGAGGTCTGCACTGACAGTGGGTCCTTCGACGGACGGATCGCTCTTGGTCCAGAGGTTGCCGTCGGGACCGGTGACGGTCAGCGCCGCGAACTGTGCCTGCAGAGCCTCGTTGAACGTGACCGAAACCGTGTCAGGCGCAACCTGAATGGACGCACCGTTTTCCGGGTTGGAGCCGACCACCGCGGAGTGTGCACTGGCCGTGCCCATTCCGAGCATCGTGGCCAGCATCGCGAGCATGCCGACGGCGATGACCTTGATCCGGGTACTCATCAGCGCTTGCTCCTGACCAGTGCGCCGAGGCCGAGTGCAGCGCCCAACGCGCCGAGCACCAGGCCGACGCCGCCGAGCCAGCGCGCGGTGTTGTCTGACGAAGAAGATTCGGAAGCAGCGGACGTCTCGGCAGTGTTATCGGCAGAGGGGGCTCCGTGGGCATCGCCGGTGGATGCGGCGAGAGTCAGCGTCGGCGCGGGCTTGTCCGGCTCGCTGCCGTCGGCAAGCTCTTCCTGATCCCAGTTGACGACGTTGCCGTCGCTGTACGTCTGCACGGCCTTGAACTCGACCTCTTCCTGCTCGGGCAGCGGGCCGGCGGAAAGGACGAACTGCTGGAACTGGCCGGGGGCGATTCCGACGCCGGGGTCGGCGGTCCACGTCACGGACTTGGCGACCAACGAGGTGGGGTCCTTCTCCACGACTGCGGTCCAGCCGGGCATCGGTTCGGTGCGTGCCGACTTGAGGTCGGGGAGTGCGACCGTCAGCTTGGTGGTCGAAGCGGTGTCGGATTCGGTGGGCACGCGGAACGTGAGAACGGAGTATCCGCCCTGCGCAGCTCCTGGTGCGACGACGCTGACGTGTGCTGAAGCAATTCCGGCGGCTAGCAGCACGGCGCTGCCGGTAGCGACGGTCGTGACAACCGCGCGCGAAATCAGGGTGTTCTTCATGTCGGGAAGTGTCCTCTTGGTCTGGTGAAGGGGTGGGGCGTTCTACGAATCTTCAGACCAGGGCAGGAGGACCGCGCCGCGAGATGCTGGCGCGAAGTAGAGCGTCGACAGGTCCGTGATGGATTCCGGTCGAGACGGTGTGGCCGCGGGAAGTGACAGCGGCGGGAGCCAGAGACGCCAGGACGACGTGGAGAGCGTGGGTGACAACGCGGTAGAGGCGCTCGGCGGCCAGGACCGCCACCGCACAAGCGACGGTGGCACCGGCGTGAGCACCGAGCATCACCAACCCCGGAGCGGGCGAATGAGCGTGCTCGGAGAGCGTCATGGTGGTGTGCGCGGCCAACTGACCCAGACCCAGAGCAACGATCAAGGCAGCGGGCCCCCGTGAGAGGGCGGGAAGGGTGGCCGTCACGGCGCCGACGGTTGCGCAGACGGCGAGCAACAGGGTCAGCGACGACGACTGTGGCAGCTCGCCTCCGCCGATCCCGTGCGCGGCGACAGCGAGAGCAGCCGAAGCGGAACCGACAGCTGTCCCCCGGAGGGTCGAGGTCTGCTCGGCTGCTCTCACTGGCGTTCTCAGGTCTAGCGCACGCCGAGACGTGCGAGCAGATCTGCTTCGACGCCGTCGAGTTCGGAAGAAATCGCCTGGTGAGCTGCTTTACGGCGAGCCTGCGGCATCTGCTCGGCAGCGCGAACTGCCGTGCTGAGGTCGCCGAGGCGCTCACGGATGGCGGCGGCGAAACGCTGCGTCTCCGCGTCGTCGGGCTTGCGGCTGAGGATCTCGGTGACCGAGCTCTCGGCGCCGGCGATACGAGCGCTCAACTTCGCGCCGTGACCGGTGTAGTCACCGAGCTGGTCGACGGCGATGCCCATCTTCTGTGCACGCGTGGTGTCGAGCTGGGCGCGCACCGCCGTGGCTGCGCGGTAAGCGATCGGCAGGAGAACGGGGGCAAGCAGACGTGCCACTCCCAGGTACTTACGCACCTTGGCGACGGTCAGGCCCTGATTCGCAGCGGCCTTCTCCTGCGCCTTCAGGGTCGCGATCTGCGCCTTTTCGATCTTGTGCTGTGACTCGATCTCGGCTTTCTCCAGCTTCTTGAGCGACTTGGTCTCGACCTTGTCGCGCTTACGCTGGCTCTTGGCGTTGAGCTTCGCCTCGACCTCAGCCTTGTGCTTGAGAGCCTTTGCCTCCGCCTTGCGGGTGGCACGAGACTTTCGCTTCTTGAACAACCCCATCGAAAAGGACCCCGTTTCCAGGTGTTTGTGTGTTGCCAGGTACCTGCGCTTCGGCTTCAGCCTAGGGGAGCACATAATCTTCGTCATCGTGTGTTCCGTTAACAACCCCGCGCCCCAGCTCCCGATCATCGATTCGGGGGCGTTGACCCGATGCCGTCATCGGGTGCGTCTAGACGGGTTGTTTCCCGGGAAATCGGCTTCGGAACCCGTCGACACCGGCGTCAAGCAGCGCCAGGACGCCGCGATCGCGAAGCGCGCGGAGATCGCCGAACTCGTGATCGGTGCTGCTCCCGAGCGTTGGGTGAAGATCAACCCTGATCAATCGGCGTCGGCTCAGGCTCGCGACACCTTGGCTGCCTGTGAGGCCGGCGCGGACCGGATCTGGGGCGCGGTCTTGCCGGTCGAGCGCGACACCGGACGCAAGGGTCGCTGCGAAATGCTCATCCGTGACGACGAGGGCGGCGGGTACATCCCCGTCATTGTCGTCAATCACAAGGTGACCGATCCCGGCCAGGGCGCGATCACCTCGGGGCTCTTCGAATGGGAGCCCGCGGCCGATCCCAAACGCAAGGTCCGCAGTCAGGTCCGCGATCAGATGCGCGTCGCGCAGGTCTATCGGATGCTCGAGCGTCGTGGGCTGGCGAGCCCGTCGCTGACGGCAGGCGCGATCGGATACAACGGAGACTGCATCCTCGTCCACGACCTCAGCGCGATTCTCGACGATTACGACGAGCGTTTCGCCGACCGTATCGCTGTGGCCCGCGGTGAGGTGCTGACGTCTCCGTCACAGGTGAGCGAGTGCAAGTCGTGCCCGTGGTGGACCGAATGCAAGCAGGAGTTGGTTCGCAACCGCGACGTCAGCCTGGTGGCTGTCGGATCGCGGGCCGAGCTTCTGCGCGACGTCGGCTGCAACACGATCGATCAGCTGGCCGCCTGGCACGGTGAGCCGCTCGAGGATTGGCCGCACGGAAATTTCGACGACGCAGTCGTGATCGCCAAGGCGTGGTTGGCAGATGCTCCGTTGGTGCGGCGGTTCGAGAAGATCTCGGTGACTCGGGCGGACATCGAGATCGACGTCGACATGGAGAGCTATCAGGAGCACGGCGCGTACCTGTGGGGGACGTTGCTCAATGTCGGTGGCTTCTCGATGTATCGAGGATTTGCGACGTGGGATCCGTTGCCGACACGTGATGAGGCGCGGTCGTTCGCAGAGTTCTGGGGCTGGCTGATGGCGGAACGTGCCGCAGCCGCCGCTTCGGGTAAAACCTTTGCCGCGTACTGCTATTCGCGTTCGGCCGAGGACAAATGGTTGTTGGACTCGGCGCGCAGGTTTGCCGGTGAACCCGGGATTCCGAGTAAGGACGAGATCCGCGAGTTCATCGACAGTCCGCAGTGGGTCGACATTTATCAAGCGGTGAGTGATCAGTTCATCTGCCCGAACGGCAAGGGACTCAAGAAGATTGCTCCCGTCGCCGGCTTCAACTGGCGTGACGCCGAGGCCGGTGGTGAAGCGTCGATGGCGTGGTACCGCGAGGCGGTCGGCTACGACGGTGAGCCGGACGAGACGCAGCGGACACGCATCCTGCAGTACAACGAGGACGACGTCATTGCCACCAAGGTCCTCCGTGAGTGGATGACGGACCGCGCGGAGAAGGAAATTCCGCTGGCTTCCGAGTTGTAGCGCTGATCCGTTCTGTCGCGATTGTCTGAAACATCCTATTTAACAGTATGTTTCAACTCGTAGTTTCTCGTCATCGTGTGTCCGGAACCCGCATCCGCGCTACCTTCATCTGGTCGGCTCCACGATGGAGGGTGTTGCATGCTGAGCAGGCTGACTTCGAGTGCGAGCGACGCCGAACTGTCTGACGTCGAGCGGCGCGACCTCTTCGCACGCCAGATACTGCAGGTGACGACGGTCGCGCCACTGGCCAACATGGTCAATGTACTCAGCGTGTGCGCTTTGCTTGTGTATGTCGTACCCCCCGGTCACAACGAGTTTCGGGTGATCTGGGGTTCTGCGGCCTTCTTGGTCGTCCTCAATTCGGTGCGCGTCTGGATACCGCGAGTCGTCCTGAAGGGCCGGTACACGCCCAAACATACGACGAAGTACGACTACTGGGCGCTCATGCTCGAGGTGATCCTGCTCGGGCTTCTGCTTGTCGTTCTCGCCGCCGCGATGCTTCCCGTGACGGACAACTCGCGAAAGCTTGTGCTTCTAGCGACATTCGCCGGAGTCATGGGCGCCGGCGCCGTAGCATTGTCGACGGTTCGGTCGATAGCGGTAGCGTGGATTCTGGTGCACAGCATCGGATTGCTCGTCGTTATCCTGCCCAAGAGAACCACGGAATACGCTGTCCTCTCGTTCCAGTTGGTCGTGTACTCGGTGACACTGATTATCGGCGTCGTGTACCTCTGGGCGTCGTTCCGAAGTCGTTGTCTCGCCGAGTTCGAGGCTGCTGCCGAGCGCCAGACGGTCAGTTTGCTTCTCGACGATTTCGAGGGTGGGTCACGCGACTGGCTGTGGGAAGTCGACACCACCGGGACGTTGTCGCACACCTCCGCTCGGCTGTCGCAGATCTCGGGAGTTCCCGTCTCCGACCTGCGAACCCTGTCGCTGCGCGGATTGTTGGATCGGCTCGACGTGGGTTCGACAAAGAGTGGCCGAGCCGCGGTCCAGGTCATCGGAGATCACCTCGACCGCCTCATGCCGTTTCGAGAGGTCGTCATTCCCGTTCGTGTCGACGGCGTCGACCGATGGTGGTCTCTGTCGGGTCATCCCAGGCTATCCGAGGCCACGGAGTTCGTGGGTTGGCGAGGCGTGGGCTCGGACATCACCGAGAAGTACAACTACGAGCGGCGAATTCTGTGGCTTGCTGCAACCGACGGACTGACCGGGCTCCCGAATCGCCGGACGTTCGGCTCGGAGCTGTCCGACGCGCTCGGCACCGTCCGAACCGGCGAGGAAGTCCTTGTCGGAATCCTCGACCTGGACAATTTCAAGTCGGTGAACGACACGTTAGGGCACCCTGTCGGTGACAAATTGTTGATTTCCGTTGCTGCACGGCTCAATCGGGTGGTCGACGGCGCCATGTGTGCGCGAATCGGTGGTGACGAATTCGGCGTCGTCTTGCGGGGAACAGGGGACGGCGGAGAGGTGTTCGCTCGCTATCTGGATGCATTGCGTGAGCCGTTTTACGTGCGGGGGAATCGCATCGAGGTTCGTGCATCGATCGGCTATGCCGGCGCACCCGCAGATTCCGAAGACGCGGACACGCTTGTCATGTCCGCCGACCTGGCGCTGTATGCGGCAAAATCCGCCGGCAAGAACCGGGTAGGAAGATACTCACCGGTGCTGCGGGCGCGGGCCAGGGAGCGAGCATCGGCCCTGCAAGAACTTGGGCTTGCGATCGAGTCTCGGCAGTTCGAGCTGTACTACCAACCGCAGGTTCGTGCGGACACCGGCCGCGTCGAGGGTTTCGAGGCACTGCTTCGCTGGAATCACCCGGTGCGGGGCGTGCTTGCACCGCACATTTTCATCGATGTCGCGGAGGAGACCGGCTTGATAGTCCCTCTGGGGCTTCAGGTACTGAACATGGCGTGCGCCGAAGCCGCGACGTGGCCCGACGACACTTACGTGACGGTGAACGTCTCTCCGGTGCAACTGATGTCGTCCGGCTTCGGATCGGCCGTGAACGATGCGCTGGAGGCAAGCGGTCTGTCCGGCAAACGGCTTCAGCTGGAAATCACAGAGACGGGAGCAGTGGAGGAGCTTGCCGTCGCCGAGTTGGATCGCCTGCGTGCCACCGGAATTGCGATTGCCCTGGACGACTTCGGAACCGGCTATTCGTCTTTCGAGAGTTTGAAGAAACTGCCGTTGGACATTCTGAAAATCGACCGGTCGTTCATCACCGAACTGAGCGAGGGTGATTCGGCAGTTGTCACTTCGGTGGTCGAGGTGGCGAAGGCGCTCGGTATGCAGTCATTGGCGGAAGGCGTGGAGACGGCCGACCAGCTGAGGCTCTTGCTTACCGCCGGTTGCGAATTGGTTCAGGGTTACTACATCAGCCGACCGATGCCGGCGAAGGAAGTGGCCGAGTACCTCAGCGCAACTGCCCACTCCAACGGTGGGTATTTTCATTCGTTCTGACAACTGTGCGCCTTTATTAACCGCGGGCGGTTAATAAAGGCGCACAGCAGGGAGGTTAGCGCGGCGCCATGCGCAGTGCGCCGTCCATGCGGATGGTCTCGCCGTTGAGGTAGTCGTGCTCGACGATCATCTGCGCGAGCTGCGCGTACTCGGACGGCTGGCCCAGGCGCGACGGGAACGGAACGCCGGCCTCGAGGCCCTTGCGGTACTCGTCGGTGACGCCTGCGAGCATCGGGGTGTCGATGATGCCGGGAGCGATCGTGTTGACGCGGATGCCGAACTGCGCAAGGTCACGGGCAGCCGGAACCGTCATGCCGTGCACGCCGCCCTTGGAGGCGGAGTACGCGATCTGGCCGATCTGGCCTTCGAAGGCAGCAACGGAAGCGGTGTTGATGACGACGCCGCGCTGGCCCGACTCGTCGACGGCCTCGGTCTTGGCGATGGCGTCGGCGGCCAGGCGCATGACGTTGAAGGTGCCGAGCAGGTTGACGGTGATGACCGTGCGGAACAGCTCGAGGTCGTGCGGACCCTTCTTGGACAGGATGCGTCCGGCCCAGCCGACACCGGCACAGTTGACGACGATGCGCAGCGGGGAGCCCGACTCGACGATCTGGTTGATCGCTGCTTCGACCTCTTCGCCGCTGGTCACGTCGGTGGGGATGAGGGTGACGCCGGCGGGGACGTTGTCGCCTGCGCGCTCGATCGACGCGGGCAGATCCAGGCCGAAGACGGTAGCGCCGGCGTCGGCGAGGCGCTTGGCTGTTGCGGCGCCGAGGCCTGATGCCGCTCCGGTGACCAGTGCTGCGGTTCCCTTGATTTCCACTTCGTGTGCTCCTCGAGTTAGCGATCGGTAAGGCGGTGGTACGTGTCGAGAACCATAACGCGAGGGTGTATGTGAGGGCGAACGCGCGAGACCCGCGTAGGGCTGGGTACCTTGGACGCGAGGTCTGAGAGCAAAGCACCGGACGAGAGGGGACCTGCGTGAGCAAGGCGCCTGTGCGTCCCGCCGCTTCTGTCGAGAATTTCGAGCGGTTGCAGCGCGACCCTCTCTTCGAAGATCTCGCCGAACTGATTGCCGAGGTTCTCTCCTACGCGTTCGACGCTCCGGCCGCCGTCGAGATCGAACAGTGGACGATCAGCTGCCTGCCGTCGACCAACCGATCCGCGGAGCGCCATCGCTTGTTCACGCTCAATATCGGTCCGATGGAGATTCTGAGCGTCGAGTGCCATCTGGTCGGCGGTAAGCCGATCGAGCACGTCATGTCCGTGTACGTATCCAGTTCGGCACTGGAATCGCGAACCGGATGCAGCATCGAAGAACTCGACGCCAAGCACGATCTGGTCGCCATCAGACGCACCGAGTTGGCGTCCGCCGACGGCGACGGGACCGTGATCGACTGCAGTCTCGAGGACTCGGATGCGTTGGAACAGTTTGCTCAACTGCCCGTCGACATGACGACGGTTCGTCCGCTCGCGGAGCATCTTGTTGCCAAGGGCAAGGGCCCATTTCGGCAGTATCACAACGCCGGGTTCGCCAAATATGTACTGGAAAGGTCGCTCGACCATGCTTGATCAGTTGCCCATCCGACTCCCGCGTGTGCTGCGAAACGGGGACGATGACGGCGCGGTCGACGTGCTGCAGGAATATTTCACGAGGCCGCTCCGAAAGACCGGTTATCTCCGAACCGGTGCGTTGTGGGATTCCTGGGATCCCAGTGGCAATCGCGATCGTGATGCGAACATCTTCACCGCGGAAGATCTTGTTGCGGTGACGCTTCTGTCGGTTCAGGTTCCGGCGCAAGGAGCCTTCTTCCTGCTCGGGGAGAACAATGCCGAACTGAACCGACTCCTGGCGGACGTGGGCCCGGATCGCGATCTGTCGAACGAACCCGATCCCTTCACTCCGGAATCTCCGGTGTGGCGGTTGGAGACGGCGCTTCGAGAGATTCACGGTGTCGGGCGAACCATGGCGTCCAAACTGATCGCGCGCAAGCGTCCGCGACTCTTCCCGATCTACGACGACGTCGTCGGGCGGGAGTTGGGAACGAAGTCGGCCCACCTGGAACCCGTTCGCGTAGCCATGCGGGAAGACGAGTTGCAGAGTCGACTCCTCGATCTACGTGCACGAGCAGGTCTCGACGAATCCGTTCCGGTCATCAGGGTGTTGGACGTGCTGGCGTGGATGCAGGGTAAGGGATACAAACCGGCACTCTAGCTTTCTTGTCGGTGGGTGGGTTTATTGTCGAATGTATGTTCGATAAGGGATCGACGGGCGGTGTGGGCACATCCGTCGATGACGGCTGTCCTGTCGTCGACCCACTCGTGTTGCCGGACATGCTCTTTGCGACGGCGCAGAGCGAGAACATGCTAGCCGCGCAAAAGGTGCTCGGTGCATCCATGTTGTCGGAGTCGAGATTCAACGCCGAACTCGACGTGTCCGGTGATGTCGACAAGGCGTGGCGGATCGCATGCAACGAGATCGCGGTCATGCTCACGTGCTCGCGTCGTACTGCCGAAGTCCACATCGAGATCGGTGATGCCCTACGGGAGTTCCTTCCGCTCACCAAGGTCGCCTTCGCTGCCGGCGAGCTGGACTATGCGCGTGTGCGCAAGATTGTCGACGGACTCACCGGGGTCGACCCCGAGGCGATCGCAGCACTCGAGCGCCGGGTACTTGCCTCGGCGCACCGTCTTCCGCCCGGGCAACTGGAGCGCGACATCGAGCGCCAGCTCTTTGCCTACGATCCGGATGCTGCCGCCGAACGTCGCCGGAAGATGCTGGAACACCGCGATGTTCGCACGCGAGCAGACCGTCACGGACTCGCCCAGTTGCAGGCAACACTCAGCGCGACCGAGGCCGTCGAAGCGCTTGGCCTGATCAACGAGGCCGCCGGAAGCGTCTGCAACCACGATCCACGAAATGTCTCGACCCGTAGGGCCGACGCACTGGTCGCTCTGCTGCACGGCGAACAGGGGCTGACATGTCAGTGTGGCAGCGAAACGTGCGAGGCAGCATCCACAGCAGCTCGATCGACTGCATCCTCACGTCGGAAGCCGTTGTTGCACATCGTGTGTGATCTGGCGACGCTCCTCGGATTGATGTCAGATCCCGCGAGCATCGACGGATACGGGCCGATCGATCCTGATTTTGCTCGCGAGCTCGCCGCTGATTCCACCTGGCAGGCCTTGTTCGTCGATTTCCGCGCCCAGGCCGCGGGGAACCGACCGCGTCGGCAGCATGCTCCGACTGTCCTGCCGCTTGTCACCCGACGTGATCGCCCAAGTCGCGAACCGAACGGCTGCGGGGATCGGATTCGGGCGATGCAACGGTTGGTCGCGCGATCCCCGGACATCGTTCGAAGATCGGATGGGCATGGCACCCAACCCGATCCGCCTCCCGGCGCGCTGACCTATGCTCCGGGAGCGGCTCTGGCCGCATTGGTGCGGGCCGTCGACGGTCACTGCCGGTTCCCTGGTTGTTCGGTGGCCGCGAACAGGTGCCAACTCGACCACATCACCGAGTTCGATCCTTCCGATCCGAGACGTGGTGGGTGGACCATTGCGAGCAACCTCCAATGCCTGTGTCGTCATCACCATCAGGTGAAGACATACAGGTTGTGGACGCCGGTGATGCTGGAGGACCGTGCCATTCACTGGACCGATAAAACCAGCGGGTTGACGGCTGTCACGGTTCCGGAGAGGATCTGACCTGTGCCGGAAGGACAGTGCGCGGGAATCGTCGGCGGGGGAATTGGCGGGCTGACGGCTGCCATCGCGCTCCGCAAAGCAGGCTGGGATGTCACCGTGTACGAGCGTTCGTCCGAGTTTACGGAGGTAGGCGCCGCCGTCGTGTTGTTTCCCAACGCTCTGGCAGCGTTGGACGAAATCGGTGTAGGCGAACAGGTCAGGGCGAATTCCCTTCCGTACAGCTCGGGCGCGATCAGGAATCTGCGCGGGCAAAATCTGGTGACGCGCAAAATTGGTGACCTCGCCGGCGGTCGCGATCTGGTGACAATCCACCGCGCCGATCTGATCGACGTGTTGGTTCGCGCAATCCCCGCTGAGTGCCTACGCACCGGAACCAGGGTGACGGGTGTTGGCTGCGGAAATCATGGCCGCGGCGAGATCGTCACCGATGGTGATACCGCTCGATACGACCTTGTCGTTGCTGCGGACGGTGTGCACAGTGTTGTGCGACAGCAGATCTGGGACGGCGAGGGAACCGTGGAACGGACTGGCGTGTCCGCTTGGCGCTGGATCGTCGATGGTCCACCGCCCGATTTTGTCGGACAGGTATGGGGGATTCGAGGGGAGTTCGGGATTCTCCCGTTGGCGGGCAACCGCACCTACGCTTTCGCGGGTGCGCAACGCGGCGAGAGTCTTGCGCATTTTGCGGACTGGCCCGAACCTGTGTCGCAGCTCGTCGCGAACGCTGACCCGACCCGCATCATCGAGAACGAACTGCTCGAGATTCGGACCCCGAAGTTGTTGACACGCGGCAAAGTTGCGTTGATTGGCGACGCCGCTCATGCCATGCGCCCTCACCTCGGGCTAGGTGCGGCTTTGGCGATCGAGGACGCCGTTACTCGCCTGCTGGCGGCGGTGCGTGACGTCGTTGTGCGGTTGACTCCCGACATTCTTGCCTTGTCGGTATTCGGTGTGATCAACCGTTGGCGGCCGAAGCCGATCGAGAGGCACTGACTTCGAAGATGGTTTCCAGACCGTCTTCCTCGTCCCACTGCTCACCGACTTCGCAAAAATTGTACTGGCTGATCAGGTTTCGAGATGCGGCATTGTCCGGGCTGATGGTCGCGCGAACGATGTGTACTTCGGATTCGCGACTCGCGACGTCGAGAAGTATCTCGAGGGCGGCCCGTGCGTATCCCTGACGCCGGAACGCCGGGTCGATGCGATATCCGACCTCCACCATCCCGCGCGCATCGGGGCGACCGTGGAATCCGGCCAACCCCACCGGCGTCGAGGTGCGGGCATCGACTGCGATGCGGGTGATCCACGCGCTGTCGAGGGGATTCTCTGCTATCTGCTTGCTACGGTAGCGCCACAAGCCCTGGCATTCTTCGCCGAGGAGATACGGGGTCAGGAGGTCGGGTGCGAGTTCCATTGCAAGATTAGCGTTGTCTTCACCAAGTGCGTGGAGGGCGAGTGATGGAACCTGGACCAGTTGAAGTCCACGTCCGCCGAGTGTCCAGGGTAGTTCGGTGACTGTCACAGGTCGGCGATCGGTGTCGACAGCGTTATGTCGACACCGATGCTCCGGAGATTGCCGTCGAGGACTTGCCAGATGGAGCGTTCGAGGAATTCGGCCAATTCCGCACTGGTCACATCGGAACCCGGCTGGCTGAGCCAACGGTTGACGCTGACGTCGACCAATCCGATGACGCCGAAAGCCAAGGGCTCAGCCATCTTCGACGGTTTGCCACGGCTGGTGAGGATCGTGCCCAACAAATTTCCCAATTGGACGGCGATTGCCGTCTTGGTTCCGGTCACCACTTTCGAACCGGTGGCCCGCGTACTCGGCGAGCCCTTGCCTAAAAAGTGGTGCAGTCGTGGATATTTCACAATCCACTGGAGGTAGGTCTCGACGGCCCGTGAGATGGCCTCGCCGACGGTGCCCTTCGGCGTGAGAGTGGGGGCCAGGTCGGTCATCATCATCTCGAGGATGCGGACTCGCAGCTGCTCGTCGAGGTCGGCTCGATCCTTGAAAATCCGGTAGACAACAGAGCGGGGGACGTCGGCGCGCTCGGCGATCTGCTGGACGCCGACGTCGGCGCCACCTTCGTTGACTGCATCGAGTGCTGCGTCGAGGATCCGCGCTTTGCGCTGCTCCTTGTGATCGTTCCAGCGAGTGCTGCGCCCGTCGGGCTGCGCCGACTCGGCTGTTTTTGTCATAAATCGAACGATACTCACCCCGCCATTGACTGGACAAGATGTCTCACATACTTTGGTGGGACAGCGTGTCACACACAGATACCGTTCTCTTCAGGAGTGGCAATGAGTAACAGGGTTTTTGTCGTCGGCGTCGGCATGACGAAGTTCGAGAAGCCGGGAGCCCGCGAGTGGGACTACCCCGACATGGCACGCGAGTCGGGTACCAAGGCGCTCGAAGACGCGGGTATCGACTACACCGAGGTCGAGCAGGCATACGTCGGCTACGTCTACGGCGAGTCCACCGCAGGTCAGCGCGCTGTCTACGAGCTCGGTCTGACGGGTATCCCCATCGTCAACGTCAACAACAACTGTTCGACGGGATCGACCGCGCTCTACCTCGCCACGCAGGCGGTCAAGAGTGGTCAGGCCGACTGCGCACTCGCGCTGGGCTTCGAGAAGATGCAGTCCGGGTCCCTCGGATCCACCTACGACGACCGTGAACAGCCCCTCATGCGGCACCTCCTCGCTCTCGCCGAGCTGCAGGAGTTCGCGATGCCGCCGGCTCCGTACATGTTCGGCGCCGCGGGCGTCGAGCACATGGAACGCTTCGGAACCACTGCCGAGCAGTTCGCGAAGATCGCCGTCAAGAACCACAAGCACTCACTGAACAACCCGTACGCGCAGTTCCAGGACGAGTACACCCTCGAGCAGATCCTCGAAGCACGCCAGATCCACGGGCCGCTCACCAAGCTCCAGTGCTCGCCCACCTCGGACGGATCCGGTGCGGCGATCATCGCCAGCGAAGCATTCGTCGAGAAGCACGGCCTCGCTGCTCAGGCGATCGAGATCGTCGGGCAGGCCATGGTCACCGATATGAACAGCACTTTCGAGGACAAGAGCGCCATCAGCCTCGTCGGCGCAGACATGACCCGCAAGGCCGCCGAGAAGGTGTACGCCCAGGCCGGGATCACCGCCGACGACGTCGACGTCATCGAACTCCACGACTGCTTCTCCACTAACGAGTTGCTGACCTACGAGGCACTTGGACTGTGCGCCGAAGGTGACGGCGGCAAGCTCGTCGACGCCGACGACACCACCTATGGCGGACGCTGGGTGGTCAACCCGTCCGGCGGCCTCATCTCGAAGGGCCACCCCCTCGGAGCAACAGGCCTCGCGCAGTGCGCCGAACTCACCTGGCAGCTCCGCGGAACCGCGGACAAGCGTCAGGTCGACGGCGCGAAGGTCGCCCTCCAGCACAACATCGGACTCGGCGGTGCAGTTGTCGTGACCGCATACAAGCCCTACGCACGCTGAATCACACCCTCAACCCGCTAGCTACCCACTAGGAGTTTCATCATGGCTTCCGTTTCCGTCTCCGCCGTACTGCCCGCATCCCCCGAGAAGACCTGGGATGCGCTCTCCGATCTGTCTCGCTGGGAAGAGTGGCTCACCATTCACCAGGGCTGGAAGAGTGAACTCCCCACCGAGGTCGCGTTGGGCGCCAAGTTCACCGAGGTCGTCTCCGTGATGGGTATGGCCAACAAGATCGAGTGGACCGTCGAAGAGGTCGAGGTTCCGAAGATGGTCAAGATTGCCGGTACCGGAATGGCCGGCGTCACCGTCGAATTCATCCTCTCGGTCGAGGCCGACGGTGCGGGTTCGAAGGCAACCGTCGACGCCAGCTTCAAGGGCACCATGATCGTCGGGCCGATCGGCAAGGCAGTTGCCAAGAACGCCAAGGCTGATCTCGAGGCCTCGCTGGCCAAGTTCGCCGAGCTGGTCGGGTAACGGCTCGATGACGACACCGAAGACCAACGCGGTCGAATTCGATACGTCCGGGCTGGACGCATGGACCGATCCGGAGCACTTCGAGGTGACAGCCGAGCGCATCGCCGAATATGCCGCTGCCACAAACGACCCCATCGAGCGACACCTGAAAGGCGAGATCGCTCCGCCGGTCTTCGCGGTGGTACCCGTCTTCATGTCGATGGCACCCGCTGCGCTGTCGGTGGCGCCGGTCGAACTGCTGATGAAGCTCGTTCACGGTGAGCAGGACTTCCTGTTCCACCGTCCGATCTACCCCGGTGACCACCTTGTCGCTCGCGCCAAGCCCATCGGATTCGAGGGCCGGGACAACGGATCCACCGTTGTCATCTACGTCGAAACCAAAACCGACAAGGGTGAATTGGTCAACGAGCAATGGATGACAGCGTTCTTCCGCAAGGTCGACGCGGGCCCCGGACTGGGCGAGAAGGCTCCCGAACACCGATTCGACGACGCTCTTCGCGCTGGTAGTCCCGCAGCGGTGGTGAACCAGCATATCGACGAGGACCAGACGTTCCGGTACTCACCGGCTTCCGGCGATCCGATGCCGATCCACCTTGACGAGGAGATCGCTCGGATGTCCGGGCTCCCCGGAATCATCAACCACGGACTGTGCACCATGGCGTTCACGTCGTGGGGAGCCCTGACCGAACTGGCAGGCGGCGAGACCGAGCGGTTGCGCCGTCTCGCAGTGCGATTCGCGAAACCCGTACTCCCGACACAGGACATCGAGACGGTGTTCTACAAGTCGAGTTCGGCAGACGGAGCCACGTCGTACTCGTACGAAACCAGTGCGGTCGGCGACCTCGTGATCAAGGACGGCCTCGCGGTCATCGCCGACAAATGAGTCTTCATGTCCGACAACTGAACTGATGGGAATCTGAACTGATGGGAAGTCTCGACGGTCGCGTAGCGATCATCACCGGAGCAGGACGCGGCATCGGCCGTGAGCATGCGCTGCTCTTCGCTCGTGAGGGTGCGAGCGTCGTGGTCAACGACCTCGGCGGCGCAAACGACGGTTCCGGTGCAGATGCCGGCCCCGCGCAGCAGGTAGTCGACGAGATCGTTGCCGCAGGCGGCAAGGCCGTTGCCAACACCGACAACATCGCCACCTGGGACGGTGCCGAGGGCCTCGTCAAGCAGGCCGTCAGTGAGTTCGGCCGACTCGACGTCCTGGTCAACAACGCCGGCATTCTTCGTGACGCCTTCATCGCGGGTATGGACGAGAGCCAGTGGGACGCAGTCATTGCCGTGCACCTCAAAGGGCACGCCGCGACACTGCACCACGCTGCCGCATACTGGAAGGACCAGAGCAAGGCAGGCGAGACCGTCAACGCTTCGGTCATCAACACTGCTTCGGCTTCGGGTACCTTCATGCCCAATGCGGGCCAGGGCAACTACGGTGCCGCCAAGGCGGGCATCGCAGCTCTGACTTTGGTGGCCGCTGACGAGCTCGATCGATACGGCGTGCGCGTCAACGCAATTGCGCCGATCGCGCGTACTCGACTGACGCTGGCGACACCCGGTATGGGTGCGCTCTTCGCGGCCGAGGTCCCCGAGGGTGAGTTCGACGCGTTTGCGCCGTCCAACATCTCGCCGCTCGTGGCCTATCTCGCGGCGGCGGACTGCAAGCTCACCGGCAAGGTGTATGCCGTTCAGGGTGGGGCCATCACGGAACTCGCCGGCTGGCACGGTGTGAACACCATCGAGAGCGAGGGTCCCTGGACCACCGCCGACCTCGCAGAACGTCTGTAAGCGCATGGCACGCAACGCATACGAACTCGGTCTCGGGCTGAGTGAGGAGCACACCGCGCTTGCAGATTCGGTGCGCTCCTTCGCCGAGCGCACCATCACCACCGAGCAGGTGCGCGCGGCCGTGGAGTCACGGACCGAGGACAAGTTCCCCCAGTTCTGGACGGCACTCGTCGGGCAGGACCTTCTCGGGCTCGCGGTTCCGGAAGAGCAAGGTGGTCACGGCGCCGGCCTGCTGACCTTGGCGGTGGCACTGGAAGCATTGGGCCGCACAGTCTCTCCCGGCCCGTTTGTTCCGACAGTATTGGCAAGCGCCGTTCTCGGTGCCGCCGATTCCAAGGCGGGACCCGAGTTCCTGCCGGGTCTGATCGACGGAAGTCGTACGGCAGCAGTCGCCTTGGGTGCACCGTTGACGTCCGAGTCGTCGGACGGCGGATACAAGATCACGGGCGCACTCGACGGTGTGCTCGGTGGTGAACACGCCGACGTGCTGCTGGTCCCGATCCAGTTGCCCGAGGGCGTTCGCTACGCGGTGCTCGAGAGCAGCGCAGTCGCGATCACCGTGCAGGACAGCATCGACGTGCTGCGCGGCAGTGCGCGGATCGAAGCTGACAATGTTCAGATCAGCGCCGAACGGGTACTCGACGGTCTCACCGAGGCGCGGGTACGGTCCATTGCCGCAGTCGTTCTCGGCGCCGAAGACGTCGGCGTCATGTCCTGGTGTGTTTCCACTGCGTCGGAGCACGCCAAGACCCGTGTGCAGTTCGGGCGACCCATCGGCCAGTTCCAGGGCGTCAAGCACAAGTGTGCGCAGATGGGCATTGCGCTCGAGCAGGCCCGCGCCGTTGTGTGGGATGCGGCAAGCGCGTTGGACAAGGGCGACGACACGGCAGATTTTGCCGCCGACATCGCAGCAGTCATCGTGCCGGACGCCGCAGTGCAGGTAGCGCAGGACTGCGTGCAGGTTCACGGCGGCATCGGATTCACGTGGGAGCACGACGCACACCTGTACTACCGCCGCGCGCTCTCGATCCGCGGCATTCTCGGCACCCGCGAGGATCGAGCCAATCGTGTTGCGCAGCAGGCACTTGACGGTGTCAGCCGGGCTTCGGTTCTCGAACTGCCGCCCGAGGCGGAGGAGATCCGCGGCGGCATCGCGGCCGAGCTTGCCAAGTTGGTCGAGCTCGACGAGGACGACCAGCTCATTGCACTCGGCGACGGCGGCTGGGTTCAGCCGCACCTGCCGAAGCCGTACGGGCGCAGCGCCGCTCCGCTCGAGCAGATCGTCATCTCCCAGGAGATCAAGGCTGCGGGTATCTCGATGCCGCAGCTCCTGATGGGCACTTGGGCCGTGCAGGCCGTCGTGGCACATGGTTCGGACAAGCAGAAGCAGGAATTGGCAGTACCGACCCTGCAGGGTGAGCTGGTGTGGTGCCAGCTCTTCAGTGAGCCCGGTGCTGGTTCCGACCTCGCATCACTGTCGACGAAGGCCGAAAAGGTCGACGGCGGTTGGAAGATCACCGGTCAGAAGATCTGGACCACGGTTGCTCAGTTCTCCGACTGGGCGATGCTGATCGCCCGTACGGACGCCGGCAAGCCGAAGCATCAGGGCATCACCTACTTCGTGCTCGATATGTCGACACCGGGCATCACCGTCCGCCCGCTGCGTGAGATGACGGGCTCGGCGTTGTTCAACGAGGTGTTCCTCGACGACGTGTTCATCCCCGACGAGAACGTGGTCGGTGAGGTCAACGACGGTTGGAACGTCGCCCGGACGACGCTGGCCGGCGAGCGCGTCGCGCTCAGCCAGAAGATGGAGGCGTACGCCTCGGACTCCGATCTGCTGAAGTTCGCGAAGTCGGCAGACCTGAGCCCGATCGGACGCTACCGTGTCGGCGAGCTGGTTGCGGAGAGTCAGGCGATCGACCTCATCGGCTCCCGCGTTGTGCTCAAGCAACTTTCGGGGATCGACGTGAGTACGACGTCGAGCGTCGGCAAGCTGTTGGCGATGAAGATCAGCCAGTCGATCGCCGAGTTCGTCGTCGCCGAACTGGGTGCTGCCGGAGCGGTCAGCATCCCAGGTCAGCCAAGCGACAAGGCGATGGAGCAGCTCATTTCGGGCCGTGCCACCACCATCTACGGCGGCACAACCGAGGTGCAACTCAACGTGATCGGTGAGCGCATGCTCGGATTGCCGCGAGACTGAGGGTATTTATCGGGTGGGGCTCAGTCCTGGATTCTTCTCCAGGGCTGAGCCTCTTCCAGTTCGAAGGCCAATTCGAGGAGCGTGCGCTCGTCGCCGAGATCGGCGGAGAAATGCGAAGCCAACGGCAAACCACTGCTGGTCTGATGCATCGGTAGCGAAATCGCGGGACCTCCGGAGATGTTGTTCAGCGGCGTGAACGACGTGTACGCGATCAACTTGTCGAAAAGCTCCTCGAAAGGCTGAGCGGGAGAGAGGTATCCGAGCTCGGGGGTGGTGTGCCCCAGAGCCGGCGAGAGCACGACGTCGTACTTCAAGAACATGGCGCTGTACTGCTGCTGGAGCCGTCGCAGACGGTAGAGCACGCGCGGCGTCTTCACCAGGTTCTTCCGGTACAGCGTGTAGAGGCCCTTGGTGAGATTGTCGGTGCCGGACTTGTCGAAGTCGGGTCCGAGCATTTGTTTGCCACCGGTGGAGATGGCAAACGACAGAAAGCCCCAGTAAATGCTGAAGTCGTCGATGAATTCGGGGCCGACGGGCAGTGCTGCGTCCTCGACATGATGGCCAAGGCTTGCAAGGAGTTCGGCCGTAGCTTCGACGGACTTGCGCGTCTCGTCGTCCGTCTTGGTGACGGTGACGGAATCGGCGATCACGCCGACGCGCAGGCGGGTTGAGCTGGGTCCTTCGATCAAGCGAACCGGTGCGAGTCGCGGATTGCGGTAGTAGTTCTCAGCCGCAGACATCCATCGTGCAGTGTCGCGAACAGTCCGAGTAACGGCGCCCTGGGCAATCAACCGGATCGGCATCGACTTGTCGGCCGGATCGGCGATGGTGCGTCCGCGAGTGGGTTTGAGTCCGACGAGTCCGCAGGCAGCGGCGGGAATGCGAATCGATCCACCGCCGTCGTTGGCGTGCGCGATCGGGAGTACGCCGGCAGCAACAAGCGCGGCTGCCCCTCCCGAGGAAGCGCCCGACGAGTACGCCGGATTCCACGGGTTGTGGACGGGTTCTTCCGTCATGTATTCGGTGGACGCACTGAATCCGAACTCGGGCAGTCGGGTCTTGCCGATCGAAATGGCCCCGGTGGAGAGGAACTGCTTCGCGAAATCGCTGTCGGCTTTGGCGGGGATCGCGGTGAAGGCGGTACTGCCCTGCTGGGTGGGAAGGCCGGCGCTGTCGGTGTTGTCCTTGATCGCGGTGGGGACACCGGCAAAGACGCCCTTGGCGGGCCGGTTGCTCCTGGCGAGGGCACGATCGAAATCAGTGCAGGCCAGACCGTTCAATTGCCCCTGCACTGCCTCGGCGCGGGCGATCGATGCCTCCATGACTTCCCGTGCGGTCACCTCACCCGATTCGATCCGGGCGGCGACGCCGGTGGCGTCGAGGTCGCCGAGGGCGTCGTCGGTGAAAGCGTGGATGGGGGTGTTCGCGGTCATGGGGATCCTTGTCAGGCGGAGGCACTCAGGTCGTCCGTCCAGCATATTGGACGGACGACCCCTGAGTGGCGCTATCTGTGGATTGCGGTATCAGCTACCGAAGATCGTCACTGCCTGCTCTGCTGCCTGCGGCGCCTGCTGGAACACTCCCTGTGGGATGAACTGCTGCGGAATGAACTGCTGGGGGCCCAACTGCTGGAAGTTCGTGACCATCGGGTGGATGACGTTGTTGAATACATCGTTGAACATGTGTTGTGTCCTTCGGTTACAGCGTTTTTCGAACTTCTGACTCCATCGACACTAAGCACGGTTCTGACGAGTTTCAACGAAAATTGCTGATACACAGGCAAGTTCAAGTTCATTGCCAGCTGGGGGCCAGAGATCGGCCTTCCTTCACAGCTTGGACGCTGCGCCGTGCAGGTTCTTGGCTGTCGGGGAGGTCTCGACGGATTTGGGATCGGGGTACGTGCCCAGTACTCGATCGGCAGTTCCCGCGGTGGTGACGGTGAACCAGTAGTGCTCGTTCTTGAAGTGGTGGTTGCGGTGGTTGCGCCAAACTGACCGGTAGAGAGCAGTTTTCGGCTTGTAGTCACTGTGGATGAGGAAATGTGTCCACTCGTAACCGAGGCCGAGCACGGAAATGCAGGTCAGGAACGTCAGACCGAGTTCGACGCGGGGAAATGCCAGGAGGGCGACGGCTGTCAGAACGGGAATCACGATCAGGAGCGTCTGCCACGGGATGAAGATGAGTGAGACGGTTCGCGGCGCAAAGTGGTGTTCCCGATGGCTGCGCGCCAGCCGTGAATCGAGTGTGACGCCGGCAATGGTTCGTGGCTTCCAATGAAGAACGAAGACGTGAATGATCCACTCCACGAAGGGGAATGCGGCAAGCATCACGAGCGGAACGAGGGCGTCGGTGATCTGCCAGTTGCCCACTGCGATGCGCGCCGCCGCGGCGGCCAGCAGCATGGTGCCGATCATCCACGGCGTCGGTGACTTGCGGAACGTCCGTGCGGCATCGGCGAGAGTAAGAGGCTTGCTCATGGTTTCAGTCCTTCCAGGAAGGTGAGAGCGTCGCCGATTGCCGTCGTGCCGGTGTGAAGGAGCTGTGCGGCTGACGTCTCGGCAGTTGGCTCGTCGTGTGAAGTGATGGCGGAGGCCAGTTTTCGATACAGGTCGGTCTGGCCGACTTCGGCGACCATGACGGATGCAAGTGCGGTCATAGCCGGCTCGTATGCAGCCCGAAGGCTGTTGAAGATCAAACGGAAGGCAATGGAATCTGCGCTGTCGACGACGACGTCCCAGAACGCCAGAGCGCGGTCTTGCAACTCCACTGGATCTTCGGTGGCGCCTAGTTGATCAACGGCCGTGTCGAGTTCTCGGGCGGATTCCGCGGAGATGCGACGGGCGGCCAGCACAGCGATCTGCGGTCCCATCAACTCGCGAGTTTCCAGGACGCTGCGCACCACGCTCAGATCGGGGACGCCGTCGCGCACCAGCAGCTGGGGGAGAAGTTCGGGTCCGGCCTGGCGTCGAAAATCGCGCACCGACGTGGACTCGCCCTGGCGGACCTCGACGAGTCCGGCCTGGGCGAGCTTCTGAATTGCCTCGCGGACTGCGGGCCGCGAGACGCCGAATGCCTCGGCGAGCTTGCGCTCGCTGGGTAGTGCCTCACCCGCAGCCAGCTCTCCGGCCAGCACTTTCACCGAAATCTGGTCGAAGACTGCGCCGGAGGCCGAGGTACGTGCAACGGGTTGGAACATGTACCGACCTTAAGTGCTTGCTGGTGAGAGGTCAAGTGGTATTACCAGCTGAGCACTGGCGTGAAAGAGATACCCCTTGGCCAACAAGCTTCACCGTAACGGCGCAGGTGAGAGTAATTTTAGGCGACCCTAATTCGGAATACCGTCAGGAAGCCCATGACACCTCTCCTGTTACCGACGCTAGACACCGACGCAGAGTTCGCTCGCATCACCGCGGCCTTGACCCGGCGCGGCTTTCTGGGCGGAAGTGCCGCCGCACTGTCCATGCTCGCCCTCGCCGGATGCAGCAGTGAGGACGGCGGTGACGGTGCGGAAGGCGAAACTCGGACGGTGCAGACGCATTACGGACCCGTGGATGTTCCCGTTGATCCGCAGCGCATCGTCGCCGTCTCCTACAACACCCCGTGGCAGTTGCAAGCCGTCGGCGCCCGACCCGTCGCGACGCTCGACTATAGCGCGTACATCGACCAGTTCACCCCGACACAGCAGAAGTTCATCGACGGCTTGTCCACGGTGGGGGTTTTCCTCGAGGTCAACCGCGAAGCCGTCGTGGCTGCCGCGCCTGATCTCATTGTCGGCGATGCGTACGAGATCGACGAGGACATGTTCCGCGAGCTCTCGAAAATTGCTCCGACAGCGGTGTATTCGGGCACGAACCGATCGGATTGGCGCGCTGTCGCCGAGGGTGTCGCAGACGCGGTCAACAAGGGTTCGGCGTTGACGTCGAATCGCGAGAAGTATCAGGCGATGCAAGAGCGAATCCGCACCGAATACGCCGCGCAGCTTGGCGAGAATCGGTGGGCCCAGGTTGCTATCGGTGGTTCGGAAGGGCTCTTCTCCATCCTGTATCCAACCGGAGTGACCGGCGCGATGCTCGCCGACCTGAACGTGACCCGCGGCGAATTCATCCCGGACCTGCGCCCAGCCACCGGCTTCGAAGCCTTCCCGCTCGAACAACTCGAAATGCTGCGGGACGTCACCGTCGTCATCTACCCGAAGCAGCCGAACGGAACTGATTCTGCAGGAATGAAATCCGTCTTCGCCAGCCCGCTGTGGAGCCGCATTCCGGCAGCAGCTTCGGGCCGGGTATTCGGAATCAGCACTCAGGTCACCGACTACGGCACTGCAATCAATTGGCTCAACGAACTCGAAACCGGCGCTTTGGAGGCACTTTCATGACATCACTTCTATTGCCCAGCGCTGACACCGATGCCGAATTCGCTCGCATCACCGCAGCACTTACCCGACGCGGTTTCCTCGGAGCCGGTGCCTTGGCGGGGATCGGATTGCTCACGGCCTGTGGAACCAGCTCCGGTGAATCGGCCGAGGGTTCGATGCGCACCATCAACACGGCTCTGGGGCAGGTGGAAGTGCCCACCAACCCGCAACGGGTGGTCAGCGCCGATTACTACACGGGCCCCGCGATGTTCGACGCCGGGTTCACACCGGTCGGATTGCCGGTCGACTACGAGAACGCCGACGGCGTCCCGGAACCCTATGCGTCCGCTCTGCGGTCTCTCCCGAAGGTGGGACGCTGGTACGAGCCCAACGCCGAGGCGATAGCGGCTTTGTCTCCCGACCTGATCGTGATGACCAACCTGCTGTCGGAGAACAACCCGGATCTTTACGAGCAGATCCGGTCGATCGCACCGACCGCGGTTTTTGCCGAGGACGGGCAGTACGCATGGAAGGAGCGCGCCTTCGGAGTCGCGGACGCGCTGAACCAGAGCGCGAAGGTTCAAGAGTTGGCAGATCGGTACGAGGCGCGGATCGCCAAGTTCCGCAGCGACAACGCTGATGTGCTGAGCAAGGTGAAGGTCGTCTACACCACGTACTTCGAGGAGAGTGGTTTCTCGCTGTACTCGCCGACCAAGTATCAGACGACGGTCATCAGCGAGGCCGGGTTCCAGTTCAACGACCGTTCACTCGCAATTCCCGCCGGCAGCAACGAGTGGTTCCCGAGGGAGCAGTTGGAGCTACTCGACGAGGCCGACGTCATCATCACGAACAGTGGCAAGGGCCCCATCAACGAGAAGTTGGCGAACGACACCATCTTCCAGCGTCTGCGCGCCGTCAAGAATGATCAGGTGTACTCGTTCGACTACGAGGGCGTCGCGTCCTTCGGTTGGGCCCTGACATTCCTCGAGCAGTTCCAGCCGATCGCTGAGGAGATCAGAGCCAAGCTCTGATCTCCTCAGCAATCAAGAGGACGCCGGCGTCACCACATTCAGCTTCGGTTGATGCTGGTCGGTGTATGCCCACGGGCGGATCTTCTCCAGTGCTTTGCCGATCCGGAACACGGTCGGTTCGTCGTACGTATGGCCGACGATCTGGACGCCCGTGGGAACGCCGTTGTGTGCGTGTCCACTCGGCACCGCCAATACGGGGCACCGATTGGCGACGTTGAACGGCAATGTGAGAAGTGCTTCGGCGGTGTTATTCACGTGCTGACCCGCCACAGTGAGGCCGTCGAGCAAAGACTCGCCTGCCGGGAAGGCGATGGTGCCCGAAGTCGGGCAGATCAGCGCATCGAAGGGAGCCATCGCCTCGGCGAGCTCTCGTTGCATTTGGGTTTCCTTGCGAAGGCCGTCCAGAAATGACATTTCCGCAGCGCCCTTCGACGTGATCGCGACGTTGTCGAGCGTGTAGTCGGCAAGAAGATCACCGTGGACGCGAGCAACTTCCGCGACGGATGCACCCATGATCGTTCCGAAATGGACTTTCACCGCTGCTGCCATCGAATCACGAGTCCACGGCAACTCGATCTCCTCGACGATCGCGCCGGCATCGACCAACGACTGTGCGAGAGCCCGGGTGTTCGCCTCGATGTCAGGCTCGATGGGGAAGTCACCGAGCCGCAGGCACAGGGCAATTCGCATTCCCTCGACCGACGGGTACTCGTGTGGCAGCGTGATCGCCGGCCTCAGGGAAGAATGGTCACGCGGATCCGGCCCGATCAGAACGTTGGCCAAAAGAATTGCGTCGTCGACAGTTCGGGCCATCGGACCGTCGCCACGGTAGGAATCCATGGACAGCGGGGCGACCCCGGCGATACGCCCGTACGAGGCCTTGAGACCGACGGTGCCGGTAAAGCCTGCCGGGCCTCGCGTCGACCCGCCGATGTCGGATGCTGTTGCCAGAGTAGTAGTTCCGGCGGCCAGTGCGGCGCCGGCTCCGCCGGATGAGCCGCCGGGACTGTAATCGAGGTTCCAGGGATTGCGGGTCACGCCCCACAAAGGAGAGTGTGTGAACGCCGCGACGCAGAATTCCGGTGTCGTCGTGCGTGCGTGAATCAGGCCGCCTGCTGCCAGAACTCGGTCGATCACCGGTGCGTTCTCGCGGGCGATGTTGCCGCGTCCCGCCAGCGAACCTTCGGTCAGAGACTTTCCCGCAATGGCATGTTTTTCCTTGGCAGCTACCGGAATTCCCTCCAACGGTCGAGGTTCGGGTCCGTGGCCGAGGTATCGGCTCTCGGCTTCCCGGGCGCCGGCGAGGGCCTCGTCGAACATCTCTTCGGTGAAGGCATTGATGTGAGGTTCGAAATTCTGTGTCCGGTCGATGATTGCCTGTAGCAGTTCGACCGGAGACAATTCTCGCGCGCGAAAGTGAGCAATGGCTTCGGTGGCGCTGAGGTAGTGCAGTTCGTCTGACATGACGTTATCTCCCTGGGTAAGTCTGTGTGAGAATCACGCGCTCCGCGCAAGGGCTCCCAGTGCAGCTGCGGTCATGGCCGTGACACCTTCGGGTAGGGCAGCGGCGGGATCTGGGGCGAAGCGCGGTGAATGATTGGACGGCGTGCCGGGTGGTATCCGTCCCTCAGCGAGCGCGGCAAGGGCGGTTCCGTCGAAACTTTGAAGTGCCGTTCCGCCGAAATGCCAGAATACGGAGGGGCATTGGGCGGCGGTGCCGAAGATGCCGAAGTCCTCGCTACCCGAAAGTGGTTGTGACAGAGTATGCATTCCCAAGCCGGCCTGTCGCAGGTCGGACATCACCGTGGACGTGGCGTCCGGAGTGTTGACCGTGGCCGGAAAGCCGTTGTACGCATGAACGTCCGGCGCGTCGGTGGCGCCTGCCCCGTCAGCTTCTGCGCGAGCGATCCTGCCCACCGATTCGAGCATGTGATCTCGCGACGACGCACTGAAAGTTCGCAGGCTGAGTAGCAGTTCGGCGTCGTCGGCAATGATGTTCGCAGCTGTGCCGGCGTGCAAGGCTCCCACCGTGAGCACAGGTGCTGTCGGGGTTGCCGCTTCATGAGCGACCAGACTTTGAATGCGCAGCGCGAAAGACGCTGCCATCAACAAAGGGTCGATGCATGCGTACGGTGATGACGCGTGTCCACCACGGCCGTGAAAGACCACTCGTATCGTGTCGGATGCTGCCATCAAGATGTCGGGTTTGCTGACCAACATCCCCGCCGGAGTCGGGCCCACGTGCTGTCCCAGGCAGAGGTCCGGTCGTGGGAAGCGGTCGAAGATTCCGTCGTCGACCATCGCACGAGCGCCGGAGCCGGTCTCCTCAGCAGGCTGGAAGACCGCGACAACAGTCCCGGTGATCGATGTCGGATCCGCGGAAAGTGCTGCGCACGTGGCAAGTAGCGCGGTTACGTGGACATCGTGGCCACACGCATGCATGACTCCATCAGTTCTGGAGGCGTAGGACAGCCCGGTGTCTTCTGCCACCGGCAACGCGTCCATGTCGGCGCGTAGCAGGATCACCGGACCGCTGCTCCCTTCGAGAACACCGACGACACCCGTACCGCCGACCCCGACCGTGACGTCCCAGCCACCGATTCGCCGAAGTTCCTCGGCAACAATTGCGGCGGTGCGAGTTTCGTCGCCGGACAACTCGGGGTGTGCGTGTAGGTCCCGGTAGAGCTCGAACCAGTGCGGCTCGACGGTTCGCAACCGCGACGGGTCTCCGAACTCGAGATTCGAAAGCAGTTGATTCATGGTTGATCTTCTTTCAGTTGGCGGTTTTCAGTTGCACCAGGTTCAGCATCTTTTCCCGGGTTTGTGGTGCTGCCATGACCGCGACGATCGCCACGACAGGCCCGACCGCGAGAGATACGAACGCCGCTGACCAGGAGAGGTGGTCCACGATGAATCCGAATACCAACGGCGCGACTATTCCGGCGACCATGCCGCCGAAAATGATCATCGACGAGGCTGCTCCGACCACCGACGAAGGCAGGCTACGAAGCGGAAGTGCAAAACACGGCATGAAAGCGAAAGAGGCAGCGGCAGATCCGAGGGTGACGAGAACGACGAACAAGGCCGTGTTGGAGACGAAAGGAATCGAAACGAGCATCACGATGCACGCGAGCATGGACGGCACCACGACGACACGACTGTTGCCAGCCAGCCGATCGGAGATTCGCCCGCCGATGACGGTGGTCACGGCGGCCACCACGGTAGCCGGAATCAGAAGGAGGCTTGCGCTCGAGAGGGCGATTCCACGTTCGTCATGGAGGTACGACGGAACCCACGACGACATCCCCCAGATCACGAAGTCGTATCCGAAGAACATCAAGGCGAAGAGCCACATCGCGCGGGAGCGAAGTACGGTGCGCATGTTGTCCCAGGAAGAATCCGGACCGTGGTCGATCTCCGCCGGAAGTGCCGGCGGGAGCCACAACTTGATGCTGACGAGCGAGAGTACGCCGAGCGCCGCGACGGCCAGAAACATCCCACGCCAGCCGATCAACGGGAGAAGAGCTGCCGCAACAACGATGGCGAGAAGCGTACCGACGGCGTTGGAACTGTTCATCCATCCTGTGGCAGTGGCACGTTGCTCCGGGATGCTCCGCTCGGCAACGAGCTTTACTGCAGCTGCCGGAAACACGCCCTGCGCGAGACCGAAGAGAAAGCGAACAACCAGAAGCGTCCCGAACGACCAGGCAAGGGCAGTGAGGCCGGTGAAGACACTCCACGCCACCAACCCGATCAGAGCCATCCGGACTGCGCCGTATCGATCGGCGAGCAGTCCACCAGGCAGTTGGGCCAGCGTGTATGCAATGAAGAACGTGGAGATGATCAATCCACGCTGGGAGTAGTCGAGATCGAACTCCTCACCGAGCAAGGGGAGAGCGAGGTTGATCGCCAGCCGATCTATGTAGTCGATCGCGTACGCGACGAACAGCAACGCGACCGTGACTTTGGTGGAGCGAAGCACTGGGCCTCCAAGTGGTGAACCTGTGAAGTGATTCACACATCTTTGGCAAACAGGCAGGGATCACCGACCAGAATGCAGTAATCCGGCAATACTGGCCTGATGAAGCCGGAATCCGACACATTCGTGATCGCGGAATCTGATCTGGAGATCATCAATGCACTTCAGCTCAACCCCCGCGCGTCGTGGACGCAGTTGTCGTCAGTGCTCGACAGGGATTCGACGACGATCGCCCGCCGGTGGCGTCGCCTCGTCTCGAACGGTCATTCGTGGGTCAACGCGGTCGCAATCGGTCGAACCCACATATTCGGCTATCTCCTGATCAGGACCACACAGGATTCCGTTGCCGACGTGGGGGAGCGGTTACGTCAACTCTCCTGTGCCTATCTGTTGGCCAGGACGGAAGGCGAGTACGAGTATTTCGTCGGAGTCGTGGCCGCCGACCACAAGAGTTTGGACGCCCTGGTGTGTGAGCACCTTGCCGCCGATCCTGGAATTCTGTCGATCAGAAGCCGGGTCGGGGTGAAGGTGTACCGGGACGGGTTCAGCTGGGAGCCGGGCGCTCTGGGGCAAGCGGGTCGGGCTCAGCTGGCAACGGCATCGACAAAGGGCGCTGCGGTGCCGGCAGATCCGACAGAGTTCCGCAAGTCCGACGGTGCACTCTTGGAGGCGCTCGGCCGTGACGGACGTGCCAGCTATGCGCGTCTCGCCGCGATTTGTGGAACGAACGAGACTGCGATTCGACGGCGCTTGGCCCAACTGACTGCGTCGCAACAGTTGATTTTCCGCTGCGATGTCTCGCAACAGGCTGTCGGTTCACCGTTCGAAGTGATCTTCGACGTCGCTGTGGACGGCTCCACCGACGAACTCGGCAATCTTGTGTCGAGTTGGCCGGAGATCAGATTGTTGGTAGCGACCACCGGAACAGCGAACATGTTGATCAGCGTGTGGCTGAGCAGTCTCGCGCAGAGTCTTGTCGTCGAGGATCGCCTCCGTCGAATCGGTAGTGTGCGGATCCTTGATCGACGTGTCTCGTTGTACCCGATGAAGCGATTCGGACAGCTGCTCGGACCAAGCGGAGTGGCAGAAGGTCATGTGCCGGTCGCGATTTGGGGTGCCGGCGACCTTCTTCGCTGAGCGTCAGTCGATCGGCGTCCGATTGTCGTCGACGAGGTGCGTAGCGGAGTCGGTCGCACGGGAGCGCTTCCAGATCATCCGAGCCAGTGCGCCCAGCACGGACACGGCCAGGACAACGCCACCGCCGATGATGCCGGCCGACGAGTCGGGGAAGATGCCCTCGAGCAGCAGCCAGACACCGAAGACGAAGAACAGCACCGCGGCGCCGATCTTGATGAATCCGTCCGGAAGGTGCTTGCCCAGCACCGAGCCGACGATGATGGCGAGAGCGTCGGCCGCCACCATGCCTACCGTCGACCCGATCCAGACGCCGATCCAGTCGTTGTCGGTGGCAAGGGTGATGGTGGCGAGCATGGTCTTGTCGCCGAGTTCTGCCAGGAAGAAGGCCGAGGCGACAGCGATGAAGGCGGATCGCGTGACGCGACCGGCCTTGTTCTGCTCGTCGTCGGTGAGATCGTCACCGCGCAAGGTCCAGAGGCCGAAGATCAGGAAAGCGATACCGCCGACGATGGAAATCGCCGCGGTGGGGAGGGCGACGCCCAGGTAGTGGCCGACGGCGACCGAGACGAGGTGAACAAGGGTGGTGGCGACGGTGATTCCGCCGAGGACGACCCACCAGCGATAGCGCAAGGCAAACGTCATTGCCATCAGTTGCGACTTGTCACCGAGTTCTGCGACAAAAATGACGCCGAAACTCAAAAGTATTGCGGCAAGCAAGATCTACTCCTCCGGTCGGTGTAGGTCGGAGGAAAAATGCGAGCCTCCGGCCTGGGCAGGCGCAGTGGGTGCGCTTGTCCGGCCGAAGGTCTCGCCCACCGAGGCCACAGGACCTTCGGTTCGCCAGGCCGGGTGCTTCGCGATCCGCACCAGGCGGAGCGCGTCGAACCAGTATGTCGACACGGGCGATTGGGGGCTACTCCCCTTCGTTGCTGCCCACGTTAGCGCGCCTGAAACGAATTGGCAAAGCGCACAGCAAGTTTGGGAGTCCGAACTTATCGGTTACCGGGGCCGTCACGAGGCGAGGAGCATGGCCAAAACAGCGGTGTCGGGATCGCTGATCGGATCGATGCCGACACGACTGATCATGGAGACGACTGTGCCGTCCGGCTCAGCCTCGACCCACGCCGCACGATGCTCCAAACCCAGATAGGGAAGGCCTGGCAGCAGTACGCACCCCGACGCGCTGCCTTCGCATTCCGGCAGGCTGGGCGTGGTTTCCGACGGTGGGTGCAGCATGATCAGCGCCGGTGGCTGATGGTCGGAGAAACGGCCGGGTGTCAAGGCGAAATCGCCGAGTACCGGACCTTCGGCGACCACCAGACCGACGGTGCCCGGCTGCGGATCTTCGGGAACGTCTTCACGGACCCCGAAGACCGTCGTGGTCGGCAACAAACCTGGCATCGAGGCCACGCGGACAGCCAATGCGAGAAGCTGCGCCCACTCCTGGGTGGTGTCCGGCCAACGACCGGAAATGACGAACCCCTGCAAAGACCCAGCGGCTTGGAACGGAGAAATGCCTATTGCTTCGTTTCTGTTCATTTCTGTTCCTCCCTCGGTGCTGGGGCAAATCTCGGGCAGACGCGCATGCGTCGGTCCGGCACACCTCGTTGGGTAATCGAAATATGCACCCATTCGGTACTGGCACACAAGAGAGGGAGAGTGCCAGCCAGGTTTGCGCTGGTGAGGGCGGTGGTATGCGCAGACATGACTCTGTCGAAGAACCGTTCTCGGCTGGAAGACCTGGCAACGCAGGCGTGGATCTTCGGATATCCCCTGTTGATTGCTGCGGTATCGCGGGATGTCATGACGGCGGTGCCTTCGCCGGTGGCGATGAAAGCCCCGCTCAACCAGTTCGCATACGCGCGTACGACGCCGGATGCGACCTTCACCGATGTCGTCTCACCCAACGCGGACACTCTCTACTCGTCGGGGTGGCTGGACGTCTCGACGGAACCGCAGGTGCTCTCACTGCCGGACTTCGGCACGCGGTACTGGCTGGTCCCCATCCTCGACGCGTGGAGCGACGTGTTCACGGTTCCGGGATCTCGGACAGTCGGGCGGACCGGGGGACCGTACCTGGTGGCCGGGCCGAATTGGAAAGGCAACGTGCCCAAGGGTTTGACGCTGCTGCGGTCTCCGACGGCGATGAACTGGATAGTCGCCCGCTACGCGACGTCGGGGGGAACAGACCTGGCAGAAGTGCACAGCCTGCAGGACCGGACGCGACTCACTCCTCTGTCGGAGTGGACGGGTGACCCGCAGGACTACACGCCTGGTGAAATGCCGGTGAACCCTGCCGTCGACACGCGGACGCCGCCGGTGGACCAGGTGGCCGCCATGGACGGCGAGGCATTCTTCACCAGACTCGACGCACTTCTCGACGACAATCCTCCGCGTCCGGAGGACACCGAGATGATGAAACAACTGTCCGACATAGGAATCGGCTCCTCCTTGCCCTGGAGGTCGCGTCCGCAGGAGGTACGTGATGCCCTCGATAGAGCTGCGCGAACCGGTATGGACGTGCTGAGCGAGATCGCCGAAGAGGCCGAGGGCAGTCCGAAGAACGGCTGGACGATGCACCGCGGCTTGGGGCACTACGGAACCCATTACGCTCAGCGGGCTCTGATCGTCTGGCTCGGTTTCGGGGCCAATCTCGACGCTGATGCCGTGTACCCGCATGCCACGACGGACGTCGACGGGAAGCCGCTGACCGGGGCGAAGAAGTACGTCCTGCACTTCGAGAAGGACGAGCTGCCACCGGTCGAGGGCTTCTGGTCGCTCACGATGATGAACGAGCGGCAGTTCTTCGTGGACAACCCGATCGACCGATACGCGATTGGCGATCGAAGCGATCTGGTGTTTGCCGACGACGGTTCCCTCGACATCTATCTTCAGCACGAATCCCCTGGTGGTGAGAAGGAGCGGAACTGGCTGCCGGCTCCGTCCGGCGACTTCAACGTCTTTCTGCGCCTGTACTGGCCGAAGGCTGCAGTGCTGTCGGGATCGTGGACTGCGCCCGGTATTCGAGAAGCAAGTATTCGAGAAGCAGGCTGAAAGTCCCCTCGCTTCGTACCCGAAGAGCACAACTCGGTATCAGCCGCGCGTTTCGATGGGCGGAAAGGTCACAGGAGTCATACGATCTGTCGGTACTGCCCTGTTTGAAGAGCTGTTGAATCGGTCAGAGACACCCGCTTGTTTCGGAGGCTACTGATGGTCACGCAGAATCCGTTCGTGCAGTACGGCAAAGAGATCTGGTGGATGATCCTGATCCGCGGAATCTTCGGCGTGATCTTCGGAATCATCGCGCTCGTGTGGCCGGGAATTACCCTGGTGGCCTTGGTTTTCCTGTTCGGTATCTACTCCATCGCCGACGGTTTGATCACGATAGTTCGCGCCATTCGGGACCGCGAGCATCTGAGCTCGTGGGGTTGGTGGGTGTTCACGGGCGTCGTCTCGGTCGGAGCCGGCATCGTCGCGCTGGTCTGGCCGGGCATCACTGCGCTGGTGCTGCTGTACATAATTGCCTTCTACGCCATCATGTTCGGAATCTTCGGAATTGTCGGCGCCTTCAAGATGAAGGCGCTGCCCGGATCCAGTTGGGGATGGTTGCTCGCCGCATCGGTGCTTGCTGTCATCTTCGGCATCATTCTTCTCATCGCGCCCGGCGAAGGCATCATCAGCCTCATCTGGTTGTTGGGTTGGTACGCAATCCTGTTCGGCCTCTTCATGATCGTGGGAGCATTCCAGATCAGGAGCCGGGCAAAGGAAGCCGGTGTTCTCTAAGCCGGTGTTCTCTAAGAAGGGAAAGCCGGCCGTCGAGGCTCCCACTCCGATCCCCACGCTGTCCGGTAGTGAGAACTGGTCGATCCCGCGCGGTTTGATCGTCCTGCTCGGTATTGCCGCCACCGTGGTCGCCGTCGGCGGAATGAAGGTGTTCGGCGGCATCCTCGGACCGGTATTCCTGGCCCTGGTGCTGACGATTGCCGTTCAGCCCATTCAGGATTGGTCACAGCGCCGAGGGTGGCCCAAGTGGGTCGGGATGTTGGGCTCACTGGTCACCGTGTACCTGATTCTGCTCGGGTTGGCGGCGTCGTTGATCGTGTCGACGGCTCAGTTGGCGACGATCCTGCCGCAGTACTCCGAGGAGATGACCAACCTCCTCAACGAGGGCCGCGACAAGTTGGCCGACTTCGGAGTGAGCACCGAACAGATCCAAAGCACCCTCAGCAGTGTCGATCTCACGAAGGTTGTGGGCGTCCTCGAAAGCGGACTGGAGGGCCTGCTCGGCATCCTGTCGGATCTGGTGTTCATTCTCGCGTTGTTGCTGTTCATGGCCTTCGACGGCATGAGCATCCGCTCGCGGTTGCATGTGTTGTCCGAGCAACGTCCCGAAATCTCCTACGCGCTCTCCACCTTTGCCACCGGAACTCGCAAATACCTGGTGGTCTCGACGGTCTTCGGTCTCATCGTGGCGGTACTCGACGGTGGCGCGCTGTGGCTCATGGGCATTCAGCTGCCCGTCCTGTGGGCGTTGCTGTCCTTCATCACCAACTACATCCCCAACATCGGGTTCGTCATCGGCGTGATTCCACCGGCGCTCCTGGGACTGTTGCAGGGCGGGCCGTGGCTGATGCTGTGGGTGATCGTCGTCTACTCCGTCATCAACTTCGTGATCCAGTCCATCATCCAACCCAAGTTCGTCGGCGACGCCGTCGGACTGTCGGTGACGATGACGTTCCTCTCACTTGTCTTCTGGTCGTGGGTTCTCGGGGCGCTCGGAGCGCTGTTGGCGATCCCGCTCTCGTTGTTGGTGAAGGCCGTCCTGCTCGACATCGACCCAGCCACGCGCTGGGCCGACATCCTGATCAGTGGCCCTCGGGACATGCCGAAGGAGGAACCAGAGGAGTCTGAGAAGCCGGCCACGCCCGCAGGCTAGGGCTCTCAGTGTTTCTACAAGTTGTTGCTTTATCGTCTCGCCCATGAGCGCCGAGAACACCACAGAAAACTCCCATCGCCGGCCGTCACGACTCGGTCGACGGCTGGCAGTCGGTGGTGTGGCCGCGATCGTCGCGGCTGCGGTGGCGGGGATCGGGTTCGTGATCTTCGCGGGCGGTGCCGACACCTCGAACACCGTCGCGATCGTGAACGCCGACGCGGGAACCACGCTCGACGGCAAGGAACTTCGGGCCGGCGACACGCTGGTGGACACGTTGGGCAAGAACGAAGACTTCGACTTCCAGGTGGTCGACAACCCCGGCGGGAACTACTTCGCGACGTTGACCGTGCCGGAGGACTTCAGCGAAACCGTCGCGTCGATGTTCGGCATGGATCCACGGCAGGCGAGCGTCGACCTCGAGGTGAAGGGCTCGGATTCGGAGAAGTCGGCCGAGTTGACTCGGGCCGTATCGGCGCAGGTCGGCGCGGACGGCATCAAGGGCCTGCTGGCTCAGACGTCGGCCGCCAGACGCTCGATCGATCAAAACCTCACCACCGCACAGATTCTGGTCGCCGGAACCAACGAGGCCGGAAAGTCCATCGATCAGGTGAAAGCAGGCGCAGGCACTCTGCTGCCGTACCTCGAGACCGCACGGTCCGGGGCGTTGGAGCTGATGAGCGTCGCGGATCAGGTGTCCGGTGTTGTCGATCAGGCGTCGGGGTCGGCGGAAGAGCTGGCCACGCGCGCGGACTCACTGGGCCTGACGCTTGGGGAGGCGTCGACCTCGACCGCGGAACTGAAGACACGAATCGACGCGCTGCAGACTGCGCTGAACGGCCTTCCGATCCCGCCTGACGTGACAGCGCAACTGGCCGGTGTGAGTTCGGATCTCGGTGCGCTGAATGCGCAACTGGGCACCGTTCCGGCGCTGTTGGGTGGCTCGGTCGGGCCCGATACGGAGCTCGGTGATCTAGTCCGCACCGCTGTCGGGCAGCTGCAAGGCGCGAGCGATCAACTGAGCAGTGCTGCCGGACAATTGAACGACGGCCTCATTCCCATCGCTGATCAGGCGCCGCAGATGCTCGGTGACGTGACCGATCAGATCACCCAGGGATTCACGACGCTGCAAGGAATCGCCAAGTCACTGGTCACGGGCCTCGACGGCGCAAAATCCGGTATCCCCGCGATGACCACCCCGCAGCAGGTTCAGCTGACCTCGGTGCTGTCGGATCCGGTGGCCGTGAATCAGACCACCGCGAGCAGCGGTGACTCCGGAACTCGCACACTGGCATTGGTCTTCGGAGCCACGACGGTCCTGCTCGGTGGTGCTCTGCTGACACGAACGGCGGCGCCCCTGGTGAGGCGCCGCCGTTCGCAAGAAGAGCGTGACTAGACGATCAGACCTGCGGTCTGGGTACGTGCACGGTCGAAGCGAGCCGAAACGTCGTTCCAGTTGACGATGTTCCAGAATGCCTTGACGTAGTCGCCCTTGACGTTCTGGTAGTCGAGGTAGAAAGCGTGCTCCCACATGTCGAGGAGCAGCAGCGGCGTGAGGCCGATGGAGATGTTGCCCTGCTGATCGTAGAGCTGGACGATGATCAGACGCTGTCCGATCGAGTCCCACGCGAGGATGGACCAGCCGGAGCCCTGGATGGCGTTGGCGTTCGCGGAGAAGTGAGCGCGGAAGAGATCGAACGAACCGAAGTTGTCGTCGATCGCTGCGGCGAGTTCACCTTCGGGCTTGTCGCCACCGTCAGCGCTGAGGTTGTTCCAGAAAACGGTGTGGTTGGTGTGGCCACCGAGGTGGAACGCCAGGTTCTTCTCGAGCAGGTTGGCCTGCGCTGCGATGGTGTCGTTCTCACGAGCCTCGGCCAGCTTCTCGAGTGCAGCGTTGGCACCGGCAACGTAAGCCGCGTGGTGCTTGTCGTGATGCAGCTCCATGATCTTGCCCGAGATGTGCGGCTCGAGGGCTGCGTAGTCGTCGGGGAGTTCCGGCAGCGTGTAAACAGACACGAGGGTCCCTTCTTTGCGGGCTGGTGAGCCCTGGTGCTTTAGAGTGCGTCGATCACCGGTCACGGCGTGACGTCACTCGCGTATGTGCAAATCATTCTTCGGGTTTCCACCCAATAACATTCGTACACCGTCCGCAACAGTCCGGCTCAGGTAGTAATCACCAAAGAATAAAGTTTGGGACACCGAACTTGCCCCGATCTAAGGGTAAGCTAATATGCGCAAATTCGTCGTAAAGGTGAACGGAACCTTAAACTTGCGCGATGCCCGCACCAGTTTTCCTCCCGGAATCACCAGAGGCGGCCGCGCCTCGGGTGAATCTTCCGGGCGCTGACCTGCTGCGAGCCCTGGCGGTTGCCGCCGTGATCTACTCCCACATCTCTTTCTACGTCATCGACGATCTCGGCTCGGGTTGGTGGGTGATCGACGTCGTCTACGGCGTTTTGATCGAGCCTGCCGAACTCAACCAGCACCTCTCTTTTGTCGGCGTCGCAGTATTCATGATGCTTACCGGTGCTCTGGTGACGCGATCCGCGATTCGCGACGGCCCCGGAAAGTTCTTGACCAACCGATTCAGTCGACTGCTGCCCGCATTCTGGGTGGCGACCGCGATTGCCATTCTTCTGGTCCGCCTCGGAATCAACGGAATGTTCAGCGGTCAGGAAGGTATTTCCGATACCGAAGCGTTGATGAGCTTTTTTCTCGGCGGATTCTTTCTCAAGCCCGAGGTAGCAGTTCTGGGAGTGACCTGGACACTCACCGTTCAATTCCTCTTTTATCTCGCATGTGTAGCGGCTCGCCCGATACTGCGGCTGCGACCGATCGTCATGCCGCTCGCCGGTGGTGCGCTGTGCTCGCTGGTGCTGCTCTACAACGTCTACGCGCCGCTGCCGTACACCGTGCCGATGCTGTCCAAGATCGCCGCGACGCTGCCGGCCGTCTTCCTCGGCCAGATCATGTACCTCGCGTGGGCGAAGCTCGCTCCCGGCCGCTGGCTGATCGCGGCCGTCCTCGTCCAGATGCACGTCATCATCGTGGCGACCCAGTTCCGCGTCTACTGGGCCGGTGAGCACTATCTGTGGACCATTTCGGTAGTCGCCGCAGCGGTAGTTCTCATCGGCCGCTACGACGGCGTCCCGACGCGCTGGCCGGTCGTGAAGTGGCTCTCGACGCGTAGTTACGTCATCTATCTCGTGCACACCCTGATCCTGTACCGCGTCGTCGAGAACACTGTTTTGTACGTCGGACCGACCCTGGCGTTTGCGCTCTTCCTTCTGGCCACGGCCGCGGTAGCAGAAATCGGCTACCGGTGGGTGGAGCTGCCCGGCGCCCGGGCGATCACGGCGTGGCGAAACACTCGCTCGCGCGTAGCATCGAAGCATGAGCTGGTACGACGACATTCTGGGACGAGCGTCCGCAAAATCCACGCTGATCGCGCCTGAGGACGCACTCCCGGGCCGAGAGCAGAAAATGCCGGTTCCGACCGCGCACTACGTCAACGGGCATCCGCTGACGCCGCCGTTTCCGGCCGAACTGCAGACGGTCGTCGTAGGGATGGGTTGTTTCTGGGGCGCCGAGAAGGAGTTCTGGCAGCTTCCCGGCGTGTACACGACCGCTGCGGGTTATGCGGGCGGCTTCACGCCCAACCCGACGTACGAAGAGACGTGCTCCGGACGTACGGGTCACACCGAAGTCGTGCTGGTGGTCTTCGATCCCGCAGTGATCTCCTACGAGCAGATCCTGGCGCACTTCTGGGAGAACCACGATCCGACGCAGGGGATGCGTCAGGGTAACGACCAGGGCTCGCAGTACCGTTCGGCGATCTTCACGACGTCCGCGGAGCAGGAAGAAATCGCTCATGCGTCGGCCGTCGCTTTCGGTGAACGGCTTGCCGAAGCCGGATATGGAGCGATCACCACCGAAATCGGCCCGCTGCGCGACTTCTTCTACGCGGAGGATTACCACCAGCAGTATCTGGCGAAGAATCCCGGCGGTTACTGCCCGGTGCATGCCACGGGCGTCAGTTGCCCGGTCGGATTGCTCCGTCAGGATCAGGTTCCGGCGCAGACGGACATCCTTCCGCCGAGCGAATAACTGGACAGGTGTTGGAGGACACATGTGATTCAGCTCGTTAACACTTGCAACTAGATCGAAACAAAGGGAATCTCGATGTAAGAGTGTGTCGTCGAGAGAACTGAGCTCACAATGTCAGGTAGTACGCGAGGAACTGCGTCGCTGCTCCGACGCACCATTCATGTAGGCCACGATCCGATGGTTCGCCGCAGTGATCGGATCGAAGGGTTCATGTCCTTCGGTCTGATCATTTTCGCGATTCTTCTGCTGCCTCTCGCGGTATGGGCAGGGGCTGCGACTGCTTCGAGCCAGAACGCACTGATCGCCAAACAATCCGCCGAATTACACAGTATTTCGGCGACGACGACAGCAGATTCGACGCAGACCACCGCCTCGACAGCCGATTACATTGCGCCGACCACCGAAATGGCCAGCGCGCAGTGGAACTGGAACGGCCAGGTTCATACGGGTGATGTCACTGTCGACTCGGCGACGCCCGCGGGCACCGAGGTCCCCATCTACGTCAATGATCAGGGCGACAAGACCGTAGCTCCGATCACTCAGAGCGCTGCCGACGTCGCAGCCGTGGTGACCGGGGTTTTCACCTGGTTCAGCGTGATGTCGTTGCTGGTCATCGCTTTCATGCTGGTGCGCGTCTTTCTCGACCGTTCCCGCTCGGCCCAGTGGGACCGAGACCTACGCGCGTTCCTCGACGCGAACGCGCTGTAGATCCCGGCCCATTCTTTACTGCAGTTGGGGCATGACCTCGCTTGCGACGAGTTCGAGATGATCCAGATCGGCGAGATCGAGAGTCTGCAGATACACGCGCTGTGAACCGGCCTCGGCGAAAGTGCCGATCTTGTCGACCAGCTCCGAAGGTGTTCCGGCCAGACCGTTCTCACGTAGCTCGTCGACGTCGCGTCCGATAGCCTCGGCGCGCTTCTTGATCTCCGCCTCGTCGCGGCCGCAGCACAGGACGAGAGCGTTGGAGTACACCAATTCGTTCGGATCGCGCTCGTGCTCGACGCAAGCCTGACGAACCCGCGCAAAGATGTCCTTCGTTTCCTCGAGGGACTTGAACGGGATGTTGAACTCGTTTGCGAACCGAGCGGCGAGCGCTGGAGTCTTCTTCTTGCCCGTGCCACCGATCAGGATCGGCGGACCGTCGACCTGGTGCGGTTTGGGAAGCGCGGGAGAGTTCTTGATCTGCACGTGCTTACCGTCGTAGTCGAACGTGTCGCCGACCGTCGTACGCCACAGACCGGTCACGACGTCGAGAGTTTCCTCGAGCAATTCGAAGCGATCCTTGAGCGCCGGAAACGGGATGCCGTACGCCTGGTGCTCTTCCTCGTACCAGCCGGCACCGATGCCGAGGTCTACGCGGCCACCACTCATCTGATCGACCTGTGCGACCGAGATGGCCAGCGGTCCGGCGTGACGGAACGTAGCCGACGTCACCAGAGTGCCGAGGCGGATGGTGGATGTTTCGCGGGCGATTCCGGCGAGCGTGATCCATGCGTCGGTGGGTCCGGGAAGGCCGTCGGAATTCATGGCGAGATAGTGGTCCGAGCGGAAAAATGCGCCGTAGCCAAGTTTTTCGGCGGTCTGGGCACCAGTCAGTAGTTGTTCGTAGGTAGCGCCCTGCTGGGGTTCGGTGAATATACGCAGCTCCATGACTTCCACTCTGCCACTATTTTGCGGAGGTCGGGACGACGGCACCGACTTGTCCGGCGCCGAAACACAGGGTCGGTCCCGGTGTTGTCGGCGTGATCTTCACACTGTTTCCGTGGCCGACCAGGCGCACGAACACCGAGTGCAAACCTTGGGTGACGGGTACGGATACTGCGTCGCCGGACTCCAACGCAACATCGATCGTTCCGTCGGCGCTGGCGAGGTAATTGAGCTGAACCGTCCATTCCCAGCCGGCCAGGGGGCCGTCGAGGGGGAGCTCGGTCGGGCCTTCGGCACGGGTGCCGCAGTTCGGCGCCGTTCCTTCGGGAATCCTTCTCGTCCAGGTCACTTCGGCATCGACGATCTGACCGCTGTCGTCGATGGTGCGCAGAATCGGAGTGCTGGAAGAGAATTCGGGGCGATCAGGCAGCGGCGCGAGAACGTTGCTTGCCAAATTGTTCGGAAAGGCGACGGGAAGGAGCACTTCGATCGCGACGGGTTGCTCGAGCAGTGGAGCATCCTGATTCTGTGACAACGACATTCGCGCGTTCGCGAGGTAGTCGCGGGTCGGGTTCTCGCGCCAGATGTCGACGAACGTGACGGTCGAGACGAGCGAACTGATCACGAAGAGCACTGACAGGCCGGCGGCGACTGCGACGGGCAAACGGGCCGGACGTCGCCGAGGCGCAGCGAGAATAAGAGCGGCGGCGAGGGCGAACACCGTCGCCGAATCCGTGAAGTAACGCAAGGTCTGCGCCAACTCGTAAGTGGTGTCGGCGTCGGATCGGGTAGCGGTCATCGCCACCACGGAGGCCAGGAAGTACAGCGCCGCGGCAGCCCAGATCCAGGCAGCGCCGCGTCGGGCACGCACTGTCATCACGGCCGTCGTCAGCAGCGCGACCCAGGCTGCGACCACCAAAAGCGTCGGCGGATCGGCCCAGGCGGGGCTGGGGATCCACCGCTCCCAGCGCCAGGGGCCGCCGAGAAGAGTGGGAAGCATCCCCAAAGACGTTCCGTGATGCAGCAGTTCGGTGGACATCGAACGGCCGTATCCGGTGATCGGAGATTCGACAGTTGTCAGATACACCGGAATCCAGATCGCGAGCACGGCGGCGCAGGCCGTCCACAGGCGTCGGCACTTCGTGACCGCACTTCGTATCGGCGTTCCTTCACCTTGTGTGCGCAAGTACAGCACCAGAAAAGCGAGTGCCACGAACGGAACGAGCACTGCTTTCTCGAAGAACAGCAAGGAGACGACAAAAACCGCGGTGCCCGAGAACACGTAGCGCACCTGCCCGGTGCGGTACAGCTTGATCGCGTCGCCGCATGCCCAGGCCAGCGCGATCTGGAGCGGCAAAGCATTGAGCGCGGCTGCCCACCACGAGAACGCCGGAAGTGTCAGCGGGACGAACAGATACAGGATCAACGGAATCAACAGTGCCGGTCGCCGGCCGAGGACCAACCGAAGAGTGCGCAGAAGCGCCAACGACGCGGCGGCCTGACCGATGACGAGCAGTGCCGCCGACAGCGCCCAGTTGTACGGCGCGATACGGGCGATCAACCCGGTGAAGAAGAAGGCCGCGGGCATGAAGTGACCGTCGTGGTCGTAGAGCAGGAGTTCGCTCGAGAAGAGTGGGAAGCGTCCTCCGCGGCCCATCAGGATGAGGTCGTCCCAGTAGAAGTAATTGCTCGCGGCAACCCAGATGCGAATGACGAGCTGACATCCGATCAACACGAACGCGAGCTGCGTGACCCGTCTCGGGGTGAACGTCAGAGTTGGCTCGGGCTGTGGAGAAGTCATCGACGGTCATGCTTCCAGGTGTGTCAAAAACCGACTTCTCATAAAAAGGGGATACCGGTCTTTTCTGTCTTTTCGGGAGCATTTTCTGAATGGATTGTGAACTTTGCCGGGATAAATGACGTCGACGCCCGAAAGTTCACTGACCTGCGGTGTCAAATTCATCCTCGAGCCTGTGCATCGTTCGCTAACACCTGTCAGCAAATTCTCAGGGTCTTGCCCGTGACCTGTGGATAAAGCCCGATTCATTCATCCAGAACTGTGGATGAACCTGTGGAAACTGTGGATAACTCGAGTTTTTAAGTGGCGGAGGTCACATTATTCGAACAATGCAGGTGAACGCGGTGGAGGTTCGATCACAAATCGGGAGTGAATCCATTTGCTGCCGTTACCGATACGGCGTGACAGAATCGAAGTTGTGAGTGTCGTTCAGGTCTGCGCCCGGTGCGCCGCACGCTGGCCTGTCGTCGGCGGCCCGACGCAGTGGTGCCCGCGCTGCAGCGGCGTCCTGCTGATCCCCACCCGCACCGAGATCTACCAACCGCCCAACCGCCGTGGCTTCCGCTGGATCGCGCGCTCCCCGTCCGACCCCCGCGGCGTGGGGGACGCACCAGTGCGTCGTAGCTTCTCCACTCCGCGCTACGACGCTGTCCCGCAGTGGGGACTCCAGGACGTCGTCGATACCTCACCGGTGCCGCCCTCGCGAGCGGACCGGATGGCCGACCGAGTCGGGCCGTTGCTGACGCTCGCAACGATCCTCTACGGACTGGCGGTGTTCGCCGAACTGGGCAGATACGCGATCCTGGTCCGCAACCGCACCAGGCTGATCCCGCAGCCGCTGCTCACGGTCTCCGACGCCGCCGTGTACTTCACTCAGTTGGGTGGACTGCTGATCTCGGTCTTCGCGGCAATCGCCGCTGTGTGCTGGCTGCTTCGTCGGCGTCGTGAACACTTCGCAGGTGCCCGGGAATCCGATCCACGCACAGCGTCGGAAGTTGTCGTCGGCTGCGCTGTGCCGATCCTCAACCTGGTGATGCCGGCCGTTTATCTCTTCGAGTTGGTCCGCCGCGATCCGCGCGGAACCCTGCTGGTCAAGATCTGGTGGGGCTTCTGGGCATTCAGCGCTCTGCTGCTGGTGGTCAACGCGTACTGGCGATCACGCCCGGGGATTCAGGCAATGGCCGACGGGGTTCTGCTGAACGCTTTCATCGCACTGATCGCTGCCGTCACCGCGGCGTTGACGCTCGTCGTGATCCGCCGGATCGAGCGCAAGAGCTGGCGCGGTGAACCGGAATCGGAAACCCGCTGGGTGCCAGTGCCGCGCTCGGTGCTGGAAGAAAAGACGGTGCTGGAAGAGAAGACGGTGCTGGACGAGAAGGAGACCGCTGCCCTGTGAGCCCAGATCGTCGAGGTCCACTCGTCGTTGCGCACCGAGGTGCGTCGGCTGCGCGGCCGGAGCACACCCTCGCCGCCTACGAACTGGCCCTCGAGGAGGGTGCCGACGGGCTCGAATGCGACGTCCGGCTCACCCGCGACGGACACCTGGTCTGCGTTCACGACCGCAAGGTCGACCGCACCTCCAGCGGGACGGGGATCGTCAGCGAGATGACGCTCGATTCGCTGACCGCTCTGGACTACGGGTCGACGAGCGAACCGGCCGAACTGCTGACTCTCTCCGATCTCATCACCCTCGCTCTGGATTTTGCGCGCCCGGTGAAGCTGTTCATCGAGACCAAGCACCCCGTGAGGTTCGGCGGATTGGTCGAAGCCAAACTCCTGGCGGAACTGCACCGCTTCGGGATCGCGTCGCCGCCGTCGGCCGATCACTCGCGGGCAGTGGTCATGTCTTTCTCGGCGAGTGCGGTCTGGCGAGTGCGTCGTTCGGCACCGCTGCTGCCGACGGTCCTGCTCGGTGACGCGTCGCGGTACCTCGGCGGCGGTGCGTCGACGGCTGTGGGCGCTACGGCGATCGGGCCGTCGATCAAGGCTCTGCGCGAACATCCCGATCTGGTCGATCGGGCCGCTGCTGCGGGTCGCGCGACGTACTGCTGGACCGTCGACGACAAGGCGGATGTGGACCTGTGTCGTGAGCTCGGGGTCAGTTGGGTTGCCACCAACCATCCCGGGCGCACGAAGCAATGGCTGGGCAGCGTGTAGATTTTGCCCTCGTGGCCAAGAAGAGCAAAAGAAACAGTGGACCGAAGCAGGGCAGCGCACGCGCAGAGAAGCTGGCGGCACGCCAAGCAGAGCGTGAAGCCGCTGCCGGCGTAGTCAGCCGCCCGTTCGAGGGCCTTGCCGCCGAGTGCGATCTGGTTGCGCTGCGCGAATTCGTTCCGTCCGCCACGGCTCCGTTGCCGGTCATCGGCTCCGACCGTCCCGTCACGTTGGCAACGGTCCTCCCCGGCGCTGTTGCCGCACTCGTCCGCGACGAGGGCGAGACGGCCACAGGATTTGTCGGTGTCCAGGTTCAGGCGCACTCGGCCGACCTCGGCGCAGACCTCGCCGCTTCGGTGAACTGGATCAAGGACGCGGCCCCCGGCGACGCGCTTTCTGCCGCGAACCCCGATTCCGAGACCCCCGCAGTCACCGCTGTCGTCGATCCCTCGGCACTGCTCGACATCACCGTGCACCAGAACTTCAACTGGTGGATCCCCGAGGGCGTCGAAACCGATCCCGAGGTTGCCGCCACCGTGCAGCACGCCAACTCGGCGATCATGCCCTCTGCACGCCTCGAAGGCGACGGCCTCGTTGCCGCGTGGTGGGTCGACGCCGGCGAGAAGGCGCACCTGCGTTGGGTTCGTCCCGAGAGCGAAGACGACCTGATGCTCGCGCTGGCGCGCGTGCACGCGACCGGTGGACTGCATCTGGGTGAGGGCTCGCGCTACGCAGGCTCGTTCCGCACCCACGGCCTGTTGGTTCCCGTCTTCGACCTCGACCGCGAAAAGCATGCAAACGAGTGGGTAGCGGCAACCGTCGAGCTCGGTGAGCGTCTTGCCGAGGCTCTGGCCGTCGATGCTCCGCTGACCTCGGCCGAGCTTCGCTCGCGCGACGGACTTCGTGGTCGTCAGGTCACGCTGCGCTGATTTTTTCGCCCGAACTATAGGCGTTACGCGAAGTTACGGTTAATGTTGGTGACATGACCTTGTCGCATGACATCTCCGGTAGTGGTCCCACGCTTGTGCTCGTCCATGGCATCGTCCATCGACGGCAGGCGTGGGATTCGCTTTTGGACCAGCTGACGCCGTACCGCCGCGTCGTCACCGTCGACCTGCCGGGTCACGGAGAGTCGCTGCTGCCCGAACTCGGTCCGGACGTCATGGGACAGCTGATCGACGATGTCAGTGAGTTCGTCAAGGAAGTGACGCCGGCGGGGGAGCGTGCCCACGTCGCGGGAAACTCCCTCGGCGGCTGGATTGCCCTCTCGCTGGCAGCGCGCGGAGATGTCGCGTCGGCGACAGCTCTTTCGCCGGCCGGGTTCTTTGTCAATCACCTCGATCAGGTGCGAGCGATCAACACGTTCCGTGCACTGCGCGGCACGGCCAAGCTCATGGGTGACGGATTGCCACGCGCATTGCGGTACAAGCTGATTCGCTATCCGGCGCTCGCCGCGTTCTTCGCTCACCCGAGTCATGTCGGTTATGCAGCGGCGTTGGCCGACTGCCGTTCGCTCGTGTCGAACGAACTCGTCGATCTCGGTCTAGAGATGGACTTCGTGCTGCCGCCCATCGTGGATCCCACTGTGCCGGTGACGGTTGCGTGGGGTCGACGCGATCTCATCCTGCCCGTGTATCAGGCGCAGCGCGTGAAAAAGCCGTTCCCGCAGGCAAAGTTGATGGTTCTGCCCGGTCTGGGGCACGTACCGATGACAGATGCCCCCGAGCTGATCAGTTCGATCCTGCTGGCAGGAAGCGAACCGTTCGGCTCGAGGGCAAAATCCGTGAGTGCTGCAGGCTAGATGGTTCCGCCGGCTGCGCTCGGTGCACCGGTGGTGTCACCGACGGTGCTCATCTCGCGGGACACGAAGTCTTCGAGGTCGAACAGGTTGGCGCCTGCGCGGTCCGCGATGGTGAGAAGTGTTGTCATGCTTGCAACTTCCTCGACCTGCTCCTTGAGGAACCACTGCATGAACTGCTCGCCGAGGTAGTCGCCTTCTTCGCGGGCAGTGCTCGCGAGCTGGACGATCTGCTCGGTGACCGTCTTCTCCTGCGTCAGCGCGAGAGCGATGGGCTCGCGGGCATCCTTGAAGTCGGCCTTCGCGGCGTCGACGCCGGTGAGTTCGACATTGATGTCGCGATCGAGGAAATACTGAACGATCATCATGGCGTGGTTACGCTCTTCCACAGCCTGCTTGTAGAAGTGCTTTGCCAGCTGTGGCAGATCCGCATTGTCGAAGTAAACCGCTGTCGCGATGTACTGATGCGAAGCGTTGAACTCGTTGCGAATCTGGTCTCGGAGTAGTGCGTGGAATTTGGTCATGTGAGTCTCCCCAGAAGTCATGAATTCCAAGATAGTGCAGGTCAGAGGCCCTGTCATCCCAGTATGACCTTATTGTGGTAAGCGTTCCCAAACTAAAGAAGGCCTAATTTTTCTTCGAATTCGGTGAGGTTATCGAGCCCGGTGAATTCGAATGTTTCATTTAGGAATGTCCATTTCACCAGGCGAGTTCCGCGCATTTACCGTCGCTTCCCTGTAGTTCCACCTGTACGGTGGCGTGCCCCAGTTCGAATACCTCGGCAAGCAAGGTTCGGGTTGCTGCGAGCACCGTTGTGGGATCGGCGTCACTGACCGCGGTGACGTGAACGGAAGCAACTTCCATCCCCGAGGTGAGTGTCCAGACGTGCAGATCGTGCGCGTCGACGACTCCCGGCAGAGCGTTGATCTTCTCGATGATCGAGGTGACGTCGATGCGGTCGGGAGCCTGCTGGAGGAGGATGCGAACGGCGTGGCGGCCCAGGTTGAAGGCACGTGGCAAGACGAAGAGGCCGATCGCGACGCCGATGACGGGGTCGGCGTAGCGCCAACCGAACGCGAGCGTGACCAAGCCGCTGACCAGGACGCCGATGGACCCGACCATGTCCGCCATGACTTCGAGGTAGGCGCCGCGGATGTTGATGCTTTCCTTCGCGCCGCTGCGCAGCATGAGGAAGGCGATGACGTTCATCGCCAGACCGACGACGGCGACTGTCGCGACGGGAAGGCCGGGAACCTCGGGCGGATCCGTGAAGCGGCTGGCGGCCTCGTAAAGCACCCACCCGGCGACTGCGAAGAGCAGGATCGCATTGGCCAGTGCCGCAAACACTTCCGTGCGGTACATGCCGAAAGTACGGTCGGGGCGCCGGGCGGCACGCTGTGCGACGAGGATCGCGGCGAGCGCCATGAAGATGCCGAAGATGTCTGTGAACACGTGCGCCGAGTCCGAGAGCAGGGCCAGTGACGAGGTGAAGAGGCCGACCGTCACCTGCAGCACGAAGGTCACCAACCCGAGGCCGGCGGCGATCCACAGTTTGTTGACATGCTTGCCGCTGTTGCTGGTCGCAGCCTCGGCGGGGGAGATTCCGTGCCCGTGTCCGTGTGACATCGAAGGTCCTTTCGTCGACGCCAGCCTAGACACATATGCATATATGCGCAATAGTGCATGTCTTAAAAACTATGCAACATAGTTGTAAGGTGGCGGCGTAGACCTTCATTTGTCATCGACGCGAGGACCGAGAAGTGGGAAGACATCGAAAATCCGAGCCGATCAGACCCGGCGGGCGCATGGCCGCGGTTTCCGTGGCGACGGGTGCAATCCTCGCGTCCGGCAGTTCCATCGGGCACGCGTCGCCGCCGTCGGTCGTAGTCGAGGATGCATCTGCGGTGTCGGCGCCGGAGATCCTCGACCTTGTCCGGTCGACGGATCTTGCCGGAATAGCCGAACAACTCGGCAAGACGCGACAACTCGAATCCGAGCGAGCGGCGCTGGTGTACGAGGCCGAAAAGCCACAGGTGATGGCCCCCGTCAGCGGGACGATGACGTCCAACTTCGGTCCACGGTGGGGAACCACCCACTACGGTCTCGACATCGCGAACGCGATCGGAACGCCCATCGTGTCGGCGACCGACGGTGTTGTGCTCGAATCCGGTCCCGCCGCGGGATTCGGGCTCTGGGTCCGCATCCAGCAGGACGACGGGACCGTCGGCGTCTACGGACACATCAACGAGGCGCTCGTGGTTGCGGGTCAGAAGGTGCGGGCGGGTGAGCTGATCGCGACCGTGGGCAATCGTGGACAATCGACAGGACCACACCTGCACTACGAGGTGTGGCAACCTGACGGACAGAAGACCGATCCGCTCGCGTACCTGAATTCCCGGGGCGTGTCGTTCGGGGAGATGACCACGGGCGACTGAAGTTCTGTCACGACGCGATGGAGGAGCAATGCAGGGGCTTGGCGGACTCGAAGCCGAGGTCATGGATGTGCTCTGGCAGTCCGACGACGCGCTCTCGGTCAAGGATCTGGTCGAGACCCTGGGTGAGCGTCGACAACTTGCGTACACCACCATCCTGACCGTCGTGACGCATCTCTTCGACAAGGGCTGGGTGAGTCGTGAGAAGAAGAGTCGCGCCTACTTCTATCGGCCGAGTCGCAGCCGTGAAGAGGCCACATCCAGAGCACTGCGCGAATTGTTGGACAGCAGTTCCGATTCCGCTGCCGTGCTGTTGCACTTCGCCAAGACCATGACAGATGCCGAGAACGAGGCCCTGCGCCGGGGTCTTTCCGGGGAAGGTGTGCAATGACATTGGCGTTGCCGATGTTTCTCGGTGCGATGCTCGTGGGATTCCTGGTTCCGAGAGTGTTGCGAGCCGTTTCCTCGGCGTTGTCACCGGCGGTGCTGCTCGCGGCGTGGCTCGGCAGCATGGCGTCGGCGTTGTATCTCGCTCTCTCCGCGGTCTTGGTTCTGGTGTGGCCGAGCCACGCGCCGGTCGAGGGGCTGGTCGACGGTATCGCTCGGTGTTTCAGCGCCTTCGCGCACGGCACGAGTTCATGGGTGGGTGAACTGATCACCGGCACAGCCGTTGCTGTGGTGGGTGTGATCGCCGTTCGGATCGTGCTGGCCGGCCGCAAGCAGGCACGTGAGCACGCGAGGGTCCGAGATTTCCATCGTGATGTTCTCTCGATCGTCGCGCGCCGCGACAACTCGGAGTCCGACGTGTTGTGGCTGGATCATCCGCTGCCTATGGCGTACAGCGTCGCCGGAAAGCCTGGATTTGTTGTTGCGACGCAAGGCTTGTCATCCGCTCTCAGTGGAGGCGAGCGGGATGCTGTCCTCGCGCACGAGCGTGCACACCTGAGCGGCGGTCATCACCGAATTGTCGGTGCGTGCGAAGTCTTGGCCGCTGTTCTTCCGCGAGTGCCGTTGTTCGCGGCGGCACCCGCTGCCGTCGGCGCGATCGTCGAACTGTCGGCGGACAGACACGCCGCTCGCGTCACCAGCCCGGCTGCGGTGCGTTCCGCCCTTGCCGTGGTGTCGAAATCGCCGCTTCCTCAGCCGGACTGGAGCTTGAGCGATCGCGGCAGCGCGACCGCGGTGCGATTGAGTTCCCTGGTCGACGGCGACGTGGCGTCGCCTCGGCGACTGACCTGCGCGGTGGCGGCCTGTGTGCCGGCCGCTGTCACGACGGCCGCAGCCGTGACGGTGGCCGTCTCCGCGGGGATCTGCGCTGTTCTGACCTGATCATTCTCCCAAGGCCGAATCGATCTGGGCTTTCAACTGCTCGTAGCTCGGCATCTGGTCCAGCTTCACGTCGTTGAGGAACAGCGTCGGAGTACCTTGGACGCCGAGGCGTCGGCCTTCTTCGAAGTCGCGCTCGACCCGCTCGCGGACGCCGCGGCTGCCGAGGTCGGATTCGAATCGGGCCATGTCAAGTCCGAGATCTTGTGCGTAGGAACGGAACAGCGCCTCCTGTGATTCGGCGGATTCACCCCATTGCGACTGCGTCTCGTACATTCGCTCGTACATCTCGACGAATTTGCCCTGGCGAGATGCGGATTCGACGACCTGCGCCGCGAGAGTGCTGTTGGTGTGACTCGGAATCGGAAAGTATCTGATGCCGAACGTGATTCGATCCTCGTACTCCGCTCTGATCCGCTCCATCGTCGGGTTCAGTGCGAGGCAGGCTTCGCATTCGAAGTCGAGGAATTCGACCAGGTTCACCTTGCCATCGGCGGCCGAGGTCAATCGGTACGCGTCGTCGGTGAGGACGGCGGTGGATTGTGCTGCCCGATCGGCGTTCTCGTTGTCTGCCCGAATCGGATCGACGGTGATGAACGTGATCAGTGCTACCGCGAACACCGCGATCAGGGCGGCGGATATCTTCATGCTTCTGGACACTGCTGTGCACCTGTACCTTCCGTCGAATTCCTAAATACTATCCAACATAGTAGTTAGGTGTAGAGTCGACGGTACCCGCATGGAGACGAAGGAGGACCCGCCGGTGAAGCGTTCGTGAATGACGCGCCGCCGCCGTCGATCGGGCAGATGCTGGAGTGGGATACCTCATCCCTCCCGCTTCTTCCTGCCCTGGGAGTTGTTCTTGCACTCTGGTATTGGACTGGCGCTCAGCGAGTTCGCGCGAGTGGGCGACCATGGCCGTGGTATCGGACAGCGTGTTTCCTCGGTGGGTGCCTGCTGCTGATCGCGGTGACCGGACTGAAGGTCGAGAGCTACGGCTACGAACTCTTCAGCGTCTGGATGTTCCAACACCTGACGCTCTCGATGGCGATCCCGCCGCTCTGGGTACTGGGCTCGCCGGGACTGCTGCTACTACGTTCGACGCCGCACCGAGGAATAGGAAAAGGCATTCTCGCGCTTGCCCTCTCGGCATTGCGCAGCCCGCCGGCGCGGTGGATGCTGCACCCCGGGTTCACGATCCCGGTATTTCTGTTCAGCTACTACGGGATCTACCTGTCGCCGATCTTCGACACCGTCTCGGCGTTACCGGCTGGACACGTCTTTCTCGAGATCTTCTTTCTCGCCAGCGGTCTGCTCTTCATCATGCCGGTGCTCGCCACCGGCCCACTGCCGGTGCGACAGAGCTACCTCGGCCGGTGTTTCGACTTGTTCGTGGAGATGCCGCTGCACGTGTTCATCGGCGTCGTACTCATGATGGCGACAAAGCCGCTGCTGACCACGTTCGTGGATCCGCCTCCGGAGTGGGGCGTGGACGTGATGCAGGATCAGCAGCTGGCGGGCGCCCTCGCGTGGTCGTACGGAGAGCCCGTCGCTCTGGTGGTGGTCGTGATCTTCGCGATGCGCTGGAACCGCGACGACAAACGGATGAATGCCGACCTGGACCGCCGCGCCGAGATCGACGGCGACAGTGATCTTGAGGCGTACAACAATTTCCTCAGATCACTGAACGCCGCCGAGCGGCCTGAGACTCGGTAGGCCGGTGGCCCTCAGACGCCGCCGCCGGCGGGCGTCGGAGCCATTGCGTCGGCAGCGGCCGGGGTGTTCATCTCGCGTGCGACAAACGTTTCGAGGTGGAACAGGTTGTCGCCGGCGCGGTCGACGATGGTGAGAAGTGTTGTCATGCTTGCCACTTCCTCGACCTGTTCCTTGAGGAACCACTGCATGAACTGCTCGCCCAGGTAGTCGCCGGTATCGCGCGCGGTGCGTGCCAGCTGCGTGATCTGCTCCGTGACCGTCTTCTCCTGCTCGAGTGCCAACTCGACCGGAGCCCGGACACTGTCGAACTTCGTCACGACGTCGTCGATGCCCGGAACGTCCACGTCGAGGTCGTTGTCGAGCAGGTACTGGATCATCATCATCGCGTGACCGCGTTCCTCGGTGGCCTGGCTGTAGAAGCGCGCGGCCATCTGCGGAAGATCGTGTGCATCGAAGTACACCGCTACCGCGATGTACTGCTGCGATGCAGTGAACTCGTTACGGATCTGCTGACGCAGCAGAGTGGTGAATTCGCTCGAGTTCTTCGCCTGTGTCATCCCAACAGGTTACTGGGTCGTCGCCGCTGAGAGGGAGCTACTTCTTGTCGAGCTGATCGATGACGAAGCCCACAGTTTCCGGTCGGTACCCGTAGACGAACGAGTCCTTTTCGCCGACGTACCAATCGCCGCACTGCAAAGAACTGCCCTTCTCGACCCCCGTCGGCCACCACTGTGCGGACAACGATGCGGGACGAGTTTCGACGGTGGGTCGTGCGATGCAGCTGTTGTGATCTATCTCCGCGATGTTCGCAGTCATTCGCAGGATGCGTTCGTTGCCGGTGGTGCGGATGACCTCGTCGATACCCGTTGCGCCGGCGGGAACCCAACTCGGCAGTGTGTCGATTCCGTTGGATGCTTGTGCAAAAGAGAAGGTTTCGGTTTTCTTGTACGCCTTGGAGTCGTCGAACTTCTCGAAGGTTCCGGAGCAGGACGTCACGAGTGCAGCAGCTCCGACGGCGGCGGCAACGACGGCGAGAGTGCGGAATCGGCGGTGTGTTGTGTTCATACCTTCACGGTATTTTTCGGCCGCCGATTCCGCGTCCTGCCGGAAAGCGATTTGTTCGCCGGGCTTGTCCTCCCGCGGTACTACCGGAACTCAGGGCGATTACCCCGTGGTGATCAGATCCTGTGGAATCTGCTGATCGTTGGCCAGGGCGTCGAAGAACTGCGAAGCGCGCGCCTTGTCCCACAACAACACGTTGCCCGACCCGTCCACGTCCTCGAAACCGGCGACCGGAACCGTCGTGGTGGTCATCCCGCCGCGAAGCGCCCAGGCGAGTGAGGCCAGATTCCAGATGTGATCGCCTTCGTCGACCTGTAGAGATTTGGCGGTATCGGAGACGAGTGGCCACAACCGGAACGGATTGAGGAACGTGGTCGGACTCGTCGCCTTCGACAGCAACGCCGACATGAACTGGCGCTGGTTGTTCATGCGGTCGAGGTCGGCGAGCGCCGTCGCGCGAGTTCGCACGAACCCGAGTGCGTCCGAACCCTTCAAATCCTGGCATCCGGCGGGGAGGTTGATCCCGGCCAGCGGATCGTCGATCGGCTGTGCCAGGCACACGTTGACGCCACCGACGGCGTCGACGATGCCGGCGAACCCGCTGAATCCGATCTCGGCGTAGTGGTCGATGCGAAGCCCCGTTGCCTCTTCGACGGTCTGCACCAGCAATGGAGCGCCACCGAAGGCGAAGGCGGCGTTGATCTTGTCGGAGCCGTAGCCGGGGATGGGAACGTACGAATCGCGAGGGATGCTGACCATGGTCGTCTTCCCACTTTTGGGGACGTGGACCAAGATGACCGTGTCAGTGCGCTTGGGACCGGTGTCGCCGCCCGTCGCAAGGGCTTGCTCCTGCTCGGGGGTGAGCCCCTCACGACTGTCGGAGCCGACGATCAGCCAGTTCGTGCCCGGAGTATCGGCGACGCGTCCCGCGTAGTCGGGCAGCGCGTCGATTCGATTGAGCGAACTGTCGACGTAGTAGATCGCGCCGGCCAGCGCGAGCAGCAAGACCAACAACGTGATGCCGATACGTTTACCCCAGCTACGACGCTTGCGGGGGCGTCGCTGCTTCGGAGGTTCGGGAGGGCGCGGCGGGGCGTTCGGCGGGGTTCGGCGCGGCGGTGCGGGCGCATACTTCGCCTGGCGCTGCGGATCCTGACGCGGCGGGCCCTGCCTGCGCGGGTCGTCCTGAAACGGTTGCGGGCGCTGGGTCGGCGCCCAGTCCTCACGCCTGGGCTGCTGCGGCGCTTGTGGTGGGACCTGTGACCAGGCCTGATTGGCCGGATTCTGCTGCTGCGGGCGTCCGTCGCGGCGAATGACCGTCGGCCCTTCCGGCGGCATCGGTGGACGCCGCTGCGGGGGTGGGCCCTGACGGGGTGGATTCTGGCGTGGAGGGTTCTGCCTCGGAGGCATCGGTCCACGCGGAGGTGGCCCTGGCGGCTGGCGCCGCGGAGGGCGCTGAGGATATTCGGAGTCGCCGGTCACCAGTTCACGGTACCGGTCACGGCAGCCAGGAGACGTGATCGCGCAGGAGGGCGTAACCGATGAACGCCACCATGTCGATGAGAGCGTGGGCGATGACCAGCGGCCAGAGTTTCCCGGTGCGCTGCCAGTACCGGCCGAACACGAGCCCCATGATCACGTTTCCGACGCCGCCACCGAACCCCTGATAGAGGTGGTAACTGCCGCGCAGGAGTGACGACGCGAGCAGTGATTTGTTCTCGCTCCAACCCAGCGTTCGGAGGCGAGTGATCAGGTAGGCGACGACCAGCACCTCTTCGGCACCGGAGTTCGCGATCGCGGACAGTACGAGGATCGGCACTCGCCACCAGTGATCGTCGAGCGCGCTGGCCTGGACGGTGAGGTTGATGCTCAGTGCCTGAGCCACGAGATAGAACAGCAGACCGGGGAGACCGATCACAGCGGCGAGGCCGAATCCCGGAGCGATGTCGCGCCCGAATCGAGGCTTGGGGGTCAGTCCCGCAGCACGTGGACCGATCCCCGAACGCCACAGTAGATAGAGTCCCAGCGCTGCCCACGCGAGAAGCTTTGCGACGCCCAGCAATTGGCGCGCCAGGTCGATCCAGTCGATGGCGGCCCGCGACGGGTTGAGTGCAACCGTCTGATCCGAGAGCGCAACCGGCGTCGCCAGGGATTCGGCGAGCGAGAGGATCCCGGACAATCCGCTGAGTCCGAACGTGACCAGCAGAACGATGGTGATCTCGATCCAGACTCCGCGTCTGGCGGTCGGATCGAGGGCCGGGCCGGCCGGGACGGGAGTCGGCGGCCGTAACCAGGTGCGGACGGTTTCGCGGGCATTCACCCGCGCAACGCTAGCCGTTTGATGCGCCGCCTGATCGGAGGCCGTTGAGGAAAGGGCACCCGACCAGCATGCGGATGGCGCGGCTCAGCGCGGGAGCGTCGTCGACGGGGTTGGCGAACGGCATCCACACGTCGCGGTCACCGGTGTGATCCTCGACCCGCAGGCGAAGTCCGTAGCGGTCGATGCCGAGTGGGCGAACGCGTCCGGTGCGCATGTACGGGGGAAGCTTGCGCACGAGCAGGTCCACGAGGTCGCGGTGGTCTTCGTCGAGATGCTGCAGCCATGCGGTCTCCATTTCCCAGAAGGGATCGGGGCTGGCGTTCAGCAGTTCGTCCACGGCGACGGGTTCTGCCCCCGTTGAATCAGCGACTACAGCCGAGGCCAGGCTCAAGCGAAGGAGGACCGAGGTGTGGCCGATGTCGAGGAGCCCCGGGTGTGGATGTTCGGATGCGACGTCGTCGGCGAGAACGCGTGCCTCGTAGTCGGGCACGGCGTGCAACGAGCCGCGAAGCCACACGAGGGAGCGCACGGGCTCACGCAGCCGCAGTGGTGCGTGATCGGTGATCTCGAGGACGGCAGGCAGGCCGCCGCCGCCGGAGTTCCAGGCCAGGGCCGCAGCTGCGGAGGCATGTGGGACTGCAACGACGACGTCACCATTCGAACGCAGGTGATGCACCGACGTGACGGTGGGATCGCTGCCTTCGATGGCGAGAACTGCGTCTTGTGCGCGCACACAGGCGCTGCGGACGCGTTCGGCGGTGGACGGGCCGGTGCTGGTCTTCGTTGCCATGCTGCCCCCTTGGCGGGTGTTCTCTCGAACTCCATCGGATGATGAGGTAACCCTAACCTAAGGCGCTTCGGTGTGAATCGCAAGACTTTTGCGCAACTCGCGTGGAATCCGCCGCCTGCGCCGGGGTTACGGTTTGTCTGTGGCCATTCCTCTCTCACTCGGGCTGCCCGCCCCGAGAAACTCGCGCGGACTCCTCGAAGCACTCTTTCTCCCGGTTGTTCCGGCGTCGGTTCTGATCGGTGGCGAAGCAGCAGGCCGGGTTGTCGTCCGTCTCGATATCGATCCGGAAGAACTGCGTGCGGACACGGAAGCGTCGTACGAGGCCGTCCGTTTCGACGTCGACGTCACCACCGACCAGATCGACGACGCGATCGCGCTGCGCCTGCCCGCTCCGCTCGCTGTGTATGTCGACGGCGGCGAAGAGGATCTGACACCCGCCGAAGCGGCGCTGCGTCTGTGCGAAGGTGGCCGGATCCCCGGACTCGCCGCCGGTCTTACGCCCACCGAAGTGGCTGATTTCCTGGCGGTACTCGCGCACGAGTCCGTCGGTTTCGTAGCCCGCGCGGCCGACGGCGACGAGGTGATCGCCCTGCTGTGTGGCACCGTCGCTGCACTGCGCGGCGACGACGTGCGCGCCGCGATGGTCGATCCGAAGCCGGAAAAACTTGCCGCGCTGATCCCCGAAGCCGTGTCGGCCATGCGTGAGGTGCTGCTCACGATCGAGGTCGCGGATCTGCCTGCAGTGGAAACGGCTTTGCGTGCCGCGGGTTTGCAGTGACCGGCGTGGGTCGGTGCGTAATCTTTTAGGCGTGCCAAGAATCGCGTATTTCGGTCCGTCGGGAACCTTCACGGAGATAGCTCTCGCCCAGTTGGAGGCTGAGGGCGCGTTCGGCGAAACCGTCGAGCGAGTACCGGCAGGCAGTCCGCCGGCGACTCTCGACATGGTTCGCGACGGTTCCGTGGACGGAGCCGTGGTTCCCTTCGAGAACTCGGTGGAAGGCGGCGTAGCTCCGACGCTCGATTCACTCGCTCTCGGTTCGCCGCTGCAGATCGTCGCCGAAACCGATCTGGACGTGAGTTTCTCCATCCTGGTTCGGGCCGGGACCACCGCCGATCAGGTCCGAACGATCGGCGCGTACCCGCATGCGGGCGCGCAGGTCCGCGGTTGGATTGCCGAGAACCTGCCCCAGGCCGAGGTGGTGTTGGCCTCGTCCAATGCCGGTGCGGCCCTGGATGTGCAGGCCGGAACCGTCGACGCCGGTGTGTCCACGGCTTTGGCCGGTCAGATGCTTGGACTCGACAGCCTGGCGGACAACGTCGCCGATGTAGGCGGCGCCCGCACACGTTTCGTGTTGGTCACCAAGCCGGCCCCGGTTCCGGCGCGGACCGGTGCCGATCGCACCGCGCTGGTGCTTCACCTCGACAACGCTCCCGGCTCCCTGGTGCGTGCACTCTCCGAATTCGCCGCTCGCGGTATCGATCTGACTCGGATCGAATCACGGCCGATGCGAACGGAATTGGGCACGTACCGGTTCTTCGTGGACTGCGTCGGACACGTCGAGGACTCGCTGGTGGCCGAGGCGATGCGTGCGCTGCATCGTAAATCCGGAGTCCGCTTCCTGGGGTCGTGGGCGACAGCGAATTCGACCGGGCCACAACCTCCTTCGGACGAAGAAGCGATTCGGTGGATCGACGAACTCAAGCATGGAGGGGGAGAACGATGACCGGAAGGCTCATCCTCGTTCGGCACGGTCAGACGGAGGCGAATGTCGCCAAACGTCTCGACACCGCACTACCCGGAGCAAAGCTCACGCCGGAAGGGTTGGCGCAGGCCGAGACGTTGGGCATCGGCCTGGCTTCGGCGCCTCCGCTGGCGCTCGTATCGTCCTTGGCTTTGCGTGCCCGGCAGACAGCAGGTTTCGTGGAGCAGGCCGCCGGTGTCTCTCTGGATGTGCGGGACGGATTGCACGAGGTGCAGGCCGGTGACCTCGAAGATCGTACCGACGAGGCCGCGCACCGACTGTTCATGGAGACGTTTCATCACTGGCACACCGGCAACCTCGGCGCTCGCATCCCCGGTGGTGAAACGGGATACGACGTCCTGGAACGGTACGTCCCCGTCGTCAATGCGTTGCGCGAAGAATTTCTCGAAGGCTCACGAGACGGCGGCGACATCGTCGTGGTCAGTCATGGTGCGGCGATCCGTCTTGTCGCAGCCCAGCTTGCCGGTGTCCCCGGTCTGTTCGCAGCCAACAACCACTTGGCCAACACCGAGACCGTCGAACTGTTGCCTTCGGTCGACGGCGGTTGGGAGTGCCTGCGCTGGGGAACCGTCAACCCGCCGTTCGAGCATCGACTCATCCCCGGTGCCGACGACGTGATGGGCTGACGGCCGGCGTCACCACCAACCGGTCTGGACGCTCAGTTGGCGCCCTAGTTCAGCGGACAGCGTTCTCACGTAGCTGGCTGTCAGGTGGTGGGAATCGTGATACACCAATACATTTCCCTCCACGACGCGGCACAACTCCGGTCCGCAGACGCCGTCGCTGAGGTCGAGTAGACGGACGTTGGTCAGATCGCCGATCGCCGACGGCGCCGGATTGACGTCGCTGAGCATTTCGGACCGTGGCATCGCGCAGTGATCGGGTGACGTGGTTGTCGCCAGACAGTCGATCGCGCGGTAGGCGACGCCGTCGTGGTGCAGCCACGGGGTATCGCGGATGGCGAGTACGTCGATACCGTCGCGCCCCAGTTCCTCCCACACGTGTACGTAAGACTCGGGCGTCACGTCGCCAGGGCCGTCGGAACTCGGCCTGGTTGCCGTCGTGAACACGAAATCGGGTGAGGCGTCGGCCAACTCGGTCAGCACTCCACGCGACCAGTCGACGCAATCCGGATAGTCGTTGTCCGACAACGTCTGCATGGAGTCGATGGTGAGCGGGCAGCCCATCTTCAGATACGTGTCGACGCGGAACCCGTGACTCTTGCCGAGTTCGTCGAGTGCAGTGAGCCAGTGCTCGGAGTGCGAACCACCTGCGAGGGCGATGGTTCTGTCGGCGTCGGCGTCGCCGTAGGTGCAGTGGACGACGTCCCGCTCGAGAAAATCGGCGATACAGCCGTCGAGCGTACTGGCCGGAAGGTCCAGTGGCGCATCGAAGATCGAGGGAACCATCGACGCCTTGGGTACTTCGGCACCGTCGGTGAGCGCGAGTGCGCCGGGATGGGTCGGGAGGTCGAGGGTGTCGACTGCCCGCTGGCCCGTCGTCTGGCTGCTCGCGTACGACTGCCAGGCGACCGAAGCGGCGAGGACCACGGCAGCGGTGACGACGCAAGCCAGGACGGTGTACCGGCGCGAGCGGCCTCCACGTTCCACCGGAACCTCGATCAGGCGCCGAAGTGCAAGCGCCCCCGCGACGGAGAGGGCGATGATCAGTGCCCCGCCGAGCAGGCCGGCTTCGGGGCGTCCGGTGATCACGAGTGCAAACACCAGAATCGGCCAGTGAATCAGGTACAGCGCGAATGCGAACGAGCCGAGCCACGTCAGTGCCGGATGGGCGAGCGTCTTCGACGTCCAAGGCGTGTCGTCGCCGACTCCGGACAGGATCAGCGCAAGAGTGGCCAGCACCGGCACCAGCGCCCACGGGCCGGGGAACTGCTGGGCGCCGTCGAGCACTATGCCGCACAACAGGATCGACGAAAGACCCGCCCAGCCGATCGTCGCTCTGACCGAGAACGGCAGGGATGCGATCTGCCGACTGCGTGTGCTGGTCATCAGAACGGCCAGCAGACCACCGAGTGCCAATTCCCACAACCTGGCACCGGAGTCGTAGTACGCCCAGGCTTGGTGACGTGAAGATTTGGCGAGTGCGTAGAGAAAAGATCCTGCGGTCAGAACCAGAAGGGTGACCGCGAGTGACGGGCGGAAATAGTTGGGATTCACGCGTGAAGCCACATAAGCGATCACGGAGACCAGTGCGATGGCCAGGAGATAGAACTGACCTTGTACGGCCATCGACCACAGGTGCTGCAGGGGAGTGACCGAGCCGTCGGCGGCCAGGTAGTCGCTTGCGGTGCTGGCGAGCTGCCAGTTCTGGAAGAACCCGAGCACCGCGATCAGTTGATCGCCCAGATCGGCCCAGCGTGTGCGTGGCAGCAGCAACGCGGTCCCCAGTGCGGTCAAAATGCTGACCACCGCGATCAGGGGGAACAGCCGCAGAAACACCCGCCGCAGTGCCGGGACCGGGTTGAGTGAACCCCCGGCTTCGGCGCGTCGAACCAGTGAGCCGACGAAGAAGTATCCGGACAGAACCAGGAAGACGTCCACCCCGCCCGATACCCGTCCGAACCACACGTGGAACACGACCACCAAACCGATGGCGAGGCCACGCAGTCCGATCAGGTCTTGTCGGTGCGGTGTTGTTGCCCGTTCATCGTTCGGCCGGTCGATCGTGGCGACCGAGCCTTGTTCGCCCGGTGACGACGGTTGACGCGAGAACTGCATGCTGAAGTAAGGCTCCGGGCGTTGAAGGGACGCCCCGAGGTTACCCGGAAGTCTCCGGCGCCGATTCCTCGAGTTCCGTTACCAGAGCGTTCACGGCTTGTCGGAGGCGATGGGATGTTCCGGAACTGATGGACGTCCATTCGGTGCCGTCGGCGGCCCGAGTGGTCGAACCGACCAGCCGACCCGACAAGGTGTCGTACACAGTCACTGCGCCGGTCATGAGCGTCGTCGCTCCCAAACTGTGTGGTATTCCGACCAATTCGGCGAAGGCGGTGCATGTGACGATTGCGCTACCCAGTTGGCGCGCGTCGTCTTCGGGTATTCCGGCGTTGATCAAGGCCGAGGTTACGCTGCCTGCATCCGGGCCGGCGCCGAATGCCAGGCTGAGCATCTCGGTCGGTGCGTTGATCACGGCAATCGGCATTGCTTCGGCGCTGCCGAGCGCGGTGACAACGGGTGCAGTCGGTTCGGCGGTGACGCTGCGCAATGCGAACGAAGAATCAGTTGAAGTCGCTTCGACACAAAGGAATTCGCCCTGCGCGACGCAGAGGCGTGAAATGCTTCCGCCGACATGCCGACGCAGCGCCAACTCCCACTTGGGGTGGGTCAGGACGCGCAGGCGGGCACTGAGGTCGTGATGGATCTCCCCGCCGGGGAGGAGATCGCGCTCGGAGAGTGAATCTGCCGCGGACTGCATCGCCGTACGGTGAGCGCTCGCACTACCGTGAACCGTCGCGCCACCGAGAACCACGGGAAGCGCATCGAGTCCGAGTCGCTCACGTACATAGTCGATTTCGTCCTGTGACAGGGCGACGACAGGTAAATTCCACCCCTCAGGTGAGGTGCCGAGGTCCACCATCAATGCTCTGCAGTTTCGAGTGCGCCACCGATCACGGACGGGATGACTGTTCGGCCGTCGGCGAAGTGCTCGAAGTGCTTCAGGTAATCGGGTGTGTCGTGCTCGGTCTCGTCTTCAGATTGGGCCGCATGACGGCCGCCGGCGATCGGCGCAGATCCGCCTGCGGTTCGGGCCGGATCCACCTTGACGGTATCCGCGGTGCCCTGAACCGGCGAGGTCACGGGGTTCTGGCGTGTGGCGCTCTGGCCGGTGGAGGGATCAGGAAGAGCGTGCCGACCGGTGCTGCTGCTCGACGACGAGCCCACGAATGCTCCGGCTCCGGTGGTCGCGGAAGCTGCGCTGACCTGTGCCGGTGCCCGGCTTGCCGACGGGGTGCCGAACAGTGATGGTGTGGAAGTGCCGAGTCTTGCGCCGCCGAGTCCCGCGCCGCCCAGTCCGGTGAGTCCTGCTCCTGCCGTCGCGAGAGCTGATGCGGCAGTGGTGGCGCCTGTGACTGCGGTGGTGGTGGCGCTGGCTGCGGTGGCAACTCCACCGGAGATGGCACCGGCCTGTGAGGCAGCGGCGGCAAATACCGGGTTGGAAACTACGGATGCGACAGCAGCGGTGGCGGCGCGCACGGGATCCGCGATTGCGTCAGCGAGCGTGGATGCCGCTTGCACGACGGACTGTCGTGCGGCGCTGCCTGGGCTTTCGGTCGAAGCGGATGCCCCAGCTGTGGGTTCCGCGATGGACGGTGGTGAGTCGAAGTTCTGCTGCACGGCCAGATGGGCCGTTGCGGCGTCGTACGTTTCCATTGTCACCGCCGCTCGAATTTTGAGAGCTTCTTCGGCAGCCTCGGCTGCAGCGGCTCCGCCTACCAGCGCCCCGCCGATGGAATACGCGGCGACCTTGGCCGCTTGAACTGCTGCAATCTCGGCCAGGGACGGCATGGCGAGGGTGGCAACCGTGTACGAACCGGACTGCACATGGGCCTTACCTGCAGTTTCTCCCGCGAGCAACGCGGCAGCAGCAGCCCATTCCTGAAACGGCGCGAACTTGCTCAATGCGGCATCCGCTGCTTCTCCGGACCACCCGGTGCGAAGGTCCGCCATCACGCGAGAGATTGATGCAGCGGTGTCGGTCAGTCCGGACGACACGGTGGACCAGGCCCCGGCCGCCACGCCGAGAGGGACCGGCCCGGCTCCGGCGACCAGTGCTGCGGAGTTGGGTGCTGCGCCCCGTGGATACCAGATGACGCCGGTGATGCCGACCATTGTTCTTCCCCCCAGGAAGTGTGACTGTGTTGCCGAGTTACCGAGCTCGATTTCTGTCGATCAGATCGGTGAGGCTGCCAGGCTGGACTTGGTGAGCTGGTCTTCGAGCTCGTAGGCAGCTGCATTCTTGCGCAGAGCTGCCGCAGCCGCGGTGAGCTCCTCGATTGCCCGATCGGTGGACGAGGCAAGGCTGCCCGAGATGGTGTTGAAGTAATTTGCCGCGCTACCGGACACTTCTTCGGATCCCGCTGGGAGAACGCGTAGCGTCGGCTGCGCAGTAGAGACGATTCCGCGCAATCGCGTCGCCGCAGACTCGAGTTCCATTGCGGCGGCAACTAGGGCTTGAGGGTCGACGTGCATAGTGCCGAACTCCTTCCTGACCAGGGCGGATAAGTGGTCGGGAGGCCGTGCGCACAGCCGTCGATATCCCCCCGCACATACTTTGATGCCTACCGCCCGCTTTTGGTTCCCCCCGAAATCGGACGACTTTGCCCTCAGCCCCAGCCGAGTTCGTGCAATCTGTCTTCTTCGATGCCGAAATAGTGCGCGATCTCGTGGATGACGGTCACGGCAACCTCGTGAACAACCTCGTCCTCGGATGCGCAGATGTCGAGTATCGAATCGCGGAAAATAGTGACCGTGTCCGGCAGGTACCCACCGTAATGAGAATCCCGCTCGGTCAGAGCGACGCCCTGATACAAACCGAGCAGCCCCGGCTCTTCCTCGTCACGTGCTTCGACAAGCACCACGACATTGTCGATTGCCTTGGCAAGTTCGGGCGGAATCAGATCGAGCGCCTCGCCGACCAGTTCCTCGAACCGGTCGGGCGTCATAGTTACCGTCATGGCTTACGACGGCGGAGCTGCGCCGGGCAACGGCGTCGGCAACGACCGACCTTCCGGTGCAGCGGGTGGCGGGACCGGAGCGGCGCCGTTGATCAGGATGTCGCCCTTGGCGCTTCCGGTGATCGCGGCAAACCCGCCGGTTTCGACCTCTTTGCCGATCGAACAATTGACTCGGCGGCTGCCGGCCAACCAGCTTTCCAGTGAAATGTTGTCCCAGAACAGTGTCAGCGTCTTGTCGCGAAGCGCGTCTGCGGAACCAAGGTACTCGTTGGACGCCTGAGTGCAGACGCCCTCGAGATAGCGGTCCTGATCTTCGACCGACGGCATTGCGCCCGGGAATTGAGTGCCGAGGTCTATCACCGAAATAACCTCGTATGCATGCGGTTTCGCGCAATCGACCGGATCGGTCGGGAGGTTCTGGTTGATGCCGATGCACGTGCCGACGTCCCACACGTTCGACTGGTCCTGGTCCGCCACGCGGCCTACGAACGGTTGTAGTTCGCCGGTCGTGGTCGAGAACTGCAAGCCGCAACGCAGTGCGCGTTCACCCGAAGCCCAACCCGATTCGCTCGGGAACATCAGGCCGACGCTGAACTTGCCCTTGGGATCGAATTTCGAATCGAGGTAGGACATGACGATGGGTGTGCAGTGCTCGTCGCGTAGTTCGGCGAATCGAAGGGCGCCCGGGTACCGGGAACCGGGGCCGAACTCGGCGCCGGGGAACACCGAGAGGTCGAGTGGTCCGGCAACCTCGAAGCGGTGTTCAGTTCCGCACTGAACCTTTGACATGTCCGTGCGGTCCCCGCCCGACTCGGTCGCAGGCGTCCAGTTGAGGCAGTCGCCGGCCGCAGCCGCGGTGAAGGCGTCGTCGCGAGTAGATCCCGTCGCTGCGGGACCGCCACCACTGACACTGACCGAGGACGAGTCGTCCTTGTTCAATCCACCGGAAATCGCGATCGTTGCGATCGCGGCGACCACCGCACCTACCGCCACAGCAGCCAGGACCCGGCGGGTGCGACTCGCGGAGACAGTTTTCTTCGCCGGCGTCCCCTGGGGATCGGCCGGATCTGGCGACTTCTCGATCTTGTCTTCGGACATCGATTCCATCATGCCTGTTGCCGTGGCGATATCGAACCTTCACTACAAAACTCACAATCGCGTCTGTGAGTATTTTGTAGTCATGAGCGAAAACACCCCACTCGATCCCGAGGCTGTCGAGCTGGCGGGCCGGCTCTTCGACATGGCACGAACCGGTGATGCAGCCGGGCTGGCGTCGTACGTCGATGCCGGAGTTCCCGTCAATCTGACCAACGAGAGTGGCGACACGCTCGTCATGTTGGCGGCGTACCACGGTCACGCTGACGCCGTCGTTGCCCTGATCGAGCGCGGCGCCGACGTCAACCGGCCCAACGACAAGAACCAGACGCCCCTTGCCGGAGCGGTCTTCAAGGGCGAGGATGCGGTGGTGAAAGCGCTGGTGAGCGGGGGAGCCGACCCGAAAGGTGGACACCCGACGGCGGTCGACGCGGCTCGGATGTTCGGACGCGAGGACTACCTGAGTCTGCTCGAATCGTGATCTCCCCCTCTCCGACGTGGACGTGACCGTCGGAGAGCTGCAGTGAGTGGGTAAAGTTCGAAGTCGTGATTGACCTCAAGTTTCTCCGTGAGAACCCCGAAATCGTCCGCGAGTCGCAGCGCACCCGTGGAGAAGATCCAGGACTGGTCGACGCTCTGCTCGAAGCCGACGCGTCCCGACGCGCTGCCGTTCTGACCGGAGACAACCTCCGCGCAGAGCAGAAGGCCTTCGGCAAGAAGGTCGGACAGGCATCTCCGGAGGAGCGTCCCGCGCTGCTCGAAGGTTCCAAGGAACTGGCCGCAAAGGTCAAGGAAGCCGAGGCCGCGCAGCACGAGGCGCAGGCCGCGCTCGACGCCGCACACCGTGCGATTTCCAACGTCGTACAAGAAGGTGCGCCGGCCGGCGGCGAGGACGATTACATCGTGCTCGAACACGTCGGTGAGATTCCGAAGTTCGACTTCGAGCCGAAGGATCACCTCGAGCTGGGCGAGTCGCTCGGCCTGATCGACATGGAACGCGGCGCCAAGGTTTCGGGTTCGCGCTTCTACTTCATGACCGGCTACGGGGCCATGCTCCAGCTCGGACTGCTGCAGTTGGCTGCGCAGAAGGCGATCGCCAACGGATTCACGATGATGATTCCGCCGGTGCTCGTACGTCCGGAAATCATGGCGGGTACCGGCTTCCTCGGTGCTCACTCGGACGAGATCTACCACTTGCAAGATGACGACCTGTACCTCGTCGGAACTTCCGAGGTACCCATGGCCGGCTACCACTCGGGCGAGATCCTCGAACTGAACGAAGGCCCTAAGCGCTACGCCGGTTGGTCCTCGTGCTTCCGCCGCGAGGCCGGAAGCTACGGCAAGGACACCCGCGGCATCATCCGTGTCCATCAGTTCGACAAGGTCGAGATGTTCACGTACTGCCGTCCCGAGGACGCCGACGCCGAACACCAGCGTCTCCTAGGGTGGGAGCGAGACATGTTGGCGGCCATCGACGTTCCGTACCGCGTGATCGACGTCGCCGGCGGAGACCTCGGTTCTTCGGCTGCGCGTAAGTTCGACTGCGAGGCATGGGTCCCGACGCAGGGCACCTACCGCGAGCTGACATCGACGTCCAACTGCACGACGTTCCAGGCCCGCCGCCTCGGAGTTCGGTACCGCGACGAGAACGGCAAGCCGCAGACGGCCGCCACTCTCAACGGCACCTTGGCTACGACGCGCTGGATCGTGTCGATTCTCGAGAACCATCAGCAGGCCGACGGCTCGGTGCGAGTGCCCGAGGCATTGGTGCCGTTTGTCGGCACGGATGTGCTTCGCTGACACGCTGAACCAACACAATCAGGGCCGCGACGGACTCCGTCGCGGCCCTTTTCGTACTTTCGTACTGGTAGGTTTGGAACTTTTTCTGAACTGACGAAATATCAACTTTTTCCCGCCGATTGGCGCGGTGACCACCAAAAGCGTTGTCGATGGGCCGCTTTGGCGATAGTTTTGCGTTCAATCGAGTTTCCATACCCTGCTTTTCCATCCCGCGTCTGGTGATACGAGGGTGAGTCCGGGGTGAATTGGACAAGTGTCTTGCCAAAAGTAGTACACGTACTAGTTTTTTCGTTATGTTGTGACGGCGCGCACACGTTTTGTCCGAATCCACTGCTCATGTTTGCCCTTCCGAAGGAAGTGCCCATGCCCCAAATCTCTCAGTTGCGGCGATTCGCCGTGCCCATAACCGGAACCGCCATGGTCGCCGGAATGCTGCTGGTCGGCACGCCCGCGTCAGCTGCTATCTCGACCACCGGTTTCAAAACAGCGTGCGTTGCCGGATCGATTATCGGAGACGTCCACAAGGTCACCGACAACCTCATCACGGTCGACGCCCCGGCTTCTGTCCAGCCCGGCGAGACTTTCACCTACCGAATTCAGCCGAGCGGAACGTCATATCCGGACAAGGACTCCGGAGCGACTACTACGAACTTGTCACGTCTGAAAATCGACTATGCCATCCCGAGCAATGCGACGTACGTTTCCGCTACCGTCGTCGCAGGTACCTCCATCGGACTCGACAATGTCGCACCGAATGTTCTCAGAGTCAACGATTCTGGCAATGTCGACGGCAGCGGCGGGATCCTGCGGTTGTCAGGAAACAACCAGGTGATCGGCAACAGTCCGACGACGAGCACGAACTCGGAGGGTGGAATTCGAGTACCGAAGTCCAAGAAGAACCTCGATGGCTCGACAAACGGCAACGGAGACACGTGGTTCCGACTTCCCGCAGTCGACGTAACAATGGTCGCTGGTGCGACGGGAGTGATCCAGCCGAAGGTGAGGACCGCGGGTGCGGCCGGCAACCTCGGTGCCAGCGAAAACTTCAGCACTCAGCTCGCAAAGGCGAGTTTCCTTGGTACACAGTGGGCTCCGACCCGGTGCTCGCCTCGCGAGAACAAGGACACCACGCCTCTCAACGCTGGTGCAGGTCCACTCGCGACGATCAGCATTGCTTCGGCTCCGGTGGATGTCGAGACCACGACGTCACTCTCGGTTCCGGCTACTGCCATCACAGGTACGGCGGTTGATCTGACGGCCACCGTGGCTCCGAACAACGCTGTCGGCACGGTGCAGTTCAAGTCGAACGGCACGGCGATCGGCACTCCGGTCACGGTGACTGGCGGTGTTGCGACATTGAGCCATGCGTTCGATGCTGCTGGTGCGCAGAGTGTTACGGCTGATTTCACTGCTGGTGCAGGATTTGTGAGTTCGTCGGCGTCGGCTCAGACGGTGACCGTTTCTGATCCGGCTCCGGTGGATGTGGAGACGACGACGTCGCTCTCGGTTCCGGCGACTGCCGTCACGGGTACGGCGGTTGATCTGACGGCGACGGTTGCTCCGAATACTGCTGTCGGTACGGTGCAGTTCAAGTCGAACGGCACTGCAATCGGTTCCCCGGTCACGGTGAGTGGCGGTGTTGCGACTCTGTCGCACGCGTTCGATGCTGCTGGTGCGCAGAGTGTTACGGCTGATTTCACCGCTGGTGCAGGGTTCGTCAGCTCGTCGGCGCCTGCTCAGACGGTGACCGTTTCTGATCCGGCTCCGGTGGATGTGGAGACCACGACGTCACTCTCGGTTCCGGCGACGGCGATCACGGGTACGGCTGTTGATCTGACCGCTACCGTGGCTCCGAATACTGCTGTCGGTACGGTGCAGTTCAAGTCGAACGGCACGGCCATCGGCTCCCCGGTCACGGTGACTGGCGGTGTTGCGACTCTGTCGCACGCGTTCGATGCTGCTGGCGCTCAGAGCGTTACGGCCGACTTCACCGCTGGTGCAGGGTTCGTCAGCTCGTCGGCGCCTGCTCAGACGGTGACCGTGTCGGATCCGGCTCCAGTGGATGTGGAGACCACGACGTCGTTGTCGGTTCCCGCGACTGCCATCACGGGTGCGGCGGTTGATCTGACCGCGACGGTTGCTCCGAACAACGCTGTCGGCACGGTGCAGTTCAAGTCGAACGGCACGGCCATCGGCTCCCCGGTCACGGTGACTGGCGGTGTTGCGACTCTGTCGCACGCGTTCGATGCTGCTGGTGCGCAAAGTGTTACGGCCGACTTCACCGCGGGTGCTGGCTTTGTCAGCTCGTCGGCGTCGGCTCAGACGGTGACCGTGTCGGATCCGGCTCCAGTGGATGTCGAGACCACGACGTCACTCTCGGTTCCGGCGACGGCGATCACGGGTACGGCTGTTGATCTGACGGCGACGGTTGCTCCGAACAATGCTGTCGGTACGGTGCAGTTCAAGTCGAACGGCACGGCAATCGGCTCCCCGGTCACGGTGACTGGTGGTGTTGCGACGCTTTCGCACGCGTTCGATGTTGCTGGTGCGCAGAGTGTTACGGCCGACTTCACCGCTGGAGCTGGGTTTGTCAGCTCGTCGGCGCCTGCTCAGACGGTGACGGTGTCCGATCCGGCTCCGGTGGATGTGGAGACGACGACGTCGTTGTCGGTTCCGGCGACTGCCGTCACGGGTGCGGCGGTTGATCTGACGGCGACGGTTGCTCCGAACAATGCTGTCGGTACGGTGCAGTTCAAGTCGAACGGCACGGCCATTGGTTCACCGGTGACAGTCACGTCGGGTGTTGCGACGCTCTCGCATTCGTTCGATGTTGCTGGTGCACAAAGTGTTACCGCTGACTTCACCGCTGGTGCTGGGTTTGTGAGTTCGTCGGCGCCTGCTCAGACGGTGACGGTGTCGGATCCGGCTCCGGTCGACAAGGCGACAAAGACGGTGCTGAGTGTTCAGGGTGAAGCCAAGGTCGGACTGCCTGTTGATCTCTTCGCGACAGTGTCCGAAGATCCCTCGGACGCCCTGGTGCCGTCCGGCGGAACGGTCCAGTTCAAGATCGGTGGAGTCGATCTGGGCGCCCCGGTCGCGGTTGTTGACGGAGTTGCCAAGCTGCCGCACGTGTTCGGAGCAGAAGGCACCTTTGCAGTCTCGGCTGCATTCAGTGGATCCGGTGTGTTCACGTCGTCCGCTGCGGAGTCTGTCGACGTCAATGTTACGGTTCCGACCCCGTCGGATGTCGAAAGCTCTACGTCGTTGACGGCTCCGTCCTCGGCAAAGGTCGGCACGGCGGTGCAGCTGAAGGCTGTGGTCAGTTCTTCCGGCGCGACGTCGGGAACCGTCCAGTTCTTCGACGGAACGACTCCGATCGGAACTGCCGTTGATGTTGTCGGTGGGCAGGCCGTGCTGAGCCACACCTTCACCACGACCGGCAACCATTCGATCACCGCGGTCTACAGCGGAGCCCAGGGCGTCGCGGGTTCCACGTCGACTGCATCGGTTGTGAACGTCGGTAACGGGGGTGTTGGCTCCGGTTCGCTCGGTTCGCTGTCGCTGCCGTTCGGTTCATGATTCTCCGATGATGTGATGCCCCCTTGCGCCCATAGGTGCAAGGGGGCATTGCTCTTCGGGAATCGCTGATCGGTCGTTAGCTGAACTATTGGCAATTCGTGAATATTGTCTGAAATAACTGATACAAGTACTACTTTTGACGGGTACTGTACGAGCGTCCAGCTCCATTCCGATTTCCGCTCTGTTCGAGTGACCTCCTTCCGTGCGGTTCCCGATCCACGTCTGTTGCTAGCTGAGGAGAGTTCGTGTTGGTGAAAAGAAGTTCCGCGGTCGTGGTGGCGGCGTTGGTCGGTGGCGTGCTGGTGGCAGGTGGCGTTGCTTCGGCAGCTCCGACGTCATCTCCCCCGGTGGAGAACTCGATCGGGTTCAAGCTGGGTTGCGATGGTTATGAACATCTGGCTGTTGATATCGCGGATGTGTTTCATTCGACGGGTGTGACGGTGTCTGCGCCGGAGAAGGTGGTGGCGGGGTCGACGTTCACCTATCGGGTTCAGCCGAACGTGATGTCGGTGCCGACGGGTGGGCATGCAGGCCGCAGTGTCGGTAAGTGGACGCGGCTCAAGTACGACTTCGATATACCTGCAGGGGTGTCGTTGGTGGATGCTCAGGTCGTGGCAGGTACTTCGTCGAATTTGTCCGGTGTGACTCCGTCGGTGATTCGGATCAACGACGGCGGTTCGCCGGATGGCGCGGGTACGCATCTGCGTATTTCGGGGAACAATCAGACTGCTGACTCGAACAACAAGGGCGGTAACGGCCCGAGCACGAGCAAGAACAGTGACGGTGGAATCGAGGTAGGGGCAGGGAAGACCTTCCGGTTGCCGGCGATCGACGTGACGGTGGTTGCCGGTGCCGCGGGTAGTACGGTGCAGCCGAAGTTGCGTGCCACAGATGGTGATTCGGGTGCGTTCAATTCGCCGAAGAATGCGTTCACGTTCTTGCAGTACGAGACCCTTTGGCCGGGGTACTGGGAGCGCTACAACTGCTCTCCGCGCGATTCGAGTGGTGGTGGGTTGAATGCGGGTGGTCAGGCATTGGCCACCGTCAACGTCGTCTCGCAGGCGGCGACCTCGACCACAGTGACATCCGGCGCGGCTGCAACGGTCGGTCAGTCGACCGATTTGGTTGCGCAGGTCTCCCCGGCACCGACAGGCGGCACCGTTCAGTTCAAGGATGGCGGAACTGACATCGGCGCCCCGGTGGCCGTCGTCAATGGCGTTGCCACACTGCCACATACATTCACCGCGGCAGGCGATCACTCCATCACCGCTGTATACGACGGTGTTCTCGAGTTTCTGACATCCACGTCACCAGCACGCACAGTGAGCGTGGCCGCTGCCGATGTACAGACGACTGCGTCGTTGACAGTCCCGAGTAGTGCCGTCGAGCAGACCTCGGTCGCGCTGACCGCAAACATCTCACCGGCAGCTAACGGCGGAACGGTCCAGTTCAAGGACGGTGGCATCGACATCGGCGGACCCATCGCGGTGACTGGCGGAGCGGCGACCCTGGATCACACGTTCACTACGGCGGGATCGCACTCGATCACTGCGGTCTACTCAGGTACTGCAGGTTTTGGTGGTTCGACCGCGCAAGCTCAGACCATCGAGATCTCGAGCTCATCGCTGAGTACGACTACAACGCTTCAAGTTCCGGCTACGGCGGTTACGGGTACTGCTGTTGATCTGACTGCGACGGTTGCTCCGAGCAATGCTGTGGGTTCGGTGCAGTTCAAGTCGAACGGTGCGGCGATCGGTTCTCCGGTGACTGTTGCCGGTGGGTCCGCAATTCTGTCGCATGCGTTCAGTGTTGCTGGTGCTCAAAGTGTTACCGCTGACTTCACTGCTGCTGCAGGGTTTGTGAGTTCGTCGGCGTCGGCTCGGACGGTGACGGTGTCGGATCCGGCTCCGGTGGATGTCCAGACCACGACCTCACTCTCGGTTCCGGCGACTGCCGTCACGGGTACTGCGGTTGATCTGACGGCGACGGTTGCTCCGAACAACGCTGTCGGTTCGGTGCAGTTCAAGTCGAATGGCACGGCGATCGGTTCACCGGTGACGGTGACTGGCGGTGTTGCGACATTGAGCCATACGTTCGATACTGCTGGTGCTCAGAGTGTTACGGCTGACTTCACCGGCGGTGCAGGGTTCGTCAGCTCCTCGGCATCGGCTCAGGCGGTGACGGTCTCTGATCCGGCTCCGGTGGATGTGGTGACGACGACGTCGTTGTCGGTTCCGGCGACGGCGGTTACGGGTATGGCGGTTGATCTCACCGCGACGGTAGCTCCGAACAACGCTGTCGGTACGGTGCAGTTCAAGTCGAATGGCACTGCGATCGGCACTCCGGTGGCAGTCACGTCGGGTGTTGCGACGCTGTCGCATGCGTTCGATGCTGCTGGTGCTCAGAGTGTTACGGCCGATTTCACCGCCGGTGCTGGCTTTGTGAGTTCGTCGGCATCTGCTCAGACGGTGACCGTTTCTGATCCGGCTCCGGTGGATGTCGAGACGACGACGTGGCTGTCGGTTCCGGCTACGGCGGTTACGGGTAGTGCTGTTGATCTCACCGCGACGGTAGCTCCGAACAACGCTGTGGGTTCGGTGCAGTTCAAGTCAAATGGCACTGCGATCGGTTCCCCGGTGACGGTGTCCGGTGGCACCGCGACCCTCTCACATTCTTTCGATGCTGCTGGTGCACAGAGCATTACCGCGGATTTCACCGCTGGTGCCGGATTCAAGAACTCGGTTGCAAGTGCGAAGTCAGTTCAGGTCAGTGTTGCCGACCAGGAATCCGTCGTCGAACTGAATATCCCGACCGACGCCAAAACTGGTGTGGCGACCGACTTGTGGGCAACCGTCCGAACGTCGTCGGATGATGCTGTCGGCGTCGGAACCGTGCAGTTCTACGACGGTGGCGTCGCGATCGGCGGTCCTGAAGCGGTTACGGCCGGCGCTGCCGGCCTGACGCATTCGTTTACCTCTGCGGGTGCGCACAGCATCACTGCGGTCTATTCGGGAGGAGCCGGTGTAGTCGGATCCTCGGCCCAGGCGCGGACGGTGAATGTAACGGACCCTGCGCCTTCGGATGTCACCACGGAGACTGTGGTGACGGTGCCTGGTGATGCCGTGGTGAACAAGTCGGTGACCCTGTCGGCGACTGTCAGTTCGGTGCAGAACGGTGGAACGGTGCAGTTCATGGATGGGGATACTTCGATCGGTGACGCTGTGGCAGTGGTCAACGGGATCGCGGCGCTGAACCACACCTTCACCACAACTGGCACGCATTCGATTTCGGCAATCTACAGTGGCGCAGCCGGATTCACAGGCTCCACCTCGGCGGCCCACGCAATTCAGGTCAAGGCTGCAACCGGCGGTGGCACGGGCAGCCTCGGTTCAGGAAGCGCTGGCTCGAGCGATTTCCTTCCGTTCGGTTCCTGACCGGAACAGTTCAGGTCGCGGCCCCGAGGCAATATCCCTCGGGGCCGATCGACAGGGTGAACTGCATCGAGCGTGAGTTACCCGTTCCGTCGCGGACGGGCAGGGTGACACGGACGTAGTCGCCGCGAACCGGAGTGACTGTTGCAGCGTCGGCGTCGAAAGACTTGATACCGGCCAGCTGATTCGGATCGAGCTTGAGTGGCGGCTGGCCGGTTGCGCCGGTGCCGTCGGGATCCCACGGGCTGTTGCCGGGGCAGATCAGTGGATAGAACGTCTCGACGTCGCGGGTATTGACCGGCCGTCCCGTGGCGCGTGAGAGAAACCTGACGACGGCGTGGGAAGCGTCGGCCGCGGTGTAGAAGTTTGATTGCCCCGCAGGGAAGACGAACGGGCACGCATAGCCGGAAGCGATCTCCGAGCGCTTGGCGGCGACGGAGAGTCCGCCGCTGCTCCAGGTGACCGCGTACTGGCCGTCGACGCCTGGTGCAGCGACGGCCGTCAAGATGGCGGGAACATCCGAATATCGGTCGGCGATCGTTGTGGGCGGCATCGTCCAGCATGCATTCGTGAGCGCAGCCACGTCCAAGGACACCAGGTCCGTTGCCCAAGCTGCCAAGGCCGGCGCAGCAGCCGGATTGCCGGGCACGTCACCAACCGGAGGTGGCGCGACCGGCGCAGCGGGCGCAATTGTCGTCGTGGGTGCGAGAGTGGTTGTTGTCGTGGTTTCAGTCGTCGGCGGAGACGGTTCGTCCGTCAGGATTCCCGTCCGTCCGTCGTCCTCACGTGCGGTTATCGCCAACGTCATGGCGAGTGCGACTGCCCCCACTGCCGCTCGTCCTGCCGACTTCATTCGTTCGTACGCCCCTTTTGCGACATTCTGACCAACATCCACCCCAGAACTGCTGCGGGTCAGATCACGGATTCCCGTCTACGCTAGCGAACTGTGGATCCCGTTTACAGAACAGTCATCGGCATCGCCCGTACCGTCTTCGCTTTCGAGGGCCTGAAGTTCTCCGTCAAGGGAGAGCAGAACATCCCGGCGTCCGGTGGCGCCGTGATCGCGATCAACCACACCGGGTACATGGACTTCACGTATGCGGGACTGCCGGCACGGACCCCGAAGCGTTACATCCGGTTCATGGCCAAGAAAGAGGTCTTCGACAATAAGATCTCCGGACCGATCATGCGGGCCCTCAAGCACATCCCGGTCGACCGCGGCGCGGGCGCCGACTCCTACAAGGCGGCCGTAGATTTCTTGAAGCGCGGCGAATTGGTGGGCGTGTACCCCGAAGCCACGATCAGTCGGAGCTTCGAGATCAAGGAATTCAAGTCCGGCGCCGCTCGGATGGCGATCGAGGCGGGCGTCCCGATCGTTCCCGTCGTCATCTGGGGCGCTCAGCGCGTGTGGACGAAGGGTTATCCGAAGCGTTTGGGCCGCACCAACACTCCCATCTCCATTGCCGTCGGCGAGCCGATTGCACCTTTCGAGCCGGCGAGTGAGCTGACGGCGAAGCTGCGGTCGACGATGCAGGAGTTGCTGCTCGATCTGCAGAAGAGCTACGACCATCCCGCCGGCGAGTACTGGGTGCCGGCCCGCCTCGGTGGCAGCGCGCCGACGCTCGAGCAGGCCGACAAGATGGATGCCGATGAGGCCGAGGCGAAAGCCAAGGCTCGCGAGGCGCGGAAGTCCGAAGGCTGACCCATGCCCTTCGAACCCGTTTACACCGCCGTCGAGGTAGTCGCGCGTGGTCTGAGCGGTTTCCAGGGCGTGAAAGTCACCCGCACCGGGACGGAACACGTCCCGGTGTCCGGCGGTGCCGTCATCGCGATCAACCACACGAGTTACCTCGATTTCATACCGGCGGCCCTGGCGGTCGGCACCGCGAAACGCAAGCTCAGAGTGATGGCCAAGGCTGAGCTGGCGGACAACAAGGTCCTCGGCTTCCTCATGCGTGGATGCGGCGTCATCGAAGTGGATCGCTCTGCCGGAGCGCAGGCGTATCGAGCCGGAGTCGACGCCCTGAAACGGGGCGAACTGGTGGGCGTCTACCCGGAGGCGACGATCAGCCGGAGCTTCGAGATCAAGGAAATGAAATCCGGAGCAGCTCGGATGGCCATCGACGCCGGCGTTCCGATAATTCCGCTGATCGTCTGGGGCGCCCAGCGGATCGTCACCAAGGGCGGACCGAAAAATCTGGGCCGCAATCATTTCCCGATCTCGGTGGAGGTGGGTGCACCGATCGATCCGGTCGAGCCCGCCGAAGCGTTGAGCGAGATTCTGCGCATCGAGATGGATGCAATCCTGCGCCACGTGCAGGACGGGTTCGTGCACGAGCCCGGGGCGTACTGGGTGCCGCGCCGACTCGGCGGTGGCGCACCGACGCCGGAGGAAGCTGCGGCCATGGACGCACAGGAACGCGCGAAGCGGGCGCGCTGAGCGAGACCGTCGTACCGGGCAGGCACAATGGCGGTGTGAGCCCAGACCGTCGTATCAGCCCTGACCGCCCAACCTTGGTTGCGACCGATGTCGACGGCACCCTCATCGATCACGACGAGTTGGTCAGTGCCCGCACCCGCGCCGCCGTGCATGCCGTCGTCGAATCCGGCACGCCGTTCCTGCTGGCAACCGGGCGTCCTCCGCGATGGATTTCGCCCGTCGTCGAGGGCTTGGGATACGCGCCACTCGCCGTCTGCGCCAATGGAGCCGTTGTCTACGACAGCTACGCCGACCGCGTCCTCAGCGCCGCGACCTTGTCGGTCGACGCACTCACCGAACTCTCCGAGCTGGCACTGGTTGCACTCCCGGGCGCAGGTTTGGCCGCGGAACGAGTAGGGGAGAGCGCACATGACGCCGCCACCCCACAATTCGTCAGCTCACCGGACTACGAACATGCCTGGCTCAACCCGGACAACACCGAGATGTCCGAGGACGAAGTGCTTGCGGCGCCGGCCGTCAAACTCCTGATTCGCCGTCCAGGCATGACCAGCACGGCGATGTACGACACGCTCGCCCCGCACGTCGGTGCGCTCGCCGACATGACGTACTCCACCGAGAACGGACTGATCGAACTCTCGGCGCCGGGCATCACGAAGGCGTCGGGCCTGGTTGCCGCCGCGGAGAGGTTCGGCTTCGACCTGTCGGGTCTGGTGGCCTTCGGGGACATGCCCAACGACATCCCGATGCTGGGGATGGCACGCCTCGGCGTTGCCATGGGCAACGCTCACCCCGAAGCCAAAGCCGCAGCCGACGAGGTCACCGACACCAATTCGGCACACGGGGTCGCAAAAGTCCTCGAGCGCTGGTGGTCGTAGAACCCACCAGCGCCCGAGGACGTGTACTGCTCGAGTGTCAGCCGACAGGCGCGCTGTTGGCCATTTCCTGGGCAAAGGTCTCGTTGTAGGTCTTGAGGACCTTCGTGACCATGCCGGTGATCTGGTTGAAGATCAGCGAACCGTTCTCGAAGTCGCTTCGCAGGCCGTCCGGGATCGAGTACTCGTCCGAGATCGGCAATCCCAGTTCACCCGCGTCGGAACCGAAACTCTGCCACGACTTGAAGATCTCGCCGAGCACGGTGAACACTCCGCCGTTCGGCGAGGTGTAGACAGCGCCGTTCTGGAACAGCGCACCCTGGTTGCCGAGCTTCGCCTGCAGAATTCCGGACAGTGCCTGGCCGAGGCGTCCGATCTCGCCACCTTCGGCGATCCACTTCTGCGCGAGCGGTGAATTGTCGGTGATCTGCAGAATCTGGGTGACCAGATCCGGGATCGACGAACCGGTGCCACCGGTGACCGTGTCGACCGGAGTGGTCGGCTTGGGCGCAGGCGTCGACGGATTGGAGGGGTTCGAGGGGTTCAACGTTCCCCCGATGTTCGCGGCCGCGATGTTCCGGATGTCGTTCATGTGTGCGTATGCGGCATCACCCGGGCACGCGGTGTTTCCGACGTCGCGGTGGGCGAAGATGATCGGCAGATCGACTGCTGCGCCCTGCGGGTACGGCGTGAACTCGGTGCCCTCGGAGTACATCGTCGTTCGGCCCTTGGGATCGAGTCCGGCCATGCCGAGCTTCCAACCGAGGAACTTGCCGACGGCGTTGAGCGTCGCCTGCGAAGGCTCGACGGTGGAGTAGTCGCCCATCATCGCGATACCGGTGGTGTTCTCGTTGAATCCACCCGCGTGTGCACCCTGAACTGCCTTGTCGAGTCCGCCTGCGCGGCCTTCGAAGGTCTGACCGTACTTGTCGACGAGGACGTTGTATCCGACGTCGCACCAGCCGAGCGTCTGTGCGTGGTAGGCGTAGATCGAGCGGACGATGCCGGCCGATTCGGCCTTCGTGTAGTTGTTGCTACCTGCGGTGTGGTGAACGGTCGCGCCACCGATGAAGTCGTCGTAAGTGGGGGAGTCGCAGCGAAGTGACTCGTCTGCTCCCCACTGAGCACGGGTGATGACGGACGGTCCGCTGCCGCCGAGCGGCGCTGCGACGGCCTGCAGATTGCTGTCTGCCTCGCTGGCGCCCGGGTCGATCAACACGGCGGTGACGGCATCTGCTGCCGTCGTCACCTGGCGAAGCGGCTTGGACACCGAAGCGGGTGTGTACCCGAGTTCGCCGGTGGCTGCGGGTGCTTCAGCGGGGGCAGCTTCCGGAGCGGGCGCGGGGGCAGCTTCCGGAGTCGGGGCCGGCGCAACCTCGGCTGCGGGAGCAGCGGCACCCTGCGGCGTGAGGATCTGGATGGACTTGGTGGCGCCGACGAAGACCGGTTCGGTGGCGGTGCCGGAGTTGGTGGCCTGATCCGAGCTGGCGGAGTCGATGGCGTCAGGGGTGAACCACGGGCCCCAGGTGCCGTCTTCGGCCAGGGCGCGGACCTTGGACTGCGCCGAGGCGATGGTGTCCGAGGTCAACGCGACCATGCTGAACGGAGTGTCGCGGGTGACTTCCTTGACCACGGCACCTGGCTCTTCCTCGGAAGGAACCGGAGCGGTTTCGGTCGGGGCGCCGGGAGCAGCGGGTGCCGGGAACAGCTCGGTCGGCAGCGTGATCCCGGGAGGTAGCGGGATTTCGGTCGGGAGCTTGAGGTTTCTCAGATCACCGAGGTTGATGTCGGGGAGATCGAGACCGGTCAGCTCCTTGACCGGAATGATGATGTCGGGCACCGACGCGAGGAGCACCTCTGCGATCTGGGTCGGCACTGCTACTGACGTCGTCTCGTTCGCGGAACGTACATCGGACGTAGTGCTCGTGAAGCCGTAGACCGCAAAAGGACTTGCGACAGCCACTGCGGCTACAGCCCCGAGTACGAGCGAGGGCTTCGGTCGACGGTGTGGCAAGGGATTACTCCTCGGTTGTAGTTACTTGCGAGCGAACTTCAGGGCCGATGACGGCCGTGAACGGAATCCTTCAAAACCGGATCCGAGCAGGTCGGATGCCATGTTCTGGGGTTGAACTCCAGTTTTCGGACGCGTACGTCTGCAACTCGTGATGCTGATGTGACTCGTGTGACTGGTGTTGCTAACTCCAAACACTCTTGCCACACTAGTCACAAAAGTCCATAACGCTCAACCTTAGGGTGAGACTTTAGTTAAATCGTTGTGGACTGGCCTGCGCGCGAAGTACCGACTTCGCGGACTCGTGAGGCCGGTAGCGATGAGGAGAGCATTGATGGCGAGAAGCGGAAGAAGCGGAACTGCAGGTAAGAAGCCTGTGTCCGGTCGCGCAGGTCGCTTTCTGGTGGGCGGACCCGGGAGGCGAACCTCGCTGATGCGGATCTCGGTCCTCGGTCTCGTTCCGGCTCTTGCGCTCGGCGTCGCGATCGGAGGTTTCACGCAAATCCGCGCTGACGAGCCGTCGATCCTGCACGCCGTCGCTGCCGACACGCAATTCACGCTCTCCGGGCACGGCAACGGACATGGCCGTGGAATGGGCCAGTGGGGCGCTTACGGCTACGCCAAGAACGACGGCTGGTCCGGCGAGCGAATCCTCAGTCACTACTACGGCGGAACCGTCCTGGACTCGATGCCGCCTGCCCAGATGAGTGTGCGGCTCACGGCCCAGGACAACTCGACGCTCGACGTCTACTCCGACGCCGGCCTCGTGGTCAACGGTCAGCGCACCGCGCCCGGCGAGGCTGCCCATCTCACTGCACTGCCCGGTGGCGGTGCGCAGGTAGTGGTCACCAGCGGGTGTGGTGGCGGGGTTGTCTGGGAAGCGGTCACCGACCATCCGTGGGTGGACCCGGTGGACCTCGGTCCTGATCGACCCGCCGACCAGTTCCTGAAGCTGTGCAACAACGACGCGCCCTATCGAGGCGCCCTCGGCGTAGTGCTCGACAACGGCTCGGCTCGGACAGTCAATCTCCTCGACATGGAGGACTACCTGCTCGGCGTGGTGCCGGTCGAAGCGAAGGCCGAATGGGCCGATTCCGGTGGGGCCGAAGCGCTACGGGCGCAAGCCGTGGCAGCACGCTCGTACGCTGCGACCGAGCATCGCAGCTCGTACGCCGACACCTGCGACACTCAGGACTGCCAGGTCTACGGCGGAGCGGGCAAGGAAGATCCCCGCACCACCGAAGCCGTCCGGTCCACCGCCGGCGCCGTTCTGTCGCGTGACGGCAAGATCGTTGCCACCGAATTCTCCTCGTCCACAGGAGGTTACAGCTCCGGCGGTGAATTCCCGGCCGTCGAGGATCTCGGTGACGCCCTTTCTCCGAATCATGACTGGACAGTGAATCTGACCGCAGGGCAGATTGCGGACGCCTTCGATGTGGGTGAGCTGCAATCGCTCAAGATCCTCTCGCGCAACGGATTCGGTACCGACGGCGGGCGAGTGACGGCAGTCGAGGTAGTCGGAACAGATGCAACTGTTGGCGCCACCGGAATTCAGTTCCGCCAGAAACTCGGCCTGAAATCCGACTGGTTCACCATCGGTGACGGTGCGGGTGTGGTAGTGGCACCGGATTCGGAATCGACAGTGCCGGAATCCAATTCGCCATCCGACGATCCATCGGGTACGGTTACGGAGACGCAGATCGAGAAGAAGTATCGGGAGCTCGGCGGTGAAAGCGGCTCTCTCGGTGCTCCTGCCGGCCCGGAGATGCAGTTGCCCTCCGAAGCAGGCACTTTCCGTGTCTACGAAAACGGAACCATCATCTGGACAAAGGTTTTGGGCGCGCAGGTAGTTGATGCCAACGTGCTCCGCGAGTGGATACCGACGGGCGGAAGCTAGGGGAAGGTCGGTCGGTAGCGACTCGCACGTATCGACTCTGAAGGGTCTCTGCCGTAACCCGGCGGAGGCCCTTCAGGTCGTTCAGGGTTCGTTGGTTGTCGGTCAGATGGTCGGGGCGTCGCCGAGCAGGCGGTACTCGAGCCACAACTCCGCACGTTCCGTGGGGGAGCCGAGGTCGAGCTGGAGAAGGCTCTCGATCCGAGCGAGTCTGCTGCGCAACGTATGCCGATGAATATTCAGCGCTGTGGCTGCGGCGTCGCCCACCCCGTTGTGTGCCAACCACATGGCCAAGGTCCGGTAGAGATCGCTACCGCCCTTCGCTTCCAGAAGCGGGCGCAAGTGTGCCGCCGCGAATGCCGTCGAGCGATCCTGGTCGAGAAATGCGGACAATCCGCTCTCCGAGAGTTCGGCGAACCGCATCGAAGGCAGGTTGCGGGCACCGGCCTCGGCTGCTGCCTGCGCGGCTTGGCGTCTGGCGCGCGAGAGATCGTCCCACCACAGCATGTCCGACACGCCGACGGTGACGTCGATTTCGTTGACACGGGCGAGGATTCGCCCGCTGTCGGTAGCCGAGACGACGGCAATCAGTGCACCGTCGGTGATGCCGAACGCCAGATCGCGGCTGAGACCATCGAGCAGTGAGACGGACACGCTCTCGAGCAGGCCACTCGGGCCCGCTACGTGGAAGACCTGGAAAGGCTCGACCGGAAATCCTCCCCACAGTTCCCCGGAGATGTTGCGGGCGAGCGCATTCTGTCCCTCGAACAGCTGATGCATCGCAACGGTACGAAGGTGGTTCATCGTCAGCTGTGCGTCTCGGGTTCGAGCCGTCATCAACGTGAGCAGAGACGCGGCTGCGATGACGATGCCCTGATTCAGTGAACCGACGGCGCCGGGGCAGCCGGCGACGAGGTACCCCATCAGCTTTCCCCTCGACGTCAGCAGCGGATGGGAGATGACGTCCTCGTTCTCACTCGTGAGGAAACTGACTTCCATCGGGCGGGCGTCGCGCTCGGGGGCAGTTCGCTCGATTCCGGCGGCCGCGGCGGTGTGTGAGATCTCGACGGTATGTCCGGCCGAGTCCAGCAGAGCCGCCCATCCGCCGATCAATTCCGCCACCCGTCGTACGACTGCCCGGGTGCCGTTGACCGTCACCGCAGCTTGAAGCAGTCGCCGCAGGCTCTGGTAATTGCTGCGCAGCGCTTTCATGTCGTCGTCGGATTGCGCCTTCGACACCGCTTTGGTCAGGGCGATGAAAGGTGTTCGCAATGGGACGTCGAGAAGGGGCACACTGAAACGGGTGGCCGCATCCACCAGAGTCTGTGGCGCCTGCTCGTATCCGAGGCCGGTTCCGAAACCGATTCCGGCAATTCCGGCCGCCACCAGGGTCCGTACGAATCGGGTCGTTTCCGCGGCCGTCGTCGGTAGTGACACCCCGGTGATGAGTAGTAGTTCACCGCCGTCGAGGAAGGGCGTCGGGTCGGGAAGTTCGGAGACATGTGCCCAGGTCAGGGTGCGATCGAGCTGGTCGTGCCCAGCCAGGACGCGAAGGCCGAACTGTTCGGTCGCACAAAGCTGGCGGAGCGTGATGGGCATGAGTCCAGTCTGACACCTCGAACTCGCCACTTTGTAGTGCCTGCGGTCACGTTTGTACAAAGTGGAGCCTGACGCGAGCTTGCCGAAGGTCCGACACTGGCGCTATCGAAAATGCGCTCCGGATAGAGCGCCACCGAGATCCACGTTCCGAACAGCCCACAAGGAGTACTGATGTCCAGTACAGACCAGCCGGCACTTCAGCACACGCTGAAGAAGCGGCATCTGTCGATGATTGCGATCGCAGGCGTCATCGGCGCCGGACTGTTCGTCGGCTCCGGTGTGGCGATCCAGGAGACGGGACCCGGTGTCCTGATTTCCTACGCGCTTGCCGGCGTCGTCGTCATCCTCGTGATGCGCATGCTCGGTGAGATGTCGGCAGCGTCGCCGGAAACCGGCTCGTTCTCCTCGTACGCCGACAAGGCCATCGGCCGCTGGGCGGGCTTCTCGATCGGCTGGCTGTACGCCTGGTTCTGGATCATCGTGCTCGGCATCGAGGCCACCGCCGGTGCCCTCATCATGAATCGCTGGGTTCCGGGGGTTCCCCAGTGGACCTGGGCATTGATTCTGATGATCGTGCTGACGCTGACCAACATCATCTCGGTCAAGTCGTTCGGCGAGTTCGAGTTCTGGTTCGCCTCCATCAAGGTCGTCGCCATCATCGCGTTCCTCGGCATGGGCATCGTGGCGATCTGCGGATGGATGCCCGGCGTCGAAGCACCCGGAATGACAAACCTGACCGGTCACGGCGGCTTCCTGCCGAACGGAACAGGAGCGATGCTCGCCGCAGTCCTTGTGGTCGTGTTCTCGTTCTTCGGGGCCGAAATCGCCACGATCGCCGCCGGTGAATCGGCCAACCCGCTCGAAGCTGTTCGCGCAGCCGTCAAATCCGTCGTCTGGCGAATTCTCATCTTCTACATCGGCTCGATCGCGGTGGTCGTCACCCTGCTTCCCTGGGACAGCGCGTCGGTTGCACTCAGCCCGTACGTCGCCGTCATGGACTCCTACGGCATTCCGGCCGCGGGCAACATCATGGACGTCGTCGTCCTCACGTCGGTTCTGTCCTGCCTCAACTCGGGTCTCTACACCGCGAGCCGCATGATCTTCTCCCTCGCCGGCCGCGGCGACGCCCCCAAGTCGCTCTCACGTATCGAGAAGACCGGCGTCCCGATGCGCGCTGTCCTGGTCTCGACGATCGTCGGCTTCCTCACCGTCGGCATGAACTACCTCTCCCCGGACAAGGTCTTCCTGTTCCTGGTCAACTCCTCCGGTGCGATCGCGCTGTTCGTCTGGCTGGTCATCTCGGTGTCCCAGCTGCGCACCCGCCGCAAGCTCGAAGCTTCGGGCCAGGAGCTGGAACTCAAGATGTGGTTCTTCCCGTACCTGACCTACGCCACGATCGCCGCCATCATCGCGCTCTGCATCGGAATGCTCACCCTGGACTCGACGCGCAGCCAGATGATCGTGTCCCTGGGACTTGCAGCGATCCTCGTGGGTATCGGGCTCTACCGCTACCGGAACCACAAAGACACCGACACCGACGCCGAGGTCGTGCCCGTCGCCGAGAGCGCTCCCACACCCTGACACCAACGTCCCCATCTGCGAGATACTTCGATGTCCTAGTATCGGCCACGGACAGAGAAATCGACGTGAGCACAGCAGATGGGGACAATCATGACCACACCCGAACCGATCGTCATCGTCGACGGGGCCAGGACCCCCGTCGGTAGCTTCGGCGGCGTCTTCAAGGACGTACCCGCACACGAGCTGGGCGCCGCAGCAGCCAAGGCCGCGCTGAGCCGCGCCGGCGTTGCGCCCGAAGACATCGACGAGGTCGTCATGGGCTGCATCGGCCAGGTCGGCCCGGACGCCTACAACGCACGCCGCGTCGGCATCGCCGCCGGACTGCCCGAGAACGTCCCCGCCTACACCGTCAACCGCCTCTGTGGCAGCGGCCTGCAGGCTGTGTGGTCTGCGGCGATGCAGATGCGATGGGGCGCAGCTGCCATCACGCTCGCCGGCGGTGACGAGAGCATGTCTCGCATGCCCTTCTACGACTTCGCCGCCCGCTCGGGCTACAAGCTCGGCGATCGCAGCCTCGTCGACGGCACCGTCGCGATGCTCACCGACCCGTTCAGCAAGGCTCACATGGGCCGCACTGCCGAAGCCGTCGCCCGTAAGTACGGCGTCAGTCGCGAGCAGCAGGACGAGTTCGCCGTCGAATCTCAGCGCCGCGCCGCTACCGACGCAGCGAAGGCGGCATTCGCCGAGGAAATCACTCCCGTCGAGACCGGTGGTCGGCGCTCCGTCACCGTCACCGAGGACGAGCATCCCAAGCCCGGAACCACCGTCGAAACCCTCGCCAAGCTGCGCCCCGCATTCGAAGAGGGCGGATCCGTCACCGCCGGTAACGCGTCGGGCATCAACGACGGCGCCGGCGCACTCGTCCTCGCGACGGGCACCGAGGCAGCCAAGCGCGGTCTCACCGGACTGGTCACGCTCGAAACCGTCACGACGGCAGCCATGGAGCCCGGCCTGATGGGCTACGCTCCCGTGCTCGCTCTCGAAAAGCTCTTTGCACAAACAGGATTGAAGCCTTCCGACATCGGCACCGCCGAGGTCAACGAGGCGTTCGCTTCGCAGGCCATCGCCGTCATCCGTGACAGTGGCCTGGATCCGGAGAAGACCAACCCGTACGGCGGAGCGATCGCCCTCGGACACCCGGTCGGCGCCACCGGAGCCATCCTGACCCTGCGTGCGGCCCGCGACATGGTCCGCCGCGACCTCGAATTCGGCATCGTCACCATGTGCATCGGCGGCGGTCAGGCACTCGCTGCCCTGCTGAAGCGGGTCTGATCATGGCGACCAAGCGCAAGCCGTCGTGGCACGACGACGAGATCACCGCAGTAGCCGAACTGGCCCGTGGTTTCTTCGATCGTGAACTGATCGCCAAGCGTGAGCAGTGGGACGCTCAGCATCGCGTCGACCGGTCCGTGTGGCTCGAAGCCGGCAAGCTCGGCCTGCTGTGCTGCTCGATTCCCGAGGAATACGGCGGGGGCGGTGGAACTTTCGCGCACGATCTCGCTGTCTTCGAGGCGCAGGGCTACTGCGGTGACTATGCGCTCGGTAACTCCGTGCACAGTGGCATCGTCGCCCACTACGTGCTCGAATACGGAAGCGAAGAGCAGAAGAAGGCCTGGCTGCCAGGTATGGCGACGGGCGAAATCCTCGGCGCCATCGGAATGACCGAGCCAGGAACAGGTTCCGACCTCAAGGCAATCACCACCTCCGCGATCCGTGACGGTGACCACTACGTCGTGAACGGGTCGAAGACCTTCATCACCAACGGTGGCAGCGCAGACATGATCGTGCTTGCCGTCAAGACCGACCCCAAGGCGGGCGCCAAGGGTGTCTCGCTCCTGATTGTGGATCTTCGTGACTGCGAAGGCTTTGCGGTCGGCCGCGTGCTCGACAAGGTCGGTCAGCACGGCGCCGATACGTCGGAGCTGTCCTTCACCGACGTTCGCGTTCCCGTCTCGAACCTCCTCGGTGAGTCCGAGGGGCTCGGCTTCGGTCAGTTGATGGCGCAGCTGGTGCAGGAACGCCTCATCATCGGCGCGCAGGCCATCGGCACCATCGAGCGTGCAGTCGAGGAGACCGTCGCATACACCAAGGCGCGTCAAGCGTTCGGGCACAGCCTCTTCGAGTTCCAGAACACCGCCTTCGAGCTGGCCGAGTGCCAGACGATCGCACGCACCTGCCGTGTCTTCCTCGACAACTGCATCGAGGATCACCTCAACGGCGAGCTGGACGGCGCAGACGCCGCGATGGTCAAGTACTGGCTCACCGAGCAGCAATGCGCCGTCGTCGACCGGTGCGTGCAGCTCTACGGCGGATATGGCTACATGCGTGAATACCCGATCGCGCGCATGTACGAGGACTCCCGCGTCCAGAAGATCTACGCCGGCGCCAACGAAGTGATGAAGGGCATCATCGCGAAGAGTCTTTGATCACCGGCGTCGAAAACCATTGACACCGACCAGGCACCCACCGAGCATTTCGGTGGGTGCCTTTGTGTGTGCCCACAAGCGGTATCGAGCTGTTCGGAAGGCAAACACTAATGAGCTTCACCATCGACGTCGGGTCGGCACGCGTCACCCAACTGACAGAGCTGGCGCACTGGCCGTTTCCGCCGCGAGAGCTCTTTCCCCAGGCGAGTGAGGCGGAGATAGAGGAAGCGTCGGCGCGGCTGACACCGGAGTTCTTCGACGAGGGTAGTGGTGACCTCGTGCTTGCCATCCACACCTACCTGGTGGAGATCGGCGGCAAGGCCGTCGTCGTCGACACCGGCAACGGCAACAGCAAGCACCGGCCGAACCTCTTGCCGCATCACATGTTCGGTACCGACTACCTCTCACGCTTCGCAGCCACCGGTGTGTCCGTCGACGACGTCGATCTGGTGGTCAGCACACATCTGCACCCCGACCACTGTGGCTGGAACACCGCCCTCGACGCCGAAACCTGGCGGCCTACCTTCCCCCGCGCGACCTACATTTTCGATCGCACCGAACTGGCCGCGCTCCAACAACTCGCCGCCGACGGTCCACACGAAGGAGTGGTCTCGGATCTGGCGCAGACCTTCGAGGACAGCGTCCGTCCCGTTCTGGACGGGGCGAAGTGGGAGGCGGTCGACGACGGCCACGTCCTGGCCGAGTCCGAAGGCACACGCGTCGTCGTTCGCAGCGCGCCCGGCCACACGCCGGGTCACATCGTGATCGAGATCCGCACTGCCGACGGCGGCGCCGTCATCGCCGGCGACGTGATCCACCATCCGATCCAGTTTCTGTACCCGGACCTCAGCCAGGGCGGCGACGCGGATCCCGAGATCGCCAGGGTCACCCGCCGCGAACTTCTCGAACGCTGCGCGTCGGAGGGACTGCTTCTACTTCCCGCACACTTCCCCGTCGACGAACCGATCGTGATCGAATTCGATTCGAGCGGTGCACCTCGTGCTTCCGGTCTGATCGGTCTTGCAACGTCCTGACTTGCCGCATCGTCCCTGGTGACGCATCCAACCCTCGGCGTCCGAACAGGTCCGATACCCTGGTTCATCGTGACCGCTGCAAATTCAGAGACCGCCCGTGCCCAGTACGACCTGATCGTCGTCGGTTCGGGATTCTTCGGGCTGACCATCGCCGAGCGTGCCGCTACCCAGCTGGGTAAGCGCGTGCTGGTGTTGGATCGCCGTCACCACCTGGGGGGGAACGCATACTCGGAGGCAGAGCCGGAGACCGGCATCGAGGTCCACAAGTACGGTGCCCACCTGTTCCACACCTCGAACAAGAAGGTCTGGGACTACGTCACCCAGTTCACGGAGTTCACGAACTACCAGCACCGTGTCTTCGCGCTGCACAAGGGACAGGCGTATCAGTTCCCAATGGGACTCGGTCTCGTGTCGCAGTTCTTCGGTCGGTACTTCACTCCCGAAGAAGCACGCGCCCTCATCGCCGAACAGTCCAGCGAGATCGATTCGAAGGACGCCTCCAATCTCGAAGAGAAGGCGATCTCCCTGATCGGACGCCCGCTCTACGAAGCGTTCGTGCGTGACTACACAGCTAAGCAGTGGCAGACCGACCCCACCGAGTTGCCCGCCGCGAACATCAGCCGCCTGCCGGTCCGCTACAACTTCGACAACCGCTACTTCAACGACACGTACGAGGGCCTGCCTGTCGACGGCTACACGGCGTGGCTCGAGAACATGGCGAAGGATCCGAAGATCGAGGTCCGCCTCGACACCGATTACTTCGACGTCCGCGACGAACTGCGCACCGCCAGCCCCGACGCCCCTGTCATCTACACGGGCCCGCTCGACCGCTACTTCGACTACTCCGAAGGTGCACTGGGATGGCGCACCCTCGATTTCGAGACCGAGGTTCTGCCCACCGGAGACTTCCAGGGCACCCCGGTCATGAACTACAACGACGCCGACGTGCCGTTCACCCGTATCCACGAGTTCCGTCACTTCCATCCGGAGCGCGAGTACCCGACCGACAAGACCGTCATCATGCGTGAGTTCTCACGTGCCGCGGAGGCGAAGGACGAGCCGTACTACCCGATCAACACTCCCGAGGATCGCGAGAAGCTCTCCGCGTACCGCTCACGCGCCAAGAAGGAGACCGTGGAGAACAAGGTCCTCTTCGGTGGGCGTCTCGGCACCTACCAGTACCTGGACATGCACATGGCGATCGCCAGCGCGCTGACGATGTTCGAGAACACCCTGCGCCCGCATCTCGAAACGGGTGCGGAATTGGCAGGGGAGAGCGAATGAACGCACGTCATCTACTCGAAGGCGAAGATGCCGTCAGCGGCGACGAGGTGACCTACCTCGGCAAGTCCCTGCTTCAGCGGATCATCCTGCCCCGCGCCGGTGAGCCGCTCGACGTCCGCACGTTGTACTTGGAAGAGTCCTGGTCCAACAGTCGGCGGGCGCACTCGACCTCGCGCACGTCGGTAGCGCTCGGCGCCGAGACCGAGGTCTCGTTCGCCACGTACTTCAACGCGTTCCCTGCCAGCTACTGGCGTCGATGGTCCATCCTGAAATCGGTGGTCCTTCGTCTCGAGCTGTCCGGCCACGGCCGCGTCGACATCTACCGTTCCAAGGCGGATTCCTCGCGAATTCACGTGGAAGGCAAGGAATTTGCCGACGGCGATGCCGCGGTCGAGTTCGAGGTGGAACTGGCGCCGTTCGAGGACGGTGGCTGGATCTGGTTTGACATCACCACCGATACGGCAGTGGTCGTCGAGAGCGGCGGCTGGTACGCGCCCGTCGAGGCTCCCGGCGAAGCGACTGTCGCCGTTGGTATTCCGACGTTCAACCGTCCGACCGACGCGGTCAAGGCGCTTGCTGCACTGGCTTCGGATCCGCTGGTGTCGGACGTGATCAAGGCCGTCATCATGCCGGATCAGGGCACCCGCAAGGTGCGTGACGAACCCGGATTCGCCGAAGCTGCTGCAGCGCTCGGTGATCGGCTCGCCATTCACGATCAGGGCAACCTCGGCGGCTCGGGCGGATACAGCCGAATCATGTACGAGGCACTCAAGACGACGCAGTGCCAGCACATCCTGTTCATGGACGATGACATCGAGATCGAACCGGACTCGATTCTGCGTGCGCTTTCGTTCTCGCGTTTCGCGAAGTCGCCGATGCTGGTGGGTGGGCAGATGCTCAACCTGCAGGAACGAAGCCACCTCCACGTGATGGGTGAAGTGGTCGACCGCGGCATCTTCATGTGGACCGCGGCACCGAACGTCGAATACGACCACGATTTCTCGAAGAAGCCGCTGCGCGAATCGAAACTCCTGCACCGCCGCATCGACGTCGACTTCAACGGCTGGTGGATGTGCATGATCCCGCGCCAGGTCGCCGAAGAAATCAAGCAGCCGCTACCGCTTTTCATCAAGTGGGACGACTGCGAATACGGTTTGCGCGCAAAGAAAGCCGGATACCCGACCGTCACTCTGCCCGGTGCCGCGATCTGGCACATGGCGTGGAGCGACAAGGACGACGCCATCGACTGGCAGGCGTACTTCCACCTCCGTAACCGTCTGGTGGTGGCCGCGCTCCACATGCCGGGCAACGGCCGTGGCCTCGTGGTCAACACGGTGAAGGCAACGCTCAAGCACCTGCTGTGCCTCGAGTACTCCACCGTCGCGATCCAGAACAAGGCCATCGCGGACTTCCTCGCCGGACCGGAACACATCGCGAACATGCTGCCGACGGCACTCGGTGAGGTCCACGCCCAGCGCAAGGAATTCTCCGACGCCGTCGTACTGCCGTCGTCGACTGCGTTGCCGCTGCCCTCCGGTGCGGATGTCGGAGACGTGAGCCTGCCGCTGTCGACCGTCGCGAAGATCACCCGGGTCCTCAGGGCCGGAGTGCACAACGTGAAGCCGGCCAAGCCGGAACACCTCGAGCGCCCTCAGCTCAATGTTCCGACCATCGACGCCCGTTGGTTCCTGCTCTCGCAGGTCGACGGCGTCACCGTCACCACGGCCGACGGTCGCGGCGTCGTCTACCGCAAGCGAAACCCGAAACTCGCGCTCGAACTGCTCAAGGAAGCAACACGGTTGCGCCGCGAACTCGCCGCCCGTTTCCCCGAGCTCAAGAAGCAGTACCAGGACGCCGTTCCTTCACTGACCAGCACGGAAAGGTGGGAACGTGTCTTCGGCATCTCCTGAAGTACAGATTCTGGCCGGGATTCAGTCGACCGTCGGGCAGCTGCCGGGAGCCGTCAAGGTCGCCCGCGGTATGTCTCACTTCGGTGAGCACTCCCTCGGGTGGATCGCGATCGCTGCCGTCGGAGCTGCTGTGGACAAGCCGCGTCGACGGGAATGGGCCGGAGCAGCCGTCGGAGCATTCGGTGCACACGCCGCCTCCGTGGTGATCAAACGGGTGGTCAGGCGCAAGCGACCTTCCGATCCTTCGGTGCAGGTCAACGTCTCGACACCGAGCAAGCTCAGCTTCCCGTCATCACACGCGACGTCGACGACGGCGGCGGCTGTGCTGATCGGTCGGCTCACCGGGCTACCCTTACCGGCGTTGCTGGTGCCCCCGATGATGCTCTCGCGTCTGGTCCTGGGAGTTCACTACCCGACCGACGTACTCGCCGGAGCGGCACTGGGAGCCGCATCCGCGGCGGTAGTTCGCCGGGTCGAAGAAGCCAGAGCCGAACAGAAATGTGGAGATAAATGAGCGAGGAACCGGCTACGGTCAGCGGACCCCCGAAGTCCCTGCCCGCCGGCATCGTCAAGGCGCTTCGCCCACGTCAGTGGGTCAAGAACGTCCTTGTGCTGGCAGCGCCCATCGCGGCCGGAACCGCCACCGAAGCCGACGTGCTGTTGCCCGTCGCGCTGGCGTTCGTCGTGTTCTGTATGGCGGCATCAGGCATCTATCTCGTCAACGACGCGATGGATGTCGAAGCCGACCGTGCTCACCCCACGAAGCGATTCCGTCCCATCGCGGCCGGCGTTCTACCCGTCAACATCGCCTACGGCATGGCAGTCGTGCTGCTTGCCGGTGCGATCGGGCTGTCCTTCCTGGCCAACTGGCAACTCGCCGTGGTCATGGGCGTGTACATCGTCATCCAGCTCGCCTACTGCTTCGGTCTCAAGCATCAGGCCGTCATCGACATCTGCATCGTCTCGTCCGGCTTCCTGCTTCGAGCGATCGCCGGTGGCGTTGCCGCCGAGATCGATCTCTCGCAGTGGTTCCTGCTGATGATGGCGTTCGGCTCACTCTTCATGGCGGCAGGCAAGCGCTACGCCGAATTGCAGTTGGCCGAGAAGACCGGCGCCAAGATCCGTAAGTCCCTCGAGAGCTACACGATGACGTACCTGCGTTTCGTGTGGACGATGGCAGCGACGACGCTGGTCCTCTGCTACGGACTGTGGGCGTTCCAGCAGGACGCCATCAAGGGCACCAACTGGTACGCCATCTCGATGGTGCCGTTCACCATCGCGGTGCTGCGATACGCGGTGGACGTCGACGGCGGCGAAGCCGGAGAGCCTGAGGAGATCGCGCTCGGTGACCGGGTGCTGCAACTCCTCGCGATTGCGTGGATCGGAGTAGTGGGTGTCGCTGTCTACCTCGTCTGAGCCACGCACCGAGGCCGACCCGCACGTCGACACTGCGGCGAATCGCACCACCCTCAGTCGAGGAGTTTTTCTCGGCGGGGTGGTGCTTGCTGCTGCCCTCATGTTCTGGGGTGCGTGGGAGCGTCGCTGGATCGCCGACGACGGACTCATCGTCTTGCGAACCGTCCGCAACCTGCTCGCGGGGAACGGCCCGGTCTTCAACGCGGGTGAGCGTGTCGAGGCGAACACGAGTACCGCGTGGACGTACATCGTCTACGCGTTCAGTTGGCTCACGCAGATCCGTCTCGAATACGTTGTTCTGACGATCGCGCTCGTACTCTCGACTGCTGCCGTCGTGTTGGCGATGCTCGGCACCGGTCGTCTGTACCGCGGCGTTCGGCCGTCGGCGGGCGGAACGATCCTGCTGGTACCGGCGGGTGTTCTCGTCTACATCGCGGTTCCGCCTGCGCGAGATTTCGCCACTTCCGGGCTCGAGACATGCTTGGTGATCTTCTGGATCGCGCTCCTGTGGGTACTGCTCGTTCGGTGGGCGCAGGCGTCGACGCCGTCCACGGCGTCGATCCTGACTCTCTCGTTCGTGGCCGGACTCGGACCACTGGTTCGACCCGAGATGGCGATTCCCGGTGCTGCCGCGTTGATGATGATCGTTCTCTCCGCAGGCCTGACCTGGAAGATTCGCACACTGATCGTCGTCGTCGCCGGACTTGTCCCGGTGGCCTATCAGATCTGGCGAATGGGCTACTACGCCTTGCCATACCCGAACACCGCGGTGTCGAAGGACGCCGGTGGCGCGAAGTGGGCGCAGGGTTTTGCGTACCTGTGGAACCTCGTCGGGCCGTACCTGCTCTGGTTACCGTTGCTGTTCCTGCTCATCGGTGCGCTGCTGCTCGTGTGGCGAAGCCGAGCGGACACACCTACCGCTACCGCAGATCAACCCGCACGCCCGCTGTGGCAGCGCTTTCAGCAGTTTCTGCGCACGCCGCGGGCGATTGTCACCTTCATTCTCGGCAGTGGGCTGATCCTCGGGATCTACTCTCTGCGCGTCGGCGGCGACTTCATGCACGGCCGCGTCCTGTTGCCGGTGCTGTTCTGCCTGCTCATCCCGGTGGCGGTCATTCCGTTGCGGGTGCCGGCGCGGGCAGCGTTCGGAAGTAATCGCGACACCGCGATCTTCGGAGTCTCGGCGGTGCTGTGGATCGGCACGATCATCTGGGCCTTCTTCGCCGCGAACACGACGGGTATGCCCGAAGGATCCGTGGTGGGTCGCTCGGGAATCGTCGACGAGCGAGCGTTCTACGCACTCAACACCGGTCACAAGCATCCGATCCTGGCCGAGGACTACCTCGACTATCCGCGAATGCGTGCCATGGTCGAGACCATCGCGCGGACTCCGGAGGGTGGGCTGCTGCTGCCGTCCGCGAGCTACGACTCCTGGTTCGTCGTCCCACCACCCGGACCGATCGACGAGCCGGCCGAGCACGTCGTCTTCTTCCTCAACCTCGGAATGACGAGCATGAACGTCGGCCTCGACGTTCGGGTGCTCGATCAGATGGGGCTGGCGTATCCCCTGGCAGCTCACACCGAGCGACTCGAGGACGGCCGGATCGGGCACGACAAGAATCTCTATCCGGACTGGGTGGTCGCGGACACGGGAATGATCGACGTTCGACCGTGGCTGCCGTTCTTCCTCGACGAAGACTGGGTTGCGGACGCAAAGCTGGCCATCACCTGCCCGGAAACGCAGGAGTTGCTCACGTCGTACCGCTCCGAGCTGACCTGGGCCAGATTCAAACAGAACTTCCAGCAGGCATTCGACTTCGCGAAGTACCGATTCGACCGGGTTCCGGCCTACGAATTGGAACGCTGCGGTCTCGTTCCACCGGAGTCACCCAGGTGATGTGATCAGCATCACCGACTGTTGAGGGTTTGAATATTTCGATTCAGTAACACCGAATTGATTGGCCACGATGTACTCGAAGACGATTCACCTAACCTGAATCACCCCCGAGGGGTGATGACGGTGTTGCTCGCGGATTGGGACGTAACGGTCCACCTATTTGTCACAGCTGAACCTGTGACATAAAGTCCAGCGAGCGCAGTGTGACTTGGAAGAGGTCCGCTGCCGACCCGAACTCGTTCGGGCTGGCAGAAAAGCCTGTTCCCCGACGGAATCCGCCGGAACCACTCCACCGAGTGGGTTCCGCAGACGAAGAGAGAGAGCAGTATCCATGCGTTTTGCCAGAAAGAGGCTGACCCAGCGCCTCAAGCACCGAGCGTTGGCCATCGGTGCCGCAGCACTTGTGCTCCCCCTTGCTGCAGGAGTTGCCGGTAGTGCTGTCGCCTCTGCTGCGCCTGCGCACACTGCTCCCAGCCACACCGCCCCCTCCGGCGGATACGACGAGCTGTGGGTGCCCTCCTCGATGGGCAACATCAAGGTCCAGGTCCAGTGGGCCGCTCGCGGCGGAAACGCTGCCCTTTACCTCCTCGACGGCCTGCGTGCGCGTAACGACGCCAACGCGTGGAGCTTCGAGACCAATGCGATGGACCAGTACCGCAACGACAACATCACCCTCGTGATGCCCGTCGGCGGCGAGTCCAGCTTCTACAGCGACTGGTATGCACCGTCGAACTTCAACGGCCAGCAGATCACGTACAAGTGGGAAACCTTCCTCACCGAAGAACTGCCCAACTTCCTCGCGAACTACGGCGTCTCGCCCACCAACAACGCGGTCCTCGGCCTCTCGATGGGTGGCAGCGCTGCTCTGACGCTGGCTGCTTACCACCGTGACCAGTTCAAGTTCGCCGGCTCGCTGTCGGGCTACCTGAACATCTCGGCTCCGGGCATGCGCGAGGCAATCCGCGTCGCAATGCTCGATGCCGGTCGCTTCAACGTCGACTCCATGTGGGGACCGCCGTGGAGCCCGTCCTGGCTGCGCAACGACCCGTTCGTCTTCGCACCGCGTCTGCAGGGCCTGTCGATGTACATCTCGTCGGCAAGCGGCCTGCCCGGTGAATACGACCACCCGCGCGCACCGATCGATTACTACAACACGGCTAACGGCATGGGCCTCGAGGCTCTCGCCCTGGTCAACACTCGTGCATTCCAGATCCGCATGAACTCGCTGGGTATCCCGGCCACCTACAGCTTCCCGTCCAACGGCACGCACTCGTGGCCGTACTGGTCGGCAGAGCTGTGGAAGGCTCGCGGCCAGATCCTCGACACCATGAACGCTTGGTGATCGTGCGCGATCCCGTGACCTAGTCACTTCACCAGTGCCGTTCCGGACTCCTCGAAGGAGAACCGGGACGGCACTTGTGTATTCAGGTGCTGCACAAGCGCCCGATGTCAGTAACAATTGCACCACCAGTAACAGCGCGGCTACCCCAAGCGGGGATCGTTTGCGTGTAGAAATAGTTTCAACGGGGGTCTGGCTGCTCAGGCGGCCACACGATCGACGCGCGGACCGAACGTAAGGAAAGAGAGTGAGCTCATGCGAGTAGGCCTTGCCACGGAGGACCGTCGCCGGTCCCGGGCAACCTTCCGGACAAAGGTCGTCGGCGCACTGGCAGCGATGCTGGTTCTGCCGATCGCCGCGGGCTTGACGACGGCCGGAACCGCGGCAGCCGCGCCGGCACCTGCTCAGGCCGCACCGGCCGCCACCCAGAACCCCACCGGAGCAGCGGTCACGAAGGTCGACTGGCTCAGCGAGCGTCGCGTCGCGCTGTGGGTGAACTCTCCCGCGATGGGCACCCCGATTCAGGTGCAGATCCTCTTGGCCCGCGATTGGAACGTCAATCCGTCGGCCAGCTTCCCCTCGGTCTGGATGCTCGACGGTCTTCGCGCGACCGACAACGAGAACGCCTGGACCTACGAGACCGACGCCGAGTCCTTCTACGCGGACAAGAACGTCAACGTCATCCTCCCGGTCGGCGGTCAGTCCAGCTTCTACTCCGACTGGCTCCAGCCCGACAACGGCAAGAACTACCAGTGGGAGACGTTCCTGACCAAGGAACTGCCCCCCATCCTCGAAAAGGACTGGCGGACCACGCAGACACGCGGTGTCGTCGGTCTGTCGATGGGCGGCACGTCCGCCATGTTCCTCACGGCGCGCAACCCCGGCTTCTTCAAGTTCGCCGCTTCGCTCTCCGGCATCCTCACCACCACCTCGCTCGGCATGCCTCAGGCAATCCAGTTCGCGATGACCGACGCCGGTGGATACAACTCCGCCGCGATGTGGGGACCGCCGTCCAACCCGCAGTGGGCTGCACACGATCCGTACGCGCTCGCCGAGAAGCTCAAGGGCGTCAGCCTGTACGTCTCGAGTGGTAGCGGTACGACCGGCCCGTACGACCAGCCGTCGGGAATTCCCGGCGTGAGCACCAACTACGCAGGCATGGGCCTCGAGATCCTCGCTCGCCTGACCTCGCAGACCTTCGCGACCAAGCTCAACCAGCTCGGAATCCCCGCGCAGGTCAACTACCGCCCGTCCGGAACCCACTCGTGGCCGTACTGGCAGTTCGAGCTTCATCAGCTGTGGCCGCAGTTGGCCAACGCCATCGGCGTCGAGGTCGAGAAGCCGGCTTGCGGCACTTCGGGTGAGATCGGTGCGACGGCCGCAGCCAACGGCTGGATCGGTGACTGCATCACCCCCGAGTACAGCGTCGCGGGTGGCCTGGCACAGGACTTCCGCAACGGTCGCATCTACTTCACCAGTGGAACGGGCGCCCAGCCCGTCGCCGGTCGTATCGCCGGCGCGTACATGAACACCGGAGCAGCAGCCGGCCCGCTCGGCTTCCCGCGTACCCCCGAACTCGGTACCCCCGACGGACGCGGACGCTTCAACCACTTCCAGAACGGCTCCATCTACTGGACCCCGCAGACCGGCGCTCACCCCGTCAGCGGTGACATCCTCGCCGAGTGGTCCGCACAGGGTTGGGAAGGTGGCCCGCTCGGCTACCCGACTGCCGACGAGATCGCGACCCCCGGCAAGCCGGGCAAGGTCCAGGGATTCGAGATCGGCGCAATGTACAGCAGCGCCAATGGAACTCACGCGGTTCTCGGAATGATCATGGGCAAGTACGGCGAACTCGGCTGGGAAAACGGCTGGCTCGGATTCCCGAAGTCGAACGAGGTTCCGATCAAGGACAACGGACGCTTCACCGAGTTCGAGGGCGGCAACATCTACTGGAGCCCCGGCACCGGTGCATGGTCCGTCGAGAACGGTCCGCTGTTCGACGGTTGGAAGAGCGTCGGATACGAAGGTGGACGACTCGGATTCCCGATCAGTGACAAGTTCGACATTCCCGGTGGTGTCCAGCAGAACTTCCAGTTCGGCTACATCACGGTGATCGGTGACAAGACAGAAGTTCACTAACTCACAGTGGTGCACGACGGGCGGGCCCGATCACGGATCGGTGCCCGCCCGCGTGCGTTGCGTAACCTGTTGATGGACTTTCGACTGAAGGCAAGGACGGACATTGATGTCGCTTTTCTCGGGTAACCGAAACACTTGTGCACGCGCGATCGCGGTCGGCGCCCTGGCGCTCGCCACCGGTGGCGCGCTTGTCGCGTGCGGTAGTGACGACTCCACTGCAACCTCCAATCCGGTCACCACGACGTCCGCGGCGGCTTCGTCCTCCAGCGGTTCGGCATCTGCGTCCGCCTCTGCGACCACGACGGCGTCGGCTGCGCCCACCAGTCCGGGAGCCGCGGCCACCGCGCCGCCGGAGCAGCCGCAGAGCATCGAGGGCTTCCCGGGTCCCACAGTCGTCGAGGTCAGTCCCGAGGCACAGAAGTTCCTCGACGGACTGAAGGCGAAGGGCATCACCCCAGCCGGTGACGGAAGCATCGCCGTCAACACGGCCAATTACATCTGCGCTGCCGGTCCTCAGACCGACGACGAGGTCCTGACCTTCGTGACCGCCTTCGTCGGCCAGGAAGCGTCGGCGGAAGGCAAGCAGATCACTCCCGCGCAGGCAGGTGCGAACGCTCAGATCTACATCGACGTCGCCAACGCCACCTACTGCAAGTAGGCGCGGGTCATGGCGAGGTCTGGAAAGCGTCGTGGGTGCCTGATCCCGCTGCTGATCATTCTTGTGGTCGCAGCGGTCGTGATCGGCGGTTGGTACATCCTGGCCGGGCGGGTGCCTTCGCCGACTCCGATCCCGCCGAGCCCGGAGCCTCCGGTGTCTCAGCCGGCCAGTTGCCCCGATGTCCAGGTAGTAGCCATACCGGGTACGTGGGAGTCGAGCGCTACCGACGACCCGTACAACCCGACGGCCAATCCGGCGTCGTTGATGCTGAACGTGACCCGTCCTCTGCAGGAGAAGTTCGATACTTCACGGGCCGACGTCTACACCGTTCCGTATGTCGCACAGTTTTCGAATCCGGTGGCGATCCCGCCGGACGGACAGCAGTCCTACAACAACAGTCGGGCCGCGGGAACTGCTGCCACTAACGACTTTCTGATGAAGCGGCACGCCGAGTGCCCGCTCACGAGTTACGTCCTGACCGGATTTTCCCAGGGCGCGGTGATCGCGGGTGACGTCGCCGCGAGTATCGGCGACGGTACCGGCGCGGTGCCTGCCGATCTGGTTCTGGGCGTCGGCTTGATCGCCGACGGTCGGCGCGATCCGGCGTTCGGGAACACCGTTGGCCCGAGCGTTGCCGGTGTCGGCGCCGAGCTGTCGCTGAACGGGCTGAAGCTGCCCGGTCTCACGATGACCGGCCCGAGGCCCGGCGGGTTCGGTGACCTCAACGATCGGACCTATCAGATCTGCGCGCCGAGCGACGGTATCTGCGACGCGCCGGCAGCCGCTCTCAACCCGACCAACTGGCTGAGTTCGGCGCCGCGACTGCTCGAGTACTACAACAACCCTGTGCACGCGATGTACAACTCCTTCCAAGTCGATCCGAACGGCACGACGGCCACCCAATGGATGGCACAGTGGGCTGCGGAGAAGATCGACGCTGCACCGACGCCGCCCCACAGTTGAGTCACCGCCGCACTGTTGATTCGTCACAATCGGGCGTCTCGGGAGTTCGCTCGCGGGTAATCTGCTCGTTTGGTCCCGGTAGAGTGCTGCACGGTCCGGGGGCTTCCTCTACAGTGCTGTCACGTAAGTGACTGGCGAGTAGGTTCGATTTGTCCGAGTTTGTAGTTCGAGTACGACGTACGTGTCCATCACAGGAGATCGATATATGAGTTCCACCCACGGCAGCGATGCCCTACGCAAATTTCGGTTTGCGGCCGGTGGCGAGGGCAACGCCGAAGAGGGTGGTGCGCGACGCTTCGTCAAGCTCGCGCAGAAGGCCGAGGAACTCGGCTACGACTCGTTCATGATTCCGGATCACCTGGGTAATCAGGTCGGCCCGATCGCCGCTCTCGGAGCGCTCGCGGTGGCCACCGACAAGATTCGTCTCGGCACCGCCGTGTTGGCCAACGGCTTCCGTCATCCTGCTGTGCTCGCGAAGGACGCGGCGACTATCGACGTGCTGTCCGGTGGTCGACTCGAACTCGGTATCGGTGCGGGCTGGATGAAGGAAGAGTTCGACAAGGGCGGCATCGCCTACGAAAGTCCGGGCGTTCGCATCGAGAAGCTCGAGGAGTCTCTGCAGATTCTCGACGTTCTTCTGCGCGGGCAGGAATGCACTTTCGAAGGCAAGCACTATCAGGTGCGCGGCCTCAAGGGCAGCCCGCGACCGCGGCAGGGCCCGCGGCCACCGATCATCGTGGGCGGCGGAGGCCCGAAGATGCTTGCTCTCGCGGCGAAGTACGCGGACATCATCTCGGTCGCCACACCGACGAACCGTGACGGGCGGCTTCTGCTCTCCGGAATCACGATGGAAAAGACCATCGAACGTGTCGAGCGGATCCGCGAAGCTGCCGGCGAGCGTTTCGATGAGATCGAACTCAACTGGACCATCACCATGATCATGATCACCGACGATCGAGAGCAGGCTGCCGAAATGGCAATCGCCGCTCTGGACCAAGGTTTTCCGCCGAACATCGAAGTGGATCGTAAGCTGAGCGTGGAGGAGCTGTTGAACTCTCCATACCTGGCTGTGGGCACTTTCGAGGAAATCGCAGACCAGATTCGACTGGTCCGCGAGAAGACGTCGATGTCGTACGTCGGGGTCTTCCCGACGCAGATGGAAGCGTTCGCCCCGATCATCCCGTTACTGGCGGGCGAGTAGGCCGGAGAATACGGACGATGCGAATCTGTAACATATCGATGGTTTGGGATCGATGAAGTGATTCAGGTGAGTTGCGCACAAAGTGCGATTCGATTGATCGAAGATGGACCCGAGAGAGCGAAGGAAGTCTGGGGCGCAGGCATGAAAGACAGTGCTTGTGTGATCGCTTCGGAGGAGATGGAATGAACGCGCTGTTCGATGGCTTTCTCGACGAGAAGGGCCAGATCCGCCTGCAACCAGGCTTCACGCTGGTCGACTACGTCGAGCAACACTCGCGTGTCAACGCGGACGAGCTCGCGTATCGGTACATCGACTACTCACGCGAGCGTGACGGTGAAGCCCTGGAGCTGACCTGGGAGCAGTTCGGTGTGCGTCTGCGCGCTGTTGCAGCCCGTCTGCAGCAGGTCACCAAGCGTGGCGACCGCGTCGCGATTCTTGCTCCGCAGGGACTCGACTACGTCATTTCGTTCTTCGCGGCCATTCAGGCCGGTTCCATCGCGGTGCCGCTCTTCGATCCGGACGAGCCCGGTCACACCGACCGTCTTCACGCTGTTCTCGGTGACTGCAAGCCGACTGCGATTCTGACTGCCGCATCGTCGGCGGCCGGTGTTCGCCAGTTGTTCCGCTCGCTTCCCGCTGCCGAGCGTCCGCGAATCATCGCCGTCGACGCGATTCCCGACACCGTCGGTGAAACGTGGGTTCGTCCCGACATCGAACTCGACGACATCGCGTACCTGCAGTACACCTCGGGTTCGACCCGAGTTCCCGCCGGTGTGGAGATCACCCATCGTGCTGTCGGAACGAACGCGCTCCAGATGGTCGACTCCATCGAACTCAACGAGGACTCACGCGGCGTCACATGGCTCCCGCTGTTCCACGACATGGGCCTGCTGACGGTCATCCTGCCTGCTCTGGGAGGCAAGTACATCACCATCATGAGCCCGCGCGCTTTCGTGCAGCGGCCGTACCGGTGGATCAAGGAACTTGCT